>NZ_JBQEMZ010000001.1:0-549633 GCF_052044445.1 Cellulosimicrobium sp. 22598
ACCACCACCTGGACCGACGTCACCGGCACCGCGACCACCACCAGCACCGCCGACCCGCTGCGCGTCTACGAGGCCCGCTCCCGCCTCGTCACCGACAACCTGCCCGACTGACGCGGCCACCCACCCGCGGCCCCACCGCAGAGGCCCGGACGGCCGATCGACGTCGGCGCCAGCAGCAGGTCCGCTACCGCGACCGGAACGTCGTCGAGCGCTACGTCAACGAGCTCAAGCGGTGGCCCGGCATGCGATGCGAACCGACGGGCCCGCCCGCAACCGCCGCGCCGCGATCGTCCTCGCCGCCACCTCGACCTGGCGACGCACCATCTCACCGTGACGCACCTCAGAGCAGGTCGTTCTCCGCCTCTTCGATGGGGCCGCTCCACCATGAGTCCGGCCCGGTCGCGGTGCGATCGATCGCGTGCAGCCGCTTTCGGAGCTTCCTCAGCCGTGTGCGGTGAGAGAGGCCGTTGCGTGCTGGGAGGACGCGAGGAGGAACCTGCCCCTCCTGGAATGCGCGAAGACGCTCCGCGGCCTGTTCGGCCGTCATCGTCACCGGTGTCGGGGCAGGCGGCCCGGAGCCGAGATACTCCGCGAAGGCCTCCAGGAAGCCCTCGGTGGCCCTTCGGTCGCGGTTGAGCGGGGAACACTCGCCTGTCGCGACATCGCACACCGATGTCGTCCCGTCGCTGTCCTCCATGACCAGAAACTCCCCGTCGTGGACACTGCCGATCTCGCGAGCCCCGGAAACGACGTCCGTTCTCACCGTCGCCGGGTAGAGGTGGATACCGAACAGATGCTCCTCGCGCACGCCCTCAACTCTATCGGGATGGACCGCAACGACTTTCAGCCCCGCAGCACCACATCGATCAACGCACCCTGGGCCTGCGTGCCCGGGCGCCGCACCCTCGTGAGATCGACCCCAACGTTCGAGATCGACCCTCTGGGGGTCGATCTCACGACGCACGGGGGGTCGATCTCGCGGAGCGTCAGGAGGCGGCGATCCAGAGGGTGGCGGCGCCGAGAGCGTGGCGGGAGGCGCGGTCGACTTCGCGCAGGGCGGTGGAGCGCTGGTCGGCCTGCCAGAGGTTGACGGACCCGCCGTCGTCGGCGGTGGCCAGGTCGACGATGGCGCGAAGTCGGGCGGCCTGGGTGAGCACCTGGACGGCGCGCGGCGGGACGGACGCGGGGAGCTGCCAGGCGGGGACGCCGCCCGCGCGCAGGTCCGCGAGGGCGCCGGCGGCGTCGTCGCGCCAGCGCGCGACGTCGAGCTCGTCGAGGGCGCGGGTCGCGAGGAGCAGCGCGGTGCGCAGGTCGCGCTCGGCCTCCGCGAGCGAGCCGAGCGCGCCGAGGGCGTGCGTGCTCCACGGTCCCACCGACGTCACGTGCCACGTCACGAGGTGGCCCGGCTCGAGGTCGCTGCCGAACTCGGTGACCTCCGGGACGAGCGCCCACGAGCCGGACGACGTGGTGACCACGACGCACTCTCCGGCGTCGGTCGCGCGCGCGGCGGCCTCCGGCGGCACGCCGCCGACGTCGCCGGGGACCGGAGCCAGCGCGACGACCTCGCGCGCGTCGCCGGCCCACGCCCCGGCCAGGTCCTCCAGGCGGAGGTCGCCCAGCGCCCCGGACACGACGTGCGGCTCGTCGTCGCGCTGCACGGCGCGGAGCAGGCGGGCCAGCCCGTCGTCGTCGCCCAGGCGCGCCGCGCGCAGCCAGAGCGCGAGGAGCGCGCTGCGAGGGAGGGCGCCCGCGCTGGACGCGGAGCCGGGACCGGAACCCGGGCCGGTCGTGTCGTGCGGGCCCTCGGACGAGTGTGAGACCACGTCGGCCAACCTATAGGGTCGGTGACCATGAGCGCGGTTCTCGACCTGAAGGGCGTCACGGTCCGCCGTGACACCAAGACCATCCTCGACGCGGTGGACTGGCAGGTGAACGAGGGCGAGCGGTGGGTCGTGCTGGGCCGCAACGGCGCCGGCAAGACGACCCTGCTGCAGATCGCGTCCGCGCGCATGCACCCCACCGCGGGCACGGCGGACATCCTCGGCGAGCGGCTCGGCCGCGTCGACGTCTTCGAGCTGCGCCCGCGCATCGGCCTCGCCTCCGCGGCGCTGGCCGAGCGGATCCCGGGCGACGAGACGGTGCGTGACGTCGTCCTGACGGCCGCGTACGGCGTCACCGGCCGCTGGCGCGAGGAGTACGAGGAGTTCGACGCGGAGCGCGCGAGCGACCTGCTCGCGGCGTTCGGCGTCGACCACCTGGCGGACCGCCTGTTCGGCACCCTCTCGGAGGGCGAGCGCAAGCGCACCCAGATCGCGCGGTCGCTCATGACCGACCCCGAGCTCCTGCTCCTCGACGAGCCGGCCGCCGGGCTCGACCTCGGCGGGCGCGAGGAGCTGGTCGGCGCGCTGTCCGAGCTCGCGGGCGACCCGGCGTCTCCCGTGCTCGTGCTCGTCACGCACCACGTCGAGGAGATCCCGCCCGGGTTCACGCACCTGCTGCTGCTCAAGGACGGTGTCGTGCACACGGCCGGCCCGGTCGAGGAGGTCCTCACGGCCGAGAACCTCAGCGACGCGTTCGGCCTGCCGCTCCTTGTCGCGCACGGGGGTGGGCGCTGGATGGCGCGCGCCGCACGGGTGTGACGCACGCGTCGCGCACCTGCGCGGGGACGCGTGCACGGCGGGCGGAAGTTCGGTAAAGTACACGTAAAGCGCGCACGTGGGAACGGGGGTCGAGATGGACTGGCTGTGGTGGGTCGGAGCGGCGCTTCTCCTCGCTCTCGTGGAGATCATCTCGCTCGACCTGGTGCTCATCATGCTGGCCGGCGGCTCGCTCGCCGCGGCCGGCGTCAACGCTGCCGGCGGGCCGTTGTGGCTGCAGATCGTGGCGTTCGCGGTCGTGAGCGCCGTCCTGCTGCTCACCCTGCGGCCGTGGCTCCTGCGCCACCTGCGCTCGCGGGTCCCGCTCACGGAGACGAACGTCGCCGCCCACGTCGGCCGCACTGCGCTCGCCGTCGACCGCGTGAGCGAGTTCGGCGGCCGCGTGAAGCTCGTCGGCGAGGTCTGGACCGCGCGGACCGAGCCTGACGCCCCTCAGATCCCGGTGGGGACGGAGGTGCGCGTCGTCCGGATCGACGGCGCGACGGCCGTCGTCGCGCCGCTGCCCGCCCAGCACCCGACCGGGTCGTGACCGACCGGCACGACCCGCACCGCGCCGCCGGGCGACCGGTCGCGCCGCCGACCAGGAGGTAGTCGATGAACGACCCCAGTCCCGGAACGATCCTCGCGTACGTCGTCCTCGCGCTGATCCTGATCTTCGTGGTCGTCGCGCTCGTCAAGGCGGTGCGCATCGTGCCGCAGGCGGTCGCGATCATCGTCGAGCGCCTGGGCCGGTACTCGCGCACGCTCGAGCCGGGCCTGCACCTGCTGGTGCCGTTCATCGACCGCGTGCGCGCCTCGGTCGACCTGCGCGAGCAGGTCGTCTCGTTCCCGCCGCAGCCCGTGATCACCTCGGACAACCTCGTGGTCAGCATCGACACGGTGATCTACTTCCAGGTCACGGAGCCCAAGTCGGCGGTCTACGAGATCGCGAACTACATCACGGCGATCGAGCAGCTCACCGTGACGACCCTGCGCAACGTCATCGGTTCGATGGACCTCGAGCAGACGCTCACGAGCCGCGACCAGATCAACGGCCAGCTCCGCGGCGTGCTCGACGAGGCCACCGGGCGTTGGGGCATCCGCGTCAACCGCGTCGAGCTCAAGTCGATCGACCCGCCGCCGAGCGTGCAGGGCTCGATGGAGCAGCAGATGCGCGCCGAGCGTGACCGTCGTGCGGCGATCCTCACCGCGGAGGGTGTCAAGCAGTCGCAGATCCTCACGGCCGAGGGCGAGAAGCAGGCGGCGATCCTCCGGGCCGAGGGTGACGCGCAGTCGAAGATCCTCACGGCCGAGGGCGAGGCGCGCGCGATCCTCCAGGTGTTCGACGCCATCCACGAGGGCGACGCCGACCCCAAGCTGCTCGCGTACCAGTACCTCCAGATGCTCCCGCAGATCGCGAACGGCAGCGCCAGCAAGCTGTGGGTCGTGCCGACGGAGTTCACGGCCGCGCTCGGGTCCATCGCCAAGGGCTTCGGCGGCGTGCCCGGGATCGACGGCGGGGGAGTGCCGAGCGCGACGCCCGCCGAGGACGCGGAGGCGGCCGAGGCGAGCGCCGAGGCGCGCCGCGAGCGCGAGCGCGACCGTGTGAAGTTCGGCGTGCCGTCCCTCACCGACCCGTCGGAGGCGCTGGCCGAGGCGCGTCGTCAGGCCGAGGCGGCCACCGCGGACGCCACGAGCGCGGGCACGCGCTCCGGTCTCCCGTTCGACCCGCAGACCGAGCGCGGCCAGCACCCGGGCGGCGCCGGCGAGCACCGCGCGGGCCCGCCGGAGCCGGGTGCCGCGACGCCGCGCCCGCTCGGGGGCCCCGCGCAGTACGCGCCACCCCCGCCGCCGCCCGTGGAGGACGCGCCCGGGGCGGACGAGCCGCCGTCCGGCGAGCAGCCGCCGTCGTTCCCGCCGCACCGCTGACCTCCGGGGTCGACGTCGCACGGTGACGCCGACGCCGACGCCGACGCCGACGGCACCGCGACGCTGACGCCCGCGTCGTCGGCACCCTGCGGGTGACCCCCGACGGACGCTGGGTCCGTACCGCAGAGCCCCGCACCTTCCCGGTGCGGGGCTCTCGCACGTCGCAGCAGGCGTGTCGTCGGCGGTACAGAGTTCCGCCGTGAGCGGACGACATTGCGAGTGAGTGCTCACTCAGTTAGCGTCGCCCTCGTGACACCGCTCCCTTCCCCGTCGGACGCGCCGCCCGGCACGTCGCCCGACGCGTCCGCTCCCGAGCGCACGCGCGCCCGCCCGCTCTCGCGCGAGGAGCGGCGCGACGCGATCGCGGCCGCGACGATCCCGCTCCTCGTCCAGCACGGCGCCGCCGTCACGACCCGGCAGATCGCGGACGCCGCTGGGGTGGCCGAGGGGACGCTGTTCCGCGCGTTCGCCGACAAGGACGAGATCCTGCACGCCGCCGTCGTACGCTCGCTCGACCCGGCGCCCGCGGTCGCCGCGATCACCGGGCTCCCCGACGACGACGGTCTGCGCCCGCTCGTGGTGAGCATCGTCGAGTTCCTGCTCGAGGCGCAGCGCGTCGGGATGCGGATCTTCGCCGCGGCCCACCAGGTGCTCGACCCCCACCGTGGCGGCGCGCACGGGGCCGGGGCCGGCGACCCGCGGACCGAGCGGCAGGACCGGGCCGACACCGTGCGGCGGATGCATGCCGGGCACGGCCCGGACGCGCGACGGGCGGGGTTCGACGCGCGCGAACGCTCCGCGCGCGAGATCGTCGGGGCGATCGAGCGCACGCTCGTCGCCCACCGCGCGGAGCTGCGCGTGGACCCGGGGCTCGCGGCGCGCGCCGTCTTCTCCCTCGTCTTCGGAAACGCCTTGCCGCACCTGTCCGGCGGTGACAGGCTCGACGCCGTGCAGCTCGCCGACCTGATCCTGGGCGGCATCGGAGCGGACGTCACCACCGACCCCTCGCCCTGAGGGGCGCGCCGCCTGCGCCCTGCGGCGGCCCTCGCCCGGCCCGCCGCACGGTTCGAGCCCCCCGGTGCGCCCGGGAGCGTCCACCGGCCCGACCCTCCGTCCCGTAGCCCCCACCCGGACAGGAAACCCATGCTCGTCAGCCTCTTGAAGACGCGGTTGCGTCCCTACCTGACACCCATCCTCATCCTCCTCGGGCTCCAGCTCGTGGCGACGCTCGCGTCGCTGTACCTCCCGAGCCTCAACGCCGACATCATCGACCAGGGCGTCACGCAGGGCGACACCGCCTACATCATGCGCACCGGCGGCCTGATGCTCCTCGTGAGCCTCGGGCAGGTCGTGTGCGCGGTCGGGGCCGTGTACTTCGGTGCTCGGGTCGCGATGTCGTTCGGCCGCGACGTGCGCGCCGGCCTGTTCACCAACGTGCAGCGCTTCTCCGCCCAGGAGATGGGCCAGTTCGGCGCGCCGTCCCTCATCACGCGCACGACGAACGACGTGCAGCAGGTGCAGATGCTCGTGCTGCTGTCCCTGACGATCATGGTCATGGCGCCGATCATGCTCGTCGGCGGTGTGGTCATGGCCCTGCAGGAGAACGTCGAGCTCTCCGGCCTGCTCCTCGTCATCGTGCCGGTGCTCGGCGTGAGCGTGGGGCTCATCATCTGGCGGATGGTCCCGTACTTCCGGCAGATGCAGAAGAAGATCGACGGCATCAACGCCGTCCTGCGCGAGCAGATCACGGGCATCCGCGTGATCCGCGCGTTCGTGCGCGAGCGGCACGAGGCCGAGCGGTTCGACGTCGCGAACGACGCGCTGTTCGACGTCTCGCTCAAGGCGGGCAAGCTCATGGCGCTCATGTTCCCGACCGTCATGCTCGTCATGAACGCGTCGAGCATCGCGGTGCTGTGGTTCGGCGGGCGCCAGATCGACGCGGGCGACATGGAGGTCGGTGCGCTCACCGCGTTCCTGTCCTACCTCATGTACATCCTCATGGCCGTGATGATGTCGACGATGATGTTCATGATGGTGCCGCGCGCCGCGGTCTCCGCCGAGCGCATCACCGACGTCCTGCGCACGACGGCCACGGTCGTCGAGCCGGAGCGGCCCGTGGCGCTCACGTCGCGGACCGGGCGCGTCGAGCTCGACGGCGTCGAGTTCCGCTACCCGGGAGCGGAGGACCCGGTGCTGCACGACGTCTCGTTCGTGGCCGAGCCCGGGCAGACGACCGCGATCATCGGCTCGACCGGCGCCGGAAAGACGACGCTGCTCAACCTCGTGCCGCGGCTGTTCGACGTCACGGGCGGGTCGGTGCGCATCGACGGGACCGACGTGCGCGACCTCACGGGCGCGGACCTCGGGTCGCTCCTCGGCCTCGTGCCGCAGAAGGCGTACCTGTTCTCCGGCACCGTCGCGGACAACCTCCGGTACGGCCGCCCCGACGCGACGGAGGAGCAGATGTGGGAGGCGCTCGACGTCGCCCAGGCCCGCGAGTTCGTCGAGGCGCTGGACGGCGGGCTCGAGGCGCCCGTCGCACAGGGCGGGACGAACTTCTCGGGCGGACAGCGTCAGCGGCTGGCGATCGCCCGCGCGATCGTGCGCGACCCCGCGGTCTACCTGTTCGACGACTCGTTCTCCGCGCTCGACTACGCGACCGACGCGCGCCTGCGCGCGGCCCTCGCGCCCCGCACCCGCCGGTCCACGGTGATCGTCGTCGCGCAGCGCGTCGCGACGATCCGCGGCGCCGACCAGATCCTCGTGCTCGACCACGGCCGCATCGTCGGCCGCGGCACGCACGCCGAGCTCCTCGAGTCCAACGAGACGTACCAGGAGATCGTCTACTCCCAGCTCTCGATCGAGGAGGCAGCATGAGCGGCGAGCAGGACGCCTCGCGCACGCCCGCGCCGTCGGGCAGGGACACCCCCGCGCCCGGTTCCGACGCTCCCGCTAAGGGCGGCGACGTCGCCCGGACCCGGCTCGCCGGGCGTCCCCGCGGCGGCGGTGGGCACGGCCCCATGGGCGGCATGGGCGTGCCCGGAGAGAAGGCGCTCGACTTCAAGGGCTCGCTGCGCCGGTTCGCGGCGTCGCTGCGGCCCGAGCGCGTGCCGATCGTCGCCGTCGTGGTCCTCGGCGTCGTCTCGGTGGCGCTCGCGGTCGCCGGCCCCAAGCTCCTCGGGAACGCGACGAACATCATCTTCGCGGGCGTCGTCGGGTCCCAGCTCCCCGCGGGCGTGACGCAGGCGCAGGCCGTCGACGCGCTGCGCGCCCAGGGGCAGGACCAGATCGCGGACCTCGTCTCGGGCGTCCCCGGGCTCGTCCCGGGCGAGGGCATCGACTTCACGGCGCTCGCGACCGTGCTCGCGTGGGTGCTCGCGGTCTACGTCGGCTCGTTCCTGTTCGGCTGGCTGCAGGGGCGCATCACGGCGATCGTCGTGCAGCGCACCGTCTACCGGCTGCGCGGGGAGGTGCAGGCCAAGCTCGGGCGCCTCCCGCTGTCGTACTTCGACCGCAACGCGCGCGGCGAGATCCTCTCGCGCGTCACGAACGACATCGACAACATCTCCCAGACGCTCACGCAGACGCTCTCGCAGCTCGTGACGTCGGTCCTCACCGTGGTCGGCGTGCTCGGCGTGATGTTCTGGATCTCGCCGCTGCTCGCGGTCGTCGCGCTCGTGACGGTGCCGCTGTCCGTGATCGTCACGGCCCAGATCGCCAAGCGCTCGCAGCCGCAGTTCATCCAGCAGTGGGCTGCCACGGGGCGCCTCAACGCCCACATCGAGGAGATGTACACCGGGCACACGCTGGTCAAGGTCTACGGCCACCAGCAGGCCGCGATCGACGACTTCGAGCGCGAGAACGGCGACCTGTACGACGCGAGCTTCAAGGCGCAGTTCATCTCCGGCACCATCCAGCCGGCGATGGGCTTCATCGCGAACCTCAACTACGTGATCGTCGCCGTGGTCGGCGGTCTGCGCGTCGCGTCGGGCACCATGACGCTCGGCGACGTGCAGGCGTTCATCCAGTACTCGCGCCAGTTCACGCAGCCCATCACGCAGATCGCGTCGATGATGAACCTGCTCCAGTCGGGCGTCGCGTCGGCCGAGCGGGTCTACGACCTGCTCGACGCCGAGGAGCAGACGCCGGACCCGTCGCCGGCGCAGACGGTCGACCCGGTGCGCGGTCGCGTCGCGTTCGACGACGTGTCGTTCTCCTACAGCCCGGACACCCCGCTCATCGAGCACCTCGACCTCGTCGTGGAGCCGGGCCAGACGATCGCGATCGTCGGGCCGACCGGCGCCGGCAAGACCACGCTCGTCAACCTGCTCATGCGGTTCTACGACGTGGACTCGGGCCGGATCACGCTCGACGGCGTGGACACGCGCGACATGACGCGCGACGACCTGCGCTCCGACATCGGGATGGTGCTCCAGGACACGTGGCTGTTCCAGGGCACGATCGAGGAGAACCTGCGGTACGGCGTGCGCGACGGGCGCGAGGTGAGCGACGAGGAGTTCCTCGCGGCGACGCGCGCGACGCACGTCGACCCGTTCGTGCGCACGCTGCCCGACGGCTACGCGACGGTGATCGACGACGAGGGGTCGAGCGTGAGCGCGGGGGAGAAGCAGCTCCTCACGATCGCGCGCGCCTTCCTCGCCGACCCGGCGATCCTCGTCCTCGACGAGGCGACGAGCTCGGTCGACACGCGCACGGAGGTGCTCGTGCAGCAGGCGATGAACGCGCTGCGCGAGGGCCGCACGTCGTTCGTCATCGCGCACCGTCTGTCGACGATCCGCGACGCCGACACCATCCTCGTCATGGAGCACGGCTCGATCGTCGAGCAGGGCTCGCACGACGAGCTGCTCGCGGCGGGCGGTGCGTACGCGCGACTGTACGAGAGCCAGTTCGCGGCGCCGGTCGGCGCCGAGGCGCAGGACGACGCGGTGGACGCCGCCGCGGCCCCCGCGGGGCGGCCGGCCGGCGCCTGACATGGCTCGGCCCGCGCCGGCCACCCTCGGGTGGACCGGCGCGGGCCGGTTTGCGAGGACGACGAGGGCCGGCGCCCGGGTGGTGATCCGCCCGGGCCCTCAGGCGAGCGAGAGGAACAGCTTCTCGAGCTTCGCGACGTCGAGCGTCGGGTCCTCGCCGTCCTCGGCCGGCTCGGTGAGGCACTGGCGCATGCCGGACGCGATGATCGCGAAGCCCGCGCGGTCGAGCGCGCGCGACACGGCCGAGAGCTGCGTGACGACGTCCTCGCACTCCCGTCCCTCGTCGATCATGCGCACGACGGCGGCGAGCTGGCCCTGGGCGCGCTTGAGCCGGTTGACGACCTTGTCCATGTCGGTGCGGTCGAGCTCCACGGTCGTTCTCCTGCGTTCGTCGGGGTGGTTCGTCTGGGGAGGTTCGGCAGCCGCCTGCCGCGGTGCCCGGTCTGCCGGGCTCCGGGCAGGGCCGCCGTCAGGCGCAGGTGCAGCGCTGCTCGGGCGGCACCTCGGCCATGACCTCGTCGGCGTGCATGCCGCAGCCGGTCCAGGTGGTCTTGCCGCAGGTGCGGCACAGGGCGGGACTGCACATGGTGTTCTCCTCGGTTCGGGGGTTCGGGGGTTCGGGGGTTCGCTCGAGGCGGGGCGGTCGGGTGGTGCAGGTTCAGCGTCGCACGGCTCCGCCCGCGGCCTGCCACGCGCCGAGCCCGCCGGACAGGCTCGTCGCGGTGTAGCCGAGCGAGCGGAGCTGCCGGGCCGCGGTGCGCGAGCGCATCCCGGACGCGCACACGACGACGACGGTCGCGCCGTCCGTGAGGCGACGGGGCGCGGCGGACGGGAGGTCGGCGAGCGGCACGTGCACGGCCTGGGGTGCGTGCCCGGCGCGCCACTCGTCGCGCTCGCGCACGTCCAGGAGCGTCGCGCCGTCCCGGACGAGCTGCACCGCCGTGGTGGCGTCGACGGTCGGCCGCAGGGCGCCGTCGTCGGTCGCGCGGGAGAAGAGGCGGCGGAGGCGGTCGATCATGCGGGGACTCCTTCGAGGGGGCGCGCGGCGCGCGGCGTGGTGGTCAGGGTGAGCCAGCCGCCGGAGAGGTTGCGCGCGTCGAGCCCGGCGGCGAGCAGGACGCGGGTGGCGAGGTAGGAGCGCACGCCGCTCGCGCAGTGCACGGCGACGGGCCGCCCGGCCGCGGCGGCGCGCACCTCGTCGAGCCGCTCGCGCAGCTCGGTGTGCGGCACGTTGAGGGCTCCGTCGAGGTGTCCGCCGGCGTGCTCGGCGCGTGACCGGACGTCGAGCACGAGCGACGTCGCGACGACCTCGTTGAGGTCGGACGCGTGCCACTGCGGCATGGTGCCGTCGAGCACGTTCTGCGCGACGAAGCCGAGCATGTTCACGACGTCCTTGGCCGCGCCGAACGGCGGCGCGTACGCGAGCTCGAGCTCGGCGAGGTCGTCGGCGGCGAGCCCGGCGCGCAGCGCCGTCGCGAGGACGTCGATGCGCTTGTCCACCCCGGCACGGCCCAGGGCCTGGGCGCCGAGCAGGCGGCCGTCGGGCGCGAAGCTCGCCGTCAGGTGCACGGGCTCCGCCCCGGGGAACCAGCCCGCGTGGTGGGCCGCGTGGACGCGGACCTGCTCGTGCGCGACGCCGGCGGACGTCAGCGTCGCGTGGCTCGGCCCGGTGACCGCGGCGGTGAGGCCGAACACCCGCACGATCGCGGTGCCGAGCACGGGCGCCTGTGGTGTGGTGCGGTGGCCGAGCATCGAGTCCGCGGCGCGTCGGCCCTGGCGGTTGGCCGGTCCGGCGAGCGGGACCGGGCCCGTCGCGCCGGTCACGGCGTGCACGACCTCGACCGCGTCGCCCACGGCCCACACGTGCGGGTCGGACGTGCGCTGGTCGGCGTCGACGCGGATCGCGCCGCGCTCGCCGAGCGCCAGACCGGCGGCCGCGGCGAGGTCGCTCGCGGGCCGGACGCCGACGCTCACGAGCACGACGTCCGCGTCGAGCGTCGTGCCGTCCGCGAGCTCGATCGCGACGGCGTGGGTCGCGCCGGTCGGCTGCGGCACGACGGCCGTCGCGGAGGTGCCGAGGTGCAGCCCGACGCCGTGGTCGCGCAGCTCGTCCGCGAGCAGCGGGGCGAGGTCCGGCTCGAGCGGCGGCAGCACCTGGTCGGCGCGCTCGACGACGTCGACCGCGAGCCCGCGGGCGACGAGCGCCTCCACGGCCTCCAGGCCGATGAACCCCGCGCCCACGACGACGGCCCGCACCGGGGCCGTGCGCCCCGCGGCGACCTCGGCCTCGAGGCCCGTGAGCCGCTCGGCGAGCGCGTCGAGGTCTCCGATCGTCCGCAGCGTGTGCACGGCCGGGTGGTCGAGACCGTCGACCGGCGGGAGCACGGTGGTCGCGCCCGGCGCGAGGAGGAGCGCGTCGTAGTCGAGCTCGTACGTCCCGCCCTCGGCGGCGACGGTGACCGTGCGCGCCGCGCGGTCGACCGCGGTGACGCGGTGACGCGTCCGCACGTCGAGGTCGAGGCTCGCGCGGAGCGAGACGGGCGTGTGCAGCAGGAGGGCGTCGCGCTCGGCGATCTCGCCCGCCACCTGGTACGGGAGGCCGCAGCCCGCGAACGAGACGTGGTCGGACTGCTCGAGCACCACGATCGACGCGTGCTCGTCGAGGCGACGGGCGCGCGCGGCGGCGCTCATGCCGCCCGCGACGCCCCCGACGACGACGATGCGGCGCGGGCCGTCGGTGTCGGACGGGTGGTTCGTCGAGCCGGGAGTCGAGGGGATCATGGCTCGACAATACCCCCGGGGGTATCGATCGCCGCAAGCCGACGGGCTGAGAGGTCCGTCACGGGACGTGCCCGGTCGGTGGGCGGACCCCTCACAGCCGACGAACAGCCGCGCCACCTGGGCGGCACACGCCCGCTCCGTAGACACGGACCATGAGCACCCAGGACCCGGCACCGACCCCGCACGACCCGTCCGCCGTCCGGCGCCCGCGCCGACGACGATGGCGTGCCGCGCTCGTCGCGACGCTCGCCGTGCTGCTCCCGCTGGGAGGCGCCACGGCATGGGCGCTGGACCGGTTCGTCGTCGAGCACGTCGAGATCGCCGACGTGACGGCGTACGAGGCGTCGCAGAGCGCCGACGCGGACGGGACGTCGGACCACGGCACCACGGCGGACGACAGCGCGGGCGCCTCGGCCGAGACCACCACGGGCGCTGCGACCGTCGACGGCGACACCTACACGTCCGACGGCACGAGCATCACGGTCTCCCGGGTGACCACCGGCTCGGGCGACGACACCGTGACGTACTACGTGGCGGACGTCGTGCTCTCCGACATGACGGACCTGCGCTCCGCGTTCGCGCAGGACGCGTTCGGCACGAACATCACGGAGACGACGTCCGACATCGCGGCCGACCACGACGCCGTCCTCGCGATCAACGGCGACTACTACGGGTTCCGCGACACCGGCATCGTCATCCGCAACGGCGTCGTGTACCGGGACGAGGGCGCGCGCGAGGGCCTCGCGCTCTACCGCGACGGCCACGTCGAGGTCTACGACGAGACGACGACCGACGCGCACAGCCTCGTCGACGCCGGGGTCTGGAACACGCTGTCGTTCGGGCCCGCGCTCGTGGAGGACGGCGAGGTCGTGGCCGGGATCGACGACGTCGAGGTCGACACGAACGTCGGGAACCACTCGATCCAGGGCGAGCAGCCGCGCACGGCCGTCGGGGTGGTCGACGCGAACCACCTCGTCCTCGTCGTCGTGGACGGCCGTCAGGCGGGCTACTCCCGCGGCGTGACCATGACGGAGCTCGCCGGGATCCTGCAGGGCCTCGGCGCGACGACCGCGTACAACATCGACGGCGGCGGTTCCTCGACCCTGTACTTCGACGGCGAGGTCGTCAACAGCCCGTCGCAGGGTCGCGAGCGCGGCACGTCCGACGTGCTCTACGTCGCGGACGGTGCGTGATGGCCGCAGCGACCACACACGCGACGGCGACCGCGCTCGGCGCCGACGCCGCGCGGACCGCCGTCGTCGTCCCCGCGTACCAGCCGGACGCGCGCCTCGTCGCCCTCGTCGACGCGCTGCGCGCCGCGGTCCCCGGGCTGCCGGTCGTGGTGGTCGACGACGGCAGCGACCGGCGGTGCGGGGGAGTGTTCCGCGCGGTGAGGGCGCTGGGCGCCGTCGTGCTCGCGGTGCCGGTGAACCGCGGGAAGGGCCACGCCCTGCGCGCTGGGATCCGGTGGGTGCGTGACCGGTTGCCCGGGCACGGCGTCGTGTGCGCCGACGCGGACGGGCAGCACACGGTCCTCGACGTGCTCCGCGTGGCGGCACGGTCGCAGAGCGAGCCCGACGCCGTCGTGCTCGGCGCACGACGCTTCGCAGGGGACGTCCCGCTGCGCAGCCGCGTGGGCAACGCCGCGACGCGCTGGGCGTTCACGGCCGCGACGGGGACCCGCGTGCGCGACACCCAGACCGGGCTGCGCGCCTACGGGCCGGGCCTGCTCGACGACCTGCTCGCCGTGCGCGGCGACCGGTACGAGTACGAGTTGCGCGCGCTCCTCGACGCGACCCGCGCGGGCCGCCGGATCGTCGAGGTGGACGTCGCGACGGTCTACCTCGACGACAACGCGTCCTCCCACTTCCGGCCCGTCGCCGACTCGCTGCGCGTGTGGGCACCGCTGCTGCGGTTCGCCGCGTCGTCGCTGGGGTCGGCCGCGGTCGACGTCGTCGCGCTGCTCGTGCTGCACGCGCTCACCGGGTCGCTCCTCGCGGCCGTGGTGGGCGCGCGCCTGCTCAGCGCGGGCGTGAACTTCGCCGTCAACCGTCGCCTCGTGTTCGCGGGCGGGCGTGACGTCCCGCTGCGCGCCGCCGTCGTGCGGTACGGGGCGCTCGCGGTCGTGCTGCTCGCGGCGAGCTACGGGCTGCTCGCGCTGCTGACCGGGCTCGGCGTGCCGCTCCTCGCGGCGAAGGCCGGCACCGACGCGGCCCTCTTCGCGACGAGCTACGAGGTGCAGCGGAGGGTCGTGTTCGCTCGCCTCACCCCTGGACGGCGCGCTCACCGGCGTCGTGGCGCTCGACGAGAGCGGGCACGTGGTCGCGCGCGGTCCAGCGTCGGCCGACCCACTTGATCACCTCGACGAGCAGGAAGACGACGAGCGCGAGCCCGAGCGTCTTGCCCCACTCGACGACGTCGATGGGGGCCGAGTCGAACCAGGAGTGCATGAACGGCGCGTAGACGAACACGGCCTGGAGGGCGAGGAGCGTCACGGCCGAGACCCAGATCACCCGGTTGCCGCGCAGCACGTCGAGCGTGAGGCTCGACCGGTCGAGGAACCGGCAGTTGAACAGGTACGCGAGCTGGCCGAGCGCGAGCATCGTCACGGCGGTCGTCTGGGCCTCGGCGATCGGGACGCCCTGGGCCCGCTCGACGTAGAACAGCAGGATCGTCGCGCCGCCGATGAGGAGCGAGACGAGCAGGATGCGCCGCACGTACGCGCCGTCGAGGATCGACGCCTTGGGGTCGCGCGGGGCCCGGCGCATGACGTCGGGCTCCGCCTTCTCGTACGCGAGCGCGAGCGACAGCGTGACCGCGGTGATCATGTTGATCCACAGGACCTGGACCGGCTGGAGCGGCAGCGTGAGGCCGAACAGGACCGCGACGAGGATGACGAGCGACTGCGCGCCATTGGTCGGCAGGAGGAAGAGCACGGACTTGCGGATGTTGTCGTAGATCCGCCGCCCCTCCTTCACGGCCCGTTCGATGGTCGCGAAGTTGTCGTCGGCGAGCACGACCTCCGCGGCCTCCTTGGTCGCCTCCGTGCCCTTGATGCCCATCGCGACGCCGACGTCCGCCTGGGTGAGCGCGGGGGCGTCGTTCACGCCGTCGCCCGTCATGGCGACGACCTCGCCGTGCGACTGGAGCGCGGAGACGATCCGGATCTTGTGCTCGGGGCTCGTGCGCGCGTACACGTCGACGTCGCGCACCACCTGGCGCAGCTTCTCCGTGCTCATCTCCTCGAGCTCGGGGCCGGTGAGCACGGCGGGCGCGACGTTCTCGCCGGTCCCGTCGTGAGGGTCCACGATGCCCATCTCGCGGCCGATCGCGAGGGCCGTGCCCGCGTGGTCGCCCGTGATCATCTTCACGCGGATGCCCGCGTCGCGGCACTCGGCGATGGCCTCGATCGCCTCCGGCCGCGGCGGGTCGACGATGCCGACGAGCCCGCACAGCTCGAGCCCGTCGGCGACGTCGGCGACGTCGAGGTCCGCCGTGTCCGCCGCGGCGGTCCGCCGCGCTGCCGCGAGCACGCGCAGGCCGCGCCCGCCGAGCACGTCGATCTGCGCGTCCCAGGACGCGCGGTCGAGCGGCTCGGTCGTGCCGTCCGTGCCGACCTGGGTCGCGCAGCGGTCGAGCACGCGGTCCGGCGCGCCCTTGACGTGCACGTGCAGCCCGCCGTCGGGGTCGGCGTCGAGCGTCGCCATGAACTTGTTCTCGGACTCGAACGGGACGACGGCGACGCGCCGCCACCCCGTGGGGTCGACGCCGGCCTTCATGCCCAGCGTGCGCAGCGCTCCCTCGGTCGGCTCGCCCACGAGCCGCCAGCCGTCGGCGTCCGACGCGTCGGGCACGATCCGTGCGTCGTTGCAGAGCATCATGACGGTCGCCAGGGCCGCGAGGTCCCGGTCGTCCGTGAGGTCCGCGTGCCGCGTGCCCGACGCCGGTCCGTCGCCCGGGTCTCCGGCCGCGCCGGGTGCGCCGGTCGGCCCGGGGCGGGGCGCGTCGTCGGGCACGGTCACGTCCCCGACGGGCGCGTACCCCGCGCCCGCGACCGTGAACGTCCGCCCGCTCGTGCGGACCGTGCGCGCCGTCATCTCGTTCTTGGTGAGCGTCCCGGTCTTGTCCGAGCAGATCGTCGTGACCGACCCGAGGGTCTCGACCGCGGGCAGCTTGCGCGTGATCGCGCGGCGGCGGGCCATCTGCTGCACGCCGAGCGCGAGCGTGATCGTCACGAGCGCGGGCAGGCCCTCCGGCACCGCGGCGACCGCGAAGCCGATCGACGCCGAGATCAGCTCCGGGACCGAGAAGTCGTGCACGACCCGGCCGACGACGACCATGACGACGGCCATCGCGAGGATGAGGACCGCGAGGAGCTTGCCGAACCGGTCGAGCTGGCGCGTGAGCGGCGTCGCGAGGCTGCGGACCTCGGAGATCATGGTCTGGATCCGGCCGATCTCGGTCGCCGTCCCTGTCGCGGTGACGACCCCGACGCCCTGGCCCGCGGCCACGAGCGTGCTCGAGAAGAGCATGCTCGACCGGTCGCCCACTCCCGCGTCCGCACCGACGGCGTCGACCGTCTTGGCCGCCGCGACGGACTCGCCCGTGAGCGCCGACTCCTCGACGCGCAGGTTCGTCGCCTGGATCAGCCGGACGTCCGCGGGCACGCGGTCGCCCGAGCGCACGCGCACGACGTCGCCCGGCACGACGTCGTCCGCGTCCACGCGCGCCCACGCGCCGTCGCGCCGGACCTCCGCGTGGACCGACAGCATGTTGCGGATGCCCTCCAGCGCGCTCTCCGCGCGCCCCTCCTGGATGAACCCGATCGCCGCGTTGATGACCGCGACGGCGAGGATGACCGTGAAGTCGACCCAGTCGCCGAGGATCGCCTTGAGCACCGCGGAGACGAGCAGGATGTAGATGAGGACGTCGTCGAAGTGGACGAGGATCCGCTTCCACAGCGGGTCGCGCTGCGGCGGGGGCAGCCGGTTGGGCCCCACCTCCGCGAGCCGCGCCGCGGCGTCGGCGTTCGAGAGGCCGCCCGCGTCCGTGCCGAGCTCGGCCAGGACCTCGTCGGGCGGGCGCGACCACGGCGCGGCGAGCGGGGGCTCGGCGGCGCCCGCGGAGGTCGACGAGACCGTGGTGGCGGGGGTCGGTGCAGCGTCCGGCGCGGATCCCATGTGCCTATTCGACCCCCGATGCCCGGATCGCGCGAGAGACGAAGGACCGTGAGCCGCGCCACGCCCTCGTGGTCGGTCGGACACGAGGCGTGCCGAACCCGGGATCGTTCCTCAGGACGGTCGGATCGTGGGGAGCGACCCCGGAGTCGGCGCGCGTGGTGCGCCTGGGAGAATCGACGCGTGAGCGACACCAGCACCCGGGCCGACCTGCGGGTCGTGCACGTCACCGACCCCGCCGACGACCGCCTCGCGGACTACAACCGCCTGACCGACGTCGCGCTGCGGTCCAAGCACGAGCCGGAGAAGGGCCTCTACATCGCGGAGAGCTCGACCGTCATCCGGCGTGCGCTCGCCGCGGGCCACCGGCCGCGGTCGTTCCTCATGGCCGAGCGCTGGCTCGACGACCTGGCCGACGACATCGCCGCCCTGCCGGTCGACGACGCGCCCGGGGGCACGGGCGAGCCGGTCCCGGTGTACGTGGGCGCGCCCGACGTCCTCGAGGCGATCACCGGGTTCCACCTGCACCGCGGGGCGCTCGCGGCGATGCACCGCCCGCCGCTGGAGTCCGTCCCCGACCTGCTCTCGAAGGCCCGGGGCGACACGGGGGCCCGGCGCGTCGCCGTGCTGGAGGACATCGTCGACCACACGAACGTCGGCGCGATCTTCCGCTCCGCCGCCGCGCTGGGCGTGGACGCCGTGCTCGTCTCGCCGCGGTGCGCGGACCCGCTCTACCGCCGCTCGGTACGCGTGAGCATGGGCACGGTGTTCCAGGTCCCGTGGACGCGCTTCGAGACCTGGCCGGGCGGGCTCGACCTGCTGCGGGAGGAGGGCTTCACCGTCGCCGCGCTCGCTCTGGCCGACGACGCGGTGAGCCTCGACGACGTCGTCGCGGACCCGCCCGAGCGGCTCGCGCTCGTGCTCGGCACGGAGGGCGACGGGCTGTCGCGCGGCGCGATCGCGGCGGCGGACCGGGTCGTCACGATCCCCATGGCCGGGGGAGTGGACTCGCTCAACGTCGCCGCGGCGTCGGCGGTCGCGTTCTGGGCGACCCGCGTGCCCTGACCTCGGCGCGCGCTGCCCCGGAGGCAGCGCCCGGCCTCCGGGAACAATCGGGCGGGACGGCGCGTTGGGCCCGTGTCCGTACGTCGTACGAGAAGAGGTTCCGTGCCGGTCCAGCCCTCCCCGTCCCCGTCTGCCACCACCCACCGCGACCACCGCGACCACCGCGATCCCGCCACGCACGCCGTCGCGGAGGAGCAGCAGCACCTCGACGCCGCGCTCGCGCGCCGCACCCAGCTCCTCGCCGAGCTGGACGCCCAGCTCGCCGTGCCGGTCGACCCGGACCGGCCCGGCGCCGAGGACGTCGTCGAGCGCTCGCGGCGCGCGGGGCTGCACCGTCGGCGCACCGAGCTCGAGCGAGCGGAGAGCGGGCTCGTGTTCGGCCGCGTCGACACCGTCGAGGGCGTGACGCGCCACGTCGGGCGGGTCGGGATCGCCGCGCCCGACGACGACGCCGACCCGCTCGTGCTCGACTGGCGCGCCGACGGCGCCCGCGCCTTCTACACCGCGACCGCGCGCGAGCCGCAGGGCCTCGCGCGGCGCCGGCACGTGCGGACCGCGGGCGACCGCGTCACCGGCGTGGACGACGAGCCGCTCGACGGCTCGGCGACCGGGCCGGACGACGAGGACGGCCTCGTCGGCGAGGGCGCGCTGCTCACCGCGCTCTCCGAGCGGAGGACCGGCCGCATGGGCACCGCGGTCGCGACCCTCCAGGCCGAGCAGGACGCGATCGTGCGCGCCCCGGCCGAGCAGACGCTCGTCGTGCAGGGCGGACCGGGGACGGGCAAGACGGTCGTCGCGCTGCACCGCGTGGCGTACCTGCTGTTCACGCACCCGCACCTCGCGGAGCGCGGCGTCCTCCTGCTCGGCCCGTCGTCGCGGTTCCTCGAGTACGTGGCCCAGGTGCTGCCCGCGCTGGGGGAGACGGCGGTCGTGTCCGCCACGTGCGACACGCTCGTGCCCGGCGTCGCGCCCGAGCGCGACGAGTCGCGGGAGATCGCCGAGCTCAAGGGCCGCGCGCTGTGGCAGGACGTCGTGGCGCGCTACGCCGACTCCCTGGTCCCGGACGCGCGAGCGCTCACGGTGCGGCTCGACGGCGAGCCGCTGACGCTCGACGCGGCGCGGGTCGGACAGGTCCTGCGCGCGGCCCGCGCGGGCGGCCGCAGCGTGCTGGCCGCGCGCCGCCGGGCCGTCGACCTCCTGCTCGACGCGCTCGTCGACGAGGCCGCGGCACGGCACGCCGAGCTGCTCGAACGCGTCGAGGAGGGGTTCGAGGACGTGCTCGGGAAGCTCGACGCCGGGCTCGCCGCGCGCGACGACCGCGCCCCGACCACCGGCGCGCGCGGCGGCGACGTCGACGGCGAGCTCACGGACGACGACCTGGACCGGCTGCGCGACGACCTCGCGGGCGAGCCCGGGTTCACGACCGCCGTCGACGCCTGGTGGCCCGTCACGGACGCGCGCACGGCGCTCGCGGACCTGCTGGGTGACGCCGCGCTGCTCGCGCGGCACGCGCCCGCGCTCTCGGCCGCGGAGGTCGGCCTCGTGGTGGGCGAGCCCGTCGGTCTCGCACCGAGCGACGTCCCGCTCCTCGACGCGCTCGCCGACGCGCTGGGCACCCCGGACGCGCCCGGCGAGCAGGGCGAGTTCCTCGCGCAGCGCGCGACGACGCGCCGCGACTGGGTCTACGGGCACGTCGTGGTCGACGAGGCGCAGGAGCTCTCGCCCATGCAGTGGCACATGGTACTGCGCCGCTGCCCGACGCGTTCGGTGACCGCCGTCGGGGACGTCGACCAGACCGAGGCGCCGCACCGTCACACGGACTGGGCGGACGTCGTCGGCCCGGTCTTCGGGGAGCGCTGGCACCGCGCGGACCTGACGATCTGCTACCGCACGCCCCGCGAGGTCATCGAGCTCGTCGGGCCCGTGCTGCGCGCGGCGGGCAGCCGCAACGCGCCGCCCCGTGCGGTGCGCGACGCGGGGGTCGCGCCGCGCGACGTCGTCGTGCCCGCCGACGCGTCGGACGCGACGCTGGGCGCGGCGGTCGCGGCCGAGGTCGCGCGTCTCGCGGAGCGGTACGACGGTGGCTCCGTCGGCGTCGTGGCGCCGCGCGACCGGCTCTGCCGCCTGGGCGCCGCCGTGAGCGGGGTTCCCGTCCTCAGCACCTCGGAGGCGAAGGGGCTCGAGTGGGACGCGGTCGTCGTCGTCGACCCCGACGGCATCGCCGCCGAGCCGCGCGGCAGGAACGGCCTGTACGTCGCGATGACCCGGTGCACGCAGGAGCTCGCGCGCGTCAGCGTGGGCGCGCCGTCCGGGACCGGCTGACGCTCCCGCCTCAGGTGGGGGAGGTCGGCCGGGCGAGCCGGTCGACCTCCCGCACCACGACGTCGACGAGCGTCGGGTCGCCGAGCGGGAGGAAGTGGCCCGCGAGGGGCAGCTCGACGTTGCGCCCGCCCTCGAGCCGCCCCGTCTCGGGGATGTGCGGGTCGAAGCGCGGGTAGACGGCGGTGATCCGCGCGTCCACGCGGCGCTCCGCGGCGAGCGCGAGCAGCGCCGCGTCCCGCGGCGAGAAGGCCCGCAGCGTGCGGCCCAGGAGGTAGCGCGCGTACGTCGAGCCGTTGAACGGCGTCGCGACCGCCACCATGCCGACGACGCGCGAGCCGGCGGGGGACAGCATGACGCTCTTGCCCACGAGCCCGCCCTTGCTGTGCGCGACGAGGACGACGCCGTGCAGGTCGGCCTCCGCGAGGAACGCCGCGGTGCGGTCGGCGGCGTCGGCGAAGGGGCGCCGGTTGTACCCGAGCCCCGGCACGGCGTGCACCGGGTGCCCGGCCCGCACCAGCGCCGTCGCGACGGGCGCGAGGAGCTGCCACGTCTCGTAGACGCCGGGCAGCAGCACGACGGGATCGCGCCCGCCCGGGCCGTCCGGGACGGGGCGCCGTGGCCGCAGGGCGCCCGCGACCTGGCGCGCCGCGACGTACGCGTAGTCCGCCGCGCGGTCACGCAGCCGCAGCCTCCCTGCCCGCCGCGGCGTGCTCACGCGAGACCGCCGGCGTCGAGGACGGCCGCGACGACCGCTTCCGGGTCGGCGTCCATCGCGTGGTGCCGCCCGCGGACCTCGCCAGACGTGCCGTGCGGCGCGGCGGCCGCGAGCTCGCGGACCCACGCGCGGGGGGCGACCGGGTCGTGCGCGCCGCGCAGCACGACGACCCGACCCGGCACCTGCGGGAGGACCTCCTCGAGGCGGTGCCGCAGCATGCTCCGCACCTGCCGCGCGTAGTACGGCAGCGAGCAGCGCAGCACGTAGTCGACCGCGAGCGTCGCGAGCGCGCGCGGACGCTCGCCGACCGCGTCGCGGGCGAGCCGCAGCGCCTGGCGTGGCACGGTCCGAGCCCGCCGGTCCGCCGTCGGGCCGATCAGCACCCCGGCGGGCGCCTCGAGCGGGTGGTCGGCCATCGCCTGGCCCACGACCTGGGCGCCCATCGAGTGGCCGACGAGCACGACGGCGGACGGCGGACCGGCCGGGGCGTCGAGGACGAACCGGCGCACGTAGCCCGCGACGAGGGCCGCGTGCTCCTCGATCGGCACGTCGCGTCGCGCGCGCGGGGCGGCGCCGAAGCCCGGCAGGTCGATCGCGTGCACGGCGACGCCCGGCCCTGGCCCGGGACGCAGGAGCGCGCGTCGCACGGGGTCGAACGCTCGCGCGGACGACCCGACGCCGTGGACGAGCACCACGGCGAGCGTCGGAGCGGGCTCGCCCGACACGTGCGCCGTCGCCCCCAGGCCGCCGACCACGAAGCGCACCTCGGCGGCGTCGGGCGTCGTCCGGGACGAGGCGCGCGCGGTCATCGCACCAGCATGCGGGCCCGGCCGGGGTCGCGCGCGGGATCGCTCGCCGGGAGGGTCACTCGAGCGGGCTCGACGGGTCGCCCGACGCGGGCTCGGCCGGCGCGGCCCGCGACCCGAGCGCGTCGTCCTGCATCTGCTCCGCCTCCACGACGCCGAGCTCGTCGAGGAGGAAGAGGAACGCGCGCGCGTACGGGTTGTCGTCGACCCGTGCGCGGACCTCCGGCCAGTCGATCTGCTCGCGCATCGCGCGCGCGACCGGCAGGAGGCGCGAGAAGTCGCAGTAGTGCTCGCCCACGACGCGCAGCTTCGACGTCATGATCTCGGTCGCGGACAGCACGGGCATGCGGACCGCGAGCACCTCGATCTCATCGGTGCGCGCGAGGAGGTCGTCGTCGATCGGCTCGCCGACCATCCGGTAGAGGACGTCGATGAGCTCCCCGCCGTGGTGGGCCTTGAAGAGCCAGTTCTCCGTCGGCTCCGTGATCTCGAGCCCTGCGGCCCGCAGCACCTCGCGCGCGCGGTCGACATCGACCTCGCGGATCGCGAAGTCGGCGTCGTGGCTCGGCTCCGGCGCGCCGCGCGCCCACGCGGCGTACCCGCCGACGAGGGCGTGGGGGATGTCGGCCTCGGCGAGCGCCGCGGCGGTCATGCGGAGGCCGTCGTGCAGCGCGTCCCTGTCGTCCACCATGCCCAGGGTCTACACCACCCCCGGTGCGCTGGCACGTCACCGCGCGTGCCCGGTCGGGCGAGGGGCGCCGGTGCGCGTGCGACCCGGAGCAGGCGTACCCAGAATCGGGAGGGTGCGCCTCGCGACGTTCAACATCCTGCACGGACGGTCGCTCGTCGACGACCGGGTCGACGTCGACCGCTTCGCCGGCGCCGTCCGCGACCTCGACGCGGACGTCCTCGCGCTCCAGGAGGTGGACCGGGACCAGCCGCGCTCGCACCGCGCGGACCTCACGGCGGTCGCGGCGGAGGCGGCGGGCGCCGTCGAGCACCGGTTCGTCGCGACGCTGGTCGGCGAGCCGGGCGTGTGGACCGCGCCGACCGGCGAGCACCAGCCGGGCCGGGCCGCCTACGGGATCGCCGTCGTGAGCAGGTACCCCGTCACCGGCTGGCGCACCGTCCTCCTGCCCGCTCCTCGCACGCGCGTCCCGGTCCGGTTCCCCGGGAGCCGGCTGCCGACGCTCGTGCGCGACGAGCCGCGCGCGGCGCTCGTGGCACGGGTCGAGGCCCCCGGCGGTCCCCTGACCGTCGCGTGCACGCACCTGACCTTCGTCCCCGGGCGCAACCTGACCCAGCTCGTGCGGCTGACCCGGTCGCTCGTCGCTGAGGCCCCCGACGGCGAACCGGTCGTGCTGCTCGGCGACCTCAACGTCGACGCGCCCCAGGCGGCCCGGACGAGCGGGTGGCGCCCGCTGGCGTCGGCCGCGACGTTCCCGGTCGGCGAGCCCGCGCGTCAGCTCGACCACGTGCTCGCCCACGGGGCGGTCCGCGCGACGGAGCCCGCGGTGGCGGTCGACACGGGCCTGTCCGACCACCGTGCGCTGGTCGTCCCCGTGGCTCTGGGCGGGGAGCACCACGCCTCCCCGACGAGATCGCACGCGGCGGACGAGGACCATGCGCCCCCGACGGCGGGTGCGGGGGACCGGTACCGCCGCGCCGCACCGACGGCCGAGGGCTGACGCGCGGTCCCTCGTGAACCGCGTCACACGGGCGGCAGGGTCTGGTTCGGACCCGGCGGCATAGATTAGCCTCACCTATGTGAGTGGAACCTCAGTTGTCCCGAGCCCGGCCGGAGCGCCCGGCGCCCCGGCCCTTGCCGGGCACGACCTGCGGCTGTCCTACGACGCGCGCACGGTCGTCCACGGCGCCGCGCTCGAGCTCGCGCCCGGAGCCGTCACGGCGCTGATCGGTCCCAACGGCTCGGGCAAGTCGACGCTCCTGCGCTCGCTCGCGCGCCTGCACCGCCCCGACGCCGGGACGGTCGCGCTCGACGACGCGCCCGACGCGCTCGCGCTGCACCCCAAGGACTTCGCGCGGCGGGTGACGCTCCTGTCCCAGAGCCGGCCCACGCCGTCGGGCGTGAGCGTGCGCGACGTCGTCGCGTACGGGCGCCACCCCTACCGCGGCCGGTTCCGCGCCAACGACCCCGACGGCCCGCGCGCGATCGCGCACGCCATGGACGTCACGGGCATCACGACGATGGCCGACCGCGGCGTCGACGAGCTCTCCGGCGGCGAGCTGCAGCGCGTGTGGCTCGCGACGTGCCTCGCGCAGGACACGCGGGTGCTCCTGCTCGACGAGCCGACGACGTACCTCGACCTGCGCTACCAGGTCGAGCTGCTCGACCTCGTGCGCGACCTCGCGACCGAGCACGGCGTGGCCGTCGGCGTCGTGCTGCACGACCTCAACCAGGCGGCCGCGGTCGCCGACCGCGTCGTCCTGCTCCACTCGGGCGTCGTGCGCGCCACCGGGCCTGCCGACGAGGTCCTCACGTCCGAGCTCCTCACCGAGGTCTACGGCATCCACGTCGACGTCTACACGCACCCCCTCACGGGGCGCACGTGCTGCGAGCCGCTCGGGCGGCACGCCGCGCGGCTCGACGCGGCCGTCCTCGTCTGACCTCCGCACCACCCCGACGTACCACCCCACGACGAACCCCGCACCGACCCACCGCCCGGCCCCGACGCGCGCCCACCGGCCCGCCCGACGGAGCACGGACCGGGCACCGACCGACCCCGAAGGGCACCCATGCGCTCGACCACCCGTTCCCTCGCCGCGGGCGCCCTCGCGCTCGCCACGGCGCTCGCGCTCACCGCGTGCGGCACGACCGAGGACCCCGCGGCCGCCGACGGCGACGCCGACGCGACGACGGACGCCGCGTCCGGCCCCGTCACCGTCACCGACGAGCGCGGCGAGGTCACGCTCGACGCCCCGGCGACCGACATCGTCTCGCTCGAGTGGGGTCTCACGGAGAACCTCGTCGCGCTCGGCATCGAGCCCGTCGGGCAGGCGGACGTCGAGGGCTACAACACGTGGGACACCGTCGCGCCGATCGACGCGAGCACGCCCGACGTCGGCACGCGCGGCGAGCCCAGCCTCGACGCGATCTCCGCGCTCGAGCCGGACCTCGTCGTGACGACGACCGACCTGCCGGAGAACGTCATCGCGCAGATCGAGGAGGTCGCGCCGGTGCTCGCGCTGCGCGGCTCCGACGGCGAGGACCCGATCGGCTACATGCGCTCCACGGTGGAGACGCTCGGCACCGTGACCGGTCGCGAGGACGAGGCGGCCGCCGCGCTCGAGACCTACGACGCGAAGATCGCCGACGCCACGGCGGCGCTCGACGAGGCCGGGCTCGCCGGCGCCGACTTCACGATGGCGGACGGCTGGGTCACCAACGGTGCCGTCTCCGTCCGCATGTACACGCCGGGCTCGTTCTTCGGCGCGATCGGCGAGGAGATCGGGCTCGTCAACGCGTGGACCGAGGGCGGGGACCCCGACTACGGGCTCGCCCAGACCGACGTCGAGGGCCTGACCCAGCTCGGCGACGTGCAGTTCCTCTACGTCGCGAGCGACTCCGAGGCCGACCCGTTCACGGACGGCCTCGCCGGCAACGCGGTGTGGGAGCAGCTCCCGTTCGTCACGGCCGGGAACGTGCACCGCCTGCCCGACGGCATCTGGATGTTCGGCGGCCCGCTGTCCGCGGCGGCCTACGCCGACGCGGTCGTCGAGGCGCTCACCGCGGCCTGACACCGGTCCGCACCACCACCGGGCGCGGGCGCGCCCGGGACGACGAGAAGGCTGACGAGAACCACAGTGCTGACGAGGACATCGTGACGCGGCCGGAGCAGCGCACGACGGCGGAGCCGGACACCCTCCTCCTGGAGGACCCGGCTCCGGCCGTCGTCCCCGGGCCGGACGGCACCGGCGACGCGGGCGCGGGGGACGGCGCGCCCGCGGGCCCGACGGTGACCGCGCCCCGCGTGCGGACGTCGCGCCTCGGGATCGTGGGGGTGTTCGTCGCAGCGGTCGTGGTCGCGGCGGTGCTCGCCGCCGTGCACCTCACCCAGGGCACGGCCGACGTCGGCCCGTTGGACCTGCTGCGCCTGGCGACCGGGGGCGACGGCGTCGACCAGACGGTCGCCGTCCTCGTCGCCTCGCGCGTGCCCCGGCTGCTCGCGGGCCTCCTGCTGGGCGTCGCGCTCGGCGTCGCCGGTGCGGTGCTCCAGTCGGTCGCGCGCAACCCGCTCGCGTCGCCCGACACGCTCGCGGTCAACGCGGGCGCGTACCTGACGGTCGTGGTCGTCGCCGCGTTCGGCATCTCGATCCCGTTCTACCTCCAGGGCGGCCTCGCGTTCCTCGGTGGGCTCGCCGCGGCCGGGCTCGTGCTCGTCCTCGCGCGCGGCGGCGCCGACGGCCCGACGCGCCTCGTGCTCGCCGGGTCGGCGATCATGCTCGCGCTGCACTCGCTGACGATGGTCCTCCTCGTGCTGTTCGAGCAGGAGACGATGGGCCTGTTCGCGTGGGGGAGCGGGTCCATCGTCCAGTCGGGCACGCGCACCGTCTCGCTGGCGACGCCCGTCGTCGTGGTGGGCGTGCTCGCCGCCCTGCTCCTCTCGCGCCGTCTCGACCTCCTCGGGCTCGGGGACGACGCCGCGACCGTGCTCGGCGTCGACGTGCGCCGCACACGCGTCCTGTCCGTCCTCGTCGCGGTGCTCCTCGCCTCGATCGCGGTCACCGTCGCCGGGCCGGTCGGCTTCGTCGGTCTCGCGGCGCCCGTCGTCGCGCGGCTCGTCGCGCGTCGCGTGGCGGGGCTCGGCCGGCACGTGCTGCTCCTGCCGTTCGCGGCGATCGTCGGCGTGATCGTGGTCCTCGGCGCCGACGTCCTGCTCCGCCTGCTGCTGCCGGGCATGCTGTCCATCGCCGTGCCGACCGGCATCGTGACGACCGTCCTCGGCGCGGTCCTGCTCATCTGGCTCGCGCGGCGCCTGCGCGACTCCGGGCCGGCGTCGTCGCGCGGCGCGCACGGCGCGCTGAGCCGCCCGCGCTCGCGGCGGGCCGTGCTCGTGGTCGTCGCCGTGCTGGCGCTCGCCGTCGCCGCGGCCGCCGTCGCAGGCATGCTGCTCGGGGACCGGGTGGTGCTGCTGGGCGACGTGGCGAACTGGTGGGACGGCCTCTCCGGGCGCCACGTGACGTTCGTCCTCGACCAGCGCTTCCCGCGCGTCCTCGCCGCGCTCCTGGCCGGTGCGGCGCTCGCGCTCGCCGGCACGATCGTGCAGGCCGTGTGCCGCAACCCGCTCGCCGAGCCGAGCCTGCTCGGCGTCACGTCGGGCGCCGGGCTCGGTGCCGTGACGATGATCCTCCTCGTCCCCGGCGTCGGGATCTGGCCCATGTCCGCCGCCGCGGCGATCGGGGCGTTCGCGGTGTTCGGCCTCGTCTACGGGCTGTCCTACCGCGGCGGGCTCAGCTCGGACCGGCTCGTGCTCATCGGCATCGGCGCCCAGGCCGGGGTCATGGCGCTCATCACGCTGCTCGTGGTCGTCGTCGCGCCGTGGGACGTGAACCTCGCGCTCACGTGGCTCTCCGGCTCCACGTACGGGCGCACGCTCGAGCAGCTCATCCCGGTCGCGCTCGCGCTGCTCGTGCTCACGCCGCTCACGGCGGTCTACCGCCGCGACCTCGACGTCCTGGCGCTCGACGACGACACCCCGCGCGTCCTCGGCGTCGCGCTCGACCGCACGCGCCTGCTCCTCCTCGCGGCCGCCGCGCTGCTCACGGCCGCCGCGGTGTGCGCCATCGGGGCGCTCGCGTTCGTGGGCCTCGTCGCGCCGCACGCCGCGCGGGCGCTGGTCGGTGCGCGGCACGGTCGGGTCGTCCCCGTCGCGATGCTGCTCGGCGCGCTCCTCGTGTCCGTCGCGGACACGCTCGGGCGCGTCGTCATCGCCCCCGAGCAGATCCCCGCGGGCCTCGGGACGGCGCTCCTGGGCGCGCCGTACTTCGTCTACCTGCTGTGGCGCAGCCGCGGCCGGGGAGCGTGACGCGTCTCACCCTGCAGGGGCGGGATCCGAGGCTCGGACGGGTTGACCCCGGCGAGGGTGCGTAGGTTAGCCTCACCTGTGTGAGCCAGACCGTCGTCGCACCCCGCACCCGAGCCCGTCGCCCCGTCGCCCGGGCGACCGCGCCGTGGCGCTTCTTCGACGTCGAGGTGGCACGCGTCGAGCAGGTCTCGCCCAGCTTCCGCCGGTTCACGTTCACCGGCCCGGAGCTCGACCTCTTCGGCGATCCTGGCCTCGACGTGCGGATCAAGTTCGTCCTTCCCGCGCCCGACGGCGGCTACGAGCACCTCGTGCGCGACGCCGAGTCCTGGTACGCCGCGTGGCGCGACCAGCCCGAGGAGCGCCGCAACCCGCTGCGCACCTACACGACCGTCGCGGTGCGCCCCGAGGCGCGCGAGGTCGACGTCGACGTCGTGCTGCACGGCGACGCCGGTCCCGCCTCGCGCTGGGCGCTCGCCGCGGAGGTCGGCACGCCGCTCGTCCTGCTCGGCCCGGACGCGACGTTCGACGGCCCCGCCGGCGGCATCGAGTTCCGCCCGCCGACGCGCCCCCACGCGCTCCTGCTCGCGGGCGACGAGACCGCGCTGCCCGCGATCGCCGCGATCTGCGAGGACCTGCCCGCCGACGCGTGGGGCGAGGTCTACGTCGAGGTGCCGCACGGGGGCGACGCGCGCGACCTCATCACCCCGCCCGGGGTGCGCGTGACGTTCCTCGCGCGCGACGACGTCCCCGGCGGTCCGCACGACGCGCACGGCGCGCGCCTCGTGCCCGCCGTCCAGGAGGCCGCCGCGCGCATCCTCGGCGCGGGGGTCCTCGGCACCGACCCGCCCGCCCAGTGCCGCACCGCCGAGGACCTCGAGGACGTCGACGTCGACGCGTCGATCCTCTGGGAGGTCCCCGGCCTGCTCGAGGAGGACACGGTCCTGTACGCGTGGCTCGCGGGCGAGGCGAGCGCGATCAAGACCCTGCGCCGCCACCTCGTGACCGACCTCGGCGTCGACCGCCGCGCCGTCGCGTTCATGGGCTACTGGCGCGAGGGCCGCGCCGAGAGCTGACGCGCTCCACGAGACGCGAGAAGTGGCCCCTCACCGAGCGCGGTGAGGGGCCACTTCTCACATCTCGGCCGGTGGTCGTGGCCGCACGGGCCGGGCCACCGCCCGTCGACGGCGGGAACGGAAAAGGAGGCCCAGCGGCCTCCCTTTCCAAGGTATAGCGCACGGGGGGTCTTGCGGCAAGGGCCCCCTGGGGGCGCAGAATCTCCGTTCGTGCGTGGGTCGTCGTCGGTCCGCGCCGTCCCGCTCGACCTCGGACCGGAGCTGATGACGTTGCCCGACGCCCCCGTGACCGCCGACCGCACGACCGACCCGACCGCACGTCCGACCCCGGGCGCCGCCCAGACCTTCGATCTCCCCGAGCGGCTCGCCGCGAAGGCCGACCCCGCGCTCGTCGCCGCCGACGAGCGGCACTTCGCCGCGATCGCGGCGAGCCTCGAGCACGCCGTCGCAGACCTCGCGCAGCGCCTCGACACGGCGCGCCGCGCGCCCGGCGGGAGCGGGACCGAGGCGCTCGAACGCGACCAGGAGATCCACCGCCTCAGCGGCCGGCTCCGGCTGCTCCAGCGCTACGGCGTCGACCTGTGCCTGGGCCGCATGACGTTCGCCGACGGCTCCGCCCCGGTCTACGTCGGGCGCGTGGGCCTCACGGACCCGGCGGGGGAGCGGCTGCTCGTGGACTGGCGCTCGCCCGCCGCGGAGCCGTACTTCGCCGCGACGCCCGCGCACCCGCTCGGCCTCGCGGCGCGGCGCCGCTACCGGTGGACGCGCGGTCGCGTGACGGACTACTGGGACGAGGAGCTCGTGCCCGACGGCGCGGGGTCGGGCGCGGCGCTCGACGACCAGTCGGCGTTCGTCGCGAGCCTCGGCGCGAGCCGCTCGCCGCGCATGCGCGACGTGCTCGGCACGATCCAGGCCGACCAGGACGCGATCGTGCGCGCGGGGTCGCGGGGAGCGCTCGTCGTCGACGGCGGCCCCGGCACGGGCAAGACGGTCGTGGCGCTGCACCGCGCCGCCTACCTGCTCTACGCCGACCCCCAGGTGGGCGGCGGGCACGGGGGCGTGCTCGTCGTCGGGCCGAGCCGCCCGTACCTCTCCTACGTCGCCGACGTGCTGCCCGGCCTCGGCGAGGAGGGCGTCCAGACGTGCACGCTGCGCGACCTCGTCCCCGAGGGCGCGACGGCGCGCGAGGAGACCGACCCCGAGGTGGCCCGGCTCAAGGCGTCCGCCGCGCTCGTCGCGGCGATCGAGCCGGCCGTGCGCTTCTCCGAGCGGCCGCCCACCGAGGGCATGGAGGTCGAGACGCCGTGGGCCGACGTCTGGCTCTCCACCGCCGACTGGGCGGAGGCGTTCGAGTCCTCGGACCCCGGCACCCCGCACAACGAGGCGCGCGACGACGTCTGGGGCGCGCTCGTGGAGATCCTCGTCGACAAGGCGGTGGGCGAGGTCCCGGACCTCGACGCCGACGACGTGCGCCGCGCGCTGCGGGGCCATCGCGGGCTCGGCGCCGCGTTCGACCGCGCGTGGCCGCTCGTCGAGGCCACCGACCTCGTGGCCGACCTGTGGTCGGTGCCCGCCTACCTGCGGCTGTGCGCGCCGTCGCTCACGCCCGAGGAGGTGCGCGCGCTCCAGCGCGCGGACGCGCACGCCTGGACGACGGCGGACCTGCCGCTGCTCGACGCCGCGCGGCAGCGCCTGGGCGACCCGGAGGCGTCGCGGCGCCGTCGCCGCAACGAGGCCGCCGCGGCGGCGGAGCGGGCCCGCATGGACGACGTCGTCGACCACCTCGTCGCGTCCGACGACAGCGAGCTCCTGGTCATGACGATGCTCAAGGGTCAGGACCTGCGCGACGCGCTCGTCGACGAGGGGGCGATGGTCACGGCCACGCCCGACCGGCTCGCCGGTCCGTTCGCGCACGTCGTCGTCGACGAGGCGCAGGAGCTCACCGACGCCGAGTGGCAGATGGTGCTCAGCCGCTGCCCGTCGCGCAGCGTCACAGTGGTCGGGGACCGGGCGCAGGCCCGCCACGGGTTCGCGGAGGGCTGGCGCGAGCGGCTCGGGCGCGTCGGGTTCGACCGGGTCGCGGAGGCGTCGCTGAGCGTCAACTACCGCACGCCGCAGGAGGTCATGGCGGCGGCGGAGCCCGTCATCCGGGCGGCGCTCCCGGACGCCAACGTCCCGACGTCGGTGCGCAGCACGGGCGTGCCGGTCGCCCACGGGGCGGTCGCGGACCTCGACAGGATCCTCGACGGCTGGCTCGCCGAGCACGCCGAGGGCACGGCCTGCGTGATCGGCGGCGCGGGGTCCGTCGCGGCGTCGACCGAGTCGGTCGCGGCGCGGCTCGGCGAGGACGGGGCGTCGCGCGTGCGGGTGCTCACGCCCGAGACGGCGAAGGGCCTCGAGTTCGACCTCGTCGTCCTCGTGGACCCGCAGGCGTTCGGCGACGGCGTCGAGGGCGCGGTCGACCGCTATGTCGCGATGACGCGCGCGACGCAGCGGCTCGTCGTCCTGGATCGCTGACGATCTCCCGCCGAACACGACATGGAGGTCGCCAAGGAGCCGATGGCGACCTCCATGTCGTGCTCGGCGGGTTGGGTGGGTCAGGCGACCGGGACGGCCAGGTCCTCGACGACCTCGACGCCGGGCAGGCGGCCCAGCAGGTCGCCGGGGAGCAGCAGCTTCGAGCGCCGCACGCCGCTGCCGACCAGGGCGAGCGCCCCGTCGGTCACGACGCGCGAGTCGACGAGCACGCGCCACCCGGCGGGCAGCCCGACGGGCGTGATGCCGCCGTACTCCATGCCGGACTCGGCCGTCGCGCGGTCGGTCGGCAGGAACGACGCCTTGCGCACGTCGAGCAGCTTCCGGATGCGCGTGTTGACGTCGGCGCGCGTGTGCGCGCGCACCACGGCGGCGGCGACGCGCTCGTCGCCCGCCCGCGCGCCGCCGACGACGACGCAGTTCGCCGACGCCTCGACGGGCAGGTCGAACGCGGCGTTGAGCGTCGCGGTGTCGGCGAGGTCGGGGTCGATCTCCGTCACGGCGACGAGCGTCGCGACGTCCGGGTCGGCGTCGGCCCACCGGCGCAGCGCGTCGGCGGTCACGGGGGCGACGAGGTCGAGGTGGTCGAGGGCCGGCTCCCAGGTGAGAGAGCCGAGCGTGGGCAGGGTCGTCGGGGCGTCCATGGGTCCTTCGGCTGTCGGGCGGGTGGCGAGCGGGTGGTCCGGGTCAGTCCACGGCGCGGTACGTGACCGTGAGCGTCGCACGGGCCAGCGTGCGGAACAAGGCGTTGAAGGCGACGGCGGTCGGCGTCGCGTCCGGGCCGAGACCGGCGGCGTCGGCGAGGGAGCCGACGTCGAGCGCGTGCACGGCGAACACGTACCGGTGCGGGCGGTCCCCGGCGGGCGGTGCGGCGCCCGTGTAGCCGGGGGCGCCGCCGTCGTGCCGGACGTGGAACGCGCCGGCGGGCAGCCCGGAGCCGTCCGCCGCCCCGGCGCCCGCGGGCAGCGACGTCACGGACGAGGGGACGTCGGCGACGGTCCAGTGCCAGAACCCCGCGGGCGTCGGGGCGTCGGGGTCGAAGCAGCTCACGACGAACGAGCGCGTGCTCTCCGGGAAGCCCGACCACGCGAGAGCCGGGGACCGGTTCTCGCCCTCGGCGGCGAACGCCCGGGGGAGCGGCTCGCCGTCGGAGAGGTCGGTGCTCGTCAGCGCGAAGGACGGCACGGCGGGCAGGAGGGAGTAGGGGTCGGGGACCTGGGGTCGGGAGTCGAGGTTCACGTCGGCCATGGACCCATCGTGCCGAACCGGCCGCACCGTGGCACGCCCGCCGGATCAGGTTCAGGTAGAGGTCGAAGGTCGGGGCGAACCTTCGAGGAGAGGTCGAGGGTTTGCCCGGGCATCCGGGACGAAGCCGACGGCTCTCACCTGCGGAGTTGACACCCCGCAGCGTCGGTCGTTCACTGGAAGTGTTCGAACGTCTGTTCGAACGAAGGGTGGGTGCAGAACGACGCCCCCAGCAGTCGACGCGCGGTGCGCGTCCCGTCCGAGCAGCATCCCGGGAGGCGAGATGACCCTTCTCGCCGACCCCGCCGAACGGGCGGGGGCACCAGGCCCGACGGCTGCGGCCGTCGACAAGGCCGAGCGCGCCCGCGCCGTCCTGCGCCGTGCGGAGGAGCGTACGGGCGTCCGCCGACACCGTCCCGTCGTCGCCCCCGCAGCCCCGGAACCGCGCACCGCCTCCGCCGCACCGGCCGTCGTCCCGCGCGCCGGGACTGCTCTCCTCGCCGAGGTCGCCCCGCTCGCGGACGCCGCCGTGTCGCCGGTCGTGCGACCCGCCCCCGCGCTGCCCAACCCTCCGGCGCGCTCCCGCGACCGCCGCGTCGCGATGCGGGACACGAACCGGGACGCGATCCCGGACGAGCGGGTGTGGCCGGTGCACGACGCGCTCGCGCCGCTCCTCCCGCTCGGCGCCCTGCAGCGCGGCACCGTGCTGGCGGTGCGCGGCTCGACGAGCCTCCTGCTCGCGCTCGTCGCGCGGCCGTCGCGGGCCGGGGCGTGGACCGCCGCCGTCGGGTTCCCCGCCGTCGGGCTGCTCGCGGCCGCCGACGCCGGCGCGGACCTCGACCGCGTCGTGCTCGTCCCGCGACCTGGACCGGACGCGGCGCTCGCGATCTCGGCGCTCGTCGACGGCCTGGACGTCGTGGTCGTCGGGCCCGACGCCGCCCTCACCGACCCCGACCGACGGCGCCTGGCCGCGCGGGCGCGCGAGCGCGGGGCGCTGCTCGTCGCCGCGGGGACGTGGCCGGGCGCGCACGTCGCGCTCACCGTGACGGGCGGCGGCTGGTCCGGGGCGGACCGCGGGGCGGGCTGGCTGCGCCGTCGCACCCTCGTCGTCGAGCGCGCGGGCCGCGGGGGAGCCGCGCGCCCCGCGCGGCTCGAGGTCGAGCTCCCGCTCGTCCACGAGGACTGGCCCGCGTTCCTCGCCGAGGATGTCCGCGGCACCCGGCCCGCGGCCGGGGCCGGGGCCACCGTGGCCGAGACCGCTGCGACCGCCCACGAGGCCGCTCACGGGACCGCCGCCGGCCCCGTCCGGGCCGACGACCCCGACCGGCCCTCCCGGCTCCGGCTCGTCGGATGACCACGAGCCCGACCCGCACGGCGGCCCTGTGGGTGCCGGACTGGCCGGTGCTCGCGGCGATGGCGGTGCGCGACGTCCCCGCGCACGTCCCCGCCGCGACGCACGACGGCCGCCGCGTCGTCGCCGTCTCCGCGACCGCGCGCGCCCAGGGCGTGCGCCGGGGCATGCGCCGCCGCCGGGCCCGCGAGTGCTGCCCCGAGCTCGAGCTGCTCGACGTCGACGACGCGCGCGACGCCCGCGAGTTCGAGCCCGTCGCGCTCGCGGCCGAGACCGTCGTCGCGGGGCTGGAGATCACCCGGCCCGGCCTGCTGCTCCTGCCCGCCGCCGGGGCGAGCCGGTACCACGGGTCGGACGCCGCGCTCGCGGAGGCGCTCGTCGCGCGCGTCGCCGAGCGCACCGGCCACGAGAGCCAGGTGGGCGTCGCCGACGGCATCCTCGCCGCCGTGCTCGCCGCGCGGGACGCCGCCGTCGTCCCGCCCGGCCGCTCCGCCGCGTTCCTCGCGCCGCGGCCGGCGCGCGACCTCGTGCACGTCACCGCCCGGCCGGACGCCGCCGTCGCGGTCGACGAGCTCGTGGACCTCCTGGGCCGGCTCGGCGTGCGCACCCTCGGGGCGCTCGCGGCCCTGCCGCCCGCGACCGTCGAGGGGCGCTTCGGCGATCTCGGCGCGTGGGCGCACCGGCTCGCGCGCGGCGAGGACCTGCGCCCGCCCGCGCGGCGCCGCGTCGAGCCCGACGTCGCGGTGAGCGCCGAGCTCGACCCGCCCGCCGAGCGCGTCGACGTCGCGACCTTCGCCGCGCGGCGGCTCTCCGAGGACCTGCACGACCAGCTCGTCGCACGCTCGCTCGTCGCCGGGCGCCTGCGCATCACGGCGCGGACCGTCGAGGGCGACGACCTCGAGCGCACCTGGCGGCTCGACGGGCCGGGCGCGATGAGCCCGGCGCGCCTCACGGACAAGGTCCGGTGGCAGCTCGAGGGCTGGCTCACCACCACGTCCGTCCGCGCCGGGCGCGCGGCCCGGGCCGGGCGTCGTGGCGGCGAGCACGGCTCGCCCGGCGGGGCCGACGTCGTCCCGGGGGTCGCGCCGCTGGCCCGTCTGTCCCTCACGGCGGAGGAGGTCGTGCCCGCGGGGGCGGAGCAGCCGCGCCTGTGGGGCGCGTCGAGCGGCGAGGACGCGCGCGCCCACCGCGCGCTCGGGCGCGTGCAGGGCATCCTCGGCGGCGACGCCGTCCTGCGCGTCCAGGTCCAGGGCGGCCGCGACGCGACCGACCGCGTGCACCTCGTGCCGTTCGGGGAGGACGTCGTGCGCCCGCGCGACCCGGCCCTGCCGTGGCCCGGCGCGCTGCCGAGCCCCGCTCCCGCGCTCGTGCCCGTCGAGCCGCAGGACGTCGTCGTGCTCGACGACGCCGGGCGGCCCGTCGTCGTCGACGCGCGCCTCGCGATGAGCGGCGAGCCCGCGACCGTGCGGTGGCCGGCCCCCGCGCAGGAGGAGGGCCCGCGCCGTGCGGCGGCACCCCGGGACGAGACGGCGCTGCCCGGGCCCGGGTCCGCGCGCGCCGTCGTGGACTGGGCCGGGCCGTGGCCGCTCGCCGAGCGCTGGTGGACGCCCGTGCCCCGGCGCCGCGTGCACGTCCAGGTCCTGCTCGACGACGGCCGCGGCCTGCTCCTCGCGAGCGCGCGCGGGCGGTGGACCGTGGAGGGCCTGTATGACTGACCGGACCACCGGCCCCCGCTACGCCGAGCTGCACGCGCACTCCGCGTTCAGCTTCCTCGACGGCGCGTCCCACCCCGAGGAGCTCGCCGCCGAGGGCGCGCGGCTCGGGCTGTCGGCGCTCGCGATCACCGACCACGACGGCCTGTACGGTGTCGTGCGCTTCGCCGAGGCCGCGCGCAAGGTCGGGCTTCCCACGGTCTTCGGGGCCGAGCTGCACCTTCCGGCGCCCACGGCCACGGGTGCGCCCGTGCTCGACCCGCCCACCGGCGTGCCCGACCCGCGCTCGACCCACCTGCTCGTGCTCGCGCGCGGCACGCAGGGCTACCGGAACCTGTCGCGTGCCATCGCGACCGCGCACCTCGCGACCGGGACCAAGGGGGCCGCCGACTACCGCCTGGACCAGCTCGGCGAGGAGGCCGCGGGCCAGTGGCTCGTGCTCACCGGCTGCCGCAAGGGTTCGGTGCGCCGCGCGCTCGTCACGTCCGGACGTGCCGCGGCGCGTCGCGAGCTCGACCGGCTCGTCGCCGTCTTCGGCGCCGACAACGTGGCCGTCGAGATCACCACGACCGACGACCCGCGCGACGCCGACCTGCACGCGGCGCTCGCCGACCTCGCCGCGGACGCCCGGCTGCCGCTCGTCGCGACGACCGCCGCGCACTACGCCCACCCGCGCGACGCCGACCTCGCGGGGGCGCTCGCCGCGGTGCGCGCGCGCTCGTCGCTCGACGACCTCGACGGGTGGCTGCCCGGTGCCCCGACGACCCACCTGCGCTCCGCGGCGGAGATGCTCGTGCGCCACCCCCGGCACCCGCAGGCCGTCGCGACCGCGGCCGCGCTGGGGGACGAGTGCGCGTTCGACCTGCACCTCGTCGCACCCGACCTGCCGCCCTACCCGGTGCCGGACGGGCACACCGAGGCGACCTGGCTGCGCGAGCTCGTGCGGCGCGGCGGCGAGGACCGGTACGGGCCGCGCGGCCAGGAGAAGATCACGGGCGCGTGGGCGCAGATCGACCACGAGCTGCGCGTCATCGAGGACCTGCACTTCCCGGGGTACTTCCTCGTGGTCTACGACCTCGTCGAGTTCTGCCGCAGGAACGGGATCCTCGCCCAGGGGCGCGGCTCGGCCGCGAACTCCGCGGTCTGCTACGCGCTCGGCATCACGGCCGTCGACGCGGTGAAGCACGGCCTGCTGTTCGAGCGCTTCCTCGCGCCCGAGCGCGACGGCCCGCCGGACATCGACATCGACATCGAGTCGGCGCGGCGCGAGGAGGTCATCCAGCACGTCTACGCGACGTTCGGCCGCACGCACGCCGCGCAGGTCGCGAACGTCATCTCCTACCGGCCGAAGTCGGCGGTGCGCGACGCGGCCCGGGCGCTGGGGTACGACGTCGGGCAGGCCGACGCGTGGAGCAAGTCGATCGAGCGCTGGGGGTCGCTGCGCGGCCCCGACCCGTCGTCGCCCGCGGCCGACCGCAAGGCCAAGGAGGTCGCCATCGCGACCAAGACCGCCGAGAAGGACGCCGAGAAGGCTCGCCTGTGGGGATCGCGCGACGTGGGTTCGGCGGGGAGGGAGGTGGGGTGGTCGTCGCGCACCGGCACCTCCCGCGCCGCCGCCTCTCGCGACGAACGTCCGCACACCGGGCGTCGTGGCGACTGGTCGCCCGACCTGAGCGCCCGGGGCGCGCGGCGACCGCGCGTCGTCGACCCGCTCGCGGTGGACGAGGGCGACGTCCTGCGCGCGGACGACACGCACGACGTCGTGCCCGCGTACCGGCCGCCGTCGGCCGCGCAGGAGGGCGAGATCCCGGACGCGGTGCTCGACCTCGCCGACCGGATGCTGCGCCTCCCGCGGCACCTGGGCATCCACTCGGGCGGCATGGTCATGTGCGACCGCCCCGTCATCGAGGTGTGCCCCGTCGAGTGGGCGCGCATGGAGGGCCGCACCGTCCTGCAGTGGGACAAGGAGGACTGCGCGGACGCGGGGCTCGTGAAGTTCGATCTCCTGGGACTCGGGATGCTCACGGCGCTGCGCATCGGGTTCGACCTGGTCGAGCGGCACGAGGGCGGCCCGCGCCTCGCGCTGCACACGCTGCCGGAGGACGACCCGGCGGTGTACGACCTGCTGTGCGCGGCCGACACCGTCGGCGTGTTCCAGGTCGAGTCGCGCGCGCAGATGGCGACGCTGCCGCGGCTGCGTCCCCGAAAGTTCTACGACATCGTCATCGAGGTCGCGCTCATCCGCCCCGGGCCCATCCAGGGCGGGTCCGTGCACCCGTACATCAACCGCGCGCGGGGGCGGGAGGAGGTGACGTTCCTGCACGACCTCCTGCGACCGTCGCTCGGCAAGACGCTCGGCGTGCCGCTGTTCCAGGAGCAGCTCATGCAGATGGCGATCGACGTCGCGGGCTTCTCCCCGAAGGAGTCCGACCAGCTCCGGCGCGCGATGGGGTCCAAGCGGTCCGTCGAGCGCATGGAGGAGCTGCGAGGGCGGCTCATGGACGGGATGCGGAAGAAGGGCGTCACGGACCCGGCCGTGCGCGAGGAGATCTACGACAAGCTCAAGGCGTTCGCCGACTTCGGGTTCCCCGAGTCGCACGCGTACTCGTTCGCGTTCCTCGTCTACGCGAGCTCGTGGCTCAAGGTGCACCACCCCGCCGCGTTCTACGCGGGACTGCTCGCGGCGCAGCCCATGGGGTTCTACTCGCCGCAGTCTCTCGTGGCGGACGCGCGCCGCCACGGCGTCACCGTGCTGCGCCCCGACGTCAACGCGTCCGACGTCGAGGCGACGGTCGAGCGGCTGCCCGCCGACCGTGCGGTTGCGCCCGCCGACGGTACCGACCGTCCTGGCGCCCGGACGGGCGACAGCCGCCTGCTCGGCGGGGAGGTGCGGGTCGACACCGCGTTCGGGCCGGAGCCCGACCTCGGGCTCGCGGTGCGGCTCGGTCTCGCGAGCGTGCGCGGGCTCGGCAAGGACGCGGCCGAGCGCGTCGTCGCGGCGCGCGGGACGCCGGGGGAGGGGCGGCCGTTCAGCGACCTGCGCGACCTCGTGCGGCGCGTCGACCTCACGACCGCCCAGCTCGAGGGGCTCGCGACCGCCGGTGCGACGGACTGCCTCGGCGTGACCCGGCGCGAGGCGCTGTGGGCGGCCGGCGCTCTCGCACAGGAGGGTCCGGGGACGCTGCCGGGCGTGAGCGTCGGCGTCGAGGCGCCGGCGCTGCCCGGCATGACCGACGTCGAGACCGCCGTCGCCGACGTGTGGGCCACGGGCGTGTCCGCCGACTCCTACCCGACGCAGTACGTGCGCGACGGCCTCACCGCGGCCGGGGTGCTCACCGTCGTCGGCGCCGTGGCGGTGTCGCGCGAGATCGAACGCGTCGACGAGGCCGAGCGCGCCGCGGGCGAGGTGCCCGGGACGCGCCCCCACCCGTCGTCGCGCGTCGCGGTGGGTGGCGTCGTCACGCACCGTCAGCGACCCGGGACGGCCGGGGGCGTGACGTTCCTGTCGCTCGAGGACGAGACGGGGATCCTCAACGTCGTGTGCTCGCCGGGGCTGTGGCAGCGGTTCCGGAAGGTCGCGCGCGGGTCCGCGGCGCTCGTCGTGCGCGGGCGGCTCGAACGGGCCGACGGCGCCACGAACCTCGTCGCGGAGCACCTCGCCCCGCTCTCCCTCCAGGTCGCGACGACGTCGCGCGACTTCCACTGACGCCGCGCCCGGGCGTGCGGTCCGACGCCCCGGCTCCGGAACCTCGGGGTCCTTGCGCTCCGGAGCGCGGTCCCGTGGTAGGAACGGACCGGACGCAGGCCCCGTCGCCGCGCGCGACGACGGGTCGGCACCCGCGCACCGGCTCACCGACGAGAGGACCCTGCGATGCCACCCCGTCTGACTCCCCGCACGATGCTCTGGACCGGGCTGGCGCTCGCGGTCGTCGGCGAGCTGTTCCGCAGCGTCCTCCTCCCGCGCGTGATGTTCAGCGTGCCCGTGCCGCTGGGCGTCCTCGAGGCCGCCTCCGTGCTGCTGCACGTCGTGTTCACCGGCGGCATCGTGCTGGCCGCCGGCTCGTTCCTGGTCCGGGCGCTGCAGCCCGACGACTCCCCGCGCAAGGAGGCGACCCCGACCCCGTGGGAGGACCGCGACAACCGGCTGTCCTGACCGGCGACCTGTCGGCGCGCCACGGATCCCTGGGCCCGTGACGCGCTGACCGGTCGACGCTACGGAGCGACCGGCGCGGTGACGCAGACCTCGAACGTGTCGCGCGCGCGGCGCAGCAGGTAGCGGACCTCCTGCGCCTCCTGCTCGTTGGCGTACTCGTCGCGGTAGCTCCAGCGCGCGTGCGCCCACACGAGCGCGTCGCCCACCTCCTCGACGCCGACGAGGTGGGCCACGACGCCCACGAGCCCGCGCTCGCGGAACCCGCGGGCGAGCTCGGCCGTCGACTCCCGGACGGCCTCCGGGTCGGCGAGGAGCACCGACCCGGTCGCCCCGACGACGAGCGCGGGGAACGCGTAGCTCTCGCCGATCGTGTCGAGGTCACCCGTCGAGAGCGCGACCCCGTAGGTCGTGAGGAACGTCTGGACGTCGTCGGCGTCGAAGGACTCGGTGGTGGGTTCCATGCTCCCGTTCTACCGCGTCCGTCCGGCGTCGGCGCGGTCGCGGCGCGGAGGGTGCGGTGCGGTCACCACGCCTCGGCGAGGAGGAGCGCGAAGAGCTCGTCGGCGTCGGTCTCCAGACCGCGCGCGGCGAACCACGCGGACATCGTGCGGCAGTCGCGCAGCAGGAGCTCGGTGCCGAACGGGTTGGCCACGAGGTCGACCACCTGCGGCAGGTCGATGATGACGAGCCGGTCGCCGTCCGCGAGGACGTTGTACGGGGAGAGGTCGCCGTGCGCGAAGCCGAGGCGTGCCAGCACCGCCATCCCGTCGCGGAGCTGGTCCCACCACGACGCGAGGAGGTCCGGGTCGGGCCGCGTGCGCGCGAGCCGTGGCGCGGCCTCGTGCGCGACGCCGTCCGACGTGCCGACGAACTCCATGAGGATCTCGTTGCCGTCGATCTGCACCGGGTAGGGCACGGGGGCGCCGGCCGACCACAGCTCGCCGAGCGCGGCGAACTCCGCCGCCGCCCACTGCCCGGCCGCGACCTGGCGGCCGTAGCGAGACTTGCGATCGAGCGCGCGCCGGTCGCGCGTGCGGCGCACGCGGCGGTCCTCGGTGTAGACGGTGTCGCGCCGGAACGCGCGGTGGTCGAGGTCCCGGTAGCGCTTGGCGGCGAGCAGCGAGCGCTGGGCGGCGTCGTCGGGGACGGCGCGCTCGACGAGGAACACGTCCGCCTCCTTGCCGGTCTTGAGCACGCCCAGCTCGGTGTCGACGGCCGCGTCGGCGGTGACCACCCAGTCGGGGCGCGGCTCGGGTCCGCGCTGCCCCTTCTCGACGGCGGACCACGTGGACCAGCGCTGGTCGTCGCCGAGCGCGGCGTCGAGGACGCCCGTGGCGGCACCGGCGTCGTCGAGGTCGGCGGCGTCGTCATGGCGCCGCAGGCGGCGGGGAGGGGGAGTGCGGGGGTCTCCCGCGAACGTCGGCGGGAGGTACGGGTCGGGGTACAGCAGGTCGTGCTCGGGCACGGGTGGGCTCCTTCGGGCGGGGAGCGCACGGCGCTGCCGTCGCCTCGGGGGCGAGCGGCGGGCGCGGGCCGTCTCACGGGACGGGCCCTGGACCGTCTAGCGGCGGTCGGTGCTCCCGGGGGTGGTGGACACGCGAGCGTGGGTCGTCCAGCTCATGGCGTTCCTCCTTCCTCCGGTGCCCGACGGCGCGGGCGACGTCTCGTGACCGTCCCACCCGGGCGCGGCCCGGGGCAAGCGAATTACCGTCGGTCGTCGGTCGTCGGTCGTCGGGCGGGGCGGCTCACGCGGCGCCGGTGGCCAGCGCCTGGATCGCCGATGCGACGCGCTCGTACGTCCCGTAGGTGTCGTAGCCCATCTGGTCGAGCGCGGACCACACGAACCCGACCGTCGCGTAGAGGCCGACGGCCGTCGCGAGGATCCACTCGCGCACGGAGCCGGTGTCGCCGAGCAGGGGCAGGGCGAAGCTGCCGCTGGGGCGCCACACGTCGTCGACGACGAGGGACCGACGCACCCAGCGTGGGGAGCGGATCTTCACCGGCCACAGCAGCGGCGCGCCGTTGGTCGTGAGCACGTCGCCCAGGATGTGCACGGTCACGCCGATCCCGACGGCGACCGGGAGCCAGTTCCACTCCTCGGGGGAGAAGAGCGCGACGAGCACCGCGACGGTGAGCGACGTGACCCACGGCATGAGCTTGCCGCGCCGCGTGAGCTTGAGCGCCTTGAGCGCGAGGGCGACGAGCAGGACCGCGAGGAGGCCGCCGCCCACGTAGACCGTGCCGAAGCTCTCCGTCTCGACCGTGACCAGCCCGACGAGCCACGCGAGCGCCGTGAACACCGCGATGCCGAGGAACGAGTGCGTGCCCTGCCGGTGGCCGCCGGAGACCGTCTCGACGGCGTCGGACACCCACTCGCTCACGGGCGGGAGCGAGTGCGCGAACGTGCCGTTGTGGTGGTCCGCGTCCGGGAGGAGGGCGGCCCCGGCGCACACGACGGCGCCCGTCATGACGCCGACCGACGACACGGGGTGCCACCCGAGCGCGAACGGCGCGGTGGACGTCACCGCCACCCAGGCGGCGGCTCCGGTCGCGGCGTGGTGGGCGCCCATCATGGCGGTGGGTCTCCTGTCGTCGGCCCCGGCCGGGTGGTTCGTCGGCGTCGGGAGGTGTTGTCCGGAACGTCCGGAACCCTACCGGGTGCCGCCGACAGCGCCGGAGGGCCGTCAGGGCGCGGATGTCCCGGTCGGGAGAAAAGTGTGCCAAGCGCCGACGGGCTCTGGAGGTGTCCGCCGGACCGGCCCCGGACGGCGGAGCTCGCAGCGCATTTCCGATGAATTCTGGAAATGAGGTTGTGTCGAACCGAAAAGGCGCGTACGGTCTTCCTCGGTCGACGACATTCCGGTGCGTGGGCCACCCGACATGACCGAGAGGAGCAGTGCCGTGCGCGAACCCGTCCAGCAGGACCGGCGACGTCCCGTGCTGCCCTGCGAGCAGCCGCGCGTCGTGCTGCCCGCGGTGTATCTCGGCGTGTCCTCGTTCCTCGCCGGCGACTCCGGCGGTCCTGTCGTCTGACCCAGCGTCGCACGACAGGCCGTCCCGGACATCGCCGGGACGGCTTTTTTCTTGTGCATGAACGCGCCCCGGCCGGGGCGCATTTCTCGTGCTGTCATTCGGATCTTTTCGCCGCCGGTGCGCATTTGTCGTGCGCCGGTGGAGAAGAGCGCTGCCTTCGTGGTCCAACGGACACGACGCCGCTCTACGGAAGCGGAGACGGGGGTTCGACTCCCTCCGAGGGCACCTGGACGCCTCGCGTCCCGTCTGCTCGACGTTAAGGAGCACCAGCGCGCGTAGCTCAGCGGACAGAGCGCCGGCTTCCGGAGCCGGGCGGCGGGGGTTCGAGTCCTCCCGCGCGCACCAGACCGCGACGATCCATCGTCATGGACTGTTGGGAGTGATGGCGGCCTCTGCCTTGTGCAGCCGCCAACGCCGCATCGAGATGCTCTGGACTGTTCGTCCGAGCGCTTCGGCGGCTTCGTCCTGCGGAAGCTTGAGGACGATCGCGTCCTCGGCTGGTGTCCAGCGTTTGCGCACGATTCCGTACCGACTCTCGCGACCCGGTTCCGGTCGCCACGCCGCGACGGCCTCCGCGAGTCGTTGCTTACGGTCGATTCCGAGAGCGTCAGGCGAATGCCATGCCCATCGAGCGAGGGTGGCGGCGGCGAGGTTCGCGACCATGATGTTCATGACACCGTCACGTGTGTTCGGCTTTGCGCTCCTTCGCACGCCGCAGACGTCCGCGATCACCGAGCAGAAGTACGTGGCGAGCGACGGACTCGCGGTGACCAGGCTGACGAAGGGTACGCCGGTCGCTGTGAACCCCACAGACCCGTCACCGTCGAGCACGCCACGGACATAGTCCGGCGCTGAGAAGGGTGCCGATGGCGGACCGACGGTGGAGCTCTTTCGTCCTGGTGTGACACCGAACGAGGCCAGCTGCTGTCGGGCTGTCTGGTCGAAGATCCCTAGAACTGCCGTGGCGTAGTCCGCGCTGAAGTTCGTCGTGCGTTGCCTGAGCCGGACGGACGAGTAGCACGGGAGCAACGACGAGATCTCGTCCAGCACGCCGCGGTCTCGTGCGGAGAGCTCCAGCGTGATCCGTCCTCTGTGGTTCGGGTCGCCGTGATGGCTACCGTCGGTCTGAAGCAGACCCACGATGTAGGCGATCTCGGGTCGCCGTGCATCCCAGAACATAGGGTCGCATCGTTCCAGCAGCCACCCACACTTCCGTTGTGCCGCGGGGAGGCGGACGACGAAGGTGCACCCGTGGGGTCGGCGCCGTCGGCCATGGCTCCAAGGTCCAGCGGCGTAGTCGTGCCTGTGGAGATCCTGGGGGCGCGCGCTGTGCCCGGATGGTGCTGCGCGTCCATGCGGTGGGAGCGGGTGAGATCGGTGCGCCACGGTCGTTGAATCCTTGACTTTTGATCGGTCGCCGTCAAAACTCGCGGCATCGGCAGCAGCCGACGTCCACGCACGCAGGAGTGCGCGCCGCCGGGCCTGGAGATGTCCCCTGGAGATCGACCGGCGGTCGGCCGGGGGCCGGCGCCGGCCAGCGCTCTCGACGACGAGGGAGAAGCACGCATGGATTTGTTCAGCGGTACGACGGTCAGGCGGGCGGTGGCGGCCGCGGTCGCGCTGCCCCTCGCGGGAGGGGCGACGCTCGTGGCCGCGGGGCCGGCGCCCGCCGACGAGGAGGACTACAAGATCCTCGTCGTCGGCAAGACGCTCGGGTTCCGGCACTCGCACATCGACGACACGACGCGCGCGCTGATCGAGCTCGGTGAGGACAACGGTTTCACGGTCGACGTGTGGGACCCGCCGAACGACTCCGCGGGCTGGTGGGGGAGCGGCTCGCCGGGCCAGCCCGACCTCACGCTCGACTCGACGCCGTTCACGAGCGCGGAGGACCTGTCGCAGTACGCGACCCTGGTCTTCGTCTCGCCGGTCGACAACACCAACTCGCTCGACCCGGCGGCGCCGCGCCTGCTCGACGACACCGAGCTCGCGGCGCTCCAGGGCTACATCCACGACGGCGGCGGGTTCGTCGGGCTGCACGCCGCGACGGACACGATGCACACCGTCCCCTGGTACAGCGAGCTGACGGGCGGCGGCGCGCGGTTCGTCAGCCACCCGCAGCAGCAGACGGCGACGATGCGCGTCGAGAGCCCGTCGCACCCCTCGACCGCGCACCTGCCGGCCGTCTGGGAGCGGTTCGACGAGTGGTACAACTACTCGGTCAACCCTCGCGCGGACGTGCACGTGCTCGTCACGCTCGACGAGTCGACGTACTCGCCCGGCAACGGCGCGATGGGCGAGGACCACCCGCTCTCGTGGTGCCAGAACTTCGAGGGCGGCCGCTCCTGGTACGAGGGCGCCGGGCACACCGACGAGTCCTGGACGGACCCGCTCTTCCGCGAGCACGTGCTCAAGGGCGTCGAGTGGACCGCGGGCGTCGTCGAGGGCGGCGGCAACTGCGTGACGTTCCCCGAGGTCGACGGCGTCGTGGCCGGCCTGGACACCTCCGCGGTGGGCGACAGCGTGATCGCGGGCGCGATCACCTCGCTGCTCGGCAGCGCGCGCGCCGCGGCCGAGGCGGGCGACCCCGCGACCGCGGTCCAGGTGCTCGGCGGCGCGCGGTCGCTCGTCGACCACCTGTCCGCGGCCGCGGGAGACCGGGACCTGCTCGCGTCCAAGATCGACGACCTCGTCGACTGGCAGACCGGGCTCGTCGACGACGGCCCGGCGATCGACCTCGCGGCCGAGGCCGAGCTGCGGACCATGGGCGGCAAGCAGTACGTCGCCGTGCGCGTGCTCAACGAGGACGACGCCCCCGTCGACATCACCCTCGCGACGCCGTACGGCAGCAAGGAGTACGCCGACGTGGCGCCCGGGAAGAACGCCTACCAGGCGTTCGCGACCCGGCTCGTCGAGGCCCCGGCCGGAGAGGTGACCGTCACGGCCACCGTCGAGCGCGACGGCGAGACCGTCACCGAGGAGATCGTGCTCGCCTACGCCGGCACGGCCTGACGCGTCGCTCCGCGCACCCGACGGCGCCCGTCGCACCTGCGTGCGACGGGCGCCGTCGCGCGTCCCGGCACGGTCGCGGCGCCCCGGGCCGGGCTGCACGGACCACCGCTCCGCCGTCGAGCCGGTGTGACGTCCGACACGTCGCGTGATGATCCGCCTCGCGTCGCGTCCTCACTCCTGGACGACCGTCCAGAAGTGAAGGAGAACCGCCGTGCCCCCCACCGCCCGCCCCCCGCGCGCGAGCACCTCGCCCGCGCGCCGCGCCCTCGCCGGCGCGGTCGCGCTGCTGCTCGCCCTGCTGGGCCTCGCCGCCGTCCCCACGGCCGCGAGCGCCACCGAGCTCGACGCGATCACCGGCGTCGAGATCACCCGACCCACCGGGGAGATCCACCAGTGGGACTCGATCCGCCTCGACGCCACCTGGGCCGTGCCCGACGGCGCGCGCCCGGGCGACACGTTCCGCCTCGCGCTCCCCACGAGCCCCCGCATCGTCGGGTTCACCGACACGTTCGACCTCGCCGACCCTTCGGGGGCGGTGGTCGGATCGTGCACCGTGGACGAGTCGCAGTTCGTCTGCACGCTCGGCGACTACGTCGCGACGCACACGGGGGTCGCGGGGACGCTGTTCTTCTGGGCCCAGGTCACCGAGACGACCGACGCCGACGTGCTCGTGTTCACCACGGGCGGCGGCGTCGAGATCCGCGTCGACGTCCCCGGCGGCATCGGCGAGGGCGAGGGCGGCGGAGGCTGGCAGCCGCCCACCTACCCCGTCAAGGGCGGGTGGTACGACCGCTCGGCCGACGTCGTGCGCTGGGACGTGTACGTGCCCGGCCAGTACCTCACGGGCCCGGACGGCGACCCGGTCGTGCTCACGGACACGTTCGACCCGCGCCTCACCCTGGTCGAGGGCAGCGTCGGGGCGCTCGCGGTGCCCGTCGACCGCTGGGACGACGGCGACTTCTGGGACGCGGGCTTCTGGATGGATCCTGCGGACTACGTCGTCGAGACGGGACCGGCCGCGAACCAGTTCCGGTTCAGCGTGCCCGACGCCCACGGAGCCGACTACGTCTACGTGCTCACGTACGCGACCGCGGTCCCCGACGACGCGCGCGACGGCGACCGGTACGAGAACACGGTGACCGGCCTCGCGGTCGGCGACGTCGAGGCGTCCGCGGAGTACGCGGGCGCCGGCGGGACCGGCGGGGGCGAGGGCGTGCGCTCGATCCGGCTCACCAAGCAGCTCGACGGCGACGCCGCGGAGGGCGTGACCGGTCCGTTCGGGTTCGAGCTGGTCTGCACCGACGCGGACGGGGAGACGCTGGCCGGGTTCCCCCGTGCCGCCACGCTCTCCGCCGGGGGCACGACGACCTTCGCGGGCGTGCCGGTGGGTGCCGTGTGCGGGCTGACCGAGACGGACGACGGCGGAGCCGACCGCGTGACCTTCGCCCCCGCCGGCCCGATCGAGGTCACGGCGGCCTCGCCCGCGACGATCGACGTCGTCGCGACGAACACCTTCGACGCGCACGTCGGGGGGATCGCCGTGACCAAGCGCGTGACGGGGGCCGCCGCCGACGCCGTGGCCGAGGGGACCACGTTCGTCGTCGCCTACGCGTACGAGGGTCCCGAGGGCGAGGTGACCGGGGAGCTGGTCGTCACCGACGGGTCCACGGCGTCGCTCGCGGACCTGCCCGCGGGCACGGTCGTCACGCTCGCCGAGGCCGCTCCCGCGGCGCTCGACGGGGTGGCGTGGCGGGCGCCGTCGTTCTCCGGCGAGGGGGTCGAGGTGCTCGCGGACGGTGCGGCGCGCGTCGTGGTCGGCGACGGCACGACGGCGGAGGTCGTCCTGACGAACGAGGCCGACGTCCCGGACGTGCCCGCCGAGCCCGGCGGCCCCGCGGAGACCGCCGAGCCCCCGGCACCCGGGACGCAGCCCAGCACGCCGGCCCCGAACGGGGCCCTGGCGGTCACCGGCACGACCCTCGGTGTCGCGGCCCTCGTCGCGGCACTGCTCGTCGCGACCGGGGTGGTGGTCGTCGTCGCGCGGCGCCGCGCCCGGGCCTGAGGGACCTGGGCGGGGTGACGTTCGTCACCGCGAGGCCGTCCCGGCGTCATGATCGTGCGCCGGGGCGGTCTCTCCACCAGAGGGGTCGCGCCGACCGCGCTGCCCCGGACGAGAGGCGACCATGCACGCGCACCACCAGACCGCAGCCGTCGGCACCCGGGCCGGCGCGGTCCCGCACGACGAGCACGACGTCGAGCCCGCTCCCGCGCGGGACGACGTCGAGCTCGCCGACGCCGTGCGCGCGGGGGACGTCGACGCCTACGCGGAGCTCTGGGGGCGCCACGCCGGGGCCGGGAGGGCCGCGGCGCGGCGTCTCACCGCGACCTACGACCCCGACGACCTCCTCCAGGAGGCGTTCGCGCGCATCCTGCACGCCCTCCAGGCGGGGGCCGGCCCGACGGGCCCGTTCCGCCCCTACCTCTACACGACGCTGCGCGCGGTCGCCGCGTCGTGGTCGCGCACGCCCGCCCCGTTCCCCGTCGACGAGGTCCCCGAGGTCGCCGACGCGCGGGACGCCACGACCGAGGTGCTCGAGCGGTCGGTCACGGTGCGGGCGTTCCGACGCCTGCCCGAGCGCTGGCAGTCCGTGCTCTGGTACACGGAGGTCGAGGGGATGGAGCCGCGCGAGGCGGGGCCGCTCCTGGGCCTGTCCGCGCCCGCCACGGCCGCGCTCGCGTACCGGGCGCGCGAGGGGCTGCGCCGGGAGTGGCTGCAGGCCCACGTCGAGACCGACGCCGTCGCGCCGGAGTGCCGCTGGACGGCCGAGCGTCTGGGCGACCATGCGCGCGGCACGCTCTCGCCGAGCGCCCGCGACCGCGTCGAGGACCACCTGACGGGGTGCCTCGCGTGCTCGATCCTCGCCGAGGAGGTGGACGACGTCGCCTCGCGCCTGCGCCTCGTGCTGCTGCCGCTCGTCCTCGGCGTGCCGGCCGCCCTCGGGGCCGCGGGCACGGTCATCGCACCCACGGCCGCCACGGCCGCCGCGTCCCCGGTCGCCCCGGCCGCCACGTCCCACGCCGCGGCCACCCCGGTCGCGACCTCCGCCGGCGCGGGCGGCGCAGCCGGCGCGCTCCCGGGCCTCGTCCTCGGGGGCGTGGCGGCGACGGCCGTCGCGGCGGTCGTGGGCGTCGGCGCCGTCGCCGGGTGGTGGGGCGGCGGCGAACCGACGCCGGCAGCAGGGCAGGCCGTGGGCGCGCTCGCCTCCCCGGGCGTGCAGGCCGACGAGGTGCCGGGCGCCCCCGCCGCGCCCGAGGACGAGGCGCACGGGCCGGCCGTCGAGCCCGGCACGGCGCCCGACGCCGCACCGGACGCCGCCCCGGGCCCCGCCGACGTGCCCACGACGGGCCCGCTCGACCCCGGGCCGGTACCCAGCACCGGGACGGCGCCGCCCCCCGTCACGGGGCCGTCGATCCCGGCCGTCGAGATCCCTCCCACCCCGGCACCGCCGCCCGCGCCGGAGCCCTCGGAACCGGACCCGGGCACGGACCCGGGCACGGAGGAGCCCGCGCCGCAGCCCCCGGCGGCCCCGGTCGTCGCGTCGGCCCCGGCACCCGGTGCGCTCGCGGTGTTCCCGGTGCTGCGCGGCACCGGCGCCCCCGGCGCGACGATCCGGGTCCTGGACGCGGCGGGCGCCGTCGTCGGGACGGCAGAGGCCGGGCACGACGGCGCGTGGGAGGCGGTCGCCGACGGTCTCGGCGCCGCGGGCGAGCACCGGCTCCGGGTGGTGCAGGTGGTCGAGGGCGTCACGTCCGCGCCGTCCGTGCCGCTGGGGCCGTTCGCCTTCGACGTGCCCGTGCTGCTCTCGCCCGGCCCCGGGGCGACGGTCACGGGACGGCCTTCCGGCCTGCCGTGGGAGCCCACGGGCTACGCGGTCGACGCCGAGATCGCCGGGACCCCCGGGCTGGTCGTCGAGGCCTTCGTCGACGACCGTCCGACGGGCAACCTCCACACGCTCGCCGACGCGCCGCTGGTCCGGCAGGTGACCGGGCTCTCGCTCGGCGAGCACTCGCTCGGGCTGCGCGTCGTCGACCCCGCGACCGGGGAGCACGGCCCCGTCGTCACGACGCGCTTCACCGTCGTCGGCTGAGTCAGACGAGCTGCAACGACGTGAGGCAGGTGGGGTCGTCGGCGCCCGTCGAGACGGTCGTCGTGCCGACCCGCCCCTCGTGCTCCACGCGCAGCTCGGCGTCCACGTCGCGCGGGAGCCAGAGGCCGACGAACCCGTTCGCGCCGAGCGTCGTGTCCTCCTCGACGAGGACCTCGCCGGTCGCCGCGTCGACGACCGTGACGGACACGGGCTCGTCCGCGAGCTCGCCCTGGCACGTCGTCAGCGAGTGGTAGAAGCACTCGTGCGTCTCGTCCACGAAGGGCGCGACCGAGAGGTAGAACGTGTCCTCGGGCAGCGGGACCGTGGTCTCGTACGTCTCGTCCGCGAGCACGAGCTCCGCCGCGCGGACCGAGGCGACGAGGTCGGTCGGCCGGTCGGCCGTCTCGAGGCCTTCGAGCCGGTCGACGACCTCCTGGCCGCTGAGCCCGGCGAGGTCGTGACGGTCGAGCAGCGCGTCCAGCGCGGAGGGTTCGGGGGAGTCGCCGGACCCGCCGGAGCAGCCGGCGAGCACGAGGGTGGTGGCGGCCACGGCGGCCACGAGGGTCGGGAGGGCACGTCGTCTCATGCGCCGATCCTCTCAGAGCGCGACGCCCTGACCAGGGCCGGAGGTCCCGGGCGCGCCGACGGCCGGGACCCGTGCGGGTCCCGGCCGTGCGGGTGGCGGACGGCGTCGCGTCACGCGGTGAGCATCGCCACCGGGTTGTCGTGGGTGAGCCGGGCGAGCACGTCGCGCGGCACGCCGCGCGACGCGAGCATCTCCGTGAAGACGGTCGGGACGTACGCGAACCCGTTGCCGCCGTGCTGCACCCACATCTGCTTGAGGAACACGTCGTGGCTGAGCAGCACCTGGCCCGCGTGGCCGGCCTCGACGAGGCGCTGCACCGCGGTCGCGGTCGTGTGCGGGTCGGGGGACACGCCCTCCTTCGGGAAGGTGATGTCCATGCCGACCATGTCGAACTCGAGCCAGACGCCGCGCTCGGCCACGGACCGCTGGTAGTCCGGGTCGTCGGCGGACGGGTCCATGTGGCACAGCACGACCTTCTCCGGGCGCACGCCCACCTCGTCGAGCACGAGGTCGAGCACCTCGTGCGCGCGGCGCTGCCACCCGGGCAGGTGCACCTGGAGCGCCACGTGCGGGTGCTCGCGCTGCGCGAGGGCCGCCGCGCGCAGCGACGCGGCCTCGCCCGCGGTGAACGACGGCGAGACGCCGATCTCGCCGATGATGCCGGGCCGCACGCCGGTCCCGCCGATCCCGTCGGCGAGCTCCGCGACGATCGCCGACGCCTGCGCGTCCACGGCCGCCGCGGCGATGCGGTCGCCCTCGAACTTCTCGAGGTACGCGCCGCAGCCCGCGACCACGTGCAGGCCCGTCCGGCGGGCCACCTCCGCGAGGCGCTCGGGGTTGCGCCCGATCGCGGCGCTCGACGTCGCGTCGACGATCGTGCGCCCGCCCAGCGCGGCGAAGCTCTCGAGCTCCGCGGCGACCGCGGCGACCGGCTTGTCGGCGATGTTGTCCGCGCAGCAGTACGGGTCCTGGCGCAGCGCCCACGCGACCGACGCGGAGACCGGGGCCTCGACGACCGCCGCGGAGAAGCGGTAGCTCGGCGGGTCGAGCACGCCCGACAGGTCGTTGAAGAGGTGCTCGTGCGGGAGCGTGAGGCCGAGGTCGGCGGCCGCGGCGCGGCCGGTGACCGTCTGGACGTGGCCGGCGGGCGTGACGCTCATCGCCCGCTCGCCTCGCCCGCCTCGCCGCCCGCGACCGCCGCGGCCACGGCGTCCTCGTGCGCTCCGTCGCCCGGCTCGTCGGGATGGGCCGCCTTGCCCGACGGGATCATGCCGATCCCCGCGGCCACGAGCGCGATGACCGTGCCGATCACGGTCGCGACGTGCACGGTGTGCCCGAGCGCCGGGATCGCGGCGTCGAGGACGAGCGAGCCGACGAGCTGGCCCGCGACCGACGCGAGGCCCAGCAGCAGCAGGCCGAGGCCGCGCACGAGGAGCGCCATGAGCGCGATGGACAGCAGGCCGAGCGGACCGCCCAGGTACATCCACCACTCGCCCGGGAGCTGGAAGTCGACGCCGCCCGTGGCTGCCCGCACCAGGTAGGCGATCAGCAGGGCCGTGAAGCCCACGAGGAAGTTCCAGCCGATCGAGACGAGCATCGACCCGGTGACGTCGGCGACGGCCGCGTTCCCGGCCGGCTGCCAGCCCGCGAGCAGGCCGCCCACGAACGGCATGATCGCCAGGACGATCGTGTGCGGCACGGAGAAGCTCGGCGAGATGACGACGACGGTCGCCGCGATGGCGAGCGCGGCGCCCAGGAGTCGCGTCGCGGTGAGCGGCTGCTTGACCGACGCCGTGACGCCGAGGCGGTCGCAGATGACGCCGGAGATCACGAGGCCGGAGATGAGCGAGATCTGGAACGTGGCCACACCGAGGACGCCGACGGTGACGCCCTCGGAGAGGACGATGACGGCGCCGCACAGGCCCGCGAGGTAGTTCCACCACGGGATGGTGCGCGAGCGGATCAGGCCGGGGATCGCGAGCGCCTCGCGCCGGGTGGCGGGGCGCGCGAACACGACGACGAACATGAGGACCAGGCCGGTCCCGAACGAGATGAGGGCGGCGGCGTGCCCGTCGCCGATCGTCTTGCCGAGCTGGCCGTTGACGGCCGCCTGCATCGGGCCGAGGGCCCCCGCGAGGACGGTCGCGACGACGAGCAGGGCGGTCGCGGTGTCCTTGACCCTGCTGCGGCGGGCTGACGAGTTCAGAGCACCTCCCTGAGTGCCGGACGGGGAACCGGTGGTCGCCGGCGTGGTGTGCTTCATTGCGTGACCGTGCCTTCCTCCGACGGTACGTCGGACTTAGCTGTGGAGCGGAATCCTGGTGCCCTCGGGGGCCAGGTCGGCGGCGCGCGGCAGGGAGTCGACGGCGCCGTGGCGGGTGGTGGTGGAGGCGGCGACGTGCGCCGCCCAGCGGGCGGACTCGACGAGGTCGCCGCCGTGGAGGAGGCCGTCCGCGAGCGCCGCGCAGAACGAGTCGCCGGCGGCGGTCGTGTCGACGGCGTCGACGCGCTCCGCCGGGACGGTGACGGGTGCGCCTCCCGCGGGGACGACGAGCGCGCCGTCGGCCCCGAGGGTGACGACGACGTCCCCGGGGTGGTCGAGCGCGCGCACCATGGCGAGCACCTCGTCCTCGCCGGCCGGCTCGGTGGTCGCGCCGACGAGGGTCGCAAGCTCGAACCGGTTGGGCACGAGCACGCGGAACGCGGCGCGCACGTCGGCCGGCAGCGGGACGGCGGGCGCCGGGTTGAGGACCGTGGTGCCCGTCGCGGTGGCGGCGACGGCGCGCAGCGCGCCGAGCGGCGTCTCGCACTGGCACAGGACGGCGGCCGCGTCGCGGACGAGGTCGTCGCGCTCGGCGACGAACGCCTCGTCGACGACGGCGTTCGCGCCGGGCTCGATGACGATCGTCGACTCGGGCTGCTCCCACAGCACGACGGCGACGCCGGTGGGGCGGTCCGCCGTCGCGAGGCCGTCGAGGACGAGGCCCTCGGCGGCGAGGCGGCGGCGGATCGCGCGGCCGTCGTCGTCGTCGCCGACGGCGCCGACCATGGCGACGCGGCGGCCGAGCCGGGCGGCGGCGACGGCCTGGTTGGCGCCCTTGCCGCCGGGGGAGCGGACGAGGCCCGTCGCGGAGACGGTCTCGCCCGAGCGGGGCAGGCGGTCGACGGTCAGCCGGAGGTCCATGTTCAGGCTGCCGACGACCACCACCTCGGGCGTCATCAGCCCGCGAGCCAGGTGACGGCCTGGCCGAACAGCGGGCCGTAGCCGGCCCAGTCCATGAACTCGCGCGGGGCCCAGTGCGGGGAGATGTCGGAGGCGAACGCGAGCGTGCGCCCCTCGCCCTCGGTGCGGACGGCGACGAGCGGGCGGCCCTCGATGGTGGCCAGGACGGTCGCGTCGGCCTTGGCGGTGAGGCGCTGGTAGCCGAGGAGGATCGGCCACTCGCGGTCGAGGCCCGCGGTGACGGGGTGCTCGACGTCGGTCAGGGTGCCGCCGATGCCCTCGGGGGTCTCCTCGCGGTCGTCGTACGGGAGGATGTCGACGGGCAGGACGGCCTCGACGGCGGTGCCGTGGTAGTTGGCCTTGGCCTGGAAGCCCTGGAAGCTGAGGTAGCCGCCGGCCATCATGAGGCCGCCGCCGCGGCGGACCCACTCGGCGAGGAGCTTGAGCCGGTTCGGGAACGGGCGCCCCTGGGAGAACACGATCGGCGGGAGCAGGAGCGAGTTGGCGCCGATGTCGGACAGGATCACGACGTCGTAGGCGTCGAGCTCGTCGAGCGTGGAGGGGAAGTCCTCGGCGACGAGGTGCGAGGGCAGGTGCGTGACCTCGTGGCCCTCGGCGGCCAGCGCCTCGAGCAGGCGCGCGCACCCGACCTCGAGCTGGGCGTGGGGGAACGCGTCGTACCCCTTGTAGTCGGTGGTCGCGTTGATCCACGACTCCCCGGCGAGCAGAACCCGGCTCATCCCGGCCTCCTTGCGATCAGGTCGCGCGGCGACGTCGGCGACGACGTTGCGCAACGTTGTGTGGCGTTGCGCAAGACCGTAGGGTGGAGATGCTCGGCCTGTCAACACCGTCTGTGCGACGCGGTGCCGGTAGGGTGCAAGGGTTCTCGGACGCGAGCCGTTGGAGGGGAGCCATGACGCTCACGCGTGTTGCGCAACGTGCCGGCGTGTCGGCCTCGACGGCGTCGCGCTACCTGCGCGGGCAGCTCAACGTCCAGCCGGAGACGGCGGCGCGGATCGACGCCGCGGTGCGCGAGGTGGGGTACGTCGTCCCCGCGCCCGGCCCGGCGGCGCGCGAGCACGAGCGCCGCACCGGGGTCGTCGCGCTCGTCGTGCCCGACTTCGTCAACCCGTTCTTCACCGCGCTCGCGGAGGAGGTCGCACGCCTCGCGGGCGACCGCCGGGTCCCGCTCGTCGTCGCGCTGTCGACCCGGCACGGCGACGCGGAGTCGGGCCTCGGGCAGCTCCTCGCGAGCGACGGGTCGCTCGGCGGCGTCGTGTACGTGGGCATGTCGCGCACCGACGACCGGCTCGCGCGCGCCGTCGCGGACGGGCTGCCCGTCGTCGTCATCGACGAGGAGGTCGACCTCGACCTGCCCGTCGAGACGATCACCGTCGACAACTACGGCGGTGCCTACCAGGCCACGAGCTACCTCGTGCAGCAGGGGCACCGGCGCATCGCGCACGTCGCCGGACCGGCCGAGCTGTCCACGACCCAGGACCGCCTGCGGGGCTACGTCGACGCGATGCACGACGCCGGCCTCGACGTCGACCCGGACCTCGTGCGCCACGGCCCGTACACCGAGCAGTTCGGCGCCTCGACGTTCCCCTACCTCACGCGGCCCGGGAACGCGCCGACGGCCGTGTTCGTCGGCAGCGACATCGTCGCCGTCGGGATGCTGGGCGCGGCCGAGCTGCACGGCATCTCCATCCCCGACGACCTCTCGGTCGTCGGGTGCGACGGCATCCGCGTCGGCCAGTGGCTGCGCCCCAAGCTCACGACGCTCGAGCAGCCCGTCGCGGCGCTCGCGCTCGCCGCGATGGACGCGATCGAGCGGTCGATGACGGGCGAGCGTCGGACCGGGGCGCCCGCCCGCACCGTCCTGCCCCTGCACCTCGTCGTGCGGGGCTCGGTGTCGCGGCCCGCCGACCGCTGAGGGGTTCTCCGCCGTCGTGCCTCACGTCGCGACCAGCGGCGAGTGAAGAGCACGACCGCAGCGCCCGCGGCTAGCGGTCCACGGGCGGCACGGAGCAAGGCGGCGCGGACCAGGTGCCGTTCTCTGCGCACCGGGTCCACGGTTCCCCCTCCGTGCGGATCGTCATGCCGCGCGCGCGTCCGCGGCCCGTCGGGTCCAGCGCACGACGACGTACAGCACCGCGCCGACGGCGAGCAGGATGCCCGCACGCAGCCACGTCACGGCGTCCTGCTGGGTGAGCAGCAGGACGCACGACGCCACGCCTAGCACCGGCACGACCGTCGCGACGCGGAAGTGCGGCGCGTCGACCGGGTCGCGTCGCAGCACGAGGACCGCGACGTTCGTCGAGGCGAAGACGAGCAGCAGGAGCAGCACGACGGTCTCGGCGAGCCCGGCCACGTCGCCCGTGAAGACGAGCCCCATGGCGACCGCCGTCGTCACGACGATCGCGACCCACGGGGTGCGGCGGTGCGGGAGCACCCGGCCGAGGACCGACGGGAGCAGGCCCTGTTCCGCCATGCCGTAGGCGAGCCGGCTCGACATGATCATCGTCAGCAGCGCGCCGTTCGCCACGGCGATCAGGGCCACGAGCGAGAACACCCACGCAGGCACGGACCCCTCGGCGTCGACGACCTCGAGCAGCGGGCCCGTGGACCCGGCGAGCGTCTGCGGGTCGACGACCGCGACGGCGGCCACGCCGACCGCCACGTAGACCACCCCGGCGGTGACGAGCGCCCCGAAGAGCGCGCGCGGGTAGGTGCGCCGGACGTCGCGCACCTCCTCCGCGAGGTTCGCCGAGGTCTCGAACCCGACGAACGAGTAGTACGCGAGGATCGCCGCCGCGAGGACGGCGAGCGCCGGCGTCGTGCCCTCCGCGAACTGCGTGACCCGCCCCGGGGAGCCCTCGCCGCGGCCCAGCACGACCGCGGCCAGCACGACCACGAGGACGAGGCCGGACAGCTCGATCACGGTCATCGCGACGTTGGCGCGCAGCGACTCCTTGATGCCGCGCGCGTTGAGCGCGGCGACGAGCGCGAGGAAGAGCACGGCCACGAGCCGGTCGGGCGCGTCGACGAAGGTCGCGAGGTAGTCGCCCGCGAACGCGAGCGAGAGCCCCGCCGCGCTCGTCACCCCGGCGGCGAGCATGGAGAACCCGACGAGGAACGACACGAGCGGGCTGCGGAACGCCCGGTCGGCGAACACCGCCGCGCCCCCGGCCCGCGGGTACTTGGTGACGAGCTCGGCGTACGAGCCGGCGGTGAGCAGGGCGAGGCCCAGCGCCACGAGCAGGGGCAGCCACACCGCGCCGCCGACCTCGCCGGCCATCTCGCCCACGAGCGCGTAGACGCCCGCGCCCAGCACGTCCCCGAGGATGAACAGGTAGAGGAGCCGGCCCCCGACCGACCGGGACAGCCGGGTCTGCGGGTCGACGGCCTGGTCCTGGGGTGCCGGGGGTGCGCTCATCGGGTCACCGTGCCACGGGCCCGTCCCGCTCGCGGCCCGGGCGGCGACGGCCCGCGGGCAGGCCGGCGGGAGCGTGTGCGAGCCGGGTGGGCCCGTGCGAGCGTGGAGGTCCCGGGTCCAGCAGCGAGCCCGTCCGCAGGAGCGTGACCGGCCGGGACCAGGCGTCGTCGGCCCGTCGCGCGCGGTCGCGAGGAGACGAGCATGGGCGACACGTCGGTGGTGCGAGGCGCGGGCTCGACGGGACGTCGTGCGCGCCGTGCCGTGGTCCTGGGCGGCGCCGGGTTCGTGGGCAGCCACGTGTGCGAGGCGCTCGTGGCCCGGGGCACGGAGGTCGTGTGCGTGGACGACCTGTCGACGGGCGAGGTCCGCAACCTCGACGCGCTGCGCGACGAGCCCCGGTTCCGGTTCGTGGAGGCCGACGTCAGCGCGGGGATCGACGTCCCGGACCCCGGCCGGGTCGACCTCGTGCTGCACCTCGCGTCGCCCGCCTCGCCGGTGGACTACCTGCGGCTCCCGCTCGAGACCCTGCTCGTGGGCTCGGCAGGGACCCGCCACGGGCTCGAGCTCGCCGGGCGGGCCGGGGCACGGTTCGTGCTCGCCTCGACGTCGGAGGTCTACGGGGACCCCGACGTGCACCCGCAGCGCGAGGACTACTGGGGCCACGTGAACCCGGTCGGCCCGCGCAGCGTCTACGACGAGTCCAAGCGGTTCGCCGAGGCGACCACGGCCGCGTACCGCCGCGCGCGCGGCGTGGACGCGGGCATCGTGCGGATCTTCAACACCTACGGGCCGCGCATGCGCGGCCACGACGGGCGCATGGTGCCCACGTTCGTCCGCCAGGCGCTCGCGGGCGAGCCGCTCACCGTGGCGGGCGACGGCTCCCAGACCCGCTCGGTCTGCTACGTGGACGACCTCGTGGACGGGATCCTCGCCTTCGCCCGCTCGGACCACCCGGGGCCCGTGAACCTGGGCGACCCCACCGAGCTCACCGTGGCCCGCGTGGCCGAGGACGTGCTCGCCGCGACCGGCAGCGACGCGGGGATCGTCCACGTCGACCTGCCCGAGGACGACCCCCGCCGCCGTCGACCCGACACCGCGCTCGCGGAGCGCGTCCTCGGCTGGCGCGCGCGCACGCCCTGGCCCGAGGGCCTGGCCCGCACGGTCGCGTGGTTCCGCGAGGAGGCAGGGCGCGGACCCGCCGTGGCGGTCGCGACCGGCGCCGCCGGGGGGTCGGGAGGGGCGGACGCATGAGGCTCTCGGTGCACGGGTGCGGCTACCTCGGGGCCGTGCACGCCGCGGCGATGGCACGGCTCGGCCACGACGTCGTCGGGGTGGACGTCGACCGCGCCCGGGTCGACGCGCTCGCCGAGGGCCGGGCGCCGTTCTTCGAGCCGGGGCTCACGGCGCTGCTGGCCGGCTCCGACGGTCCCGGCTCCCTGACGTTCTCGACCGAGGCCGCGCGCGCCGCGGGCTCGGACGTCCACTTCCTGTGCGTCGGCACGCCGCAGTCGGCCGGGAGCGGGGTGGCCGACCTGCAGCAGCTCGACGCGGCGCTCGCCGCGCTGCGCCCGCACCTGCGGCCCGGCGCGGTCGTGGTCGGCAAGTCGACGGTGCCCGTCGGGACGGCGGAGCGGCTCGCCCGCGACCTGCCCGACGGCGTCGGCCTCGCGTGGAACCCCGAGTTCCTGCGCGAGGGTCACGCCGTCGTGGACACGCTGCACCCCGACCGGCTGGTCTACGGCGTGCCCGACGACGGCGACGCCCTCGTGGCGCGCCTCGACGCGGTCTACGCGCGGCTCCTGGACGACGGCGTCCCGCGCCTCGTGACCGACCTCGCCACGGCGGAGCTGGCCAAGGTGGCGGCGAACGCGTTCCTCGCGACGAAGATCTCGTTCGCGAACGCGGTCGCGGAGGTGTGCGAGGCCGCGGGCGGCGACGCCGTCGCGCTCGTCGGCACGATGGCGCTGGACCGCCGCATCGGCGGGGACTACCTGGGGGTGGGTCTCGGGTTCGGCGGCGGCTGCCTGCCCAAGGACATCCGCGCGTTCGCGGCCCGGGCGCGCGAGCTCGGCGTCGGGCCGGCCGTGTCCTTCCTCGACGAGGTCGACGCGATCAACGACCGCTGCCGGGACCGGGCGGTCGAGCTCGCCCGCGCGGCGTGCGGCGGCTCGCTCGCGGCCCGGCGGGTCGCCGTGCTCGGTGCCGCGTTCAAGCCCGACAGCGACGACGTGCGCAGCTCGCCCGCGCTCGCGCTCGCTCGGGCGATCGCCGCCGAGGGCGCCGACGTCGTCGTCACCGACCCCCAGGCGCTGGCTCTGGCGCAGGCCGCCGCCCCCGAGCTCGGGTACGCGGCCGACGCGCGCGAGGCTGCCGCCGGGGCCGACGTCGTCGTCCTCGCGACCGAGTGGGACGAGTACCGCGCGCTCGACCCGGACGACCTCGTCGGCGTCGTGCGCGCGCCTCGCCTCGTCGACGCGCGCAACGCCGTCGACCGCGGCCGGTGGCGCGCGGCGGGGTGGGACGTGCGCGCGCTCGGCGTCGCCGGCGTCCGCGCGGGACGGCCGCGGTCGAGCAGCCCGACGGCGTAGCCGGCGGTGAGCAGCGGCGACGAGGTCAGGCCCGCCGCGGTGCCACCGCGAGCAGCGCTCGGGCCGCGGCCACGACCTCGTCGACGGTGACCCGGTCGAGCGCCGGGTCGAGGGCGGCGGCGTGCGGGTCGCCGCGGTATCCGTCCGGCTGCCCACCAGGCCGCGCGGACGCCGCGTCGCCGCCGTGCCAGAGCACGACGTGGCGCTCCGGGTCGATCGCCGGGCCCCACGCCGACGGCGGGGTCGGCCCGAACAGGACGACCGACGGGGTGCCGAACGCCGTCGCGAGGTGCGCGACGCCCGTGTCGCCGCACACCACGAGGCGCGCGGTCGCGACGACGTCGGCGAGCGCGCGCAGGTCGAGCGTGCCCGCGGTGTCGGTCACGGCGCCCGTCGCGCTCGTCGCCTCCGCGAGGGACGCGGTGGCGTCCGCGACGACGCGCGCGCCGAGGTCGCGCTCGTCCGGGCCGCCCGTGACGACGACGTCGTGCCCCGCGACGGCGAGGTCGCGCGCGACGGCGGCGAAGCGGCCCGCGGGCCAGCGCCGGGACCCCGAGGCCGCACCCGGGTGGACGACGACGTGCCGCCCGCGCGACGCGGGCGGGTCGAGCCGCAGGTCCTCGCGCGAGCACGCTCCGCCCGCGGCCGTGACCAGGCGGCACCAGCGGTCGACCTCGTGCTCGTCGGGGTCCCAGCCCGGCCCGGCGACGCCCGCCTCGCGCGACGCGAACGCGACGACGTGCTCGGGCGCGGTGTCGAGGAGCACGCGGTGGCTCTGGGGCCCGCTGCCGTGCAGGTTCACGGCGACGTGCCCGGAGGGCGGGGCGCCGGACACCGCCTCGGACTCCTCGACCCACGCGAGGGGTGCGAGGCCCTGCGCGGGCACGACGCCGTCGACGAGCCCGAGGTCGCGGAGCCAGCCGCCCACCTCCTCCGGCGCGGCGAGCAGGACGCGGCGCCCGGGCCAGGCGCGCCGCACGCCGCGCAGGGCCGGGACCGCGGTGAGCGCGTCCCCGAGCCCGAGCGCGCGCAGCACGAGGACCGTGCCCGCGTCCTGGCCCCCGAGCCCCGGCAGGTCGGGCGCGAGCCCGGTGGCGTCGGTCGTCACGGCCACGACGTCTCGCCGGACGCCATGACGAGCATCTCGCGGATCTCGCAGCCGACCGGCTGGCGCAGCGCCGTCACGACGGCCGCCGCGGTCGCGCGCGGGTCGTTGAGGTCGGCGTCCGGGCCAGGCTTGTACTGCTCGGTGCGGCCGTCGAAGAACGCGGTGCGCATCCCGCCGGGCACGAGGCACGTCACGCCGACGCGTCCCGCGAGCTCGGCGGCGAGCGCCTGGGAGAACCCGCGGACGGCGAACTTGGACGCGCAGTACGCGGTCGCGTCGGACACGCCCTTGAGGCCGAGGGTCGACGCGACGGTGACGACCGTCCCGCGCCGCTCCTCGAGGAACGGCAGCGCGGCGCGCACGACGGCGACCGTCCCGAAGAGGTTGACGCGCACGACGCGCTCCCACGTCTCGACGTCGATCTCGTCGAGCCGCCCGCACGCGTCGGTGCCCGCGGCGGTGACGACCGCGTCGGGCGGGCTGACCTCCAGGGCCAGGCGCTCGACCGCCGCAGCCGCCGCGGCCGAGTCGGACAGGTCGACGACGGCGTGGGGCGCACCGCCCGCGGGCGCGACCCGGTCGAGGACGACCGGTTTGCCGCCCGCCGCCGTGACGGCGTCGACGAGCGCGGCGCCCAGGCCGCTCGCGCCGCCCGTGACGTAGACGGTGCCGAGCTCGCGCGGGGCCGGGGCCCGGTCGGGCTGCGGGGTGGTCGAGGTGGTCGAGGTCATGCGGTGGTCTCCTCCGTCAGGGTCGGGAGCCCGGGCGCGAACCGCCCGGAGCGTTCGAGGATCGAGGTCGTGGAGCGGCCGTCGACGTAGGGCAGGACGACGACCCGCCCGCCGTGGCGCCGGACCACCTCGGCCTCGGGCAGGGCCTCCTCGGTGTAGTCGCCGCCCTTCGCCCACACGTCCGGGCGCAGGCGGTCGAGCGCGGAGCGCGGGTCGTCCTCGTCGAACACGACGACGGCCGACACGCAGTCGAGCGCGGCGAGGACGCGGGCCCGGTCGGCCTGCCCGACGACGGGTCGCTGCGGCCCCTTGAGCCGCCGCACGGACGCGTCGCCGTTGAGCAGGACCACGAGGTGGTCGCCGAGACGCGCCGCAGCCTCGAGCGTCGCGACGTGGCCCGCGTGCAGGATGTCGAAGCACCCGCCGGTGGCGACGACGGTGCCGCCCGCCGCGCGCAGCCGCGCGGCCACCGCCTCGGGCCCGCCCGGGTCCTGCGGCGAGGCCGCGTCGGAGGCAGCCCCGACGACGCGGGGTGCGCGGTCCGGCACCCCGTCCGTCACCGCGTCGGGCGCGCGCCGACCCGGGACGTCGGCGCGGCGCCGGTAACCCTCGGCGCCGCCGGCCGCGACCCAGGCCGAGGCCGAGGCGACCGCCGCGACGACCGCCTCGACGAGCTCGGCGCCCCGGGCGAGCGCGACCGCCGCCGTCGAGGCGAACCGGTCGCCCGCGCCGCAGGGGTCACCGTGCGCGACGGTCGCGGGCACGTACGCGGGCTCCCCGTCGGCGCGCGCGACGAACGCTCCGTGCTCGCCCGCGGTGACGCACACCGCCCGCACGCCCCAGGCGGCGGCGAGCGCCCGGGCCAGGCCGCCCGGGTCGTCGGCGCACGCGTCGAGCCCGAGGGCCTCCGCCGCGTCGAGCGCCTCGGCGAGGTTGGGCGTGACGAGCGCGGTCCCGGGCACGGGCGCCCCGCCGCGCGGGTGGGGGTCCCACACGACCGTCCGGTCGCGGGTCGCGTGCTGGAGCGCGTCGCGCACGGGGCCGGCGTGCGTCGTGCCGGCCCCGTAGTCCGAGACGAGGACGACGTCGGCGCCCGCGAGCGCCGCCCGCACGGAGCGCTCGGGCACGTCGTCGGGACCCGCCGGACCGCCGTCGTCGACCCGGACGACGGTCTGCCCGCCCGAGCGCACGCGGGTCTTGCGCCGCGTGGTGCCCACCTGGGGCAGCGCCACGACGTCGAGGTGCGGACGCAGCAGCGCACGCAGCTCGCCGCCCGCCTCGTCGTCGCCGAACGGCGCGACGAGCCGCACGCGCGCCGCGTCGGCGGCGAGCAGGGCCGTCAGCCCCGCGCCACCGGGGCTGCGCCGGACGCCGAGCGTGTCGACCACGGGCACGGGCCCGTCGGGGGAGAAGCGCGTCACCTGGCCGTCGACGTCGCGGTCGAGCAGCACGTCGCCGACCACGACGACGCGCGGGCCCTGCGCTGCCGTGGACGACGGCGGGGGGACCGCGGCGGACGCTGCGGCGGGATCCTGCGCGGCCCGTCCGTCCACGGACCCGTCGCCGGGCAGACCGTCGGGCGGGGCACCGGGCGCGTCGTCCCGGGCGGCCGCCTCCCGGTGGCGCACGTGCGCGTCGAGCGCCGCGCACAGCGCGTGCACGACGACGAGGTGGAGCTCCTGGACCGACGACGTCGACGCCCCGCGCAGGGCGAGCACGTCGTCGCACGCGGCGGCCAGCGCGCAGTCCCGCGGACCGGTGAGCGCCCACGTCGTGAGGCCGAGCTCGCGCGCCCGGCGGGCTGCGGCGACGACGTTCTCGCTCTCGCCCGACGTCGACAGCAGCACGAGGACGTCGCCCGGCCGCCCGTGCGCGGCGACCTGCCGCGCGTACATCTCGCCGACGCCGTAGTCGTTGACGATCGCGGTGAGGCTCGACGTCTCGGCGTGCAGGCTGATCGCGGAGAGAGGCGTCCGCTCGCCGTCGAAGCGCCCCACGAGCTCGGCCGTGAGGTGCTGCGCCTCGGCGGCGCTGCCGCCGTTGCCCGCGACGAGCAGCCGCCCGCCCGCGAGCACGGTGTCGGCGAGCCGCGCGCCCCACGCGTCGAGGCGCCCGGCCTCGGCCGTGAGCAGGTCGAGGCCGTCGTGCAGGTCCGCGGCGTGCTCGCGCAGCCAGCGTCGCGCCGCGTCCTGCGGGCCGGCGCTGCCCCCGGGCCGGTGCGCCGTCACGGTGCGCTCACCGCCCGCAGCGCGGCGCGGGCACCGACGACGGGCCGTGCGCGCCCCGGCTCGGCGCGGCGCGCGGCCACGACGAGCTCGTACGACTCGGCGGTGGCGGCCGCGACCGTCGACCACCCGTACAGGTGCTCGGCCCGAACGCGCGCGGCCGAGCCCAGGCGCTCCGCGAACGCCGGGTCGTCGGCGAGCCGCCGGAGGGCCGCCGCGAGCGCCCCGGGGTCCCGCGGTGGGACGAGCAAGCCGGTGCGCCCGTCGACGACCGAGTCGAGCAGGCCGCCGACGGCCGCGCCGACGACGGGGCGTCCGCACGCGGCGGCCTCGAGCGGGACGATGCCGAACGGCTCGTACCAGGGGTCGCACACCACGGCGTCGGCGGCGTGCATGAGGTCGCGCACGTCGTCCTGGGTCACGCTGCCGACGAACCGCACCCGGTCCGGCACCCCCGACGCGTCCGCGACCGCGCGCAGCCGGAGCACCTCGGGGTCGTGGTCGAGGGCGTCCGCGGCCGGTCCGCCCGCCACGACGAGCTCGGCGCCCGGCAGCTCCGCGAGCGCCTCGATCACGGTGTCCACGCCCTTGCGCTCGACGAGGCGGCCGACCGAGAGCAGGCGCAGGCGTCCGGGCTCGCGGTGCAGGTGGTCCGAGCGGTCGGCGTCGGGCAGGAAGCGGCCGAGGTCGACCCCGCAGGGGACCACGTCGATGCGGTCGGGGTCCGCGCCGAGCGCGACGAGCTCGGCGACCTCGTCGGCGCACGTCGCGACGATCCGGTCGACCGCGCGGCACAGCAGGCGCTCGCGGGCCACGCGCTCGGCCGGGCTCGTGTCGTGCGCGCCCTGGTGGCGGCGTTTGACGGACCCGAGCGCGTGGAACGTCTGCACGAGGGGGACCCCGAGCGCGGGCGCGGACAGCAGGCCCGCGATCCCGGACATCCAGAAGTGCGCGTGCACGACGTCGGGGCGCGGCCCGGGCTCGACCCAGCGCCGCAGCAGGTCCGCGCCGAACGCGTCCATGTGGGGGAGCAGGTCGTCCTTGGGCACGGCCACCGGCGGGCCGGCGTCCACGTGGACGACGTCCACGCCGCGCGCGAGGGGCACGCGCTCGGGGAGGGACGCGTCGTCGCGGCGCGTGAACACCTCGACGCGGTGGCCCTGGGCGCCGAGCCGGGTGGCGAGCGACGCGACGTGGACGTTCTGCCCGCCCGCGTCGACGCCGCCCAGCGCGGCGAGGGGGCTGGCGTGCTCGGAGATCATCGCGATCTTCATGAGGTCACCTCCGTCAGGACCGTGTCCCAGCGCCGCAGGAACGCGGCGTGGGAGTAGTGCTGGAGCACGTGGGCGCGTGCCGCCCGGCCGTGCTCGCGGGCGTCGTCGGGGTCGGCGAGCCAGCGCCGCGCGGTCGCGGCGAGCTCGTCGGGACGGGCGCTGAGGAGCCCCGCGGCCGGGGGCACCGCGACGGGCGCCTCGGTGGTCGGCAGCGCGAGGACCGGCATCCCGAGCGCCATCGCCTCCAGCAGGGAGAGCCCGAGGCTCGTCCAGCGGTACGGGTGCAGGTAGACGCGCGACGTCGCGAGGCGCGCGTGCATCGCGGCCTGGGGGACGTCGTCGTGCAGCCGGTGGGGGAGGTCCCCGGGCGGCTCGGCGAGGTGCTCGGCGAGCTTGCCGACGCCCATGCCGTAGACGTCGACCGGCACGTGGCGGCCCAGCCCGACGAGCACGTCGGTCCCGGCGACGCGCCAGCGCCGCACGGGCTCGTTGACGACGGCCCCGACGCTCGCCCGCTCACCGGTGTACAGCGGGCCGGGGTCGGGGACGCCGTGATCGACGACGAGCGTGCGCGCGTCGCCCGTGTCCCACATGAGCGCGTTGAACGCCGTGACGTGCACGATCGGCACGAGGCCCTCCTCGACCACGTCGAGCTCGGCGAGGGGGTGCCGGGTCGCGGCCGCATGGCCGGTCGGGGCGTTGTGCTCGACGTAGACGGCGGGCACGTCGCGGCCGGGCACGAGCCCGGTCCAGCGGCGCAGCAGCTCGACCTCCTCGGGGCGCTGGAGCACCACGACGTCGATCGACCCGTCCGCCGCGAGGTCGGCGAGCTCGTCCGGCGCGACCTCGCGCGCCCCGGGCGGCCAGTCCCAGGTGCGCGCGCGGCCGCGGCCGTCGGGCCCGCGGTCGGGGACGACCGGGACCAGGTACTCGTGGCCGCCGGCGACGAAGGACGTCGCCCACGACCCGTGCACGTGCCACACGAGGATCCTCATCGGGTCACCCCCACGGTCCGGGGCAGGGACGCGCGGGGCGCGGGCGTCCCGACGACGTGCGGTGCGGCGAGGCGGTCGACCGCCGCCACGACGTCGGCGGGGTCGACGCCCAGGCACGGGTGGCCGGGCACCGGGCACAGCCGGGCGCGGGTGCCGCGGCACGCGGCCTCCTGGTCGCCGAGCAGGACGGTCGGCACGCCCCACGGCGCCCAGCGCTCCGCGGGGACCACGGGGGCGAAGAGCGACACGACGGGCGTGCCGACCGCGGCGGCCAGGTGCGCGGGACCCGTGTTGCCGACGACGACGCAGCGGGCGCCGGCGAGCACCGCCGCGAGACGCGCGAGGTCCGTGCGCCCCGACAGGTCCCGCGCGCGCCCCGCGGCGACGTGCGCCGCGAGGTCGGTCTCGCCCGGCCCGCCGCTGACCACGACCTCCCGGCCCGACGCCGCGAGCGCCGCGACGACGTCCCGCGCGTGGTCGGGCGCGGGGGCACGCGCGGGCACGGACGCGCCGGGGTGGACGACGACGTACGGCCCGGCCGGGACGAGGTCGCTCACGTCCGGGAGGGGGCGACGCACGCGCAGCCGGTCACCGTCGGGCGGCGCGCCGAACCCCGCCGCGCGGACGAGGTCGAGCGCGGCCTCCACCTCGTGCAAGCCGTCGGGTCGTGCGTGGCGCACGTCGAGGAGCGAGCCGGGGTAGTCCTCGCTCACCGCGGCGACGTGCTCGACCCCGGCGAGCCGCAGGAGCATCGCCGCGGGCAGCGGGCTCTGGTGGAACGACGTGAAGACCACGGCCGACGCGTAGCGCCGCGCGGCGAGCGTCGCGACGAGGTCGAGCACGCGTGCGCGGTCGACGGGCGGAGGTCGGTAGCCGGACCACGGGGCGTCGAACACGAGCACCTCGCGCACGTCCGGGAGCAGCCCCGCCGCGGCGTGCCCGGCGGGGGAGGCCAGCACGTCGACCCGCCCGCCGCGCGGCGCGACCGTGCGCGACATGGCCCGGACCGCCGGGCCGGTGAGGAGGACGTCGCCGTCGCTGTCGAGGCGCACGGCGAGGACGTCGGCGCTCATGCGGCACGCTCCCCGGTCCGGGACGCGTCCGGCGTGTCGGCCGCGTCCGGGTCGGCGTCGGTGGGGTCGGCGTCGGTGGGGGTGGCGGCGCCGGGCAGGCGGCCGTCGAGCGCGCGGATGGCCCCGGCGAGGTCGGCCGCGACGACCGGCGCGGCGGCGACCTCCTCGGGGCGGGTCAGAGGCGTCGGCACGAGGACCGGCGTCGCGCCCGCGGCGAGCGCCGCGCCCACGTCGGCGCCGATGTCGCCGACGACCGCGCACCGCCACGGCTCGACGCCGAGGTCGGCCGCCGCGGCGAGCACCAGGCCCGGGCCGGGCTTGCGGCACGCGCACCCGTCGTCGGGCGCGTGCGGGCACACCTGCCACGTGTCGAACGGGCCGAGCAGCTCCTCGACGCGCGCGTTCACGGCGTCGACCTGCGCGCGCGTGAGGAGCCCGCGCCCGACGCCGGACTGGTTGGACACCACGCCGAGCCGGACCCCGCGGGCCCGCAGGTCGTCGAGCACCGCGCGGGCGCCGTCCACGGGACGCACCGCCGCGGGGTCGCCGGTGTACGGGACGTCGTGCACGAGCGTGCCGTCGCGGTCGAGCAGCACGGCGGCGAGCGGCGGCGGCCAGGGCTCGAGCCCGCGCCGGGCGGCGAGCGTGCCGACGACGCGGTGCCGCACCGCGGCGAACGGGATGGCGGCGCTCGTCCACGCCATGCGCCGCAGCTCGGGCCCGAACGCGTCGTCGCCCGGACGCGGCCCCGGCGCGAGGCGGCGGCCCAGGAACTGGGCGGTGAGACCGGCCCAGGCGAGGGCGCCGAGCGCGGCGACGCGCGGGCGGCGTGCCAGGAGCCCGCCGACGCCGGCGGCGGCGGCGGCGACGGTCGCGACGTGCCACGCGAGGCGGCCGCGGCCCGTCTCGGCACGCTCGCGCCAGCGGGGTCCGTGCAGGGCGCGGAACGTCGCGTCGTCGCGCGTCCCGGCCTGCACGCGCAGGCTCACCGCGTCGTCCGCGGGGCGCACGGGGTGGGTCGTCGTGCGCGTGCCGCGCACGAGCTCCCAGCCCGCCTCGCGGACGCGCAGCGCGAGGTCGGCGTCCTCGCGGTAGGCGCGGGGGAAGCGCTCGTCGAACCCGCCGACCTGCTCGAGGGCCGCGCGCCGGTACGCCATGTCGGCGGTCGCCCACGCCGCGCGCTCCAGGCCGGCGGTCCCGCGCTCCCAGTCCGTCGGCCGGCGGTCAGTCGGCAGCGGCACGTGCAGGCGGCCCTGCACGCCGCCGGTGCGGGGCGTCTTCGCCGCGAGGTCGTGCGCGAGGTGGCGCGCCCACCCGGCGGGGAGCTCGACGTCGTCGTCGAGGAGCACGACCCACGGCGCGGTCGTCGAGCGCCACCCGGCGTTGCGCGCGGCGGCCGGGCCCCGGCCCCCGGTGCGCACGACGCGCGCGCCGAGCGCACGGCCGGCGTCCCCGAGGTCGAGCGGGTCGGGCACCGGGGCGGTCGTGCCGGGCCGCGGCAGCCGGCGGTCGTCCGCGACGACGACCTCGGCCGGCCCCGGGGAGTCCGGGCCGTCGGCCTGGGCGACGAGGGTCTCCAGGAGCCGGTCGAGCGACGGGCGGCCGATCGAGGGCACGACGACGGCGTACGGCACCGCGCCGGCGGGGCGCGCGACGGGCGTGCTCATGCCTCCACCTCCGTCGGCGCGGCGAACACGCCCGGCCGTCGCACGAGGTGCGGGCCCAGCACGAGCGCGTCCACGGGCGCCGAGCCGAAGAGCTCGAGCGCGTCGCGGGGATCGTCGACCATGGGCCGGCCCGCGGTGTTGAGGCTCGTGTTGACGACGACCGGCAGCCCGGTGAGGTCCTTGAACGCGCGGATCGTCGCCTGGAGGCGGGGCGTGGAGTCGTCGACGGTCTGGATGCGCGCGGTGCCGTCCACGTGCACGACGGCCGCGATGCGCTCGCGCCACGCGGGCGCGACGTCGTGCACGAAGAGCATGTAGGGGCTGGGGACCGGGCCGCCGGAGAAGATCTCCGGGGCGTCCTCCAGCAGCACCATCGGGGCGACCGGGCGGAACTGCTCGCGGCCCTTCACGTCGTTGAGCCGTTCCAGGTTCGCCACCGGTCCGGGGTGCGCGAGCAGCGAGCGGTGCCCGAGCGCGCGCGGCCCGAGCTCGGCGCGGCCGTCGAACCACGCGACGATCCCGTCGTCGGCGAGGATCCGTCCGACCTCGGCGGGCAGGTCGTCGGGCGTCGTGAACGGCACGTGCGCCGTGCGGAGCCACCGGGCGAGCGCGTCGTCGCCCCACGCCCGGCCGAGCGCGGCCGAGCCCATGGGCTCCACGGTGTCGCCCGCCTCCGCGGCGAGCTGGAGCGCGGCGCCGAGCGCCGTGCCGGAGTCGCCCGCCGCGGGCTGGACCCAGACCTCCTCGAACGGAGACTCGCGCCAGACGCGCGAGTTCGCGACGCAGTTCAGCGCCGTCCCGCCGGCCATGGTCAGCACGCGGTCCCCGGTCTGCCCGTGCAGCCACGTGGCGAGGTCGACGAGGACCTCCTCGAGCCGGGCCTGCACGGAGGCCGCCAGGTCGGCGTGCTCCGCCAGCCCGCCGTGGTCGGTGCCCCACGTGCCGTCGTCGGTGCGCGGGGGCGCCCACCGCTCCCAGTCGGGCACCTCGGCGACGAACCCGCCGTCGCCGGTCGCGTAGAGGACCTCGCGCAGGTCGTCCAGGAAGCGCGGCTCGCCGTAGGAGGCGAGCGCCATGACCTTGTACTCGTCGCTCGACCGCAGGAAGCCCAGGTGCTCGGTGAGCGACTCGTAGACCAGCCCGAGGGAGTGCGGCAGCTCCTGGCTCGCGAGCACCTCCAGGCGGCCGTGGTCGTAGCGGCCCGCGAGGTGGGACGAGCGCTCGCCGCGGCCGTCGAGCGACAGCACGCTCGCGACCGGGAACGGGGAGGCGAGCGCGGCCGACGCGGCGTGCGCGACCTCGTGCGGCACGAACCGCACCGTCGACGGCGACAGGCCCGGCAGCGCGGTGGCGAGGAACTGCGGCGCGCGCTCGGCGTACTGCACGCGCAGCCAGTCCCACGGGTCCGGCAGGCCCATCTCCTCGGCGGGCTTGGCCAGCGCCGGGTCGAACGAGTACGCGACGGCGTCGAGGTCCTGGGGGCGCAGCCCGCCCTCCTCGAGGCACCACGCCATCGCCTTCTCGGGCAGCTCCCAGGCCGCGAACGGCAGCGGTCGCTTGCCGTGCTTGCGCCGCGAGAAGCGCTCCTCCTCCGCGGCGGCGACGACGCGCCCGTCGACGACGAGGGCGGCGGACGGGTCGTGGAACAGGGCGTTGACACCGAGGACGCGCATGGGGCTGCGAGCCTCCCTGGATCGGGTCAGGCTCGTGGTGCGCCTCGAGAACGTGGGGCACCGCCTGACGCGTGCGGGTCGGCTCTGCTGCAACCCCGAACTTCACCCTCACCCGGAGAAGCGCTTCTCGCACGCCCACGGCGCACCTATGGGTAGTTCTCTTCGTGTCACTCGCCGGGAGGCCCGCATGACCACGTCCACCGCCCCCACTACCTCGCGCGACGACCTCGCCGCACCCGCCCCGGAGGACCGCCGTATCGAGCGGACCGACCCCGCGACCGGGCAACCCGCCGCCCCTGTCCGGTGCGCGACGGCCGACGAGGTCGACGCCGCCGTGCGCGCCGCCGCGGCCGCGTGGCCCGCGTGGCGCGCGACGGCCCCGGCCGACCGCGCCGCCGCCCTGCGCGCCGCGGCGCGGTCCGTGCGCGACGCCGCCGGCGAGCTGGGCGCGCTGCTGCGGGCGACGACGGGTCGGCTCGAGGCCGAGGCGCGCGGCTCGGCCGAGGTGGCGGCGGACCTGCTCGACGAGGCCGCGGTCGCGGGTCTCGGACGGGCGGGCCGCGTGCTCGCGGGCGACCCCGCGGCGCTCGACGTCGTGCGCCGCGAGCCGCGCGGCGTCGTCGCGGTGGTCACGCCCTGGAACGACCCGTACCCGGCCGCCGCCGGGCTCCTCGCCGCGGCGCTCGTCACGGGCAACGTGGTCGTGCACAAGCCGTCCGAGCGCAGCGACGCCCCCGGGGTCCGCCTGGCCGAGCTCGTGGCCGCGGCCCTGCCCGCGGACGTGCTGCGCGTCGTCAGCGGGGACGGGGCGACCGGGGAGGCGCTCGTCGGGCACGACGGCGTCGCGCTCGTCGCGCACGTCGGCTCGACGGCCGCGGGGCGCCGGATCGCGGCGGTCGCCGGGGCGCGCGGGGCGAAGGCGCTGCTCGAGAACGGCGGCAAGGACCCGCTCGTCGTCGACGCGGGCGTGGACCCCGTCGTCGCCGCGCGCCAGATCGCGACGGGCGCGTTCACCAACGGCGGGCAGCTCTGCACCGCGGTCGAGCGCGCCTACGTCGTCGAGGAGGTCGCGGACGCCGTCGTCGCCGAGCTCGCGCGCCTCGCGCACGAGGTCGTGGTGGGCGACCCTGGCGACGACGCGACGACGATGGGCCCGCTCGTGGACGAGGACCAGCTCGCCGTCGTCGACGCGCACGTCCAGGGAGCGCTCGCGGCCGGCGCCCGCGCCGTGACCGGTGCGCGCCGGCTCGACCGTCCCGGGTCGTACTACGCGCCGACCGTGCTCGACCGGTGTCCGGACGACGTCGGCCTGCTCACCGTCGAGACGTTCGGGCCCGTCGCGCCGGTCGTGCGCGTGGCGGACTTCGACGAGGCGCTGCGCCGGGCGTCGGCGTCGGCCTACGGGCTCGCGGCGACGGTGCTCACGCCGTCGCTCGCGCACGCGCTGCGCGCGGCCGACGTGCTCGACGTCGGCACGGTCAAGGTCAACGCGGTGTTCGGCGGCGCGCCGGGCGGGTCGGCCGACCCGCGCCGCGGCAGCGGCGGGGGAGCGGGATACGGGCCGGACCTGCTCGACGAGATGACCGTCCGCAAGGCCGTCCACCTCGAAGCGCTGGGGGAGCCGTGAGCCGCGCGAACGCGACGCTCACGTTCGGCGGGACGGCGACCGCGCTCCTGCGGTTCGGACGCTTCACCGTGCTCACCGACCCCAACTTCCTGCACCGGGGCCAGTGGGCCTATCTCGGCACAGGCCTCGCGTCGCGGCGGCGCACCGAGCCCGCGATCGGCCCGACGGGCCTCCCGCCGCTCGATGCGATCGTCCTGTCCCACCTGCACGGCGACCACTTCGACCGCGTCGCGCGGCGCGGCCTGACGAGGCGGGTGCCGCTCCTCACCACGCCGTCCGCGGCGCGGCGCCTGGCGCGGCACCACTTCGCGACGGTCGGCATGCCGACCGGCACGATCGAGACGTTCCGCTCGGGCAAGGAGACGCTCGACGTGGAGTCGGTCCCGGCGATCCACGCGCGCGGCGTCCTGCGCTCGCTCCTGCCGGAGGTCATGGGCACCGTCTACACCCACCGCGTGGACGGCGACCGACAGACCCAGGTCTACGTCACGGGCGACACGCTCACCGGCGACCACGTCGACGTCGTCGCGCACGCCTTCCCGCACCTCGACTCGGTCGTCGCGCACCTCGGCGGGACGCGGATCCTCGGCCGGACGGTGACGATGGACGACGTCCAGGGGGCCGACCTGGTGCGTCGGGTCGGGGTGCCGCTCGTGGTGCCGGTCCACTACGACGACTACGGGGTCTTCCGCAGCCCGCTGCGCGACTTCCTCGCGCGATCGCCGGAGCTCCCGGGGGTCGAGCTGCGCCCCGTCGTCCGCGGTGCGACCGTCAGCCTCCGCGTCGACTGAGCGCCTCCGCCGGACCGGTCGCCGCACGTCGTGCCCCCGTGCATCGGCTCACGACGTGGTGTGGAGGAAGGTCGACGACGGCCCGGGTGACGAGGTCTCGTCTCCCGGGCCGTCGGTGCGTCGGGCTCAGCCCTCCCGGACCTGGTCGCGGACGTCGGCCGCGGCCTCCTTGCCGTGCTGGCCCACGGACTGCGCGGCGTCCTTCGCGGCGTCGCGGACGGCCTCGGCACCCTCCTTCGCGGGCTCCTTGAGGTCCTGCACGACCTCCTGCGCGGTGGACTTCACGTCCTCGACGAGCGGGGCCGCCTTCTCCTTGACGCCGACGGCGGCACGCTGCTCGGCGCGGCTGGACGGGAGGAGCGACGCGACGACGAGGCCGACGCCGAACGCGACGAGCCCGACGGCGAGCGGGTTGCCCTGCGTCTGCTCGCGCACCGCGCGCGGCGCGGAGCCCACGGTCTCGGCGACCGAGGACGCGGTGCTGCGCGCCGAGTCGGCGACCGACGACGCCGCCTCGCGGCCACGCTCGGCGACGCCGTGCGACGCGTCGCGGGCGGAGTCCGCCGTGTCGTGCGCCGTGCCCATGACCCGGTCCTTGACGCTCGTCACGCCGGACCGCACCCGGTCCACCTGGCGTCGCGCCACGTTGCCGGGCTTGACCTTCTCCCCGAGGGCGTCGACGTCCCGGCTCAGCTCGGTCCGCGTGCGCTCGATGTCGGCCCGGATCTCCTCCGGATCGCTGGTGCTCATGAGTTCTTCTCCTCGTGTCCTCGGACGGCGTTCGGGATCTTCTTGAGGGTGTCCGTGGTCTCGGGCATGCCCTCGACCGTGCGCAGCTCCGTGCGTCCGCGCGCCGCGAGGACCGCGGCGACGATCGCCCACAGCACCGCGACGACGACGGCCGACCAGCCGCGGCCCATGACGGCGCCGAGCGCCCACCACAGCGCGACGGAGAGGAACAGCAGGACCATGTGGCCCGCCACCCCGGCGCCGGCGAGCATGCCGGCGCCCTTCCCGGCGCGCTGCGCGGACTGCTTGGCCTCGGCCTTGGCGAGCTCGACCTCCTGGCGCATGAGGGTCGACAGGTCACGGCTCACCTCGGCGACGAGCTCGCCGAGGCTCTGCTGCTCGCCGGTCCCCGTCGGGCCGGCCGCGCCCGCGGCGGTCGCCGGGGCGGGCGGGGCGCCCGGGTCGGGCCCGCTGCCCGCCGTGTGCCGGGCGGTGTGCGCCGCGGCGAACGGGTCAGGGATGGACGACATCGGGGCCACCTCCCGGTCGGCCGGCGCCCGTGCCGGACGTCGTCGGCGGGAACGTCGGCGGCGTCGGGTCCCCCTCCGCCGAGGTCGCGACGTCCGGGTCCTGGTCGAGCCGGTCGTTCGCGAGGCCCGGGTACGCCCCGGCGGTCCCGATGTCGGGCTCGCCCCGCGTCCCCGTCGTCCTGGCGGTGCCGGTCCCGCTCGTGCCGGCCGTACCACCGAGGCCCGTGGTACCGGTCGACCCCGTGGTCCCGGCGAGTCCCGCGGTCCCGGTCGTCCCCGTGCTGCCGGTCGACGTGCCGACGGGCGCGGCGTGCGCGCCGCGCGTCCCCGACGTGCCCGCGCCGGACGCGTCGTCGCCGCGGTCCGAGCCGGCGCCCGGCGCGTCCTTCATGCCGCGCACGAGCCGCCCGACCAGGAGGCCCGCGCCGGCGGCGAGGAGGAGGAACGTGCCCGGACGACGCCGGGCGAAGCTCTCGACCTCGTGCAGCACGGACGAGGGCTCGCGGTCCTCGAACCACTGCGCCACCTGCCCGGTGACGTCCCCGGCGCGCCGCACCAGGTCGGTGGCGTAGCCCGGGTTCTCGGTGCCGTCCGCCATCTGGCGGAGCTCGTCGCCGAGGGACCGCAGCCCGCCCGCGAGGCGCTCCTGCTGCGTGCGCGCCTGCGCGCTGAGCTCGGTCCTCGTCTGGTCGACCAGACCGCGCGCGCGGTCCGTCGCCTCGTGCGCGACGTCGCGCGCCTTCTCCTTCGCGTCCTGCGCGACGTCGCGGCCCGCGTCGCCCACGTGGGACGCGGCCTCGCTCGCGCGCTCCTTCACCCCGGTCGCGGCGCTGCCGCTCTCGCCGGTTCCCTGCGTCGTCCCGGCACCCGGCGAACCGGGCCCCGAGCCGTACGGCACGTTCGTCTCGCTCATGGTCGGACTCCCGTCGTCGTCGCCGCGCTGGTGCGGCGTGACTGGCGACGGAGCAGAGAGGCCGTGCCGGGCTCTCGCTCCGCCGGTACGGCCACCTCCTGGACCACCTCTCACGGTAGGCCGGGGTCGTCCGCACACAACCGGGGCGCACCCCCGGGCCCCCGGTTGCGAGCGCCCGCGGCCTTGCGACGGTGGGAGCGGTCGAGCAGCCGGCCGCCACCGTGCCGGGCGCCGCCCGGCCGTACGGCGCCCTCGGGCGCAGGAGGTCCACGATCATGGCCACAGGAGAGACCGGGTTCGACGACGTCACGTTCGACCTCATCTCGGTGCAGTACCACTCGCTCAAGGCCGGGCACGACTACGGCCAGTACGTGCGGGACGCCCGCAACGCGGGCAAGGAGGAGATCGCCGCCTTCTTCGAGAAGGTCATGGCGGAGGACTCCGAGCGTGCCCAGCAGTGCCACCGCTTCCTCGCCGAGCTCACGCGGCACGGGACGTCCGCCACCTCACCGCAGGGGTCCCAGCAGGGCTGAGGCGGCGACGGGGCCGGCACGAGCCGCGTCCCGGCTCGCGAGCGCGGCCGACCCTGGGGAGCATGGCGGTGGCGTCGAGCAGGGGCGCCGTCCGCGCGAGCGCGAGGAGCCCCCAGCATGACCTCCACCGCCGTCCCCGCCCAGACCGCGCCCGCCGCACCGGCGTCCGCGACCGCACGTGCGGCGACCGAGCCCGTGCCCGACGCCCTCGCGGCGCCCGGCACGGGTCGGCTGCCGCTGCCGCGACCGCGCGGTCCGCTGACCGCGGCGCTCGTGAGGGCTCTCGTCGACGGCCCGCCCGGGGACGACGCGGCCGAGCGGCTGCGTCCCGTCCGGGACGCCCTCCCGGTCGCCCTGGACGCCGCCGCCGGGCGGGTCCTGCGCGACGACGACGTGCAGCTCGCCCTCACGGTCCTCTACGAGCTGCACTACCGCGGGGTGGACGGCGTCGACGACGCGTGGGAGTGGGCTCCGGCGCTGCTGGCCGTCCGCGCGCGCCTGGAGGTCCCCTTCGAGGCCGCCGTGCGCGAGCGCGCGGGCCGGCCGGCGTGCACGGAGACGGACGCCGCGGGGGTGGCCCGCCGGCTCTTCGAGCTCGCCGCCGCCGACGACGGCCCGAGCCTGTCGCGCTACGTCGCCAAGCGCGCGGACGCGGAGCAGGTGCGCGAGCTGCTGGCGCTCAAGTCGCTGTACCAGCTCAAGGAGGCCGACCCGCACACGTGGGCGGTGCCGCGGCTCGCCGGGACGCCCAAGGCCGCGCTCGTGGAGATCCAGGCCGACGAGTACGGCGGCGGTCGACCCGGCCGGATGCACGCGGAGCTCTTCGCGCGGGCGATGCGCGGCGTCGGGCTCGACGACACCTACGGGCGCTACGTCGACGCCGTGCCCGCGGTGGTCCTCGCGGCGGTCAACACGATGTCCCTGTTCGGCCTGCACCGCCGGCTGCGGGGCGCGGTCGTCGGGCACCTCGCGGCGTTCGAGATGACGTCGTCGGTGCCCAGCCGCCTCTACGGCAACGGGTTCCGGCGCCTGGGCCACGACGCGGACACGACCTGGTACTTCGACGAGCACGTGGAGGCGGACGCGGTCCACGAGCAGATCGCCGCGCGCGACCTGGCCGGCGGCCTGGCGGAGCAGGAGCCCGCGCTGCGCGACGACGTCCTGCTCGGCGCGGCCGCGTGCCTCGCCGTCGAGGGCGACGTCGCCGCGCACGTGCTCGAGCGCTGGCAGGCGGGCGGGTCCGCGCTGCGCGCGCCGCTCGACCCGCCCCTGCCGGACCAGGCGTCGAGCCCGTCGTCGAGCCGGTCGTCGAGCAGGGCCGCCGAGGGCGGTGACGCGCCCGGTGCGTGACGCGACCTACGTGCTCCCGCTGCGCCGCGACCGGTTCGACGCGTGTGCGACGACCGAGCTGTCCCGGTACCTCGGGGACCTCGTGAGCCACGTGCACGTCGTCGTGGCCGACGGGTCGCCGGCCCCCGTGCGCGCGCTCCACGCGGCGTCGTGGGGCGACGCCGTCCGGACGGTCGCGGTCGCCGCGCCGCCGCCGGGGTGCAACGGCAAGGTCGTCGGCGTCCTCGCCGGCCTCGCCGCGGCGACCACCCCGGCGGTCGTCGTCGCCGACGACGACGTGCGGTGGGACGTCGCGACGCTCGACCGGGCGCTCGCGGCCCTCGACGAGGCGGACGTCGTCGTGCCGCAGAACGTGTTCGACCCGGCGCCGTGGCACGCGCGGTGGGACACCGCGCGCTCGCTCGTGAACCGTGCGCTCGGCCACGACTGGGCGGGGACGCTCGTGCTGCGCCGTGACGCGCTCGGGCCGCGGGGGTACGACGCCCGGGTGCTGTTCGAGAACCTCGAGCTCGAGCGCACCGTGCTGGCCCGGGGCGGGCGCGTCGCGCACCGTCCGGACCTCGTCGTCGTCCGCCGGCCGCCCGGCGTCGGCGCGTTCCTCGAGCAGCGCGTGCGGCAGGCGTACGACTCGTTCGCCCAGCCCGCGCGCCTGGTCGCCGAGCTCGCGCTGGCGCCGCTCCTGGCCGCGTGCGTCGTCGGGGCGGCGCGCTCGGACGGCGCACGACGCGCGGCGGGGACGGCCGCGGTCCTGGTCGTGCTCGGGAGCGCGGTCCTCGTCGCGGAGGTCGGGCGGCGCACCGCCGGGGGAGCCGCCGCGTGGCCCCCGACGGCGGCCCTCTGGGCGCCCGCGTGGCTGCTGGAGCGCGCGGTGTGCGTGTGGGCCGCGCTCGCGTGGCGCCTCCGTGGGGGAGTGCCCTACCGCGGGACGCGGATCCGCTGCGCCGCGCACTCGGTGGCCGCGCTGCGGCGCGCGACCGGGGCGGGGTCACGGTGACGGGCGAACCGCGCGGGCGCGCGGAGGAGGTCGTCGTGACGGCCTGCCCCGACGGCCCGCTGCTCGTGCGCGGCCCCGCCCGCCTCGTCGACCAGGAGGGGCACGAGATCGAGCGGCACCGCGCGACCGTCGCGCTGTGCCGCTGCGGCGGCACGGCCATCCCGCCGTGGTGCGACGGCACGCACAAGGTCAACGGCTACCGCAGCGGTGACGACGTCGGCCCCGCCACGGCGAGCGAGGCCGGGACGGGCGCGTAGAACCAGCCGTGGAACGCGGCGCGGGCCGGCTGGGGCAGCACCCGCGCGGCGGCGAGCATCACGCCGCCCTGGACGCCCGTGACCACCTCGGGGTTCCCGCGGAGGAGCGCGTCCACCGCCCGCCGCGCCACGGTCGCCGCTCGCGGCTTGGGCAGGCGGCCCACGTGGGTGCGCTCCATCCCCGCCTCCCGGAAGAACGGCGTGCGCGTCGGGCCCGGCAGGAGCGCGGTGACCGTGACGCCCGTCCCGGCGAGCTCGCCGCGCAGCGACCACGCGAAGGAGCGCAGGAACGCCTTCGACGCGGCGTACCCGGCGAAGTGCGGGGCGGGCATCTCCCGGCGACGGACGACGTGACGAGGATCCGGCCGCGGCCCTCCGCCAGGAGGTCCGGCAGGAGCAGGTGCGTCAGGTGCGCCACCGAGCGCACGTTGAGGTCCAGGAGGCGCAGCTGGTCCTCGAGCGGGGTGCGCGCGAACGCGCCGTGCACGCCGACCCCCGCGTTGAGGGCGACGGTCGAGACGCCGAGGTCGCGAGCGCGCCGGGCGGTCGTCTCGACCCCGCGGGGCGTCGCCAGGTCGACCGTCAGTCCCTCGTGCGCGCCGCCGTGCGCGGCGAGGTCGCGCACGGTGGGCTCGACGTCGCGGTCCGCGACCACGAGCACGTCGTCCCCGCGGCGGGCGAGCTCGACCGCGAGCGCGCGCCCGATCCCGCTCGTCGCGCCGGTCACGAGGGCGGCGCCGCGGTCCGCCGGCGGCAGCGCACGCCGGGCGGGTCGTGCCGCGGTCACGGCAGGTCCGGGGCGTCGTCGTCGCCGAGCGCGACCTCCGCGGGCGGCTCCCGCAGCGCCTGGGCGAGGTGCCCGCCAAGGAACGCGCTCGCCCCGGCGACGGCGTAGCCGAGCGTCGAGACCGCGACCCCGGCCCGGTGCCGCCCGCCGCGGCGCAGCAGCCACGACGTCCCGTAGAGCAGCGAGACGCCGGTGTTGAGCGCCGCGTGCACCGCGCCGACGCGTCGGGCACGCCGGTCGACGTCGAGGTAGTCGGCGAGACCGGTCAGTGCCGTCGGCGCGACGGCCAGCACGCCCAGCCCGACCAGCCGCTGCGCCGCCGGGGCGCTCCGCTCGCCCCCGACGAGGTCGAGCACGGCGGCGCTGGTCCACAGGCCGACGGGGACGTCGGTGAGGGTCGCGTGGAGCGCGTGGCCCAGCGAGCGGCCGTGCAGCTCCTCGCGCAGCCGACCGTGGGAGGGGACGACGGCGAGCGCCACGCCGCGGACGGCGCTGGAGAGGTCGTCGAGCGCGGTCGAGTCCTCGAGCCGCCGCGCGAGGCGCAGGAGGACGGGGGTGCCGGCGTCGTCCGGGATGGTGGTGCTGCTGCGCGGCTCGGACATGGGCGCTCCTCGTGTCGTCGCGCTCCCGTTCTCGAAGCCCTGGGTCGACCGTAGGCACGTCCGGCCGCGCTCGCGCGCGCGACCTCCGACGCACGTCGCCGAGGAGCCCGGCGACGCCGCGTCGGGCGTGCCCCGCCCAGATGCGACCGGGACCGGAGGGCTCCACGCTGGTGGGACGCTCGACGCGTCGAGAACGGGGCGCGTGCCGTGGTCCTCCGCGCACGCCGCGTGGTGAGGGCCGACCTCCTCGAGGGAGAGACCATGTTCTTCCACCGTCAAGAGCTCCAGCACCAGGCCACGCCCGACCGGCCGGACGCCGTCTACGCCCGCAAGCTCCAGGAGGTGCTCGGCGGGCAGTACGGCGAGATCACCGTCGCGATGCAGTACGGCTTCCAGTCCTGGAACTCCCACCTCCCGGGCAAGTACCGCGACCTGCTCTACGGCATCGGCGCCGAGGAGTTCGGTCACGTCGAGATGCTGGCGACGATGATCGCGCAGCTCCTGGAGAAGGCGCCCGTCGGCCTGGTCGAGGGCGCGGTGCAGGACGACCCGACCGTGGCCGCGATCGTCGGCGGGACCGACCCGCAGCAGGCGATCGTCGCGGGCGCGGGCGCCCGGCCGGTCGACTCGAACGGGAACCCGTGGTCGGCGGGCTACGTGACCGCGAGCGGCAACCTGCTCGCCGACTTCACGGCGAACGCGAACGCCGAGATGCAGGGCCGCCTGCAGGTCGCCCGGCTCTACCACATGACCGACGACGCGGGGGTCAAGGACCTCCTGGCCTTCCTGCTCGCGCGCGACACGATGCACCAGAACCAGTGGCTCGCCGCGGCGCAGGAGCTGCGCGACGAGGGCGTCGAGGAGCTGCCCGTCCCCAGCACGTTCCCGCTCTCGAAGGAGGACCGCGACGTCGCGTACCAGTACATCAACTTCTCCGACGGCGAGCACGCGTCCGAGGGACGCTGGGCGAGCGGCCCGACCCCGGACGGCAAGGGCGAGTTCACCTACGTCGCGGAGCCGCCGGCGGGCGTGCCGATGCCGCCGCCCACGACCCCCGACGAGCGGTTCCACGGCACGACGCGCACGCCGTCGACGCTCGACAAGGCCACGGGCGCCGTCAAGGACGCCCTGCACAAGGACTGAGCGGGGTGCCCCTGACCGCCGCCGTCCTCGGGACGAGCGCATGACCGACACGCCGGTCGACCTCACGACGCGCGAGACCGGGCTCGTCCTGCGGGACGTGCTCGGTCCGCTCGTCGCCCAGGGCGCGATCATGCGCCGTCCCCGCGCGACCGCGTGGGCGGAGCGTCGCCAGGTGGACCGCACGGCCCGCCGGCTGCTGGACCGCCTGCGCTCCCGGTACCACGGGGCTCCGCTCGTGGTCCGGCTCGGTGCGCGCCGGCTCGTCCTGGCCACCCGGCCCGAGCACGTCGAGCGGATCCTCGTCGGGTCGCCCGCGCCGTTCACCCCGGCGTCGTGGGAGAAGCGGGGGGCGCTCGGGCACTTCCAGCCCGACGGCGTCCTGATCTCCCCGCCCGAGGCACGACGCGAGCGCCGTCCCGAGAACGAGGCGGTGCTCGACACGTCCGAGCCCGTGCACCACGACGGCGACGCCCTGGTCGCGGCGGTCGAGCGGGAGGCGCGAGATCTCGTCGCGACGGTCGAGGGGTCGGGCCGGCTCGACTGGGACACGTTCGCGGCCTCGTGGTGGCGTGTGGTCCGCACCGTCGTCCTCGGGCGCGCGGCCCGGGACGACGAGCGGCTCGTCGCCGTCCTCGACGCGCTGCGCCGTGACGGGAACTGGTCCTGGTTCCGGCCGCGCCGCCCGTGGCTGCGGGCGGCCCTGGAACGCCGGATCGCCGAGCACGTCGCCGCGGCCGAGCCGGGCACCCTCGCCGCGCGCGGGCGTGACAGGGACGGGGCGGACGCCGTGCGCCGCCAGATCCCCCACTGGCTGTTCGCGTTCGACGCCGCGGGCGCCGCCACGTTCCGCGCGCTGGCCGTGGCGTCCGCTCGCCCGGTCGTCCGCGCGCGCCTCCTCGCGGAGCCGGTCACGACCGGACGCGGGCCCGCCGTGCTGCCGTACGCGCGGGGGTGCGTGCTGGAGTCGGTCCGGCTGTGGCCCACGACGCTCGCGATCCTGCGCGACGCGTCGGGTCCGGTGCGCTGGGGCGCGCGCACCTTCCCGGCGGGGACGGGGTTCGTCGTGCTCAGCGCGTACTTCCACCGGGACCCCGGGCGCCTGTCGTTCGCCGACGCGTTCACGCCGGAGGCGTGGCTCGACGGCCGGGCCGACGCCGACTGGGGGCTCGTCCCGTTCAGCGGCGGCCCGGTGTCCTGCCCGGGCCGCAACGTGGTGCTCCTCCTGGCGTCGCACACGCTCGTGCGCGTCGCCCGCCTCGACCTCGTCGTCGGCCGGGGGCGCTACCTCGCGCGGGACCCGCTCCCGCCGACGATGGACCACCTGGGCCTGCGGTTCGGGCTCCCCGGGGAGACGGCCCCGGGCGAGGCGGTGGCGCTCACGCCGACGCCCGCCCCGGCGGTCGCGTAGGCGGGTCGCGGTAGCGCTCGCGCGCCCCTCAGGCGTCGCCGGACGCCGCGCCGCCGGTGCGCGGGTTGACGTTCCCGGGGTCGGCGTCGGTGTCCGTCTCGTCGTCCGCGCCGGAGCCGCTCGCGTGGCGCCCCTCGCGAGGGTTGAGCGACCGGGGGTCGGCGTCGGGGTCCTCGGCGGGGTCGTAGCCGCGCTCGTCGTTCTCGCTCATGTCGGCCTCCTCGGTCGGTGCTGGCTGGCTGCTGGGTGCTGGGTGCTGGGTGCTGGTTGCTGGCTGCCGGCTGCTGGGTGCCGGCTGCTGCGTGCCGGCTGGTGGGGTGCCGGCCGGCCGGTGCCGCGCCGGGAAGGCGCGGTCCTGCCACCGTCGCACGGCGCCGCGGCGCTCGCCGGTCCCGGGGTGCCTGCGACGCGGGGCCCTCGTAGCCTGGCCGTGTCGGCGGCGGACCCGGGCGGGGACGTCGTCAGGACGCGGTCGAGAAGGGGCCGACCGGCACGCAGCCACGTCCGTCAGGAGGACACGGTGCCCGAGGAGACGAGCGCGCTCGACGCCCTGCCGCGCCTGCGGAGCCTGGCGGAGGTCGCCGAGCTCGTCGCGGTCGTGGACCCCCTCTACGTCCGGTTCAGCGGTGGGCCCGCGCAGGACCGCGCGACCGTGAGCCGCGACCACGAGAGCGGCTGCCTGCTGCCGGGCCTCAGCGTCAACCCGATGAACCCCGAGCCGTGGTGGGACCGGCCCGTCGAGCACTGGGTCGCGCGCCAGCTCTGCCAGTACGCGCACCTCCTGACGCCCGAGCGCTTCCCCTGGCTGCTCACCGGCGAGGTCGCGGGGCGCGGGCCCGACTGCGAGCCCCTGCTCGTGGACGTCGTGCCCGCGGCGTCGGTCGACCCGCAGGTCGTCGACGAGGCGGGGCGTCTCTACCGCGAGGTGTTCGAAGCGGGCGACGACGGGACGTGAGGCACGCTCACGCGCCCGGCTCGTCCTCGGACGGCTCGGACGGCTCGGACGGCTCGGGCGGCTCCGACACGACGAGCGCCCGCAGGAGCTGCTCGGCGACCTCGCGCGGGCTCACGTTCCGGTGCCGCGAGGCCGAGTCGATGATGCGCCGCGCCTCCTCGGCGGAGCACTGGTTCGTCTGCATGATCGCGCCGACGGCGCGCTCCGTGGCGACGGCGTCGGACATGTCGCGGTAGAACCCGGCGGTCGCGTCCTCGAGCTCGGCGAGCTCGAGGCGCAGGCGTACCGCAGAGGCGACGAGCTGAGCGTACGAGTCGGCCGCGGCGAGCAGCTCCGGGGTCCAGGGATCGGGGGTGCGGGAGTAGAGGTTGAGGGCGACGGCGACGTCGTCCGCGACCGTCGCCGGGACCGCCGCGGTCGAGACGAAGCCCTCCAGGCGCGCCTGGCGCGACCAGCGCTCCCACCGCGCCGCGTCCGCGACCGCGACGACGAGCCGGGAGCCGACGTCCATGGCGTCCACGCACGGCCCGGCGTCGTCGAGCGCCTCGGCCTGGTCGCAGCGGGCGGCCGCGTCGCTGCTGCTCCCGGCCCGCACGCTCACCCCCGCCTGGCGCATCGTCACGCTGACCTCGAGGCCGTGGTCGAGGATCGTCGCGGCGCGCACCGCGAACTCCTGCGGAAAGCGGGCGATACCCATGGCGCGTGCCCCTTCCTGAGGGTGGTCCTCGCGTCGTCGCGGGGGGCCTCTCACGCTACGTCCGGCGGCGCGCGCACGCGCGCACGAGCGCCCCGACCGCGAGCGGTTGCCAGTGCCGGGCGCGGGACTAGCGTCGCCTCATGGTGACCGTCGCACGGGCCGTACGGTGCCCCCCGGACGCGGTCCTCGGCGTGCTCGCGGACGGCTGGTCGTACGCGACGTGGGTGGTCGGGACGGCGCGCGTGCGCGCCGTCGACGACGCGTGGCCCGCGCCGGGGTCGCGGATCCTCCACTCGGTCGGGCTCTGGCCCGCGCTGCTCGACGACGAGACCGTCGTACGTGCCTGGGAGCCGGGCCGCGGGATCGACCTGCAGGCACGGGGCTGGCCCGCGGGGGAGGCACGGGTGCGGATCGAGGTGGCGCCCACCGCCGACGGGTGCGTCGTGCGCATCGCCGAGGACGCCGAGAAGGGGCCGGGGACGCTCGTCCCGCGGCCTCTGCGCAGCGCGGTGATCGGCCCGCGGAACGTCGAGACGCTGCGTCGGCTCGCGTTCCTCGCCGAGCGCCGGAACCCGTAGCACCCGATCTGCCGACGACGTGCCCCCGATCTGCTCTCGATCCGTCCCGGCACGTCCTCGGCCCGGTGGCCGGCGGGTGGTCCGCGTGCGGTCAGGGCTCGCGCAGGAGCCGCGCCCACGCGGTCCGCACGAGCGCGCGCCGGAGCGCCCCGCGCGCGCCCGCGGCGGCGAGCGCGGCGCGCGCCGCGTTCCACCCGCACGCGCCGTGCACCCCGCCGCCGGGGTGGGCGGACGCGCTCGCGAGGTAGAGCGACGCGACCGGCGTCTCCGGCCGGCCCAGGCCGGGCGTCGGCCGCAGGAACAGCTCCTGGTGCACGGCGGACGTGCCGCCGTTGACGGCCCCGCCCGCCAGGTTGGCGTCGGCGGCCTCGAGGTCGGCCGGGGACTGCACGAAGCGTCCGACGACCGCGTCGGCGAACCCGGGCGCCGCGGCCTCGACCGTGTCCTCGACGCGCTGCACCTCGTCCGCGACGGCCTCGCGCGTCCAGCGCAGGCGGTGGGGCAGGTGCGTGTAGGCCCAGGCGGACTCCGTCCCGGCGGGGGAGCGCGACGGGTCGGAGGTCGTCATCTGCCCGAGCACGAGGAACGGCCGGTCGGGGACGCGGCCCCGGGACAGCGCGGCCGACACGTCCACGAACCCGGCCCGGTCGACCCCGAGGTGCACCGTCCCGGCCGACCGGGCGCCCGGCGTGGTCCACGGCACGGGCCGGTCGAGCGCCCAGCTCACCTTGAGGGTCGGGTGGTCCCACTGGAACCGGCCGAGGTCGCGCACGAGCCGCGGCGGCAGCCGGTCCGCACCCACGAGGTCGAGGTAGAGCGCGGGCGCGCTGACGTCGGCGAGGACCGCGTGGCGCGCCCGCACGTGCCGACCGTCGGCCGTGCTCACGCCGACCGCGCGGCCCCACACCACGTGCACCCGGTCGACCCGCGCGCCGGTGACGACGTCCCCGCCGCCGGCGCGCAGCCGGGCGACGAGCGCGTCCGGGAGGCGCCCGGCGCCGCCCGTCGGGACGGGGAAGCCCACGTCCTGACCCAGCATCGCGAGCAGCCAGCCGAACACGCCGCTGCCGGCGGCGTCGGGCGGGACGTCGGCGTGCATGGCGTTGCCGGTGAGGAGCAGGCCGCCGCCCTCGCCGCGGAACGTCTCGTCGGCGAGGCGGCGCACGGGCAGCACGGCCAGGCGCGCGAGGTCGAGCGTCCCCGCAGCCCCGAGGCGGCGCAGCACGCGCAGCACCGGCCCCGCCGCGGGCAGGGGGCTGAAGAGCGCGTCCAGGAGCGGGTCGCGCACGCGGTCCCAGCCCGCGACGAGCTCGAGCCACGCGTCGCCGTCCCCGGTCGCGAACTCCTCCAGCCCTGCGGCGGTGTCCACCGCCCGCTCGCGCAGGACGGCGGCCCGACCGTCGTCCAGCACGTGGGCCAGGGCGTCCGGTGCGCGCGACCACGACAGCCCGTGGTCCTCCAGGTGGAGCCCCCGGACGACGGGCGACCCGGCCGCGAGCGGGTAGAACGCGCTGAAGAGGTCCGTCTCGAACCCCGGCGCGGCGACCTGGGCGGAGCGGACCGCGCCGCCGTAAGTCTCCTGCGCCTCCAGGACGAGGACGTCCCAGCCCGCGTCCGCGAGCGCGTTCGCGGCGACGAGACCGTTGGGCCCCGCGCCGACGACGACGGCGTCGACGGTGGTCAGGCCCACGGGTCGAGCACGACCTTGATGCAGCCGTCCTCCTTGCGCTGGAACGTGCGGTACGCCTCGGGCGCGGACTCGAGCGGGAGCCGGTGCGTGCGCAGGTCCAGGACGCCGAGCGGGTCGGAGACGTCGGCCGCGAGGGGGAGGACGTCGTCGGTCCACCGGCGCACGTTCGCCTGGCCCATGCGCAGCGTCAGCTGCTTGTCGAAGAGCTGCATCATCGGCAACGGGTCCTTGGCACCGCCGTAGACGCCCGAGATCGAGACCGTGCCGCCGCGGCGGACGAGGTCGAACGCGGTGTAGAGGGCGGCGAGGCGGTCGCCCCCGGCGCGCTCGGTGAGGGGCGCCGACAGCAGGTCCGGCAGCAGGCCCACCACCTTCTGCGTGGCCTCGGCGAGAGGGGAGCCGTGGGCCTCCATGCCGACCGCGTCGATGACGGAGTCGGCGCCGCGGCCCGAGGTGAGGTCGCGCACCGCCACGGCGAGGTCGTCGACGGCGGACGGGTCGAGGGTCTCGACGCCGTGCCGCTCGGCCATCGCGCGCCGCTCGGGGACGAGGTCGACGCCCACGACGCGGGACGCTCCGCGGAGGAGCGCGATCCGGGCCGACATCTGCCCGATGGGGCCGAGGCCGAGGACCACGACCGTGCCGCCGGGCGGGACGTCGGCGTACTCGACCGCCTGCCACGCGGTGGGCAGGACGTCCGACAGGTAGAGGTAGCGCTCGTCCGGGGAGCCGTCGTCGGGCACGACCATCGGTCCGTACTGCGCCTGCGGCACGCGCAGGTACTGCGCCTGCCCGCCGGGGACCTGGCCGTAGAGCTTGGTGTACCCGAAGAGCGCGGCGCCCTTGTCCTGGGAGCGCACCTGCGTCGTCTCGCACTGGGTCTGCAGGCCGCGCTCGCACATCCAGCAGCGCCCGCAGGCGATGGTGAACGGGACCACGACGCGGTCGCCGACCTTCAGGCTCCCCGCCTCCGGGCCGACCTCCTCGACGACGCCCATCGCCTCGTGGCCCAGGACGTCGCCCGCGTCGAGGAACATCCCGAGCACCCCGTACAGGTGCAGGTCGGAGCCGCAGATCGCGGTCGACGTCACGCGGACGACCGCGTCCGTGGGCTGCTCGATCCGGGGGTCCGGCACGTCCTCGACGCTCACCTTCTCGCGTCCCTGCCAGGTCAGTGCTCGCATCGGTCGTCGTCCTTCCGTGGTCGTCGTGCCGACCGCGGCGGCGTCAGCACGCCTGGGACGCCACCGTGCCCGACGGCGTCGGCGGGACTCTGCACCGACGTCGCCAGTGAAGCACCGGCTCCTCCCGCTCACACCCCGGGCCGCCGTGGGGAGGCGACGTGCGGGTGCCGGCACGAGGGGCGATCCTCGTGCTCGTGACGACGGACGACCGGGCGGCCCCGCACGGGCCCGACGGGGAGGGGCCCACCTGGGCGCGCCGTGCGGTCGCCGCCGCGGCCCGGCGCTGGGTGCGGCACCCCCGGTGGTCGCTCGCGGTCAAGGGGGCCGTCGCGGCCGCGCTCGCCTGGTTCGTCGGCGTGCTCGCGCCCGAGCCCTTCTCCGACTACCCGTACTACGCGCCGCTGGGCGCCGTCGTCGCGACGACGAGCACCCTCGCCCGCTCGGTCCGCGAGTCCGCCCAGGCGATCCTCGCGATCCTCGTCGGCGCGGCCATCGCGCGTGGCGTCGACCTCGTCCTCTCCCCGAGCGCGCTCTCCGTCGCGCTCGTCGTGGGGCTCGCGCTCCTGTGCGCGGGGTGGCGCCGCTTCGGCGAGATGGGCACGTGGGCGGTGACGTCGGCGCTGTTCGTCCTCATCATCGGCAACGCGGCCAAGGTCGAGTTCGTCGGTGCCTATGCCGGTCTCGTCGTCGTCGGCGCCGCCATCGGCGTGGGGATCAACCTCCTCGTCCCCCCGTTGCCGCTCACCCCCACGGAGGACGCGCTCGACGGGCTGCGCGACACGCTCGCGGACCAGGTCGAGGCGCTCGCGGACGGGCTCGACGGCGACCGGCCGCCGTCCGCGGAGGAGTGGGAGGAACGCCGCCGCGAGGTGGACCCGACGCTCGTCCGTGCGCGCGACGCCGTCGCACGCACGCGCGAGGCCGCGCGGGCGAACCTCCGCCTGCGCCGGCACCGGGACTGGGCGGTCTCGCAGGTGCGGCGCTCGCAGGAGCTGGAGGTGTCGGCCGACGTCGTGGGGTCGCTCGTCCGGCTCCTGGTGGAGTGGGAGCGCGAGGGGCGCGACGACCTGGCCCTCGGGGCCCGGCTGCGGCCGCTCGCGGCCCGTGCGCTCGACGCCTACGCCGCCGCGCTGCGCTCCGTCTCCGCGGTGCCCGCGGACGAGGCGGCGCTGCGCACCCTCGCGGCCCGCGCGGAGGACCTGCGCCGGGCGGTCCGGGAGGCGCGGCACGAGGTCGACGAGGACTACTTCGTCGCCGGCTCGCTCGTCCTCGCGCTCCGGCGCGGTGGGGCGGCGCTCGCGGCCGGGTGACCGCCGGCGGCCGCGGTCCGCACGCACGGACCGCCCCGGTCCCGCGGGCTGGTCGGACGCAGCCTGGACGGAGCCGGGGCGGTTCGTGCGGTCAGGCCCGGGGGTCAGGACCCCCGGGCCACGAGCCGGGCGTCACCCGCAGGTGTGCGCCGCGTGCTCGACGACCACCTCGCTCGACACCTCCTCGCCGTCGACCGTGGCCGTCGCGGAGACCGTGACCGACCCCGCGTCGAGGGCGGTCGCCCGCGACGCGAACGACTGGTAGGCGGCCTGGCCGGGCTGGACGTCAGCGACCGTGCGGGACCCGAAGGCGGTCGTCAGGGTCACGTCGGCCGGCACGTCGGACTCGTTCGTCGCCGCGACGGCGAGGTACGCCTTGCCGGCGAGGCAGCGCGGCGAGACCGCCACGTCGAGCTCGACCTCGGCCGGTTCCGCGGCCGGCGTGACCACGAGGTCGCGCAGGCTGCCGGTGTTGTCGAACGACCCGAAGCCGGCACGTCCCTCGGCGAACGTCGTGTCGTTCGCGGTGAGGAGCGGGGTGTCGAGGCCGTCGAGGTACACGGCGATGTCGCCGCTGTCCGCGCAGCGCACGACGCGCACGTCGTGCCACTCCTCGTCGGTGACCGCCGGGGGAGCCCCGACCGCGCCGTCCCACTGGTCGTCGATCCGCTCCCGGTCCTTGCCGTCGACCTTGAAGATGCCGTTGTGGGCGTAGATCGTGTTGTCCTGCGAGAGGTGCGCGTAGTAGTACTGCGTGTCCGACTGCCAGCCGAACACCACGATCACGTCCCGGTTGTTCACGGACGCCGGGGCGTCGAGCCGCACCTCGGCGTCGAGCGCGAACGAGCCGAGCTCGGGGCCCTCGGTGAGGACGGCGTACTCGAACGGCCGGCGGATGCCGTCGTTCGGGTTGTCGCCCGCCTGGGCGAGGACGATCGCGTCGCCGGGGAACTGCCACTTCGACGGCGTGCGCGGCGCCCAGTTCTCGGCGGCCATGACGTCCGTGACCGGCTCGCCCGCCGGCGCGCACGACGGCGGCGCCGGCGGCTCGACCGGCTGCGCGCCGAACCGGGCGTACTGCGCCGCGACCTGCTCCGGCGTCGGGACGGTGTCGAGGAACATGAGGTCGTCCATGCGGCCGTGGAACGGGTTGGCCTCCCGCGTGTCCTGCGGGAAGCTGCCGCCGATCTTGATCCCCCGCGGGTCGGTCGGGGAGGTGGAGCCGGCACCCCAGGGGTTCGAGGCCGTGTACCGGCCCTCGAGCTCCTCGCCGTTCATGTACAGCTTCATCTCGCCGCCCGCGAAGTCGAACGTCGCCGCGAGGTGGACCCAGCGGTTGCGCTCGAGGATCTGGTCCCACGGGAGGTCGGCCGCGAACGTCCACGAGCCGCCGCCGTCGACGCGACGCCCCAGCGCGACGAGCTTGAGCTCGTCACCGACGGTGATGACCTCGAGCAGCGCGCGCACGGCGTGGCCGTCGGAGTCCCCGGTCAGCACCCCGGCGAGGCCGATCGCGTTGTAGCGGTCGTCGGGGTTCGCCGTGCCGGAGTTGAGGGCGGGGTGCTCGCCGGTCGGCTTGAACCAGCCCATGACGGAGATCTCGTCGGCGTCCGCGAACGCCCCGAGCGAGTCCACGCCCGCGGGGTCGTAGACGCCGGCCTTCCAGTCGTCGTTCGACGCCGTGAGCGGGCTCATCTGCTGCGTCTGCAGCGCCTCGCCCGCGCCCGGGTAGGCGCGGTCGGCCACGCGCATCTCCACCCCGCCGTTGACGAGCTGGATGTTCGTGCCGGACCAGCCCTGGTCCGCCTCCCACGTCGTCGAGCCCGCGACCGGGTGGTCGAAGTCGTAGTGCGCCGCGACGTTCCCGGCGAGCTCGGGGAGCACGACGGGCGAGGACGCCCCGACGCGCCGCGCGCCGGTGACCTGCCAGATCTTCCCGTTGGCCTTCGAGATCAGGTAGAGCTCGCCGTCGGCGTCGGACCCGAAGCGCAGGTCGACGCGCTGGTCGCCGACGAGCTCCTGGAAGGTCGTCTCCGCGCCGTCGGCGAACACGCGCAGGTGCTCGATCTCGGCCAGGTCCTCGAGGTCGCCGTCGTTGCGGACCATCTCGTCCGCCTCGGTGGCCAGCACCCAGCCGCGCACGAGGTCCGTGAAGAGGTAGCGTCCGCGCAGCTCGGGGATGTCGCCGCGGTAGACGAACCCGCCGTTGAGCGCGACGCCCGCGTCGCCGGTCTGACCGGGGTCGCGGTTGTGGTCGTAGGCGGCCACGGGGTAGGTGAAGCCGTTCTCGGCGTCGTTCGCGGGCAGCGGGTAGATCTGCCGGTTGTCGGCGAGGAACGACCCCTCGCGCACGGACCAGCCGAAGTTGTCGCCCGGCTCGACGGCGTACACCGACTCGACCTGCCACTCGCCGATGTGCCCGAGGTACATCGTGTGGTCGCCCTCGGGGTCCCAGCTGATGCGGTGCGGGTCGCGCAGGCCGACGGCATAGATCTCCGGCAGCGCGCCCGGCGTGCCGACGAACGGGTTGTCCGCCGGGATGCCGTACCGGCCGTTCGCGGCGTTCGTGCCGAGCGGGTCGATGCGGAAGACCTTGCCCTGCGGCGTCGCGAGGTTCTGCGGGTTGCCGTTGCCGACGCCGTTGCCGCCGTCGCCCACGAGGACGTAGAGGTTGCCGTAGTCGGCGTCCCCCTCGGTGACCGTGGGGTTGAACGCGATCTGCTGCACCGTGTGCACGCGGCCGGCGAACGGCACGCGCAGGACCTCGCGGCTCGTGCCCGCGAAGACCGGGGCGGACGGGTCGGTCGCCTTCCACTCGGTGACGACGCTGTGGAACTGCGTGTTGCCGTAGGCAGGGTAGTCGGGCGTGTCCTCCGTCAGCGCCGTGCCGCCCTCCGTGTGCACCGTGTAGAACAGCCCGTTCTCGGCGAAGTCGGGGTGGAACTCGGCGGAGCCGAGGCCGGTGCCCAGGCCTGCGCTGTTGTGGAAGTTGTCGAGGAACTGCTGGCGCACGTCGAGATAGGGCACGTAGGCGCCCGTGTCCTTGTCGACGGTGTAGAGGACCGCGTTGTTGTCCGGCACCATGAGGCGGCCCGAGCCGTCCGGGATCTCGTCGAGGTGCGTGATGCGGTTGTGGCGCACGAGGCGCGGGTCCTGCGTCGCCGGGGTCGTCTGCGACGCCGGGAGCTGGGCCAGCTCCGTCACCTCGATGCCGAGGGTCGACGGCGTCGGGTCGGGCAGCGGGTTGAGCAGCGGCTCGTTCGGCGTGGTGCCGCCCGCGGCGCAGTCGGCGGGGTTGCCCGTCGGGATCGCGAGGTTCTGCCCCGCCGTGTCGACCGCGACGTCGTCGAGCATGAGGCGGCCCGCGCTGCTGGCGCCGTTGATCCAGAAGAACCGGTCGAGCGCCGAGGTGACGCCCTGGCGGAAGCCGAACTGCTGCTCCGTGCCCTCGGGCAGCCGGGTGATCTCCTCGTACGGGCCGCCCTGGCTGTAGACGCTGACCTTGTCCGTCGCGTTGTCGGCGACGATCCACACGCACTGCCACGTGTCCCGAGACCAGACGCCGGCGGGCTTGAAGGCGCCGCCGTCCCGCACGAGCATCACGTCGTTGTTCTGGTTGTTCACGTACGCGCGGCTGTGCGCGTAGTCGGACGGCGCGTCGTTGTCCGTGATGCCGAACGACGTGTCGACGCTGCCGGTCCGCATGAAGCGGAAGAACACGGTCCCGGTCGTGCCGTCGGCGATCCCGGGGACCGCACGGTGGGCGCGCTGGGTGCCGCCGACCATCTCGAGGACCTGGTTGTTGCCGTTGAGCGGGTCCGCGACGACCCGGGCCGCGGCCGAGGCCGACCAGCCGTCCTGGCCGTTGAGGGCGGTGCGCTGGTAGCCCTCGAAGCTGAGGATCTCGGTGAACTCGTCCTCGGCGACCTCTGCGGCCGCGGGTGGCACGAGGAGGGTCCCTCCCAGGACCGCCGCGAGGGCGACGGCGAGCGCCGTCCTCCCTCGTCGGCTCGAATGCGTAGACGTCATCGTCTGCTCCACTTCGTCGGATGGTGCTGGCACGACACACCGGTGAGCGCTGTCATGTCTCCCGACCCGCCGGCCGTCCGTCGCCGGGTCGCTTCCTGCACGCCGTCGGGTCCCGCGGCCGCATCGTCGCGGCGGAGGTCCGCACGGGTCGCGCGCGCGGTCGGTGGCGGCCCCTCGACCGCCGCGTCCTGCTCTCCGTCCGGCTCGAGCTGCACGTCCGTGCGCGCGACCCTCGCAGCGTAGGGAAGGCGCTTTCCGAGTGTCAAGGGATACGCGCTCGCGCAGCGTCGCGGGGCCGCGACGCGGACGGCCGACGGGTCAGCGCCCGAGGATGCGCGCCTTCTGCTCCGCGAGCTCGGTGTCCGTGAGCACGCCCTGGTCGCGCAGCGCCGCGAGCTCGCGGAGCTGGGCGATCTTCGCGTCCATCGCCGAGACCGGCGACTCGTCGTCGACCGCCTGCGGACCCAGGTCCGCCACGACCGCGAGGAGGCCCGCCAGGTCGGTGTCCCGGAGCCGGTAGGAGGTGAGGGACCCCGGCAGGGCCCGGCCGACGTCGCGCAGCATCTCCTGGACCAGCGCGCCCACGGGGCCACGGACGACGACCTCCACGTCGGCCCGCTGCCCGGGCGCCGCGGTGCGCAGCTCGAGGAGCTCGAGACCGAGCGCGGCGAGACGCTGGAGCAGTCCGTAGAGCGCGGCCTGGTCGCGCACGGTCGCCTCGAGCAGCGTGCACTCCGCGGTCCGCCGCACCCCCAGCTCGGCCAGGTCGGCAGCAGGGAGCGCCACCGGGCCCAGCACCGTCACCTCGACCATCGTCGTGCCGTCCATGTGCCTCTCCCGGCTCGCCCACGTCGCCCCAGGATGCGCGTGGACCGGGCGACGCGGATCACCCGGTGCGGGTGGCACCCGGGTGGGTGCGCCGGGCGACTACCCCCGGCGGGTGAGCACCGGTGGCGCCCCGCGACCCACAGTGGGAGCATCGCGAACGTTCGCGACCTGAGACGAGAGGTGCCCGATGGACGGCTTCTGGGACTGGTTCTGGCTCATGGTGTGGTGGTTCTTCTTCATCGCCTACCTCGTCGTGCTGTTCCAGATCGTGGCCGACCTTTTCCGCGACAGGGCGCTCAGCGGCTGGTGGAAGGCGCTGTGGGTCGTCGCCCTGATCGTCGTCCCGTACCTGTCGGCGCTGGTGTACGTCATCGCTCGGGGGCGTGGCATGGCCGAGCGGCACGCCGAGGAGGACCGCGCGCGACGTCAGGTGATGGACGACTACGTCCGGGCGACCGCGGGCACGGGCCGCTCGCCCGCGAGCGAGATCGCGGACGCGAAGGCGCTCTACGACGCCGGGACGATCGACGCGGACGAGTTCGCGCGCCTCAAGGCGCGGGCGCTCGCCTGAGGGGCCGGGGATGACCGACCAGAGCGAGCCCGCGCCGGGGACCGGGTCGGGGACCGCGACCGACGACGTGGCGGCGCGCCTCGCCGCGCTGGAGCGCGAGAACGCGGAGCTGCGGCGCCGGCTCGAGGAACGGCCGTCGCCGGGTGGCGGGGCCGGCCAGGGCACGGGCGCCGAGGCACCGACGGCCGCGCGCCGCCCCCGGCGCCGCCTGCGGGCCGTGGCGTGCGCCGTGCTCATCACCCTGGGGGCGCTCCTCGCGCCGCTGGGCGCGGTCTCGGCGTGGGCGCAGCGCGAGCTGACCGACACCGACCGGTACGTCGCGACCGTCGGTCCGCTCGCCGCGGACCCGGTCGTGCAGTCCGCCGTCGCGGGACGCCTCACCGAGGAGGTCATGTCCCGCATCGACGTCGGGGCGCTCGTCGACGACCTCGTCGGAGGGCTGGAGGAGCGGGACGTCCCGCCGCGCGCGACCCAGGCGCTCGCCGCGCTCGAGGCGCCGCTCCAGAGCGGCGTCGAGTCGCTCGTGCACGAGACCGCGACGCGGCTCGTGGAGAGCGACGCGTTCGAGGGCGCCTGGCTCCAGGCGAACCGCGTGGCGCACCAGCAGCTCGTCTCGGTCATGCGCGGCGAGGACGGAGACATCCTCCAGGTCGACGACGGCCGCCTCAGCATCCAGCTCTCCGGCCTGATCGACCTGCTCAAGGAGCGGCTCGTCGACCGCGGGCTGGACGTGGCCGCACGCATCCCGTCGGTCGACGCGACGTTCACCATCGCCCAGTCCGCCGAGCTCGTCATGCTCCAGAACCGGTACGCGCAGATCGTCACCCTCACGACGTGGCTGCCGTGGGTCGTGCTCGGGCTGCTCGCCGCCGGGGTCCTCGTGGCGAACCGGCGGTCGCGTGCGCTCGTCGTCGCCGGGCTCGTGCTGACGGGGGCCATGGTCGCCCTGGGCGTCGGCCTCGCGGTCGCGCGCGGCCTGTACCTCGGGGCGCTCTCCGGGCAGGTGCTGCGGCTCGACGCGGCCGAGGTGGTGTTCGACCAGGCGGTCGGGTACCTGCGCCTCACGCTGCGGACCGTGGGGGTGCTCGGCCTCGTCGTCGCGCTCGCCGCGTACCTCGGCGGCCCGAGCGAGTCCGCGCGCAGCCTGCGTGCGGGGCTCGGGCGCCTGGGCGCCACCGTGCGCGGCTGGGGCGAGGGTCGCGGGGTCTCGGCGGGTCCGGTGGGCGACTGGCTCGGGCGGCACAAGACGTTCGTGCGCGTCGTCGTCATCGGCGTCGCGGCGCTCGTCCTCCTGCTCGCCGGCTCGCTCACGCCGGGCCTCGTGGTCGGTGTCGCGCTCGTCGCGGGTCTCGTGCTCGTCGTGGTCGAGATCCTCGCCCGACCACCCGCGGTCGCCGCGCCGACGGGCTCCTCCGTGAGCGGAGCCGTCGACCCGGGGACCGGGGCCGGGCCGGCCTGACGGCCGTCCGCCCCGCGCTCGCCCTGCGCCTCCCGGGACCCGGGAATAGCCTGCCCTCATGACCTCGGTCGAGCCACGCGCCGAGCACGAGGACGTCGCGCGGTCCGACGCCTTCGAGGTGCTGCGTGCCCGGACCGCGGTCCCGGCGCTCCCCGCCTCGACGCTTCCTCGCCCCGGGGTCGAGGCGCTCGTCGGCGCCGCGGTGGCGCGGCGCCTGACGCTCGTGTCCGCCGGCCCGGGCTGGGGCAAGACCACCGCCGTGGCGCGGTGGGCGCGCGGCGGCACCGGGCAGCGGGTCGCGTGGCTCACCCTGGAGCCGTTCGACGACAAGCCCGCGGCGTTCTGGGCGGACGTCCTCTCCGCGCTCCGCGCCGCGGGCGCGGTCCCCCCGGGGCACCCGCTCGAGACGCTCGTCGTCCCGCCCCGGCTCTCGTCGGCGCTCCTGCGGCGCGTCCTCTCCGCGGTCGAGCAGCTGCCCGAGCCGGTCGTCCTCGTGCTCGACGACTTCCACCACGCGGCGCGCCCCGACGTCGCGGCGACCGTCGACGACCTCCTGCGCTACCCGCTGCCCCTGCATCTCGTCGTGCTCACGCGCGTCGACCCGCTGGTGCGGCTGCAGCGGTTGCGCGCGCAGGGCGAGGTCGCCGAGGTCGGTGCCGCGGACCTCGCGTTCGACGCCACGTCCGTCACGACGCTCGCGGCGTCCCACCGCCGACCGCTGTCCCCGGCCGCGGTGGGCCGCGTCCTCGACGAGACGGGCGGCTGGGCGGTCGGCGTCCGCCTGCGGGTCGAGGCGGACGACGCCGCGAGCCGCGCGCGCGCCGACCGCTCGGCGGCGGAGTTCCTCCTGGCCGAGGTCCTCGACCGCCAGGAGCCGACGGTCCGGCGCTTCCTCCTCCGCACGAGCGTCGCCTCGGCCGTGTGCGCCGACCTCGCGTCGGCCCTCGACCCGGGGGCGCCGGCAGAGCGGCTGCTCCCGGGCCTGGCCGCGGCCGACGGCTTCGTCACGGCGGCGGGCGAGCGCCGCACCTGGTACCGGTACCACCCGCTCCTGCGCGAGATGCTCCTGAGCCAGCTCCGGGCCGAGGACCCTGCCTGCCTCCGCGACGCCCACCGGGCGGCGGCCCGCTGGTTCGCGCGCGACGGCGAGGCGGTGCGGGCCCTCGAGCACGCGGCCGCCGCCGAGGACTGGACCCTCGTGGGCGAGGTCTTCGTGGAGGGCACGGCCGCCCAGCTCGCGGGCCCCCACCGCGAGACCGTCGCGGACGTCCTGCGGCGCGTGCCCTACGCGACGATCGGCGTCGACGCGCGGCTGCACCTGTGCGCGGGCGCGCTGGCGTACGTCGACGAGCGGTACGACGCCGCCCGTCGGCACGTCGCGACGGCGCGCGACCTCCTCGACCCCGTCGAGCAGCCGGCCGCGGCCGTGCTCCTGGAGCTGCTCGACGCCTCGATCGCGCGCGCGACGGGCGACGTGCGCGCCCTCGCGACGGCGGCCGGGGCCGCCCTCGCGACCGCGGACGCGGCGCCGTACCCGTTCCCGGCGCTCGACACCTACCGCAGCCTCGCGCAGGCCCACCGCGCCGCGGGCCTCGCGTGGTGCTCGGTGGGCACCGAGGCGGCGACGGCCTCGTTCCCGCTCGCACCGCCTCCCGGTCGCGACTGGCGGGCACCCCAGCTCTTCGTCCTCGGGGCGCGGGCAGCGGCGTCGCTCCTCGCGGTCGCGGAGGGCCGGCTCGACGAGGGGGAGGCGGCCGCGCGCTCGGTGGTCGCGGAGGCCGAGCCCCGGGGCTGGGACGGGTACGCCCACGCGCGCCCGGCGCACGCGGCCCGGGCGTGGGTGCGGTACCTGCGTGCGTCGGACTCCGCCCTCGACCGCGAGCTCGCGCACGCGCTGGCGGCCGACGCCGGGGGCCGCGAGCCGGCGTCCGAGGCGGCCGTCCGGCTCCTCCAGGCCCTCGCGGCGGCGGACCGCGGGCACGCCGGGGCCGCGCGGCACGCGCTGGTCGCGGCCGACCACGCGCTCGGGCCCGTCGCGACGCCGCCGGTGCTCGCCGACCTGTGGGTCCGGGCGACCGCCGCGGTCCGCCTGCTCGACGACGGGACACAGCCCGCGCTGCCGGTGCGCGTCCGGCGGGAGGGGCTGGGCACGGCCGCCGTCGTGGCCGTGTGCGGCGCGCGCGAGCTGCTCGCCACGGGGCGGACCGGGGCCGCGCTGCGCGCGGTCGCCGGGCTCGTGGACGCGGGGGAGGACGAGGTGGACGACGTCGTGCGGGTCGAGGCGGCGCTCGTCGAGGCGTCCGCCCTGGCGCGGGCGGGCACCCGCCGCGTCGAGGTCCCGTTGGCCCGCGCCCTGGACCTCGCCGCCGTCGAGCAGGTCGCGCGCCCGTTCCTCACCCTCGTCGTGCGCGAGCTGCGTCCGGCGCTCGCCCGCGCGGTCACGGCACGCGACGACGCGCTCGCCGGGCGGCTGCGCGCCCACCTCGACCCGGCGGACCGGGCGCCGGAGCCCGCCCCGCTCGTCGAGCCCCTCACGGAGCGCGAGCTGGCGATCCTCGCCGTGCTGCCCTCGATGGCCAGCAACGTCGAGATCGCCGAGGACTTCTTCGTCTCGGTGAACACCGTCAAGGCGCACCTCAAGTCGGTCTACCGCAAGCTCGGCGTGAGCTCGCGTCGCGACGCGGTCCGCAGGGGCCGCGAGCTCGGCGTCGTGCCCTGACCCGGAGCCCTCAGACCCGGGCGCGCGAGACCTGGGCGGAGGCGCCGGAGTCGGCGGGCGCGCCCCGGTGCCGATCCACCTGCCGGAGCACGAGCTTGCCGAGCTCGGCCAGGACGAGGAACCCGAGCGCGACGAGGCCGCACACGCCCCACTGGCCCCCGTCGAGGTCGACGGTGCCGAAGATCCGCTGCAGGCCGTCGAGGGTCGTGACGAGGAACGTCAGCCCCAGCGACGCGAGCAGCAGCACGACGAACCGCCCGTTCGCGAGGGTCTCGAACGAGAGGATGCTCGCCCGCGGGTCGCGCCACTCGAGCGCGGCCACGACGTGCAGGAGCGACATCGCGGTGAGGCCCATCGTCGTCGCGACCGCCAGGTCGGCGTCGGCCTCGCCCCAGGCGACGGCGACGAGCGAGCCGACGGCGATGAGGACGCCGCCGACGGCGAGCCGGACCCCGAGCCCACGCCCGATGACGGGCTCGGCGGGAGACCGTGGCCGGCGGCGCATGAGGCCGGGCGTCGCGGCGTCGAAGCCGAGGCCGATCGCGAGGAGCACGTCGATCGCGAAGTTCACCCAGAGGATCTGGAGCGGCGTGAGCGGCGTGCCGCCCGCGACCGTGAAGACGCCCGCGCCCACGAACGTGAGGATGAAGCCGACGAGCACGACCATCTGGAAGCGGATGTACTTCATGAGGTTGTCGTAGAGCCCGCGGCCACCCTCCACGGCGGCCACGATGGTCGCGAAGTTGTCGTCGGTGAGGATCATCTCCGCGGCGTCCTTGGTCACCTCGGTTCCGGTGATGCCCATCGCCACGCCGATGTCCGCGCGGGTGAGCGCGGGCGCGTCGTTGACGCCGTCGCCCGTCATCGCGACCACGTCGCCGGTGCGCTTGAGCACGTCGACGAGGCGCACCTTGTCCTCCGGCGCGACCCGCGCGACCACCCCGATCTCGCCGACCTCCGCCTCGAGCTGCGCGTCGGACATCGCGGCGAACTCGGCCCCGGTCAGCGCGCGGCCCTCGATGCCGAGCTGCCCGGCGATCGCCGCCGCGGTGGTGACGTGGTCGCCCGTGATCATCCGCACGCGGATGCCGGCGTCGCGGCACTCCGCGATGGCGTCGCGCGCCTCCCGGCGCGGCGGGTCGACGATCCCGACGAGCGCGACCAGCTCGAGGTCGCGCACCGCGTCGAGGAGCTCGCCCGCGAGCTCGTCGCGGCCCACGGCACGCCGCGCCACCGCGAGCACGCGCATGCCCTCGCCCGCGAGGGCGTCGTTCTCCGCCACCACGCGCGACCGCGCGTCGTCGTCGAGCGGCGCCGACCCGCCGTCGGCGGTGAGGTACCGGCTCGACCGGGCGAGCAGCACGTCCGGGGCGCCCTTGACGAAGCACGTCAGCGCGCCGTCGATCTCGTGGAACGTCGCCATGAACTTGTACGCCGCGTCGAACGGGACCTCCGCGACGCGCGGGTGCTCGGCGCGCGTCTCCTCGACGTCGAGGCCCGCCTTCGCCGCCAGGACGACGACGGCGCCCTCGGTGGGGTCGCCGATGCACTCGCCGTCGCGCACGACGGCGTCGCTCGCGAGCGCGAGGGGCAGCGCGACGGGCTCGAGCGGCACGTCGGTCGAGCCGGCGGCCGCGAGGATGCGGCCGGTCGTGGAGTAGCCCTCGCCGTCGACGGAGAACCGGCGTCCCGCGAGCACGAGGCGGCGCGCGGTCATCTGGTTGAGCGTGAGGGTCCCGGTCTTGTCCGAGCAGATCGCGGAGGTCGACCCGAGCGTCTCGACCGACTTGAGGCGCTTGACGATCGCGCCCTCCTCGGCGAGCCGCCGCGTGCCGAGCGACAGCAGCATCGTCACCACGGCCGGGAGACCCGTCGGGATCGCGGCGATGGCCAGGCTGATCCCGACCACGAACAGGCTGTCGAAGTCCTCGCCGCGCACCAGGCCCAGGACCACGACGACGACGAGGGCGATCGCCGCCATGACCGTGATGATCACGGTGATGCGGTCGAGCTGGCGCGTGAGCGGCGTCTTGTCCTGCTCGACGCCGCTGAGCATCCCGGAGATGCGGCCCACCTCGGTCGTCATGCCCGTCGCCGTGACGACCATCTCGCCGCGCCCGCGCGTCACCTGCGAGTTCATGTACGCCATGTCGGTGCGGTCGCCGAGCGGCGCGTCCTCGGCGACGACCGTCTCGACGCCCTTGGCGACCGGGGTGCTCTCGCCGGTCAGCCCCGCCTCCTCGATCTCCAGCGACGCCGCGACGAGCAGCCGCCCGTCCGCGGGGATCTTGCTCCCGGCCTCGAAGCCGACGACGTCGCCCGGCACGAGCTCCTCCGCGGGCACCTGCTCCTGGCGTCCGTCGCGGCGCACCGTGGCCGTCATGACGAGCATCTGCTGCAGCGCCGCGACGCTCTCGGCGGCCTTGCCCTCCTGGTGCAGGCCCATGAGGGCGTTGAGCACGGTGAGGCCCAGCACGACGACGCCCGTCGTGACGTCGCCGAGCGCGATGATGCTCACGACCGCCGCCCCGACGAGGACGAGCTGCATGAGGTCCCGGTACTGGCGCAGGAACGCCTGCCACGGCTTCTCCCTGCGCTCCTCCGCGAGCGCGTTCGGCCCGTACCGGGCGCGCCGCTCGGCGACCTGCGCCGTCGTCAGCCCGACCGCCGGGTCGACGTCCAGCGCCGCGCACACGGCCTGCGTCGACGCGGTGTGCCACGGGCCCGTGGCGGCAGGGACCTGCTGTCGGGGGATCTGCGCAGCCGTCATCGTGGGCTCCTCTCCGGCGCTCGGCACCACGGTCGCAGCGGACCCGGGGCGGAGCCTCACCCGTCGGGGGTGAACGCGGCAGCGACGGAGAGCGGTGCCGCTCAGCGGCGGGAGCCGACCAGGCCGCTCTCGTAGGCGACGATCACGGCCTGGACGCGGTCCCGGACCCCGAGCTTGGCGAGGAGGTTGCCCACGTGCGTCTTGACCGTCGTCGACGACAGCACGAGGCGCTCGGCGATCTCGGCGTTGGACAGGCCCTCGGCCACGCACCGCAGCACGTCGAGCTCGCGGGGCGTGAGCAACCGCAGGCGCGGGTCGACGCCGTCGTCCGCCGGCCGGTCCCCGACGGGCAGGTGCGGGGCGAAGAGGTCGAGCATGCGGCGCAGCACCCGGGGCGCGACGACCGAGCTCCCTGCCGCGACGGTACGGATCGCCTCGACGAGGTCGTCCGGGCGGGCGTTCTTCAGCAGGAACCCGCTCGCGCCCGCGCGCAGCGCGGCGAACGCGTACTCGTCGACGTCGAACGTCGTCAGCACGAGCACGCGCGTCGCGGGGTGCTCCGCGACGACGCGTCGCGTCGCCTCGATGCCGTCCATGCCGGGCATCCGGACGTCCATGACGACGACGTCCGGGGCGAGCGCCGCGACCTGGTCGAGCGCCACCCGGCCGTCGGACGCCTCGCCGACCACCTCGAGGTCGGGCTCCGACTCGATCACGAGCCGGAAGCCCATCCGCAGGAGCGCCTGGTCGTCCACGAGCAGCACGGTCGTCACGGGAGCCCTCCGTCGTCCTCGTCGTACGGCCGGTCGTACGGCCGGTCGTGCGGCCGGTCCCACGACGCGTCCCGCCCGGACCACGGGAGGACGACGCGCACGACCCACCCACCCTCGGGTCGCGGGCCGGCCTCGACGCTGCCGCCGAGCAGGGCCGCGCGCTCGCGCATGCCGACGATGCCGCGACCGGTCCCGCCGCCCGTGCCGGGCCGGGTGCCGCCGGAATCGCGGACCTCGACCTCGACGACGTCCGCGCCGCGCCGGACCTCGACCTCGGCCGTCGGAGCACCGGGCGCGTGCCGCAGGACGTTCGTCAGCCCTTCCTGCACGACCCGCACGACCGCGAGCCGGAGCGAGGTGTCGTCCGGGAGCGGGACGTCGAGGCCGGTCGCGGTCACCGGGACGCCCGCGGCGCGGAACCGTGCGACGACGGCCGCGAGGTCCGTCCCGGTCGGCTCGGGCCGCCCGTCCGGCGCCACGGGCTCCTCGTCGCCGGGGTCGAGCGCACCGAGCACGCGCTGCATGTCGGTCAGCGCCTCGCGCCCCGTCCGGGAGAGCTCCCGCAGGGCCTCGCGCGAGCGGTCGGGTGCACGGTCGAGCGCTGCGCCCGCGCCGTCGGACAGCGCGACCATCACCGAGACGCTGTGGGCGACGACGTCGTGCATCTCGCGGGCGATGCGGGTGCGCTCGGCCGCGCGGGCGAGCGCGGCGCTCTGGTCGCGGTCGCGGGCCATGGCCCGGTAGCGCTCCGTGAGGTCCTCGGCGTGGAGCCGACGGGCGCGCGCGCCGGAACCCGTGGCCATGCCGAGGAGCAGGAGCGCGAGCAGGAGCGAGACGGACGCGGACCGGCGGCCGGGGGAGAAGGGCGGCTCGGCGAGGTCCCGCACGGGATCGCCGTCCGGTGACACGACCGGGTCGCTCCAGAGCAGGATCTCGGCGAGGCCGATGTCCTGCCACCACCAGATCGCCGCCGTGACGACGGCGAGCACCGCCGCGCACGTCAGCCACGCGGTGCGCGGCGGGCGGAAGGCCGCCACGGCGTGGACCGCGCACGCGAGGCACACCCCGAGCACCCCCAGCACGCCCGCGGTCGCGAGCGAGGCGACGGCCAGCGCCGTGAGCGCGGCCGCGACGACGAGCGGTCGCCTGCGGCGGGCGAGGAGGAGCGTCGCCCCGAGGACGGCCCCGGCGAGCCACGCCGTGACGACCACCTGGGCGACGGGCTCGTCGGGCCGGAAGAGGCCGAGCCCGGTGGACCCCTCGACCGTCGCGAGCCCGAGGACCGCGGTGACGAGCCCGAGCGCCACGACGCCGGCGACGAGCGCGGCGTCCGCGGCCCGGGGGTGCTCCTCGACCAGCCGGCCGAGCGGCCCGCGCCGCTGGACGTCGGTCTCGGTGAGCGCGCCGCCGTCGGTCGTCCCGCGCGCGGACGTGGCGGGGGACGGCAGGGGCATGAGCCCACTCTCCCATCCGTGCCGGTCCACGTCAGGTGACGTCATGGCGCCGCAGGCGGTACCCCGCCGCGACGAGGAGCGCGGCGGCCCACGCGGCGAGCACGAGGCCGGCCGTCCACGGGCCGACGTGCGGGCCCAGCGTCGTCGCGTCGAGCGCGGCGAGCCGCTCGTCGGCATGGAGGAGCCGCGCCCCGGCGCCCGGGAGGAGGGCGCGCGCCGTGTCGGCGACCCGGCCGGGGTTCGTGGCGAGGAGGTGGTCGAGCACGACGACCAGGACGACCCCGGCGACGAGCGCGGCGTCGGGTCGGCGCAGCAGCGCCCCCAGCCCGAGCCCGACGAGCGCGACCCCGGTCTGGTAGAGCACGAACCCTCCGAGGAGGCGTGCCGTCTCCGGGTCCGCGACGTCCAGCACCAGCCCGGTCGCCGCGCGCTGCCCGGCGGTCGCCGCGAGCGCCGCGACGAGCGCGACCGCGGCCGTGAGGGCCGCGACCGTCGTCGTGACGAGCGCCTGGGCCACGAGCACCGGGACCCGCCGGGGCACCGCGACGAAGGTGACGCGCGCCGTGCCGGTGCGGAACTCGCCCGCGCCGGTCGTCGCGCCCAGCACGAGGAACCCGAGCTGGGTGAGCACGTACCCGGCGACGGCCACGGGCGCGCCGGACGCGCCGTCGTCGGGCCGGGCGAACAGGCCGAGCGCCCAGGCGCTCGCGGCCGACGCCGCGACCGTCGCGAGGGCGAGCCAGCCTGTCGCGCGCAGGCTCGTGAGCTTGTCCCACTCGGCCGCGAGCACCCGGCGGAGGGTCACCGGTGAGCGGCTCGCGGGCGGGGCGGCGGGCGTCTGCGTCGTCGCGGCCACGTCACACCACGTCCCGCGCGCGGAGGCGGATACCGGCCAGGGTCAGGGGGACGGCGACCCACGCCGCCAGGACGAGCCCGCCGCCCCACGCGCCGAGGTCGGGCGCACCCTCGACGGCGCCCTCGGTGGTCAGGAGGGACCCCGCGCCGGCGGGGAGGAACGTCACGGCGGTGTTGACGGCGGCCTGGGCGGGCGGCACGCCCGCGGACGCGGCGAGCGGGTCGCCCGCCAGGTCGGCCGCGAGCACGAGCGCGACGGGCAGGACGAGGACCACGAGGACCGCGACCGTCAGGGCGGGCACCGGCCGCCGGAGCAGCGCGCCGAGCGCGAGGCCGAGCAGGGCCGTCGCGACGAGCAGGAGCACCATCCCGCCGAGCACCCGGGGCGTGCCGTCGCTCGCGAGATCGAGGGCCATGCCGCGGGCCCGGGCCGAGGGGAGCAGGGCGAGCACGGCGGCGCCGACCGCGAGCACGGCCGTGAGCAGCGCGAACGCGGCGGTGACGACGGTCTGCGCGGCGAGCACGGGCCAGCGCCTCGGGGCGGCGAGGAACGTCGTGCGGAACGTGCCCGTGCTGTGCTCGCCCGTCCCGACGAGCACGCCCAGGACGAGCGGGGGCACCTGGGCGAGCAGCACGCCCGACGTGAGGGATCCCAGCGGGTCGAACCCGGGGTCCACGGAGGACGCCTGGGCAGAGAGGTGGGTCAGCGCGGCCGAGACCGCGACCGTGAGCGCGGCCGCCCACCAGGAGGACCGGAGGCTCGTGAGCTTGGTCCACTCGGAGCCGACGACGCGCGCGAACGTCGGGCCCGGGGGCGTGGCCCGCGCCAGGGCCGGGGGAGTGCGCACCGGGGCGGGGGTCGCGGCGGTCATCGGGCACCGCCCGCCGCGGCGCGGTCGGACCCGCCGGAGGCGCGGCCCTGGTACTGGACCGCCCCCGCGGTGAGCCGCAGGTACGCCTCCTCGAGGGATCCCGCGTCGGCGGCGAGCTCCTGGACCGATGCGTCCGCGAGGAGCCGGCCCCGGCCGATGACGACCACCCGGTCGGCGCAGAGCGCGAGCTCGTGCATGAGGTGCGACGAGAGGAGCACGGTCCGTCCCTCGGCTGCGAGGCCGCGGACGAGCCCCCGCACCCACAGGACGCCGTCGGGGTCGAGGCCGTTGACGGGCTCGTCGAGGAGGAGCGTCCCGGGGTCGCCGAGCAGCGCTCCCGCGATGCCGAGCCGCTGGCCCATCCCCAGGGAGAAGGTCCCGGCGCGCCGTCCGGCGACGCTCTCGAGCCCGGTCATCCCGATGACCTCGTCCACGCGGGCGCGGCCGATCCCGTGGGTCCGCGCGAGGGCCCGCAGGTGCCGGAACGCCGTGCGCCCCGGGTGCACGGACCGCGCGTCGAGCATGCAGCCGACGGCGTGGAGCGGCGCCGGGAGGTCGGCGTACCGGCGTCCGTCGACGGTCGCCGTGCCGGACGTGGGCCGCTCCAGCCCGACCACGACCCGCATCGTCGTCGACTTCCCCGCCCCGTTCGGGCCGAGGAATCCCGTCACGGTGCCCGGGCGTGCCGTGAACGTCAGCCCGTCTACCGCCGTCGTCGGCCCGTAGCGCTTGGTGAGCGCCTCCACCTGGATCATGCGTCCTCCCGTCGTCGCGGGCGCCCGGTCCTCGGGCACCGCCGTCGTCGACGCTACGGACGGGCGCGGGGACGCCGGCTCCCGCCGTCGGCCGAGATCGTCGGGGGCGCGACCTCCTCCTCGGGGAGGAGGCGGTCGTGCCGGGGTCGGAGGCGGCCGTCGCGACGCCCTAGACTGGACGCATGCTTCCGGCGTGAGAGCGCCGGCGGGATCCGAATGAGACAGCGGATCGAGAAGCCCCGCCGCTCCACACGGCGGGGCTTCTCGCTGCCCGGGTGAACCTGCGGACCGGGCATTGTGGCCACGCCGCGGGCGGGCGTAGCGTCGGAGAGCGCCACGACGACACCGACGTCGTCCGACGGGCGGAGGACGAGATGACCGACAGGCTCCCTCTCCCCGGGCCGCTGCCCGCGGGGCAGCACCCCGGGTGCGACACGTCGGGCATGTTCCTCGTCCACCGGATCTTCCGCTGGCTCTACCGCGAGCTCCCCGTGCTGGTCCGCGAGGTCCGGCCCGGGGACACCGGGCGCTCGGCCGTCGTGGGCCGCTACGCCCACCTCGACTTCTTCGCGCTGCACCTGCACCACGAGACCGAGGACCGGGTGCTCTGGGACCGCCTCGAGGCGCGCGAGCCCGCGTGCGCGCTGCACGTCGGCCAGATGCGGGCGCAGCACGCCGAGGTCGCGGTGCGCCTCGCGCGGGTCGAGCCGCAGCTCGAGCCGTGGGTGGCCACGGCCGACCCGCGGCTCCGCGACGCCTTCGCGACCGACGTCGAGGGGCTGCGGGACCTCCTGTCGGCGCACCTCGGGCATGAGGAGGTGGAGATCCTCCCCGTGGCCGGGGACGTGATGTCGCAGCAGGAGTGGGACTCCATGGAGGAGCACACGCGCGCCACCCTCGTGAAGCACCGCAAGGAGCTCGGCAAGGACCTCGTGGCGCTGCAGCTCGGCCTGCTGCTCGCGAGCGTCCCCGAGGCCGAGCGGGAGGAGTGGTTCCGCGCGAACGTGCCCGCGCCCGTCCGGGTGCTGTACCTCCTGCTCCTGAAGCGTCGGTACGACCACGCGATGCGCGAGCTCTACCCGGACCGTCCCGTGCCGGCGATGGTCTGACGCCGGGCGGCGGAAGGAGACCGGACCGTGTGGCGACGCGTGACGCTCGACGTCCACCTCGACCACCCGCCGGCGCGCGTCTTCCCGTACCTCGCCGACCCGGGCCGGTGGCCGGAGTTCGCGCCCGCGGTCGTCTCCCGCCGCCCGGTCGACGACGGGCCGCTGCGGGTGGGGAGCCGCTGGGCCGCCGTCGACCGCGTCGGTCCGTTCCGGGTGCGGTTCACCGACGTGCTCGAGGTCGTCGAGCCCGACCTGCGGGTCGTGTGGCACTCCACCGCGCCCTGGAACTCTCGCGTCGAGTACGTCACGTCGCCCGACGGCGGCGGGACGCGCGTGCGCGCCGACTACCACGGCGACGTGGCGTCGACGCTCCGGCTGGTGGCGCTGCTCCCGACCGCGGTCCTGGCGCGGATCCTCCTGCGTGACTTCACGGGCCTGCGCCGGGTGCTCGAGACGGAGGACCGGGCACGCGCGCGCCGGCCGTGAGAGACGGCGCACCCGCGTGCCGCTACTTGCCGACCGAGACGGTCTCCTGCGCCATGCGGTCCCGGAAGGCCTCGTGCCGCTGCCGCTCGCTCTCCGTCCGGGAGCCGACGACGACGAACACCAGCAGCAGGACGGAGCCGCCGCCCCCGACGAGGAGGGCGCCGAGCAGGTCCAGCATCGGGACGCCGCCGTCCGGTGCGCCCGGCTGACCCGTCACCGAGACGCCCCACATGCCGGTGTAGTGCATCCCCGCGACAGCGACCCCCATGACGAGGGCCGACACGGTCATGGACAGCCCGCCCCGCGCGTGCACGCAGAGCCAGAGCGCCGCCGTCGCGGCGGCGACCGCGACGAGCACCGCCAGGACGACGGAGACCGCGCTGTAGTGCATCGTCCCGTGCATGCGCATCGCCGCCATGCCCAGGTAGTGCATCCCGGCGACGCCGAGCCCGGCCACGGCGCCTCCCACGGCCAGCAGCAGGGGCCGGTAGCCGAACATCATGACCAGGTGCAGGCCGACCGACACGACCACCACGGCGACCAGCGCGGAGACGATCGTGAGCGGCACGTCGTAGTGGATCGGCATGCCGGTGACCGTGAACCCGAGCATCGCCACGAAGTGCATCACCCAGATGCCCGTGCCCCCGATGGCCGCGGCCCCCAGCCACAGCCACGCCGAGCGCACGGGCCACGGCGCGTCGACACGGGAGCGGGAGACCGCGGACAGGCCGCAGGCAGACCCGGAGACCGCGGCCACGTAGGAGATGAGCGGGGTCACGGCACCGTAGGTGAAGTGATGGACGTCGAGCATTGCATACCGCCTCAAAAGCATCAGAAAGGACACGTCACCGTAAAGCGGGACGTCCGACCCCGCATCTCGAGGCGCGCGGACGGCGATTCGCGACGAGGAGATTTAGCGGGCCGGGCGCGCCGGAGTCAGCCCCGGCGGCGTCGAGGGGAGTGTGTTCTGACTGTTCGACGAGCGCGCGCTGGCCGATGACTCGCGCGCCCCGACGTGGTGGTCGCTCGCGTCACCCGACGACCACGGCGTCGAGGTCGCGTCCTGGACCGACACGGGCGGCTGAGGCGAGGCCCGCCGGACCGAGGCGGCGGGATACGCAGAAGGCCGGGTCAGGAAGAATCTCCTGACCCGGCCTCCGTGGCACGAGGTGTGCCATGCGGTGTCCGGAGGGGGACTTGAACCCCCACGCCCGATAAAGGGCACTAGCACCTCAAGCTAGCGCGTCTGCCATTCCGCCACCCGGACGAGTGGACCTTCCCGGCGTTTCCGCCGTTCCGGTGCGGGGAAAAACATAGCACGGTTCGGGCGTGGTCCTCACATCGCGGTCGCCGGTCGGTGCCGGGCCGACGTGGGACGACGGGCCGACCGCGGTACCCGGCGTGGGGGGACGACCTGGGGCAGACTGGGCGGATGGTGGCCACGACCGGGCGGAGGCACGTGTGACGGACGAGCAGCGGCCGGTGGCAGCAGCGCCGACCCCGAGGCCCGGCTCCGGCTCGGACCGCGCGGCGGCGTCGGTGAAGCACCTCGCGGGGGCGTCGAGCGCGGCACGCAAGGTGGCCGGGGCGCGACGCAACCCGTCGGTGGTCGGGTACGACGAGTCGGTGCCCGCGTGGCTGCGCACGACCGCGGGCTGGTCGTGGCGCCTGCTCATGATCGTCGCGGCCGTCGCGCTCATCTTCTTCGCGACGGCGCAGGTGCAGCTCGTGTTCGTTGCCGTCTTCCTGGCGCTCGTCATCACGTCGGTCCTGCGGCCCGTCACGGACTTCTACGCGCGGATCATGCCGCGGGGTCTGGCCACGGGGCTCGCGATCCTCTCCGCCCTGCTGTTCATCGCCGGTCTGCTGACGTACGTCATCACCTCGGTCGCGGGGCAGTGGCAGAGCCTCGCGGAGCAGTTCGACCAGGGCATCGAGCAGATCTTCGACTTCCTCGAGAACGGCCCGCTGCCGGTCACGATCACGGCGGACGACGTCAACGGGTGGATCGACAACGGCCGGCAGTGGCTCACGGAGCACGGCGGCGACATCGCGAGCCAGGCCGCCGCGAGCGCCGGCTCGGTGTTCGAGGCGTTCGCGGCGATCGCCCTCGCGATCTTCTGCACGGTGTTCTTCCTCGCCCGCGGCAAGGACATGTGGACGTGGTTCCTCAACCAGCTCCCGGCCCGCTCGCGCGACAGCTGGAAGGTCGCGGGCGGCGCGGGCTGGTACACGTTCTCCGGCTACGCCCGGGGCACCGTGATCATCGCTCTCGTCGACGGCATCCTCGCGGGCATCTTCCTGGGGGCCCTGGGCGTGCCGCTCGCGGCGCCGCTCGCGGTGCTCGTCTTCATCGGGGCGTTCATCCCCATCATCGGCGCGCCCCTCGCGATGATCATCGCGGCCATCGTCGCGCTCGCGGCCAAGGGCATCGTCATCGCGCTCGTCGTGACGATCGGCATCGCGCTCATCGGGCAGTTCGAGGGTCACATCCTGCAGCCGCTCGTCATGGGCAAGCAGGTCTCGCTGCACCCGGTCGTCGTGGCGATCGCGGTGACGGCGGGGACGCTGCTCGCGGGGATCCTCGGCGCGGTCGTGTCCGTGCCGCTCGTCGCCGTCGCGTGGTCGGTGTTCTCGCACCTGCGGCACAAGGACCCACCCATGGAGGAGGACCTGCCGACGGCGAAGGAGATCGCGCTCGGCGACGCCGTGCCCGGGTCGTCGGACCGCACGGCGCCCGACGCGGCCGGCTGACGCGCGACCGCCGGGGCGCGGGCGGCCGGCGCCTCACCGCGGGACGGCCGAGACCTCCGCGGCGAGCCGGACCGCGACGTGCACGGTGTCCCCGACGCCCTTGCCGGTCGCGGCGCGCACGGAGCGCAGGACGGCGAGGAGGTGCGGACCGCCGTAGGCGACGAGGGAGGCGTGGTACCGCACGTCGTCGACCTCCGCGACCACGGGGACGCGACCGCGCGTGCCGAAGAGGTCGACGGCGTCGTACGGGAGAGCGACGAACGCTCCCGAGCGCGTCCCGGCGGCGATCACGACGGCGTCGAACTCGACGGGGCCCGGGTCCGTCCACGTGGGCATGCCGTCGACCGTAGCGGACACCGCCGCTGCGGGGAACGGGCCAGGAGGGCGAACCTCTCCGGCCGGCGGGCCGCTCAGCGCGGCGGGCGACGGCGGCGGGCCAGCGCGACCGCGACGGCGGCCAGGGCGAGGAGCGCGGGGGCCACGAGCGACGCCCCGGCGAGGACGAGCAGCACGCCGGTGAGGACGGTCGCGACGGCCGCGAGCCACCAGCCGACCGTGCCGCGGGGGAGCAGGCGCAGGGCGGCGACCATGCCGAGCGCGTAGACCGCCACCATGCAGCTCGTGTGGACGCGCACGAACGGCTCGAGGTCGAGGCCGGTGGCGACGAGCACGGCGAGGTACGCCGCGCTCAGCACGAGCGTGACCGCGAGCGCCCGCCGGGGTACCCCGGCGCGACCGGAGAGAGCGGCGAGCGGGCGCGGCAGGTCGCCGTCGCGCGCGAGCGCCTGGCCGAGGTTGGCGAACGCCGCGAGATAGGCGGTGAGCACGCCCGAGGTGACGATCGCCGCGACGACGCCGACGACCACGGGCCCCGCGGCGGGTGCGCCCGTGCGCGCGAGGTCGAGCAGGGCGACGGTGCCGGAGCCGGCCTCGGCGCCGAGGACGCCGACCGTGGTGACCTGCAGGGCGAGGTAGGCGACGCCGACGACGACCAGCGCGATCCCGGTCGCGGCGGGGACGGTGCGGCGCGGGTCGCGGAAGTCCGCCGAGACGTGCGTGCCGACCTCCCAGCCCGCGAACGCCCACACGAACAGGCTCACCGCGGAGCCGACGCCGGACCACCCCTCGCTGAGGAACGGGGTGAACCGCTCGGCGCTCGCCGCCGGCGCCGCCACGGCGACGACCACGACGACGGCGGCGAGCAGCAGCGACGTGAGCGCGAGCTGGACGGCGCCCGCCACACGGACGCCGAGCCCCACGGCGACCGCCGGCACGACGACGAGCGCGACGGCCACGACCGGGACTGCCCCGCGGTCGGCGCCCACCACCGCGACCACGTACTCCGCCCCCAGCACCGCCACGACGGGCACGCCCACGCACACGCCCAGGTAGAACCAGTAGCCCGTGGCGCGGGCCGCCGTCGGGCCGAGCGCGACGCGCACCGCGCTCGCGACGCCGCCCCGGTCCGGGTGCCGCGCCGCCAGCGCCGCGAAGGTGCCCGCGAGGGGGACGCTCGCCACGAGCACCAGGGCGACGGCGAGCACGGAGGCGGGGCCGGCGACCCGCGTGGCGAGCCCGGGCAGGGCGAGCACTCCCGTGCCGAGCACGCTCGCCACGTACAGGGCGCTGCCGCGCGCGAGCCCCAGGGTGCCCGCCGGCGCGTGCTCGCTCGCCGTCGGCGCGGGGCGGGGTGCGACGCGCGGCGTCGCGAGGGGAGTCGTCGTGTCCACGCGCCCACCCTGGCAGCGGGCCGGTCCCGGAACGAGCGGCAGGAAGGTCACTCTCCGACAAGATCCTGCCACCCTGCGCGGAGCGGGACGGTGCGACCACACTGGACCATGAGGATCGGCATACCCACCGAGGTCAAGAACCACGAGGACCGCGTCGCGCTCACCCCCGCCGGCGCGCACCACCTCGTGCGGGCCGGGCACGACGTGCTCGTCCAGTCCGGGGCCGGGGTCGGCTCCCACCTGCCCGACGCGGAGTTCGCCGACGCCGGTGCGCGGATCGTGCCGAGCGCCGAGGAGGTCTGGGGCGAGGCCGAGCTCGTGTGCAAGGTCAAGGAACCTGTCGCGAGCGAGTACCCGCTGCTGCGCGACGACCTCCTGCTCTTCGCCTACCTGCACCTCGCCGCGGACGCGGCCTGCACGCGTGCACTGCTCGACGCGGGCACGACGTCCGTCGCGTACGAGACGGCGCAGGCCCCCGACGGGACGCTCCCGCTGCTGGCCCCCATGAGCGAGGTGGCCGGGCGCATGGCGACCCAGGTCGGCGCCTGGCTCCTGCAACGACCCGCGGGAGGTCGCGGCGTCCTGCTCGGCGGCGTCCCCGGCACGCGGCCCGGGCGGGTCGTCGTGCTCGGGGGCGGGACCGCCGGCCGCAACGCGGCCGAGGTCGCGGTGGGCATGCGCGCGGAGGTGAGCGTGGTCGACCTGTCGCTGCCCGTCCTGCGTGCCGTCGACCAGGAGTTCTCCGGCCACGTGCGCACGGTCGTGTCGAGCGCGTACGCGATCGAGCGGGAGGTGCTCGAGGCCGACCTCGTCGTCGGGGCCGTGCTCGTCGCGGGGGCGCGGGCCCCGCGCCTCGTCACCGACGACCTCGTCGCACGCATGCGCCCCGGCGCCGTGCTCGTCGACGTCGCCGTCGACCAGGGCGGCTGCTTCGAGGGGTCGCGGCCCACCACGCACGACGACCCGACGTTCGCCGTGCACGGCACGACGTTCTACTGCGTCGCGAACATGCCCGGCGCGGTCCCCGTGACGAGCACGCTCGCGCTGACCAGCGCGACGCTGCCGTACCTCGCGGCGCTCGCGGAGGGCGGGGTCGACGCGGTGCGGGACGTCCCGCTCCTGCGGTCGGGGGCGTCCACCCACCGCGGCGCGCTCCTCAACGAGGCGGTCGCCGCCGCGCACGGCCTGCCGTGGACGCCCGCGGAGGACGCCCTGCGCCCGTGACGCACCCGCGGCACGGGGACGCCGGGTCGGTGGCCCCGCGGGGTGACCACGCTCGGGAATCCGGGTGACGACGTGCGGGGGACGTGCCAGGCTCGTGCGGGTGCACCCCTTCGCCCTCGACGACGGCCGCGTCCACCTGTCCACCCCGACCCTCGACGACGTCGACGCGATCACGGCCGCGTGCCAGGACGCGGAGACCGCTGCGTGGACGGTCGTCCCGTCCCCGTACGCGCGCGAGGACGCGGTGCAGTTCGTGTCGGACTACGTGGGACCGGGCTGGGAGCGCGGCGACGTCCTCACCTGGGGCGTGCGCGACAGCGCCGGCCCTTCGGGCATCCCCGGCCCCGACGGCGTCGGTGCCCTCCTCGGGATGGTCGGGCTGAGCCTCGACGACGCGCCCGAGGGGCGACGGTCGGCCGAGATCGGCTACTGGACCGCTCCCGAGGCCCGGGGCCGCGGCCTCATGACCGCGGCGTGCCGGCTCGTCGTCGACTGGGCCTTCGACCCGGAGGGCGGGGGGCTCGCGCGGCTCTTCTGGCAGGCGTACGTCGGCAACTGGCCCTCGCGCCGCACCGCCTGGCGGCTCGGCTTCCGGGTCGAGGGCACGGTGCGCGGGTTCGCGCTCCAGCGCGGCGAGCGCCGCGACGCGTGGCTCGGCACGCTCCTGCCCGACGACCCGCGCGCGCCGAACGAGCCGTGGCCCGCGGACGCGCCGTCGTCGGGCCGCGCCGCCTGACGCACTCGCCCCGGTCGCCAAGGGGCGTCCGCGAATGCGTTTCCGTCGTGCCCGCCCGCGGGGTCAAGATGGGCACCATGACCTCCGAGCCCACGACGCGCACCGACGCGCCCGCGCCCACCTCCGCGCCCGCAGTCGCCTCCGCCCTGATCGACCTCGATCCCGCCAACCCGTTCGCCGCGCCCTCCGCGCTGCCGTACGAGCTGCCCGACTACGACGCGATCCGCGAGGAGCACTACCTCCCCGCGCTGCGCGCCGCGACCGCGGCCCAGCGCGCCGCGATCGAGGCGGTCGCGACCGACGACGCACCCCCGACCGAGGCCACCGTGCTCGCGGCGCTCGAGCGGTCGGGCCGCGACCTCGCGCGCGTGCTCAACGCGTTCTACAACCAGCTCTCCGCCGACGCGACGCCGGGACTGGAGCAGATCGAGGAGGAGTTCGCGCCCGAGCTCGCCGCGCACCACGACGCGATCTACATGGACGCGCGCCTCTACGCGCGTGCCCGCGCCCTGCAGGACGCCGTCGACGTCGGCGAGCAGATCCTCGACCCCGACGCCGCGTGGCTGCTGCACACGCTGCTCGTCCGGTTCCGCCGCTCCGGCGTCGAGCTCGACGCGGAGCAGCAGGCGCGCCTGCGCGAGCTCAACGGCCGCCTCACCACGCTCGAGGCCGCGTTCGGCCGCAAGCTGCTCGCGGGGGCCAACGCGGCGAGCGTGCTCGTCACGGACCGCGCCGAGCTCGACGGCCTCGCCGAGGACGCGGTCGCGGGCGCGGCTGCCGCCGCCGCCTCGCGCGGGCACGAGGGGGCGTGGCTGCTGGAGATGCAGCTCCCCACCCAGCAGGGCGTCCTCGCGTCGCTCGCGCGCCGCGACGTCCGCGAGCGCGTCCAGCAGGCGTCGGAGTCGCGCGGTGCGACCGGCGACGACCACGACACGCGCGAGATCGTGCTGGAGACCGTGCGCCTGCGCGCAGAGCGCGCGCGCCTCCTCGGGTACGAGCACCACGCCGCGTACGTCGCCGAGGACGCGACCGCGAAGACGACCGAGGCCGTGAACGCGATGCTCGACCGGCTCGCCCCCGCCGCCGTCGCGAACGCGCGCCGCGAGGCGGCCGACCTCGAGACGGCGCTGCGGGCCGACGAGCCGGGCGCGACGCTGCGCGCCTCCGACTGGTCGTTCTACGCCGAGCGCGTGCGCAAGGACCGCTACGCGCTCGACGACGCGCTGCTGCGCCCCTACCTCGAGCTCGAGCGCGTCGTGCACGACGGCGTGTTCCTGGCCGCGAACCGCCTGTTCGGCGTCTCCTTCGCCGAGCGGCACGACCTCGTCGGCTACCACCCGGACGTGCGCGTCTTCGAGGTCTTCGACAGCGAGACGCCCGGGGAGCCGGGTCAGGGGCTCGGCCTGTTCCTCGCCGACTGGTACACGCGCGAGTCCAAGCGGGGCGGTGCCTGGATGAACAACCTCGTCGACCAGAACCACCTGCTCGGCCAGAAGCCGGTCGTCGTCAACAACCTCAACATCGTCAAGCCGCCGGCCGGACAGCCCACGCTGCTCGTGTGGGACGAGGTCATCACGCTCTTCCACGAGTTCGGGCACGCGCTGCACGGGCTGTTCTCCGACGTGCGCTACCCGTCGCAGTCCGGCACGGAGGTGCCGCGGGACTTCGTCGAGTACCCGTCGCAGGTCAACGAGATGTGGGCGTGGGAGCCGTCGATCCTGCGCTCCTACGCGGTGCACCACGTGACGGGCGAGCCGATGCCCGCCGAGTGGGTCGACACCATGCTGGCCTCGCGCCAGTTCAACGAGGGCTTCGGGACGACCGAGTACCTCGCGGCGGCGCTGCTCGACCAGGCGTGGCACCAGGTCGGGCCCGACGGCGTCCCGTCGTCCGAGTCCGACGTCGTGCCGTTCGAGGCCGCGGCGCTGGAGGCGGCCGGCGTGGCGTTCGCGCCCGTCCCGCCGCGCTACCGGACCACGTACTACAACCACGTGTTCGGCGGCGGGTACGCGGCCGGGTACTACTCCTACATCTGGTCCGAGGTGCTCGACGCGGACACGGTCGAGTGGTACCGCGAGAACGGCGGCCTGTCGCGCGAGAACGGCGAGCGCTTCCGTCGCGTCCTGCTCGCGCGTGGCGGCTCGCAGGACCCGCTGCAGTCGTTCCGGGAGCTCCGCGGCCGCGACGCCGACATCGCGCCGCTCCTCGCGCGCCGCGGCCTCGACGCCTGACCCGACGACCCGACCCGCCGAGGTAGAGCCCCGGTACCGCGAGGTAGAGGCGTGGTCATGACCACGCCTCTACCTCGGCGGGGTGCCCGGGCGGACCAGGCCGGTCTCGTACGCGACGACGACGAGGCCGGCCCGGTCCCGCACGCCCAGCTTGGCGAGGAGGCGGCCCACGTGCGTGCGCGCCGTCGCCGGGCTCATGAACAGCGCCGACCCGATCTCGTCGTTGGTCAGGCCGCGCCCGACGTGCGCGAGCACCTCGCGCTCGCGGTCCGTGAGCCGGTCCGCGACGGCGGCGACGAGCGCGTCGTCCCGCCGCCCGGCGTCGACCGCCTGCGCGACGACGCGCGCCGTCACCGCGGGGGAGAGCAGCGCGTCGCCCGCGGCTGCGGTGCGCACGGCGGCACGCAGCTCGTCCGGGCTCGCGTCCTTGAGCAGGAAGCCCGACGCCCCGGCCCGCAGCGACGCGAAGAGGTTCGCGTCGTCGTCGAACGTCGTGAGCACGACGACGCGGGGACCGTCCGGGCGGTGGCCGGTCGTCCTGTCGCCCGCGACCGGCGTTTCGGTGCCGGTGGCGCCCGCGACGATCTGCCGCGTCGCCTCGACCCCGTCGAGGACGGGCATCTGCAGGTCCATGAGCACGACGTCGGGCCGCGCCCGGCGCACGAGCGCCACGCCCTCGCGACCGTCGGCGGCCTCGCCGACGACCTCGACGTCGTCCGCACGCTCGAGCAGCGCGCGGATGCCCGTTCGCACGAGGGGCTGGTCGTCGACCAGCACGACGCGGATCACGCGGGGCCTCCGCCCGGGGCCTCGCTCCCCGGTGCCCCGGCCGGCGCCGGTGCGGGGCCGGCCGCGCCGACCGGGACCCGGGCGCGCAGGCGGAAGCCGCCGCCGTCGGGCGCGTCGGTCGTGACGGTGCCGCCCAGCACGGCGACCCGCTCGCGCAGCCCGCGCAGGCCGAACCCCTCCCGGTCCGGGGTGCCGCCCGGTGCGCCGCGACCGTCGTCGCGCACCTCGACCGCGAGCACGTCGCCGGGCGTCCCGGTCTCGGGCTCGAGCGTCACGCGCACGACGGCGGCGCGCGCCCCGGCGTGCCGCAGGACGTTGGTCAGTCCCTCCTGCACGACGCGGAACACCGCCGCACCCGCCGCGCTGCCGTCCGGCGTGCCCGCGGGCAGGTCGACGTCCAGCGTGACCTCGAGGCCTGCCGCCCGCGCCGTGCGGGCGAGGTCGCCGAGCCGGTCGAGGCGGGCCTGCTCCGCGACGCCCGCCGGCCCGGACGGACCCCGCAGCGAGCGCACGGTCGCGCGCAGGTCCGCCAGCGCGGCCGTCGCCGACGTGCGCACGAGGTCGAGCTCGGCGCGCGCCGCCGCGAGCGCGTCCTCCCGCCCGGCGCCGTCGGCGCGTCCCACGTCGTCGAGCGCCTCGCGCGCGACGCCCGCGTGCAGGGACACGACGGCGAGGTGGTGCCCGACGACGTCGTGCAGGTCGCGCGCGACGGCCTCCCGGTCGCGCGCGAGCCGGTCGGCCGCCTCGAGCTCGTGGGTCTGCTCCAGCAGCGCGTCCGCGTGCCGCCGCTGCTCGTCGCGCTGCCGGCGGGCGAACGCGCCGTGACCGAGCGCGATCGCGGCGGCCATCAGCGCGACCGTGGTCGCGAGCTCGTACCCGACGACGTACCGGACGTCGTCGCCCTCGGCGAGCCGGAAGTACGTCGAGGCGACCACGAGCGCCGCCGCGACCCCCACGGCCCACCCGAGCCGGCCCGCGACCGCCGCCGAGTACAGCGCGACCGAGACGGGCAGGGCGAGGCCGATCGCGGGCAGGTCGAGCGTGTAGTAGGCGCAGATCACGAGCGCCGTCGCGACGAGCACCCCCACGGGTAAGCGGCGCCGGCCGAGGACGAGCAGGCCCAGCACGAGGGCGAGCGGGTACGCGACCCACGGGTCGGCGCGCGTGCCGCCGACGTCGGCCGCGATGGCGAACGCGACGACGTCGAACACCGCGAACCCCAGCAGGGCGTCGATGAGCCACGGCGGCGGCGACGGGCGCGCCGCCCGGGTCGCGGGCGGCGACCCGGCGGGCCGCTCGTGCGGGAGGTCGGGGGACGTCACGACCATCGAGTCTAGGAAGACGCACCCCGACGCGCGTCCGTCGCGGGGCGGGTCCGCGTCAGGGTCGACTACGTCGAGACGCGTAGGCGCGGGGCGCGGGACGACGCATCGCGCCGCGCGCCGGGGCGGACGCAGCGGGGCGATGCCGATCTCTAGCGTCGACGGCATGAACCCGACCCCCGGCCCCGCACCGGACCGCCCGACCCCGCCCGCCTCGTCCGTCCCACCTGACGGCCCGGTCCCGCCCGGCCCCGCCGTCCCTCCCGGACGGTCGGGGGCGCCGGCTCCTGCGGCCCGCCCCACGCTCGGCGAGACCGTCCGCTCGCTGAGCTGGCCCCTCGTCCTGGGGCTCGGTGCGCTCGCGCTCGTCCGACCGCTCCTGAGCGTCACCGGCCTCGACGACGCGATCGGCCGACCCGCCGCACCCCTGCTCACGACCCTCGTGCTCACGGTCGTGTGGATCGTCGCGATCGTCGTCGCCCGCCCCGCGCACCCGCTCGCGACCGGCGTGGCCGTCGGGCTCGCCTACGGCGTGCTCGCGCTGGTGCTCAGCGCGGTGCTGTCGCCGATCCTCACCGGGGAGCTGCAGGGACCCGTCGCCCACCCCGTCGCGATCATCCCGATGCTGCTCACCAACGCGGTCTGGGGCGCGCTCGCGGGGGCCGTGGCGCTCGGTCTCCTCGCGGCCCGACGCCGCTGAGGCCGGCTGCCGATCCCGCCCGACCCGCAACCCCTGACCCGCGCACCCGACCCGCACCGCCCGACCCGGCACCACCCCGAGCCGCGCCCCCGTGCGCTCGGGGTCGGTTCCGGGCCCGCGTACGCTTCCGAGCGGACGCGCCCGGCACCGCCCGGTCCCTAGCGTCGACGGCGTCGCCCGCACGGCCGGGCCGCCGTCGACCCGCACCCGCCGACCGCCGTCGTCCACCCTGGAGAAGACCTGATGACGACCACGTACACCACCCCGCCGCCTGCCGTCCCGCCGGCGCCCGGTGCGCCCGCCGGACCACCCGGAGGTCGTCCGCGACGGCGACGCGGCCCGCTCGCCCGCGTCCTCGTGGTGCTCGGGCTCGTCGTCGTCCTGTTCGTCGGGGCGGTCGTCGCGGTCGTGGGCGTCGCCTGGGCGCGCGCCGCGACGAGCACGGCGGGTGCCGTGGAGTTCACGCGGCCGCTCGCCGTCCCGCCGCTCGCGGAGTCCCGGGTCGAGGACGGCGTGCGCGTCTTCGAGCTCGAGGCGCGCGCGGGCGTCGCGGACCTCGGCACGTCCGCACCGACCCCGACGATCGGCCTGAACGGCGACTACCTCGGCCCCACCCTGCGGGCCGCGCGCGGCGAGCGCGTGCGCGTCGACGTGACGAACGCGCTCGACGAGACGACGACGCTCCACTGGCACGGCATGCACCTCCCGCCCGCGATGGACGGCGGCCCGCACCAGATGGTCGAGCCCGGCGAGACGTGGTCGCCCACGTGGACGATCGACCAGCCCGCCGCGACGCTCTGGTACCACCCGCACCTGCACGGGCGGACCGCGAGCCAGGTGTACCGGGGGCTCGCGGGGATGTTCCTCCTCGACGACCCGGCCGCCGCCGACGGCCCCGCTGCCGACCTTCCGCACGAGTACGGCGTCGACGACGTCCCGGTCATCCTCCAGGACAAGAGCTTCCACCCCGACGGGCGGCTCGACGACGCCGCCTCGTTCCTCTCACCGGTCGGCACGCTGGGCGACACGGTGCTCGTCAACGGCACGCCCGGGCCCTACCTCGACGTCACGACCGAGCGAGTCCGCCTGCGCCTGCTCAACGGCTCCGACTCGCGGGTCTACGACGTCGGCCTCGCCGACGGCGGCACGGTCCAGCTCGTCGGGACCGACGGCGGGCTGCTCCCCGCCCCGCGCACGGTCGAGCGCGTGCGCCTCTCCCCGGGCGACCGGGCGGAGGTCGTCGTGACCATGGCCCCAGGGCAGCGCGCCGTCCTGCGCAGCTTCCCGCCCGAGCTCGGCGTCAACCCGCTGTTCGAGCGCTTCTCCGGCGGCGACGACACCTTCGACCTCCTGGAGCTGCGCGCCGCTCCCACGCTCGCGCCGAGCCCCGCCGTCCCCGACACCCTCGGCACCGACCCGGCGGACGTGCTCGACGAGGCCGACGCCGTCCGGACGCGGACGTTCCAGCTCTCCGGCCGGTCCATCAACGGGCGGTCGATGGACATGTCCCGCGTCGACGAGGCCGTGACCGTCGGGGAGACCGAGGTCTGGGAGGTCACCGGGCTCGACGACACCCCGCACAACTTCCACGTCCACGACGTCCAGTTCCGCGTCCTCGACGTCGGCGGGCAGCCGCCCACGCCCGACCTCGACGGCTGGCAGGACACCGTCTACGTCCAGCCCGGCCGCGTCACGCGCCTGCTCGTCCGGTTCGAGGCGGCCGAGGGCGCGACCGACCCGAGCACCCCGTACATGTTCCACTGCCACCTGCTCACGCACGAGGACCAGGGCATGATGGGCCAGCTCGTCGTCGTCGCGCCGGGGGAGCGGGCGCCGTCCCGCATCGACGTGCCCGACGGCGCCACCCACCCCGACCACGCGGACACGCTCCCGGGCGACGGCACCGGCCCCCGCCACCTCGCCCCGGGCCCCCACGGCACCACCCACTGACCCCGAGGACCCGACCAGCCCATCCTGCCGGGTCGAGCAGGCGATGGGGGCGCGTCACGCGACCCGGACGCGCCTGGACGACCTGCTCGACGCGGCGGCTGGCATGGTGGGGGAGCGTCCGGGATGTGGGAGGGGCGGCGGGGACAGGCGGGCGGGGCGATCGCGACGGGTAGCGTGTGGCCATGACCGCTCCGTACCCGGAATCCCAGGCCAGCGCCGGCACCCCGGCGACCGTCGACGTCCCCTCCGGCACGGTGCCGCGGGCGGAGGACGAGGTGGTGCGGATCTGCCGGGAGCTGCTGCGGATCGACACGTCGAACTTCGGCGACGGGACCGGTCCGGGGGAGCGGCGCGCGGCGGAGTACGTCATGGGGCTGCTGCACGAGGTCGGGCTCGAGCCCGAGCTGTTCGAGTCGGAGCCCGGCCGGGCGAGCGTCGTCGTGCGTCTGGAGGGCGCGGACCCGACGCGGCCGGCGCTCGTGCTCCACGGGCACCTCGACGTCGTGCCGGCGCAGGCCGCGGACTGGTCCGTCGACCCGTTCGCGGGCGAGGAGATCGACGGCCTGCTGTGGGGCCGCGGCGCGGTCGACATGAAGGACATGGACGCGATGATCCTCGCGGTCGTGCGGCAGATGGCGCGCGAGGGGCGCAAGCCCGCGCGCGACGTCGTCGTGGCGTTCTTCGCCGACGAGGAGGCGGGCGGCGTGTACGGGGCGCGCTACGCCGTCGACCACCGGCCCGAGCTGTTCGAGGGCGCGACCGAGGCGATCAGCGAGGTCGGCGGGTTCTCGGTCGAGGTCGGGGGCCGGCGCGCGTACCTGCTCCAGACGGCGGAGAAGGGCATCGCGTGGCTGCGCCTCGTCGCGGAGGGCCGCGCGGGTCACGGGTCGCAGGTGAACGAGGACAACGCGGTGACGCGGCTCGCGGAGGCGGTCGCGCGCATCGGGGCCCACCACTGGCCCAACACGCTCACCCCGACCGTCGACAGGCTGCTGCGCGGCGTCGCGGACCTCACCGGGCTCCGGTACGACCCGGAGGACCCGTCGTCGGTCGCGGCGCTCGTCGCCGCGCTCGGCCCCGCGTCGCGGTTCGTCGGGGCGACGGTGCGCCACACGTCCAACCCGACGCAGCTCTCCGCCGGGTACAAGGCGAACGTCATCCCGGGCCGGGCGGAGGCGGCGATCGACGCGCGCCTGCTGCCCGGGCACGAGGAGGAGGGGTTCGCGACGCTGCGGGCGCTCGCGGGCGAGCACGTGCGGGTCGAGGAGATCCACCGGGACATCGCGCTCGAGGTGCCGTTCGAGGGCGACCTGGTCGACGCGATGGTCGACTCGCTGCTCGCGGAGGACCCCGAGGCGACCGTCCTGCCGTACACGCTCTCGGGCGGCACGGACAACAAGTCGCTCGCGCGCCTCGGCATCACGGGCTACGGCTTCGCGCCGCTGCGCCTGCCCGGCGACCTCGACTTCTCCGGGATGTTCCACGGGGTCGACGAGCGGGTCCCGGTCGATTCGCTGCGCTTCGGCGTGCGCGTGCTCGACCGCCTGCTGCGCACCTGCTGACGCCGTCCGGGTCGACCGCTCAGGCGTCGCCCAGCAGCGCCCGGACCGACGAGCGGAGCTGCGCGCGGTAGCCGCCGCCGAACAGCACCGCGTGCACCGCGACCGGGTACACCTGGTGCAGCGCGACTCGGTGGCGCCACCCGCGCGCGAGCGGGTGCGCGGCGTCGTACCCGGCGAGGATCTCCTCGAGGAAGGGGGCGCCGAACAGCGCGAGCATCGCCAGGTCGGCCTCGCGGTGCCCGCCGTGCGCCGCGGGGTCGACGAGCACCGCCTCGACGTCGCCCGGTGGTCCGCCCGGGCCGGGGTCGAGCGGGGACCACAGCACGTTGCCCGACCACAGGTCGCCGTGCACGCGCGCCGGGGAGTCGTCGAGCGCGGGGCGCGCGAGGTCCGCGAGGCGTTCTCCCAGGCGTTCGAGGAGGCGCGCGTCGTCGGCGTCGAGCGCCCCGCGGTCGTGGCCCTGGCGCGCGACCGGGAGCAGCCGCGCCTCGGCGTAGAAGGTCGGCCAGTCGGGCCACGAGCCCGTCGGCATCGGCAGCGGGTCGGCGAGCGGACCGAAGAACGCGTCGCCCGACCAGCCGGGCGGCGGCGCGCCCCACGCCGGCGCTCCCGCGTCGTGCACGACGGCGAGCGCCCGTCCGAACGCGTGCGCCGCCTCGGGCGTCGGCGCGGCGGGCAGGACGCGTTCGAGGTCGAGCCGGGTCGGGCCGACCCCCCGCACCGTCGCGACGCGCGGCCCGCCCGGGACGCGGAGCCACGCGAGCCCCGCGGCCTCGCAGTCGAAGAAGCCCGCGGGCGCGTCCGCGCGCGACTTCGTGAAGACGTCCGGCGGGGAGCCCGCGGAGCCGTCCCCGCGGCCGGGACCGCTCACGGGGCGGGGCTCACAGGGTCGAGCTGACCCGGATGATCTTGCGGCGCAGCCACACGCGGCGCTCGCCCCCGACGTAGAGCCGCGTCCGGGCGAGCTCCCAGCGCCCGTACTCGGCCTCGTCGGTGAGCAGCCTGCTCGCGTCCGACCGGCTCGTGGAGCGGTCGATCGTCAGGACGCGGTACTCGTACTGCCCGCCGTGCGCGGCCCATCCGGACCGCCGACGTGACGTCGGCCTCTCCTCCACGTGCCACCGTCCTCTCTCGCCTGACTCGGTCGTCGGCCGGGCGGGGAGAACCCGCTCGACTAACGAGTGCCATTGTGCCCCTCTCGGCGCTACCGTCAGGGTATGACCGCTGACCCGCGTGCCGCGCTCGACCGGTTCATCGCCGCGCTCGAGGCCCACTACAACGCCGTCGCCGCACGCCGCGGGGAGGACGACCCCGCCGTCGACGACGCCTACTACGTGCTCGCGGACGCCTTCGAGGTCTACGACGAGGCCCTCGGCCAGGTCCACGGGGAGGCGACGCCGTTCTACCTCGCGGAGGAGGACGACGAGGACGAGGACGAGGACGACGACGAGGAGGACGAGGACGCGCTCGACGACCTCGACGACACCCTCGACGACGACGTCCTGACCGGCGAGCTGGAGACCGACGGCGCGCGCTGACGCGCCGTCGTCACCACCGCTCGGGGTAGCCGACCTCCAGGTCGCTCACGTCGTCGAGCGCCGCGCGGACGGCGTCGGGGAGCTCGAGGTCGGTCGCGGCGAGCGACGTGCGCAGCTGGGCCGGAGTCCGGGCGCCGACGATCGCGCTCGCCACCGTGGGGCGGCCCAGGAGCCACGACAGCGCGACGTCGAGCGGGGCGCGGCCGAGACCGTCGGCCGCGGTGACGACGGCCTCGACGATCCCCGAGGAGGACTGGTCCAGGTAGGGCTCGACGAACCCGGACAGGTGCGGGGACGCGCCGCGCGAGTCCGCGGGGAGCGAGCGGCGGTACTTGCCCGTGAGCACGCCCCGGCCCAGCGGCGACCAGGCGAGCAGGCCGAGCCCGAGCGCCTCGGCGGCCGGCACGACCTCCCGTTCCGCGCCGCGCTGGAGCAGCGAGTACTCGAGCTCGACCGCGGCGAGGCCCACGTCGTCGGCACCGCCGAGCAGCGTCGCGGCGCGCGCCGTCGCCCACGCGGGGTGGTTGGACAGCCCGACGTACCGTGCCCGGCCGGACGTCACGGCGTGGCGCAGCGCGGAGAGCGTCTCGGTGAACGGCGTGCGCGGGTCGGGCGCGTGCACGAGGAACAGGTCGACGTGGTCGGTGCCCAGGCGCGACAGCGAGTCGTCCAGCGAGTCGAGGAGCGCCCCGCGGGACGCGTCGACGACCGGTCCCTGCGCCGTGCGGCGCACGCCCGCCTTGGTGCACAGGAGCACGTCGCGCCGGTCGACCTTCGTCCCCAGGATCGACCCGAGCAGGGACTCGGCGTCCCCGTCGGCGTACGAGGCGGCGGTGTCGACGAGGGTCCCGCCCGCGTCGACGAAGTCGCGCAGCTGCTCGGCGGCGTCGAGCTCGTCCGTGTCCCGGGCCCACGTCATGGTGCCGAGGCCGAGCTCGGACACGCGCAGGCCGGTGCTGCCGAGGTGGCGGTGTTCCATGGGAGCCGAGGGTACCGGCGGACCCCGCCGCGCGACCGTCGGGGCGCGCGACGGACCCCGGGAGCGGCGAGGTTCACCCGTCCCTCCAAGCCTGCGGGCCGGGTCCGCGGGACGGTGTTCACGCGCCCGTCGCCCGGCGTTCGTCCGGGGGCGCCGACCCGCCGACGAGGTGCCGGGAGGGCCTGCCCGAGCGGGTATCGTGGCCGCTCGTGAACGCGTGGGAAGCCGTCCTCCTCGGCCTCGTCCAGGGCCTGACCGAGTTCCTCCCGATCTCCTCGAGCGCGCACCTGCGCATCGTGGGCGAGCTCATCGGCTCGCAGGACCCGGGGGCCGCCTTCACGGCGATCACCCAGATCGGGACCGAGACGGCGGTCCTCCTGTACTTCCGTCGCGACATCGCGCGGATCTGCGCGGCGTGGTGGCGCTCGGTGCGCGGCGACCACGGTACGGACTGGAGGTCGCGCCTCGGTCGGCACGACCACGACGCCGCGATGGCCTGGTACATCGCCCTCGGCTCCGTCCCGATCGTCGTGCTCGGCCTGCTCTTCCAGGACGCGATCGAGAACACGTTCCGCAACCTCTACCTCACCGCGCTCATGCTCGCCGTCTTCGCGCTCCTGCTCGGCTGGGCGGACCGGATCGGCGCCAAGCGGCGCACGCTGCGCGAGCTCTCGCCCGGCCAGGCCGTCGCGTTCGGCTTCGCGCAGGCGCTCGCGCTCGTCCCGGGCGTCTCCCGGTCCGGCGGCACGATCACGGCGGGCCTCCTCATGGGCTTCACGCGCGAGGCCGCGGCGCGCTACTCGTTCCTGCTCGCGATCCCCGCGGTCATGGGCTCGGGGTTCTACCAGCTCGTCAAGTCCGCGGACGAGCCGGCCCCCGGCGCGCCCGGCGCGGGTGCGACCCTCATCGCCACGCTCGTCGCGTTCGTCGTCGGCTACTTCGTCATCATCGCGTTCCTCAAGATCGTCTCGACCTTCAGCTACACGCCGTTCGTGGTCTACCGCCTGGTGCTCGCCGCGCTCGTCGTGCTGCTCCTGCTCACCGGCGTGCTCGAGCCCGGCGGGACCGCCGCGTCCACCCCGTGACCCGCGGTCAGAGCCAGCCGACCCGCTTGAACACCCGGTAGAGCACGAGGCAGCCGACCGCCATGAGCGCGAGCGCGAACGGGTAGCCGAACGCCCAGTGCAGCTCGGGCATGTTCCGGAAGTTCATGCCGTAGACCCCCGCGACGATGGTCGGGTAGACGAGGATCGCGGCCCAGGCCGAGATCTTGCGCATGTCCTCGTTCTGGCGCACCGACACCTGGGACATGTGGACCTGCAGCATGTCCGAGAGCAGGTCGTCGTGCGCGTCGAGGTGGCGGTCGATCCGCTCGACGGTCGTCACCACGCGCTCGAGCATGCGCCGGTTCACCGCGAGGTGGTCCGGGACGTCGGGGTCGAGCAGCTCGGGCAGCTCCGCCGAGACGGGCATGAGCGCGCGCCGCGCCTCGGTGATCTCGCGCTTGAGGTCGTAGATGCGCTCGACCGGGTCCTCGCGCTGCTGGTCGAACACGACCCGCTCCGTGTCCGCGACCGCGTCCCCCAGGCCGAGCTCGACCTGCGACGCCCCGCCCACGATCGCCAGGACGGCGGCCGACACGATCCGCTGGACGGGCGTGCCCCGCGGGTCCCCCGGGGCGGCGAGCTTGTCGAGCATGGTCGCGTGCACGCCGGCGTCCCCCTCCTCGGCGGTGACGACGGTGCCCGGTCCGAGCAGCGCGGCGAACTGGCCGGTGCGCACCTGGCGGTCCGCCTCGGTGAACCACGCCGTCGGCGTGACGAGCAGGAGCCAGTCGGGCGCGAGGCGGCGCACGTGCGCCAGCGGGTGGTGCGCGTGCCGGGACAGCTCGTGGCGCGTCGGTCCCGGGCTCGTGGAGACGCGGGCCGCGGCGTCGAGCACGGCGTCGAGGTCGGCGACCCGCGCCCACGTCGCCGGGCCACGCGGGGTCCGGCCTTCGCCCCCGTCATGGTCACCGCCCTCGTGGTCGCGGGCCGGGTCGTCCCCGGCGCGCGCGTCCCCGAGCGTGCCGGGGTCGACCTCGCGCACCCCGGCCGCACCCGGGTCCACGGTCCACGCCGCCAGGACGGTGGCGCCGGGGAGCAGGGGGCCTCGCGCGGCGTCGACGCGCGGGTCGGTGGGCTTCGTCACGTCCGCATTGTCCCGCGCCCGGCGTGGCCCTGCCCGGTCGCGCGGGTTCGCCGTCGGTGCGGGCAGCGGCGTGCCGTCCGTGTCCCGTGCGCGCGGCGCCCGCCTTCCGGACGACGGTCCGGCGCCGACGTCCCGACGGCTAAGGTTGACGCGTGCACAGCTGGCCCGCCCCGCAGATCCCCGAGCTCCCCGGACGAGGCCTCCCGGTCCGGGTGCACGACTCGACGACCCGCGAGCTCGTCGTCGCGGCCTCGGGCGAGGACGCGACCCTCTACGTGTGCGGCATCACGCCGTACGACGCGACCCACATCGGCCACGCGGCCACCTACGTCGCGTTCGACCTGCTCGTGCGGGCGTGGACGGACGCCGGCCAGCGCGTGCGGTACGCGTCGAACGTCACCGACGTCGACGACCCGCTCCTCGAGCGCGCCGCCGCGACGGGCGTCGACTGGCGCGCGCTCGCCGTCGACCAGACGGCGCTCTTCGCCGAGGACATGACGGCGCTCGGCGTCGTCCCGCCGGACGTCTACGAGGGCGCGGTCGAGACGATCCCCGCCGTCGTCGAGGCGGTCACGCAGCTCCTCGACGCCGGGCTCGCCTACCGCGTGCCGGTCGAGCCCGGGGCGGGCGGGACCGACCCGGGCCTCGGTGACGTCTACGCCGACCTCTCGGCCGACCCTGCGTTCGGCTCCGTCTCGCGCCTCGCGCGCGACGTCATGCAGCACCTCTTCGCCGAGCGCGGGGGCGACCCCGACCGCGAGGGCAAGAAGGACGCGCTCGACCCGCTCCTGTGGCGCCGCGAGCGCCCGGGCGAGCCCGCATGGGACGGTGGCGCGCTCGGCACCGGGCGGCCCGGCTGGCACGTCGAGTGCGCCGTCATCTCGCGCGACGGCCTCGGCCTGCCGTTCGACGTGCAGGGCGGGGGAGCGGACCTGCTGTTCCCGCACCACGAGATGTCGTCCTCGCACGACCGCATGCTCTCGGGCGGCGGCGCGCCCCGCGCCCACGTCCACGCCGGCCTCGTCGCGTACGAGGGCGAGAAGATGAGCAAGTCGCGCGGCAACCTCGTGCTCGTCTCGAAGCTGCGGGCCACGGGCGTCGACCCCATGGCGATCCGCCTCGCGCTGCTCGCGCACCACTACCGCGGCGAGTGGGAGTGGACCGACGACGACCTGCCCGCGGGGGTGCGCCGCCTGGAGACGTGGCGCGACGCCGTCTCCGGCAACGGCGGTCCCGACGCCACCGCGACGCTCGGCGCCGTGCGCGCCGCGCTCGCCGACGACCTGGACGCGCCCGCGGCGCTCGCGGCCGTCGACGCGTGGGCCGCGGAGTCGCTGCGTCCCGGGCGCGACACGTCCGGCGACGACGAGGGCGCGCCCGGCGTGGTCGCCCGCGCGGTCAACGCGCTGCTCGGCGTGCGCCTCTGACGCGCCGCCGCACGCCCGCGGCGGCGGGGAGGCGTCAGACCGTCGGTCCCTTGCCCGGGTTGCCGCGGTCGCGACGGCGCAGGTAGCGCTCGAACTCGCGCGCGATCGCCTCGCCGCTCGCCTCGGGCAGCTCAGCGGTGTCCTTCGCCTCCTCGAGCTGCTGGACGTACTCCGCGATCTCGGCGTCCTCCGCGGCGAGCTCGTCGACGCCGTGCTGCCAGGCCTCGGCGTCCTCGGGCAGGTCCCCGAGGGGGATCGGCTCCGAGAGGAGCTCCTCGATGCGCGCGAGGATCGCGAGCGTCGCCTTGGGCGACGGCGGGTGCGCCACGTAGTGCGGCACGGCCGCCCACAGCGACACCGACTGCAGGCCCCGCTCGGCGGCGGCGTGCTGGAGCACCCCGACGATGCCCGTCGGCCCCTCGTACGTGCTCGGCTCGACGTCGAGCACCGCCTGGAGCCCGACGCTCTCCGACGTCGCCGTCATGGGGATGGGCCGCGTGTGCGGGACGTCGGCGAGCAGCGCGCCGAGCGTGACGACCGTGCGCACGTCGTGCTCCTCCGCGATGTCGAGCAGCTCGCGGCAGTACCGGCGCCACCGCATGGACGGCTCGATGCCGTGCACGAGCACGACCCGCCGCCCGCCGGGCGACAGGGTCGCGGACGCGATCGTCGTCGTCGGCCACGTGATCTCCCGGAGCCCGTCGTCGTCGGTCGTCACGACGGGGCGGTTCACCTGGAAGTCGTGGTACTCCTCCGGGTCGAGCTCGTCGACGTCCTCGGCGCCCCACACCTCGTGCAGGTGCTGGAGCGCGGCCGTGGCGGCGCTCCCCGCGTCGTTCCAGCCCTCGAACGCCGCGATCATCACGGTCTGCCGGGTGCCCTCGGTCGCGTTCTCGGTCATCGCCCCAGCCTATGCGGCCGGGCCCGACGACGGCGGAGCGGGTTCGCGCGTGGCGTAGCCGCACGTAGGGTGGAGGGACCGGGTGCACCGCGTCGTGCCCCGCCCGGACCCCCACCCCTCGTCCTTGGAGCCATGCCGTGACGTCCCCGCGCCCGTCCACCGATCCCGTCCTGCCGCAGGCCGTCCTGTGGGACATGGACGGGACGCTCGTCGACACCGAGCCGTACTGGATCGCGGCGGAGCACGAGCTCGTCGAGGCGCACGGGGGCACGTGGACGCACGAGGACGCCATGTCGCTCGTGGGGAACCCGCTGCGCGAGTCCGCGCGGATCATCCGGGACCGCGGGGGCGTCGACCTGCCGGTCGACGAGATCGTCGCGTTCCTCCTGGGCCGGGTCATCGAGCAGGTGCGGGCCGAGGTCCCGTGGCAGCCCGGCGCGCGCGAGCTGCTCACGGCGCTGCGCGAGGCCGGCGTGCCGTGCGCGCTCGTCACGATGTCCTACCGCGAGCTCGCCGCGCCCGTCGCGGAGCTCGCGCCGGACGACGCGTTCCAGGTGCTCGTGTGCGGGGACGAGGTCGAGCGCGGCAAGCCCGACCCCGAGCCGTACCTGCTCGCGGCCGAGCGCCTCGGCGTCGACGTCGCGCGCTGCGTCGCGATCGAGGACTCGCCTGCCGGCATCGCCTCGGCCCGCGCGGCCGGCGCGGCGACGCTCGGCGTGGAAGCCGTGGTCCCCGTCCTGCCCGCGCCCGGCCTGAGCCGGACGCCGTCGCTCGAGCTCGTCGACCTCGGCCTGCTCGCCCGGCTCGTCTCCGGCGAGGTCGTCGACCTCATGGACGACGACGCCGCCTAGCCTCGCGCGAGGCGTGCCGCGTCCCGGCGGTACAGCGCCGCGTGGTCGTGGAGGTCCGGCCGAGCGGTGTCCCGGGCGTGCGCGTCCGTCCAGCCGGCGAGGTCGAGGAGACGGTCGTGCATCGTCGACAGCACGTCGTCGGGACGAGGCGCGCGGTCGTGGCCGTAGCCGACGAGCAGCTCGGCGAGCCGCTCCTCGGGCGCGAGCCCGGGCGGGGCCGGCATGTCCTCGCACCAGCCGCACAACCGGTAGGCGAGATAGGCGACGTCCCAGACCCGGGGCCCTGGCGACGCCATGTCGACGTCGATGAACCCGACGAGGGCGCCCCCCGCGCGGACCATGTTGTACGGCGCGGCGTCGTTGAGGCACACGACCTCCGCCGGCTCGCGCACGGGTGAGCGCCACACCGCCCCGGCGAGCGCGAAGCCGACGGTCGCGTCGTGCCACGCCCGCAGCATCGCGCCCGACTGGCGGAGCGTCGCGCGGTCCCAGAGCCAGTCCGGGAGCGGCCAGCCGCCGACCTCGCCCTCGGTCCAGGTCAGCACCTCGCGCCCGGCCGCGTCGCGGCCGAGCGGCGCGGGGGCCACGGAGATCCCCTGGGCGCGGACCCAGGCGAGGAGCGCGTGGACCGTCGGCGTCCACGGACCGGCCGTCCGCCGCACGGTGTCGCCGACGCGCACCACGGCGTTGACGTTCCCTCCGGTCAGCGGGACCTCGACCTGGTCGTCGTCGTGAGCGTGCACGGCCCGATCATCGCACCCGCCGCTCGCCCGACGTCCGGGTCGGCGCGCGGAACGCATAGGCTCTCCGGGTGGACGGACCCCAGCCCAGCGCCCCCCGCACGCCCGCACCGGTCGGCCCGCGCACGAAGGGCTGGGTCATCGGCCGCATCGTCGGCGCACCGGTCATCCTCACGCCGTCGTGGTTCCTCGCCGCCGCGATCCTCACCGTGCTGTTCGTCCCCACGGTGCGCCGGCTCGCGCCGCACCTGGGCAACGAGGTGTACCTCGTGTCGTTCGCGTTCGTGCTCCTGCTGTTCGCCTCCGTGTTCCTGCACGAGGTGGCGCACGCGCTCGTCGCGCGGGCCCGCGGGCAGCACGTCACCGAGCTCGCCGTCACGCTGTGGGGCGGGCACACCGCGTACTCGGGGACGTCCGCCCGCCCGCTCGACGGCTTCCTCATCTCCGTGGTCGGGCCGCTGACCAACCTGGCGCTCGCGGTCGTGTTCTGGGTGACGTTCCAGGCGCAGCCGACGTTCTCCGTGCCCGCGCTGCTCCTCTACGCCGGGGCGTTCTCCAACGCGTTCGTCGGGTTCTTCAACCTCCTGCCGGGGCTGCCGCTCGACGGCGGGCAGATCCTCGAGTCGGCCGTGTGGGCCGCGACGGGCTCGCGCACCCGCGGCACGGTCGCGGCGGGCTGGGTCGGGCGCGCGGTCGCCGTCGGCGTCGTCGCGTGGGCCCTCGTCTGGCCGCTGACGCTCGGCCGCCAGCCCGACCTCTGGACCGTCGCGTGGGCGGCGCTCATCGGTGCGTTCCTCTGGAGCGGTGCCGGGCAGGCGATCGCCGCGGGACGTGCGCGCGAGGCGGTCTCGGGGCTCTCCGTGCGCGGCCTCGCACGGCCCGCGGTCGCCGTGCCCTCCACGGCGACGGTCGGGGCGGTGGGGCGGTCGGTGGCGCTCGCGGGCGGGCCGCACGTCCTCGCGGTGCTCGTCGACGGGGCGGGGCTGCCCGTGGGGTACGCAGACCCCACGGCCGCCGCCGCCGTGCCGCCGGACGCCGCCGAGACCACGCCCGTGGGGGCCGTCGCCGTGCCGCTGCCCCCGGGGGCGACGATCGACGCGCACCTCCAGGGCCAGGACATGCTCGCCGCCCTGGCGCGCGTCGGGCGCGAGGCCGCCGTCGTCGTCGTGACCGACGGCGGCCGCGTCGTCGGGGCGCTCGAGGTCGCGCGGGTCGTGGCGGCGCTGCGGGACGCGCAGCGCGGTCGCTGACCGCGTCCGGCCCGTAGGATGGTCGCCCGTGACCTCCGAGCCCGCCGCCACGCCCGGCCCCCAGACGACGCCCTCCGGACCGGAGGACACCGCCGCGCCCGCGGCGGACGCACCGGACCGCCCCGGCGCGACGGGCGCCGACGAGCGCCGCGGTCCCCTGCGCGTGGGGGACAAGGTCCAGCTCACCGACCCGCGCGGGCGCCTGCACACCATCACCCTCGCGCCGGGCGCGACGTTCCACACGCACAAGGGCTACCTGCGGCACGACGACCTCATCGGGCAGCCCGAGGGGAGCGTCGTCCGCAACACGGCCGAGATCGAGTACCTCGCGCTGCGCCCGCTGCTCGCGGACTACGTGCTGTCCATGCCGCGCGGTGCCGCGGTCGTCTACCCCAAGGACGCGGGGCAGATCGTCGCGATGGCGGACATCTTCCCCGGCGCGCGCGTCGTCGAGGCGGGCGTCGGATCGGGCGCGCTGACGATGTCGCTCCTGCGTGCGGTCGGCGACGCGGGCGAGCTGCACTCGATCGAGCGTCGCGAGGACTTCGCGGCCATCGCGCGCGGCAACGTCGAGACCTTCTTCGGCGGCGCGCACCCCGCCTGGACGCTCTCCGTGGGCGACCTCGCCGACGTGCTGCCGACCGTCACCGAGGACGGCACGGTCGACCGCGTCGTCCTCGACATGCTCGCGCCGTGGGAGAACCTCGACGTCGTCGCCCGTGCGCTCGTCCCCGGCGGCGTGCTGGTGTGCTACGTCGCCACGACGACCCAGCTCTCGCGCCTCGCGGAGGACCTGCGCGCCGACGGGCGCTACGCCGAGCCGGTCGCGTGGGAGTCCATGGTGCGGGGCTGGCACCTGGAGGGCCTCGCGGTGCGCCCGCAGCACCGGATGATCGGGCACACGGGCTTCCTGCTCACCGCGCGCCGTCTGGCCGACGGCGTCGCGCCGCCGGAGCGCAAGCGCCGCCCGGCCAAGGGCGCCTACCCGACCGACGCCGAGCAGTGGTCGCCCGAGGAGCTCGGTGAGCGTCCGGTGTCGGAGAAGAAGATCCGCCGCGTGCGTCGCGACGTCGGACAGGGGCCGGAGCAGCCCGAGGCCCGCGGCGCGGATCGGGTCCCCGGCCACGACGCCGAGCAGGGCGAGCACCCGGCCGAGGTGTCGGGGCCGTGACGGTCCGGTAACGATCGGGACCCGGTCGTCTCACCCTGGGTGTCGTCGGTGTGCTCGGGCGAGAATTGTGCCTAAGGTCGTCACCCGACCGCCGGACGGTGGTCGGCACGGGTCCTCCCGCGGGTCCGTCGTCCGCCGTCCACCACGCGGTCGGGCGAGCCGCCGGCGAGAGGGGACACCCCATGAGCGAGACATTCGGCCGTAGCGACGAGGCCCCGCAGAGCAGCGCGCGCGAGCTCGCGCTGCTGTCCGCGAAGAACGAGAGGCTCGCCGAGGCCCTCCGGGCCGCGCGCGACCAGATCCTCGACCTCAAGCGGCAGATCGACGACCTCGCCAAGCCCCCCGGCACGTACGCGGTGTTCCTCGCCGCGCACCCGGACGGGTCGGTCGACGTGTCCGCCGCCGGGCGCAAGATGCACGTCGGGGCGAGCCCGAGCCTCGACGTGGAGCGGCTGCGCCCCGGCCAGGAGGTCAAGCTCAACGAGGCGATGACCGTCGTCGCGGCCGGCGGGTACGAGCGCACGGGCGAGATCGTCACCGCCAAGGAGATCCTCGACGCCGACCGCGTGCTCGTCGTGGGGCGCGCCGACGAGGAGCGCGTCGTGCGCCTCGCGGGCTCGGTCGCGCACGCGTCGCTCCGCGTCGGCGACTCGCTGACCATCGACACGCGCAGCGGGTTCGTGTTCGAGGTGATCCCCAAGTCCGAGGTCGAGGAGCTCGTCCTCGAGGAGGTCCCGGACATCGAGTACGAGGACATCGGCGGCCTCGGCCCGCAGATCGAGCAGATCCGCGACGCCGTCGAGCTGCCGTTCACGCACCCCGACCTGTTCCGTGAGCACGGGCTGCACCCGCCCAAGGGCGTCCTCCTGTACGGCCCGCCCGGGTGCGGCAAGACGCTCATCGCCAAGGCCGTCGCGAACTCGCTCGCGCACACCGTCGCGCGGGCGCGAGGGGAGCAGGTCGAGGCCGGGTCGGGCGCGGCGCGCAGCTACTTCCTCAACGTCAAGGGTCCCGAGCTCCTCAACAAGTACGTGGGCGAGACCGAGCGGCACATCCGCCTGATCTTCGCCCGCGCCCGGGAGAAGGCGTCCCAGGGCACCCCGGTCGTCGTGTTCTTCGACGAGATGGAGTCGCTGTTCCGCACGCGCGGCACCGGTCTGTCGTCCGACGTCGAGACGACGATCGTGCCCCAGCTCCTCGCCGAGATCGACGGCGTCGAGCGGCTCGACAACGTCATCGTCATCGGCGCGTCGAACCGCGAGGACATGATCGACCCCGCGATCCTGCGGCCCGGTCGCCTCGACGTGAAGATCAAGATCGAGCGGCCGGACGCCGAGGGCGCCAAGGAGATCTTCGCCAAGTACCTCACCGAGGACCTGCCGATCCACGCCGCGGACCTCGCCGAGCACGGCGGCAACCAGCGCGAGGCGCTCGACGCGATGATCCGGTCGGTGGTCGAGCGGATGTACTCCGAGGAGGACGAGAACCAGTTCCTCGAGGTCACCTACGCGAGCGGCGACAAGGAGGTCCTCTACTTCAAGGACTTCAACTCGGGCGCGATGATCCAGAACGTCGTCGACCGGGCCAAGAAGTCCGCGATCAAGGACTTCCTCGCCACGGGCCAGCGCGGCATCCGCGTCGACCACCTGCTCGCCGCGTGCGTGGACGAGTTCAAGGAGAACGAGGACCTGCCCAACACGACCAACCCCGACGACTGGGCGCGCATCAGCGGCAAGAAGGGCGAGCGCATCGTCTTCATCCGCACGATCGTCCAGAAGAAGGGCGAGGGCGGCTCCCCGCGCACCATCGACACGGTCACCAACACCGGCCAGTACCTGTAGGACCGCCCGACCGACACCCCGAGACCCCGTCGGGTCGGCGACCTGCTCGCGCGGGCCGTCGCACCGGCGGGGTCTCGCCGCTGCGTGGGAGGGGGCCGTCGTCGGTGGACACGGTCCGCGCGCCGTCGGAGGACCGACATAGGGTGAGCGCGTGAGCGTGCGACGGGTCATGGGGATCGAGACCGAGTACGGCGTCCTGCAGCCGGGGAAGCCGATGGCGAACCCGATGCTCCTGTCGAGCCAGGTCGTCACGACCTACCGGGCGCTCGCCGCGCGGAGCGACGGCGCCCGCGGCCGGGCCCGGTGGGACTACGACGACGAGGACCCGCTGCAGGACGCACGGGGGTTCCACGTGCCGCGCGCGTCGGCGCACCCGTCGCTGCTCACCGACGACCCGACCCGGCCCGCGCCCTCGGGGCCCGTGGCGGAGCCCGCCGGGGGCGGGGCGGCCGAGGGCTCGCTCCAGGAGGTCGCACGGCCGACGACGGAGGAGTACGACGACCCGAGCGCCGCGAACGTCATCCTCACGAACGGTGCCCGGCTGTACGTCGACCACGCGCACCCGGAGTACTCCTCGCCCGAGGTCACGGTGCCGCACGACGTCGTGTGCTGGGACGTGGCGGGGGAGCGCGTCATGCTCGCGGCGTCGCGCGAGCTGGACCAGGTGCCCGGCGGGTCCGTCGTGCTCTACAAGAACAACGTCGACGGCAAGGGTGCGAGCTACGGCACGCACGAGAACTTCCTCGTGGACCGCGACGTCCCGTTCGGGGTGCTCGTGGAGATGCTCACGCCGTTCCTCGTGACCCGGCAGGTGTTCGCCGGCTCGGGACGCGTCGGCCTCGGCCCCACGGGCGAGGAGCACGGGTTCCAGATCTCCCAGCGCGCGGACTACGTCGAGGCCGAGGTCGGGCTGGAGACGACGCTGCGCCGCCCGATCGTCAACACGCGCGACGAGCCGCACGCCGACCGGCAGCGCTGGCGCCGGCTGCACCTCATCATCGGCGACGCGAACATGCTCGAGACCGCGACCTACCTCAAGACGGGGACGACGTCGCTCGTGCTGTTCGTCGTCGAGCACCTGGAGGAGCTGGGGCCGCAGGTGCGGTCGCGGCTCGCGGGCCTGCGGCTGGCGGACCCGGTGGCCGACGTGCAGCGGGTCAGCCGCGACCTGGACCTCACGCGTCGGCTCACCCTCGCCGACGGGCGCGAGCTGACGGCGCTGGAGGTCCAGCGCGAGTACCTCGACGTGGCGACGCAGGCGGCGGAGCTGCTCGCCGGCACCGACGGCGTCGACGCGCCCACGCGCGACGTGCTCGCGCGGTGGGCCTCCGTGCTCGAGCGCCTGAGGACGGACCGTGCCGCGTGCGCGCGCGACGTCGAGTGGGTCGCCAAGCTGCGGCTCCTCGACCGGCTGCGGGAACGCGACGGGATCGACTGGGGCCACCCGCGGCTCGCGGCGATGGACCTCCAGTGGTCGGACGTGCGCCCGGAGCGCGGCATCTACCACCGGCTCCTCGCGGCGGGCGCGGTCGACCGGGTCGTCACCGAGCGCGAGGTCGGCGCCGCCGTGCACCACGCCCCGGAGGACACGCGCGCGTACTTCCGCGGCGAGGTGATGGCCCGCTACGGCGACCAGGTCTCGGCCGCGAGCTGGGACTCGGTGATCTTCGACGTCCAGGGGGCACCGTCGCTCCAGCGGGTCCCGATGATGGACCCGCTGCGAGGGACGCGCGCGCACATCGGCGCGCTGCTCGACGCGAGCCCGGACGCGGCGGCGCTCCTGGCGGGTCTGGCAGGCCCGTCGTGAGCGGCGGCGACTAGGCTGGACGTACGACGGCGCCCCGCCCCTCGCGGAACGGGCGCCGCGTGCGAGCAGGGCCGGGAAGGGCGCGAGCCCCGACCGGGTTGGAACGGACAGAGCGTCGGCGCGGCACCGGGCCGACGGACGAGGAGGCAGCCATGGCGGGTACCGAACGCACCCACGCGTCGCACGAGGACCGGCGTCCCGACGACGAGCCCGAGGGCCCCGAGGTCCCGGTCGCGCCGCAGGCGCAGTCGCGCGACGCGGAGGTCGACGCGCTCCTCGAGGAGATCGACGAGGTGCTGGAGACGAACGCGGAGTCCTTCGTCCGGGGCTTCGTCCAGAAGGGCGGCGAGTAGGAAGGGTGACGGCAACCCGATGAGCACGGACCAGCCAGGGCGCCTGCCCGACGCCTTCACGACCCCCGGGTCGTCGTCCTTCCTGGACTTCCTGTCCGGGCACGCCCCCGACCTGCTGCCGTCGCACCGCACCGCCGGGCACACGTCCGGGGGCGCGGCGCCCGACGCGCCGCACGCGACGACGATCGTGGCGCTCACGTTCGGCGCGGAGGGCGTCGCGGGCGGCGTCGTGATGGCGGGCGACCGTCGCGCGACGATGGGTTCGATGATCGCGAACCGTGAGATCGAGAAGGTCTTCCCCGCGGACGAGTTCTCGGCGGTCGGGATCGCGGGGACGGCGGGCATCGCGGTCGAGCTCGTGCGCCTGTTCCAGCTCGAGCTCGAGCACTACGAGAAGATCGAGGGCACCCTGCTCTCGCTGGACGGCAAGGCGAACCGGCTGTCCACGATGATCCGGCAGAACCTCGGCCTCGCGATGCAGGGCCTCGCCGTGGTCCCGCTGTTCGCCGGGTTCGACCTCGACCGGGCCACGGGCCGCATCTTCTCCTACGACGTGACCGGCGGCCGGTACGAGGAGCGCGCCTACCACTCGGTGGGCTCCGGTTCGGTGTTCGCGCGGAGCTCGCTGAAGAAGCTCTGGCGCACCGAGCTCGACCGGGACGCGTCCGTGCGCGTGGCGGTCGAGGCCCTGTACGACGCGGCGGACGACGACTCCGCCACGGGCGGTCCCGACCCGGTGCGCCGGATCTGGCCCGTCGTCGCGGTCGTGACCCGGGACGGCTACGAGCGCGTCCCGGACGACGAGCTCGCCGCCGTCGTCGAGCAGATCGTGGCCGAGCGGTCGGGCACGGGCGTGCCGCGCCGCGGCCCCGCGGCGACGAACGCCGAGTCCGTCCCGCACGACCAGCCGCACGACCTGTCGCAGGGCCCCGCGTCGGGAGGTGACGCCGAGTGAACATGCCCTTCTACGTCTCGCCCGAGCAGCTCATGAAGGACCGGGCGGACTTCGCGCGCAAGGGCATCGCGCGCGGCCGGTCCGTCGTGGTCCTCGCCTACGAGGACGGGATCGCGTTCGCCACGGAGAACCCGTCGCGCGCGCTGCACAAGATCTCGGAGATCTACGACCGCATCGCGTTCGCCGCGGTGGGCAAGTACAACGAGTTCGAGAACCTGCGGGTCGCGGGGGTGCGCTACGCGGACCTGCGCGGCTACTCGTACGACCGCACCGACGTCAACGCCCGCGGTCTCGCGAACGCCTACGCCCAGACCCTGGGCACGGTGTTCACCACGGAGTCCAAGCCGCTCGAGGTCGAGCTCGTCGTCGCGGAGGTCGGCCGGACCGCGGCGCAGGACCAGCTCTACCGGATCTCCTACGACGGGTCGGTCGCGGACGAGCAGGGCGTCGTCGTCATGGGCGGGCAGGCCGACCAGCTCGGCCGCGTGCTCCAGGACGCGTGGCAGCCGGGTCTGGGGCTGGCCGAGGTCCTGCGCCTCGCCGTGCGCGCGCTCGGGTCGGGCGGCGACGGCGAGGAGGTGCGGACCATCCCGGCCGCCCAGCTCGAGGTGGCCGTCCTGGACCGCACGCGCCCGCGACGCGCCTTCCGGCGGCTGTCCGGGCAGGCCCTCGAGGACCTGCTCGCGGACGACGCGACCGACACCGGTGCCGCGACGGACGAGGGGTAGGACCGCATGGACCGCAGGATCTTCGGGCTGGAGACGGAGTACGGCGTGACGTGCGCGTCCGACGACGGCCGCGGGCTGTCGGCGGACGAGGTGGCACGCTACCTGTTCCGCAAGGTGGTGGCGTGGGGCCGGTCGTCGAACGTCTTCCTGCGCAACGGGTCGCGCCTGTACCTCGACGTCGGCTCGCACCCCGAGTACGCGACGGCGGAGTGCGACGACGTGCACCAGCTCGTCGCGTACGACCGCGGCGGGGAGCGGATCCTGGAGGGTCTCGTCGCGGACGCGCAGCAGCGCCTCGAGCACGAGGGCCTGCCGGGCCGCATCCACCTGTTCAAGAACAACACCGACTCCGCGGGGAACTCGTACGGGTGCCACGAGAACTACCTCGTGCGGCGCCAGGGCGACTTCTCGCGCCTGTCGGACGTGCTCGTCCCGTTCCTCATCACCCGCCAGGTGCTCACGGGCGCGGGCAAGGTCCTCACGACGCCGCGCGGCGCGGTGTACTGCCTGTCGCAGCGCGCCGACCACATCTGGGAGGCGGTCTCCAGCGCGACGACCCGGTCCCGCCCGATCATCAACACGCGCGACGAGCCGCACGCCGACGCCGAGAGCTACCGGCGGCTGCACGTCATCGTCGGCGACTCGTCCATGGCGGAGACGACGACGATGCTCAAGGTCGGCACGACCGACCTCATCCTGCGCATGGTCGAGGCGGGCGTGCCCATGCGCGACCTCGCGCTCGAGAACCCGATCCGGTCGATCCGCGAGATCAGCCACGACATGACCGGCAAGCAGCCGGTCCAGCTCGCGAGCGGACGGACCGTCACCGCGATCGACCTGCAGGGCGAGTACCTGCAGCGGGTGAAGGAGTTCGTCGAGCAGGACGTCTCGCCCACGCCGGTCGTCAAGCAGGTCCTCGACCTGTGGGAGCGAGGGCTGCGCGCCCTGGAGACGGGCGACCTCTCGCTGGTCGACCGCGAGCTCGACTGGGTCATCAAGTACCGGCTGATCCAGCGGTACCAGGCCAAGCACGGGCTCGAGCTCGACGACCCGCGGATCGCGCGCCTGGACCTCGCGTACCACGACATCTCGCGGACCGAGGGGCTGTACAACCTCCTGGCCGCGCGCGGGATGGTCGAGCGCGTCACGACGGACCTCGAGGTCTTCGAGTCGACGGCGGTCCCGCCGCAGACGACGCGCGCCAAGCTGCGCGGCGACTTCGTGCGCGCCGCCCAGGAGGCACGCCGGGACTACACGGTCGACTGGGTGCACCTCAAGCTCAACGACCAGGCGCAGCGCACGGTCCTGTGCAAGGACCCGTTCCGGAACGTCGACGAGCGCGTGGAGCGCCTCATCGAGTCGATGTGATGCGGGACGTGATGTGACGAACCTGGTTCCTCCGACCGGGCGCCCCGTGCCGGGCCTCCGGTCCGCTCGTCGTCGTGCGCCCGGAGCCCGGGGGGCGCTCGCACTGCTCGTGGGGCTCGTCGCGTCGCTCGCCCTCGCCGCCTGCACCGAGCCCGAGGACGCGACGCCGACCCCGCTGAACACCGACCTCACGGTCGTCGGGTCCTCCGGCGCGCCCCCGGAGCTGCAGTACCGCGCCCCGCTCGACGTGCCGGAGGCGTCCTCGGAGGTGGTGTGGCCGGGCGCCGGCGCCGAGCTCGTCGACGGCGGTCCGCTCCTGCTCAACCTGTACGCGCAGGACGTCAGCGACGGAACGGTGCTCCAGAACACCTACACCGACGCGCCGCGCTGGCGCACGCTGACGGACGAGTCGGTCGGGCGGGACCTGCGCGACCTCCTACGCGGCCAGAGGGTGGGCGCGCGCCTCCTGCGGCTCGAGGAGGACGACGGCGTCCCCGTCGCGCTGGTCGTGGACGTGCTCCCGACCCGGGCGTCGGGCGAGGCGGTCGCGCCGGTCGAGGGCCTGCCGACCGTCACGCTCGCCGAGGACGGCGCGCCGAGCGTCGCGATCCCGCCCGACACGGCCGCGCCGGGCGGGCTCGTCGTGCAGCCGCTGATCCGCGGCGACGGCCGCCAGGTCGAGGTCGGCCAGGTCGTCACGGTCCGCTACACGGGCGTGCGCTGGTCCGACGGCGGGGTCTTCGACACGACCTGGACCGACGACACCGCGCCCCTGTCGATCATGATCGGGATCGGCGAGGTGATCGAGGGGTGGGAGCAGGGCCTCCTGGAGCAGTCCGTGGGGAGCCAGGTGCTGCTCGTCGTGCCGCCGGACCTCGCCTACGGCGAGACGGCCAACCCGCTCGCGGGCGAGACGCTCGTCTACGTCGTGGACATCCTCGACGCCCAGTTCCCGGTGACCGCCGAGGAGGCCGCCGAGGGCGGCACCGACGGCGCCGGTACCGACACGACCGGCGACGCGCCGGCCGACCAAGGAGAGTCCTCATGACCGTCGCGATCCGCGTGATCCCGTGCCTCGACGTCGACGCGGGGCGCGTCGTCAAGGGCGTCAACTTCGAGAACCTGCGGGACGCGGGCGACCCCGTGGAGCTCGCCTCGCGGTACGACGCCGAGGGCGCGGACGAGCTGACGTTCCTCGACGTCTCGGCGTCGTCGGGGAACCGCGAGACGACGTACGACGTCGTGCGGCGCACCGCGGAGCAGGTCTTCGTGCCGCTCACCGTCGGCGGCGGCGTGCGCTCGGCGGAGGACGTGGACCGCCTCCTGCGCGCGGGAGCGGACAAGGTCGGCGTGAACACGGCCGCGATCGCCCGCCCGGAGCTCATCGCCGAGATCGCGGACCGCTTCGGCAGCCAGGTGCTGGTCCTGTCCGTCGACGCGCGGCGCACGACGGGCGACGTGCGCACCGACTCCGGCTACGAGGTCACGACCCACGGCGGGCGTCGGGGGACCGGGATCGACGCCGTGGAGTGGGCCGCGCGCGCTGCGGGGCTCGGGGCGGGCGAGATCCTCCTCAACTCGATGGACGCCGACGGGACGACCGCGGGCTTCGACCTCGAGATGCTCGCGGCGGTGCGCTCCGAGGTCCGGGTCCCGCTCGTCGCGAGCGGCGGGGCGGGGACGCCCGAGCACTTCGTGGCCGCCGCGCGCGCCGGGGCCGACGCGGTGCTGGCCGCGAGCGTCTTCCACTTCGGTGCCCTGACGGTCGCCCAGGTCAAGGACGCGATGCGCGCGCAGGGCGTCGAGGTGCGCTGAGCCACCCTCGGGCAGGGCGGAGGTCCGGCTCCGTCGTCGCCCGTCGGCAGAGCTCCGTCGGGGCGTGTCAGGGGCGCATGAGAAGATCGTGCAACCCCTGAACGAAAGACGAGGACCGTCCCGTGCCCGGCAGCAGGACGCGCCCCACCGGCGCCGACGCCCCGCCCGCCCCGACCGACCTGCCGGCCCCGACGGACCGGCCCGACCCGCCCCGGGACCTGCTCCCCGACGAGCCGAGCGTCCGGCGCCCGCACGCCCTGACCGGGTCGCGGGTGCGCCGGTCGCTGGCCCTCATGGGCCGCGGCATCCGCGACGAGCCGCGCACCTACGCCCTCGCGATCGGGTCGTCCGCGCTCTTCGGCGCGCTCACCGTCGCCGTGAGCAGCGCGATCGGCACCGCGACCGACGAGGTCGTCGTCCCCGCGATCGCGGGCGACGAGGCCGCGCGGGGCCGCATCTGGGTCGCGGGTCTCGTCCTCGCCGGCATCGCGGTCTCCCTCGCGGCGAGCGTGGCCGCGCGCCGCATCTTCGCGGGCAACGGGTACGCCGCGCTCCAGGCGCGGCACCGCACCGCGGTGACGCGCCAGTACCTGCGGCTGCCCATGTCGTGGCACCGCTCGCACCCCGCCGGGCAGCTCCTGTCCAACGCGAACTCCGACGTCGAGGCGGCGACGGGCGTGTTCAACCCGCTCCCGTTCGCGCTCGGTGTCGTCGTCATGATCGGCGTCGCGGCCGTGATGCTGTTCCGCGTGGACGTGTGGCTCGCGTGCGCGGCACTGATCGTCATCCCGCTCGCGATCGCCGTGAACATCGTCTTCCAGCGCTACATGTCGCCCGCGATCACGCGCGCGCAGCAGCTCCGGGCCGAGGTCTCGGACGTCGCGCACGAGAGCTTCGAGGCGGCGCTGCTCGTCACGTCGCTCGGGACCGCGGACCGCGAGGAGCGGCGCTTCGCCGAGCGCACCGACGAGCTGCGCGCCGCGAACGTGCGCGTCGGCGTCGTCCGGGCGTTCTTCGACCCGGTCATCGAGCTGCTGCCGTCGCTCGGCACGCTCCTCGTCCTGGCCGTCGGGACCGTCCGGCTCACCTCGGGCGGCGTCGCGGCGGGCGACATCGTCACCGCCGCCTACCTCCTCACGATCATGGCCGTCCCCGTCCGGGCGTTCGGGTGGGTGCTCGGTGAGCTCCCGCGCGCCCTCGTCGGGTACGAGCGCATCAGCCGCGTCGTCGACGCGGGCGGCGTGCTGCGACCTGGGACCGGCGGGCTCCCCGGCGGGGGCTCCGGGCTGGGCGTCCGCCTCGAGGGCGTCGGCGTGGACGTCCGCGCGGGCGGTCGAGCGATCACGCTGCTCGACGGGATCGACCTCGAGGTCGACCCCGGGACGACGGTCGCGGTCGTCGGCCCGACGGGTGCGGGCAAGACGACGCTCGTGTCGCTGCTCGCCCGCCTCTCCGACCCCACGCGCGGCCGGGTGCTGCTCGACGCCACGGACGTGCGGGACGTGCGCGAGGCCGACCTGACGTCCCAGGTCGCCCTCGTGGCCCAGCAGGCCTTCGTCTTCGAGGACTCCGTGCGGGCGAACGTCACGCTCGCCGACGACGGCGACGCAGGCCCGGACGACGACCAGGTCTGGGAGGCGCTGCGCCTGGCGCGCGTCGACGACGTCGTCGCGCGACTGCCGGAGGGCCTCGACGCGCCGCTGGGGGAGCGCGGGGCGAACCTGTCCGGCGGCCAGCGCCAGCGGCTCGCCATCGCACGCGCCCTCGTGCGTCGTCCGCGCCTGCTCGTCCTCGACGACGCGACGTCCGCGGTCGACCCGCGCGTCGAGCAGCAGATCCTCGCGGGCCTCGCCCGCGACGGGGCCGACCGCCCGACCGTCGTCATGGTGGCCTACCGCATGTCGAGCGTCGCGCTCGCGGACGTCGTCGTGCACGTCGAGTCCGGCCGCGTGGTCGACGTCGGGACGCACGACGAGCTCCTCGCGCGCGACCGGGGCTACCGCGAGCTCGCGACGGCCTACGCCCGCGAGGCGGAGCGGCGCGAGCAGGAGCGCGCGGACGCCACCGACGACACCGCGCGGACGGCGGCCGAGGACGGCGAGGAGACGCGCGGGGGCGACCTCGCGCGTCGGGAAGAGATCGAGGAGGACGACGTCGTGCAGCACGTCGAGACGGGGGCGCTGGAGGAATGAGCCGGTCGACCACCACGGAGCGCTCCGACACCGCGGCCACGGCATCCGCGCCCGACGGCGCGCCGGGCCGCCCGGGCGACGCCCGCATCGCCTCGGCGAGCTCGCTCGGCGTCCTCGCCACGCTGCGCCGCGGCGTCCAGGTCTCGCCGCAGATCCTCGACGGCATCTGGGTCACGCTCGGCCTCGCGGTCGCGGCCGCGCTGGGCCGCGTCGTGGTCCCCGTGACCGTCCAGCAGACGGTCGACACCGGCGTGCTCGCCGACGGCGGTCCGGACACGACGCGCGTGGCCGTGCTCGTCGGCGTCGCCGCGGTCGTCATCGTCCTCGCGGGCCTCTGCTCGGCCTTCGTCAACGTCCGGCTGTTCCGGTCGACGGAGGCGGGGCTCGCCGGCCTGCGCGTGCGCGCGTTCCGGCACGTGCACGACCTGTCCGTCCTCACGCAGAACACGGAACGGCGCGGCTCGCTCGTCTCGCGCGTGACGAGCGACGTCGACACCATCTCGCTGTTCGTGCAGTGGGGCGGCATCATGCTGCTCGTCTCGGTGCTGCAGATCGGCGTCGCGACGGTCCTCATGGCCGTGTACTCGTGGCAGCTCACGCTCGTCGTCTGGGCGTGCTTCGTCCCGCTGTTCCTGGTCCTGCGCCCCGCGCAGGCCCGCGTCAACGACGCGTACACGCAGGTGCGTGCGCGTGTCGGCGGCATGCTCGGGGCGATCTCCGAGTCGATCGTCGGCGCCGAGACGATCCGCGCGTACGGTGCGGGCGCGCGCACCGCGCGCCGCATCGACGCCGCCGTGGACGCGACCCGGCGAGCGATGGTCCGGGCGCAGAAGCTCGTCGCCGTCGTCTTCTCGAGCGGCGTGCTCGTCGCGAACCTCGTGCTGGCCGTGGTCGTCGTGGTCGGCTCGTACCTCGGCGTGGCCGGCGACGTCTCGGTCGGGCAGCTCCTCGCGTTCCTCTTCCTCGTCCAGCTCTTCACGGGCCCGGTGCAGATGGCGACCGAGATCCTCAACGAGCTCCAGAACGCGGTCGCCGGGTGGCGCCGCGTGCTCGCGGTGCTGGAGACGCCGGTCGAGGTCGTCGACCGGGGCGCCGACGGCGAGCGCAGCCCGCGCGGGCCCGCCCACGTGCGGCTCGAGGGCGTCCGGTTCGCCTACCCGGACGGGCCCGAGGTGCTGCACGGCGTCGACCTCGATCTCCCGGCCCGGGCCTCGGTCGCCGTCGTCGGGGCCACCGGGTCCGGCAAGACGACGATCGCCAAGCTCGTCACCCGGCTCATGGACCCGACCGCGGGGCGCGTGCTGCTCGACGGCACCGACCTGCGCGACCTCGCCGTCGAGTCCCTGCGCGAGCGCGTCGTGCTCGTGCCGCAGGAGGGCTTCCTCTTCGACGGCACGCTCGCCGACAACGTCGCCTACGGGTTGCGCGGCGACGCCGAGCACGAGCCCGACGTCGCACGCCGCGCCCGGATCGAGGCGGCCGTCGAACGGCTCGGGCTCACCGACTGGGTCGCGGACCTGCCCGACGGGCTCGACTCCCCGGTCGGCCAGCGGGGCGAGTCGCTCTCCGCCGGGGAGCGGCAGCTCGTCGCCCTGGTGCGCGCCTACCTCGCCGAGGCCGACCTGCTCGTCCTCGACGAGGCGACGTCCGCCGTCGACCCCGCGACCGAGGTCCGCATCGCCCGCGCCCTCGCCTCGCTCACCGCCGGCCGCTCGACGCTGACCATCGCGCACCGCCTCTCCACCGCCGAGGCGGCGGACCTCGTGGTCGTGGTGGACGCGGGCCACGTCGTCGAGGTCGGCCACCACGACGACCTCGCCCGAGCGGGCGGCGTGTACGCCCGCATGCACGACGCCTGGGTCTCCCAGACCCGCTGACCCGCGCCGCCGCCGGGCGACCCACGTCACGCCGGCCGGGCGAGACGGGGGACCGGCGGCGGCCCGGCGTCTGGCAGGATTCTCGGGTGCCCGATTCCACGACCGGACCCACGACCGACACGCCGACCCGCACGGCGCTCGACCCCGAGATCGCCGCGAGGCTCAAGCGCGACGACGCGGGCCTCGTCGCCGCGATCGTCCAGCAGCACGACACGGGCGACGTGCTCATGCTCGGCTGGATGGACGACGAGGCGCTGCACCGGACGCTGACGACCGGGCGGGTGACGTTCTGGAGCCGGTCCCGCCAGGAGTACTGGCGCAAGGGCGACACGTCGGGCCACGTGCAGGTCGTGCGCTCGGTCGCCCTCGACTGCGACGGGGACGCGCTGCTCGTGCGCGTCCACCAGGTCGGGGCCGCGTGCCACACCGGCACGCGCACGTGCTTCGAGGCCGGGGGAGACCTCGGCGCCGTCGTCGGCGACCTGCCGCCCGGCACCGTCGCCCCCTCGACCACGCCCGACCCCGATCCTGAGGAGGAGAACCAGTGAGCGCGACCGTCGACCCGGCCGAGACCACCACCGTCCCCGCGGGCGGTCCCGCGTGGGGCGCGACGTGGCCCGTGCTCGACGGCTTCCGCGCGCTGGCCACGTCGCGACGGGTGGTCCCGGTCGTCCGGCGCCTGCTCGCCGACGACGTCACGCCCGTCGGGCTGTACCGCACGCTGGCGCAGGGCCGGCCGGGGACGTTCGTCCTGGAGTCCGCCGAGTCGGACGGGCGGTGGGCCCGGTACTCGTTCGTCGGCGTCGCGTCCCGCGCGACGCTCACGGCGCGCGAGGGCCGGGCCGTCTGGTCCGGTGACGTGCCGACCGGCGTCCCGCTCGAGGGCGACGTCGTGGCGGTGCTGGAGGCGACGCTCGACGTGCTGCGGACGCCTGCCGTCGAGGGCCTGCCGCCGCTCACGGGCGGCCTCGCGGGCGCGATCGGCTGGGACGTGATCCGGCACTGGGAGCCGACCCTGCCCGCGGACGCGCCGGACGAGCTGGGCGTGCCCGAGCTCACGCTGTGCCTCGCGACGGACCTCGCGGTCGTCGACCACGCGGAGGGCAGCGTGTGGCTCGTCGCCAACGCGATCAACTTCGACGACACGGACGAGCGCGTCGACGAGGCCTACGCGGACGCCGTCGCGCGGCTGGACGCGATGCAGGCCCGGCTCGTGGCCGGAGGCGCGCACGTCGCGTCGGTCCTCGCCCCGGACGCCGCGGAGCCCGCGCTCGAGTTCCGCTCGACGCGCGAGGAGTTCGAGGCGTCCGTCGTCGCGGGCAAGGACGCGATCCGCGAGGGCGAGGTGTTCCAGGTGGTGCTGTCCCAGCGCCTGGACCTCGACTGCCCGGCGGACCCGCTCGACGTCTACCGCGCGCTGCGGACGATCAACCCGAGCCCGTACATGTACTACTTCCAGCTCACGGACGCGGACGGGCGGGACTTCGCGGTCGTCGGGTCCAGCCCCGAGACGCTCGTGAAGGTCGAGGACGGGCGCGTCACGACGTTCCCGATCGCCGGCTCCCGGCCGCGCGGCGCGACGCCCGAGGAGGACGTCGCGCTGGGCGAGGAGCTCCTGCAGGACCCGAAGGAGCTCGCCGAGCACATCATGCTCGTGGACCTGTCGCGCAACGACCTCGTCAAGGTGTGCGAGCCGACGTCCGTCGAGGTCGTGGAGTTCATGGCGACCAAGCGGTTCAGCCACATCATGCACCTGTGCTCGACGGTCGTCGGGACGCTGCGCGACGGCGCGACCGCGCTGGACGCCTTCCGGGCGACGTTCCCGGCCGGGACGCTCTCCGGCGCGCCCAAGCCGCGCGCGATCGCCCTCATCGACGAGCTCGAGCCGGCGTCGCGCGGGATCTACGGTGGGACCGCGGGGTACTTCGACTTCGACGGGAACATGGACATGGCCATCGCGATCCGGACCGCGCTGATCCGCGACGGTCGCGCGAGCGTCCAGGCGGGCGGCGGCATCGTCGCGGACTCGGTGCCCGCGCTCGAGTACGCGGAGTCGCGCAACAAGGCCGCCGCCGCGGTCCGGGCCGTCCAGGTCGCGGCGCGGCTGCGGGGGCTCGCGTGAGCCGCCCGGCCGGGCCGAGCCGGCGCACCGCGATCTGGGTCCTGCTCCTGCTCGGCGGCGCGACCCTCGCGACGGCCGTGCCGACGTGGCTGAGCACGACCGGCGCGACGGCGCTCGACCCGGAGGTCGCGGTCGCCGTCGCCGGGACGTCGGCGGCGCCGGGGGTGAGCGCGTCGGCGCTCGTGCTCGTCGCCGCCGCGCTCGCGCTGGGGCTCGTCGGCCGCGTCGGCCGGTGGGTCGTGCTCGCCGTCGCCGCGGCGAGCGGAGTCGTCGCGACCGTCTCCGCGCTCGGCGTCGCGCTCGACCCGGAGCCCAGCGCCCGGTCGGCCGTCGCGGACGCGACCAGCGTCACGGAGCTCACCGCGCCCGTCGAGCTGACCGCCGCGCCCTGGCTCGCCGCGGCACTCGGCGTCCTCACCGTGCTCGCGGTGGTGTGGGTCGCGCTCGGCTCGCGGTCGTGGGCGGGCGCCTCGACCCGGCACGAGCGCGCGGCGGGCCCGGTGCCCCCGGGCCCCCCGGCGCCGTCCGCGACGGGTCCCGAGGACCGCCCGGACGCCACGGCGAGGACCGCGGAGAGCCCCGCACCCGACGACCTCTCCGACCACGACGCGTGGGACGCGCTGTCCCGCGGCGAGGACCCCACGGACCGCTGAGCAGCGCGGACACCCGCTCCCGTCGCCCCGTCCGGGGACCGCGCGGGGGACGGGCACCGGCCCGGTCCGATAGGCTCTGACCACATCTTGACGAAAGGCACGACCCTCATGGCCGAGAACCAGCAGACGACCGAGATCGCCTACCTGCCGCCCGCGGCTCCGCCCACGAACCACGGCCACACCGTCGCCGCCTGGTTCACGATGATCGGCATCATGGTCGGGGCCCTCGTGGCCGCGATCGGCGTGGTCGTCGCCGCCGTCTGGCTGTTCTGGGTCGGCATGGGCGTCGTGGGCGTCGCGCTGATCGGCGGGCTCGTCCTGCGGAACGCGGGCTACGGCCAGAAGCAGGCCACGCGGTGACGCAGCCGCCGGGACCCGGCCCGTACGACCCCGCAGGCCCGCACGACGGGTCGCAGGCGCCGTACGGCTCGCCGGCGCCCGGCGGCCCGCACACCCCGACGGGCGACCCCGCGGGGGCGCCCTACGCGGCGCAGCCGCAGTACCCCGCCGGGCAGTACCCCGGTCAGCAGTACCCGGGCCAGCAGTACCCGGGCCAGCAGTACCCGGCGGGTGCCTACGGGGCGCCCCCGTACTACCCGAAGAACAACCTGGCCATCTGGTCGCTGGTGCTCGGGATCGCCTCGTTCGTGCTGAGCTGTGGGTTCTTCACGGGCATCCCGGCGGTAATCGTCGGCAACGCCGCGAAGCGAGCGGTCGCGGAGGGGCAGGCGGACAACGACGGCATGGCGACGGCAGGGATCATCCTCGGCTGGGTCGCGATCGCTCTGTCGGTGATCGGCCTGCTCTCCCTGCTGATCTTCGTCCCGGGCATCCTCGCCTGGGTCGGGACGATCCCGGACCAGTACTGACGGGTGCGCACGTGACGTCGGAGGCCGTGCGACGTCGACGGGTCCCGCGCGCGGCGCAGGCACCCCTCGCGGTCGGCGCGCTCGTCGCGGCGGCGGTGGTCTACGTCGGTGCCGTCGACCCGAACCGCCCAGGGCACTACGTCACGTGCCCCCTGCTCGCCCTGACCGGCCTCGCGTGCCCGGGGTGCGGCGGCCTGCGCGCCACCCACGACCTCGTGCACCTCGACCTCGCCGCGGCCTGGTCCATGAACCCCCTGTGGGTCGTCGTCGCGCCCCTGCTCGTCGCGCTGTGGGCCACGTGGCTCGTCCGGGCCTGGCGGGGGCGCCCGGCGCTGCGCCTCCCCGTCTGGCTCGCGTGGGCTTCCCTCGGCGTCCTCGTGCTCTTCGGCGTCCTGCGGAACGTGCCCGCGCTCGTCCCGTGGCTCGGCCCGGCAGCGGGGTGAGACGGTCGGGCAGCGCCGCGACGGCCGTCTCGGGGGCTGGGCCGTGGTCATCGTCACTCGGGGGCGGCTCTACGATGGCAGGTACCTCCCTGTCAACGGGTCGGCCCGAACCTGTGGGTGCACGATGGCCGACCGGCCCGGCCGGGGGGCGGGACGACACGGGGAGTGGTGGGACGATGACGGTTCTGGACGACATCGTCGCGGGCGTGCGCGAGGATCTCGCGGTGCGTCAGGCGGCGACCTCGCTCGACGAGCTGAAGGAACGTGCGTCCCGCCTCCCCGGCGCGCTCGAGTGCGTGAGCCGCCTCAAGGCGGACGACGCGGTCGCGGTCATCGCCGAGGTGAAGCGCTCGAGCCCCAGCAAGGGTGCGCTCGCGGCGATCTCCGACCCGGCCGAGCTCGCCGGGGAGTACGAGAAGGGCGGCGCGGCCGCGATCTCCGTGCTCACCGAGCAGCGGCGGTTCAACGGCAGCCTCGCCGACCTCGACGCCGTGCGCGCCCGGGTCGACGTCCCCGTGCTCCGCAAGGACTTCGTCGTGACGCCGTACCAGGTGTGGGAGGCGCGCGCGCACGGTGCCGACATCGTCCTCCTCATCGTCGCCGCGCTCGAGCAGACGGTCCTCACGTCGCTCGTCGAGCGCGTCCACTCGCTCGGGATGACGGCGCTCGTCGAGGTGCACACGCTGGACGAGGTCTCGCGCGCGCTCGACGCGGGCGCCCGCGTCGTGGGCGTCAACTCGCGCAACCTCAAGACGCTCGACGTGGACCGCACCACGTTCGCGCGCCTCGCGCCCGCCATCCCGGACGAGGTCGTCCGCGTCGCCGAGTCCGGCGTGCGCGGGCCGCACGACGTCATGGACTATGCCCGTTCCGGTGCGCACGCGGTGCTCGTCGGCGAGGCGCTCGTGACCGACGACGCCCCGCGCTCGTCCGTCGCGGACCTCGTCGCGGCCGGGTCGCACCCGTCGCTGTGGTCCGTGCGGCCCTGAGGCACGACGGCTCCGTCCGTCACGCCGCAGGCGCCGCGCCCCGGCCCAGCACACCCCACCACGCAGGAGGACCGGCCCCGTGCCCGACTCGACACCTTCGACCACCTCCCGGAGTGCCGAGCACTCCGTGCGCGCCGACCTGACGCGCTCCCTCGCGACCCAGGAGGGTCCCTACTTCGGCGAGTTCGGCGGACGGTTCGTCCCCGAGGCGCTCGTCGCCGCCCTGGACGAGCTGGAGACCGAGTACCGCAAGGCGCTCGACGACCCGGCGTTCGTGAACGAGCTCGCGCGCCTCCAGCGCGAGTACACCGGGCGTCCCAGCCCGCTCACCGAGGTGCCGCGCTTCGCGCAGCACGCGGGCGGCTCGCGCGTCTTCCTCAAGCGCGAGGACCTCAACCACACCGGCTCGCACAAGATCAACAACGTCCTCGGCCAGGCGCTGCTCGTCAAGCGGATGGGCAAGACGCGCGTGATCGCCGAGACCGGGGCGGGCCAGCACGGCGTCGCGACGGCGACGGCCGCGGCCCTGCTCGACCTCGAGTGCGTCGTGTACATGGGCGAGGAGGACACGCGGCGCCAGGCGCTCAACGTGGCCCGCATGCGCCTGCTCGGCGCCGAGGTCGTGCCCGTGACGATCGGGCAGCGCACGCTCAAGGACGCGATCAACGAGGCGCTCCGCGACTGGGTCGCGAACGTCGACACGACGCACTACCTCCTCGGCACCGTGACCGGCCCGCACCCCTTCCCCGAGATGGTGCGCGAGTTCCACCGCGTCATCGGCGAGGAGGCGCGCACGCAGATCCTCGACCGCATCGGGCGGCTGCCGGACGCGCTCGCGGCGTGCGTCGGCGGAGGGTCCAACGCGCTCGGCCTGTTCAACGCGTTCCTCGACGACGAGGGCGTCGAGCTCTACGGCTTCGAGGCCGGCGGCGAGGGCGTGGAGACCGGCCGCCACGCGGCCCGCTTCAGCGGAGGCGCTCCTGGCGTCCTGCACGGTGCGCGCTCGTACCTGCTGCAGGACGACGACGGCCAGACCCTGCCCAGCCACTCGGTCTCGGCGGGGCTCGACTACCCGAGCGTCGGCCCGGCGCACTCGTGGCTCCACGACCTCGGTCGGGCCACCTACGAGCCCGTGACCGACTCCGAGGCCATGGAGGCCTTCCGGCTGCTGTGCCGCACGGAGGGCATCATCCCCGCGATCGAGTCGGCGCACGCGCTCGCCGGCGCGCTGCGGGTCGGCCGCGCGGCGGCCGCCGCGGGCCGCACCGACCACGTGATCCTGGTGAACCTCTCGGGGCGCGGGGACAAGGACGTCGCGACCGCCGCCCGGTGGTTCGACCTCGTGGACGACGACGCGATCGCCGAGACGGCGACGGGCACGGAGGGACAGCTGTGAGCGCGGCACGGACCAAGGACGCCCCCGGGACGACCGCAGGCGCGTCAGGCACCGCGCGCCGCCTGCTCGAGCTCCGCGCGGAGGGTCGGGCCGCGCTCGTGGCCTACCTGCCCGTCGGCTTCCCGACCGTGGACCGCTCGATCGAGGCGGCGCTCGCGCTCGTCGACTCGGGCGTGGACGTGCTGGAGCTCGGCATCCCGTACACCGACCCCGTGATGGACGGTCCGGTGATCCAGGCCGCCGCGCAGACCGCGCTCGACGCGGGCGTGCGCGTCGCCGACGTGTTCCGCGTCGTCGCTGCCGTCACCGAACGCACCGGCGGCCGGGTCCCGGTGCTCGTCATGACGTACTGGAACCCCGTCCTGCGGTACGGCGTCGACGCGTTCGCACGCGACCTCGCCGCCGCCGGGGGAGCCGGGCTCATCACGCCCGACCTCATCCCCGACGAAGGCCGCGCGTGGCTGGACGCGTCGGAGGCGCACGGGCTGGACCGCGTCTTCCTCGTCGCGCCGAGCTCGACGGCCGAGCGGCTGCGGCTCACGGCGCGCGCGTCGCGCGGGTTCGTCTACGCCGCCTCGACGATGGGCGTCACGGGCGTGCGGGCGGCCGTCGGGCCGCAGGCCGCGCGGCTCGTCGCCGACACGCGCGCCGCCGGCGCCGACCTGGTGTGCGTCGGCCTCGGCGTGTCCACCGGCGAGCAGGCCGCCGAGGTCGGCCGCTACGCCGACGGCGTCATCGTCGGCTCCGCGTTCGTCCGCCCGCTCCTGGGCGACGCGCCGTGGGACGAGCGGCTCGCCGCCCTGAAGGCCGTCGCGGCGGACCTCGTCGCGGGCGTCCGCGCGGGTCGGGACGGGGCCGGCGACGGCGTCCCGGCCGGCACGACGACGACAGGAGAGGTGGTCGCATGAGTGCCGCGCTCGCCGTCGGGCAGCTCGTGGAGGCCGCGGGCGCCCTGCCCGCCGCGCTCCCGAGCCCCCCGCAGCACACGTGGTACGTCGGGCCGTTCCCGATCCGGGCGTACGCCCTCGCGATCCTCGCGGGCATCGCGGTGGCCCTGTGGCTCACCCGGCGCCGCTGGGTGGAGCGCGGGGGAGAGGCGGACGACGTCCTGGAGATCGCCTTCTGGGCGGTCCCCTTCGGCATCGTGGGCGGCCGGCTCTACCACGTCTTCTCGACGCCGGACCCGTACTGGGGCCCGAACGGCGACCCCGTCCGCGCGCTCTACGTGTGGGAGGGCGGCCTGGGCATCTGGGGCGCCGTCGCGCTCGGCGCGGTCGGCGCGTACATCGGGTGCCGCCGCCAGCGCGTGAGCTTCCCCGCGTTCGCGGACGCCCTGGCGCCCGGCCTGCTGCTCGCGCAGGCCGTCGGCCGGCTCGGCAACTGGTTCAACCAGGAGCTGTTCGGCGCCCCGACGACCCTCCCCTGGGGGCTGCGCGTCGACGACTCCGTGGCCGCCGCGGCCGGGTACCCGCCGGGCACCCTGTTCCACCCGACGTTCCTCTACGAGATGGTCTGGAACATCGGCGCTGCCCTGCTCCTGATCTACCTGGACCGTCGGTTCCGGCTGGGTCATGGTCGGGTATTCTGGCTCTACGTCTTCGTCTACACGCTCGGTCGTGTGTGGATCGAGATGCTGCGCATCGACGAGGCCGAGCTCGTCCTCGGCCTCCGGCTGAACGTCTGGACCTCGATCCTGGTCGGTGTCGGTGCGCTGATTGCGTTTATCGTTGTCGGGCGTCGCCACCCCGGGCGCGAGGAGACGGTGTCCCTCGACGCTCCGGACGAGGCGTCCACCACGGGGTCCGAGGAGCCGGTCGAGGAGTCGACCGACGACGAGGACCCCTCGACGACCGAGGACTCCGACGACTCGGAGGAGTCCGAGCAGGCAGATGCCGCGCGACCAGACCCCGGTCGCTGAGCATCCGTCATTCATAGGCGAATCCGCCGGGCGACCGCCCGGTGGGTTCTGTCATGTCCATAGGGCCGACGACGTCCCGAACCCCCCCAGCTGGAACCAGCCCGGCCGTCTCGGTCGGGCGCCTGTGAGGACGGTGTTGATGACCACGCCGCAGTATCGGGACGCGCACCGGGCACCCGCCCTGTCCGCCCCTCCCACGGCATCCGGTCTGTACGACCCCGCCGCCGAGCACGACGCGTGCGGCGTCGCCTTCGTGGCGACGCTCCGCGGCACGCCCGGACGCGACATCGTTGACGCGGGGCTGACGGCCCTGCTCAACCTCGACCACCGCGGCGCCGTCGGTGCCGAGGAGAACAGCGGCGACGGCGCCGGGATCCTCACGCAGATTCCCGACGCCTTCGTGCGCGACGTGGTCGACGCGGAGCTCCCGCCCGCGGGCCACTACGCCATCGGCATGGCCTTCCTCCCGCAGGAGGCCGACGCCGCCGCCGAGGCGGCCCGTGGCGTCGAGGCGATCGCGGCGGAGGAGAAGCTCGAGGTCCTCGCCTGGCGCGACGTGCCCGTCACGGCCGACCTCGTCGGCCCGAGCGCGCGTGCGTCCATGCCGCTGTTCCGTCAGGTCGTCGTCGCGGACCCCGCGCGCGAGCTGTCCGGCGTCGAGCTCGACCGTCGCACGTACCGCCTGCGCAAGCGCGCGGAGAACGAGCTCGGCCTGTTCTTCGCGTCGCTCTCGGCGCGCACCCTCACGTACAAGGGGATGCTCACGACAGCGCAGCTCGAGCCGTTCTTCCCCGACCTGTCCGACCCGCGGTACGCGAGCGAGATCGCGCTCGTGCACTCGCGGTTCTCGACGAACACGTTCCCGTCGTGGCCGCTCGCGCAGCCGTTCCGCATGATCGCGCACAACGGCGAGATCAACACGGTGCGCGGCAACCGGAACTGGATGGCGGCGCGTGAGGGCACCCTCGCGAGCGAGGCCGTCGGCGACCTCGCCCCGCTCCTGCCGGTGTGCTCGGAGGGCTCCAGCGACTCGGCGAGCTTCGACGAGGTGCTCGAGCTCCTGCACCTCTCGGGCCGCTCGCTGCCGCACGCGGTGCTCATGATGATCCCGGAGGCGTGGGAGAACCACGCCGACATGGACCCGGACCTGCGCGCGTTCTACGAGTACCACTCGACGCTCATGGAGCCGTGGGACGGCCCCGCGTGCCTCAACTTCACCGACGGCACGCTCATCGGCGCGGTCCTGGACCGCAACGGCCTGCGCCCGGGGCGCTACTGGGTGACCGAGGACGGCCTCGTGGTGCTCGCGAGCGAGGCGGGCGTGCTCGACCTCGACCCCGCGACGATCGTCCGCAAGGGCCGCCTCGAGCCCGGCCGCATGTTCCTCGTCGACACCGGCCAGGGCCGGATCATCGAGGACGAGGAGATCAAGTCCCAGCTCGCCGCCCAGCGCCCGTACGCGCAGTGGGTCGCCGAGAACGCGGTCTACCTCGACCAGCTCCCCGAGCGCGAGCACGTCGCGCACAGCCCCGCGTCCGTCGAGCGCCGCCAGCGCGCCTTCGGGTACACGCAGGAGGAGCTCAAGGTCATCCTCACCCCGATGGCCAACACGGGGGCGGAGCCGCTGGGCGCGATGGGCACGGACACGCCCATCGCCGTCCTCGCGAAGCGTCCGCGCCTGCTGTTCGACTACTTCACGCAGATGTTCGCGCAGGTGACGAACCCGCCGCTGGACGCGATCCGCGAGGAGCTCGTCACGTCCATCGGCGGCGCGATCGGCCCGGAGCCGAACCTCCTCGTCGACACGCCCGAGCACGCGCGCAAGCTCATGCTGCCCTTCCCCGTGCTCGACAACGACCAGCTCGCGAAGATCATCCGCGTCGACAAGGACCCGAAGCTCTCCGGCATCTTCCGCGCGGTGACGATCAAGGGCCTGTACCGCGTCGCGGGCGGCGGCGAGTCCCTGCTCGCCCGCCTCGAGGAGATCTTCGCCGAGGTCGACGAGCACGTCGCCGCGGGCGCGAGCTTCATCGTGCTGTCGGACCGCGACTCGGACGCCGAGCACGCCCCGATCCCGTCGCTGCTCCTGTCGAGCGCGGTGCACCACCACCTGCTGCGGCGGCACACGCGCACCCAGGTGTCGCTCGTCGTCGAGGCCGGCGACGTGCGCGAGGTGCACCACGTCGCGCTGCTCATCGGCTACGGCGCGGCCGCGGTCAACCCGTACCTCGCCATGGAGACGGTCGAGGACCTCGCGCGCCGCGGCTACCTCACGGTCGACCCGGCGAAGGCCGTCGCGAACCTCATCAAGGGGCTCGGCAAGGGCGTGCTCAAGGTCATGAGCAAGATGGGCATCTCGACCATCTCCTCGTACCGCGGCGCCCAGGTGTTCGAGGCGGTGGGCCTGTCCCACGACCTCGTGCAGGCGTTCTTCACGGGCACGACGTCGCGCCTCAGCGGCATCGGGCTCGACGTCGTCGCGGCCGAGGTCGCGGCCCGCCACGTCGACGCGTACCCCAAGTCCGGCAACCATCGCCCGCACGTGCGCCTCACGACGGGCGGCGAGTACCAGTGGCGCCGCGACAGCGAGGAGCACCTGTTCGACCCGGAGACGGTCTTCCGCCTGCAGCACGCCACGCGCGAGCGCCGGTTCGACATCTTCCGCCAGTACACGCACCGCGTGGACGAGCAGTCCTCGCGCCTCATGACGCTGCGCGGCCTCCTCGCGCTGCGCGAGGGCGAGCGCCCCGCGGTCCCGCTCGACGAGGTCGAGCCCGTGAGCGAGATCGTCAAGCGCTTCAACACGGGCGCCATGTCCTACGGGTCGATCTCCGCGGAGGCGCACGAGACCCTCGCGATCGCGATGAACCGTCTGGGTGGCCGGTCGAACACCGGCGAGGGCGGCGAGGACCCGGAGCGCCTGTACGACCCGGAGCGCCGCTCCAAGGTCAAGCAGATCGCGTCGGGCCGCTTCGGCGTCACGAGCGAGTACCTGACGAACGCGGACGACATCCAGATCAAGCTCGCCCAGGGCGCCAAGCCCGGCGAGGGCGGTCAGCTCCCTGGGCACAAGGTGTACCCGTGGGTCGCGAAGACCCGGCACTCGACGCCGGGCGTCGGGCTCATCTCGCCGCCGCCCCACCACGACATCTACTCGATCGAGGACCTCGCCCAGCTCATCCACGACGCGAAGAACGCGAACCCGGCGGCGCGCATCCACGTCAAGCTCGTCTCCGAGTTCGGCGTCGGGACGGTCGCGACGGGCGTGTCCAAGGCGCACGCGGACGTCGTCCTCATCTCGGGTCACGACGGCGGCACGGGTGCGAGCCCGCTGACGTCGCTCAAGCACGCGGGCACGCCCTGGGAGATCGGCCTCGCCGAGACCCAGCAGACGCTCGTGCTCAACAACCTGCGCGACCGCATCGTCGTCCAGGTTGACGGCCAGATGAAGACCGGCCGCGACGTGGTCGTGGCGGCGCTGCTCGGGGCCGAGGAGTTCGGCTTCGCGACCGCCCCCATGGTCGTCTCGGGATGCGTCATGATGCGCGTGTGCCACCTGGACACGTGCCCGGTCGGCGTCGCGACGCAGAACCCCGAGCTGCGCGCCCGGTTCACGGGCAAGCCGGAGTTCGTCGTGAACTTCTTCGAGTTCATCGCCGAGGAGGTGCGCGAGTACCTGGCGCGCCTCGGCTTCCGGACCGTCGAGGAGGCCATCGGCCGGGTCGAGCTCCTCGACACGCGCAAGGCGATCGACCACTGGAAGGCCCAGGGCCTCGATCTCGGGCCCGTGCTCGAGCGTCCCGTGCCGGTGGAGGGCGCCTCGCTGCGCAACACCACGACGCAGGACCACGGCCTCGAGAAGGCGCTCGACAACCAGCTCGTCGCGCTCGCCGAGGACGCGCTCGAGCGGCGTGAGCCGGTCCGCATCTCCCTGCCGGTGCGCAACGTCAACCGCACCGTCGGCACGATGCTCGGCCACGAGGTGACCAAGCGGTTCCGCGGCGAGGGCCTGCCCGACGACACGATCGACGTGACCCTCACCGGGTCCGCCGGCCAGTCGCTCGGCGCGTTCCTGCCGCGCGGCGTCACGCTGCGCCTGTTCGGCGACGCGAACGACTACGTCGGCAAGGGCCTGTCGGGCGGACGCATCGTCGTGCGCCCGGACCGCAACGCGGTCCTCACCGGGTCGAGCAACGTCGTCGCGGGCAACGTCATCGGCTACGGCGCGACGTCGGGCGAGATCTTCCTGCGCGGCCGGGTCGGCGAGCGCTTCGGCGTGCGCAACTCGGGCGCCACGCTCGTCGTCGAGGGCGTGGGCGACCACGGCTGCGAGTACATGACGGGCGGCACGGTGCTCGTGCTCGGCCCGACCGGGCGCAACTTCGGCGCCGGCATGTCCGGCGGCACCGCGTACGTGCTCGACCTGCGCGAGGGCAACGTCAACACGAGCGCGCTCGCCACCGGCGAGCTCGGCCTGAGCCCGCTCGAGGACGCCGAGGTCGCGCTCGTCGAGCAGCTCGTCCGTCGTCACCACGAGGAGACGGGGTCGCCGCTCGCGGCCGAGCTCCTCGAGGACTTCCCCGCGGCCGTCCAGCGCTTCACGCGCGTGCTGCCGACCGACTTCGCCCGCATGCGCTCGGCGCTCGAGAAGGCGGAGTCGGCAGGGCTCGACCCCGCGGCCCCGGGCGTGTGGGACCAGATCTTGGAGGTGGCCCGTGGCTGACCCCCGCGGATTCCTGAAGGTGCGGGAGCGCGAGCTCCCGCCCAACCGCCCGGTGGCCGTGCGCCTGCGGGACTGGAAGGACGTGCACGCGCACCTCGAGGAGGGCCAGCCGTTCCTCAAGGAGCAGGCGGGACGCTGCATGGACTGCGGCATCCCGTTCTGCCACCAGGGCTGCCCGCTCGGGAACCTCATCCCGGAGTGGAACGACCTCGTCTACCGCGACCAGTGGGCCGACGCGATCGACCGCCTGCACGAGACCAACAACTTCCCGGAGTTCACCGGTCGCGTGTGCCCGGCACCGTGCGAGTCGAGCTGCGTGCTCGGCATCAACCAGCCGGCCGTGACGATCAAGAACGTCGAGGTCTCGATCATCGACGAGGCGTTCGCGCGCGGCTACGTCACGCCGCAGGTGCCGCAGCGCCTCACAGGCTCGACGGTCGCCGTCGTGGGCTCGGGGCCCGCCGGCCTCGCCGCCGCGCAGCAGCTCACGCGCGCCGGCCACACGGTCGCCGTCTACGAGCGGGACGACGCGATCGGCGGGCTGCTGCGCTACGGCATCCCCGACTTCAAGCTCGAGAAGCACCACATCGACCGCCGCGTGGCGCAGATGGAGGCCGAGGGCACGCGGTTCCGCCCCGGGGTCGAGATCGGCGTCGACATCACGTGGGACGACCTGCGGGCCCGGTACGACGCCGTCGTGGTCGCCACGGGTGCGACCGTCCCGCGCGACCTGTCGGTCCCCGGGCGAGAGCTCGACGGCATCCACTTCGCCATGGACTTCCTGCACCAGGCGAACGCCGTCGTCGCCGGGCGCGAGGTCGCCGACCAGATCACGGCCACGGGCAAGCACGTCATCGTCATCGGCGGCGGCGACACCGGGTCGGACTGCCTCGGCACCTCGCTGCGCCAGGGCGCGGCGAGCGTGACGACGCTCGCGATCGGCAAGCAGCCGCCGCTCGAGCGGTCCGCGACCCAGCCGTGGCCGACGGACCCGATCGTGTTCGAGGTGTCCACGTCGCACGAGGAGGGCGGTGAGCGCGAGTTCCTCGCGTCCACCGTCGAGTTCCTGGGCGACGAGAACGGAGCCGTGCGCGCGCTGCGCGTCGCGGAGACCGAGTACCTGCCCGACGGCCGTCGCGTGCCCAAGGCGGGCACCGAGCGCGAGATCCCCGCGGACCTCGTGCTCGTCGCGATGGGCTTCACCGGGCCGGAGACGGCGACCATCACGACCCAGGCCGGCGCGGACCTCACGGGCCGCGGCCTCGTGGCGCGCGGCGACGACTTCGCGTCGTCGCTGCCCGGGGTCTTCGTGGCCGGCGACGCGGGTCGTGGGCAGTCGCTGATCGTGTGGGCGATCGCCGAGGGACGGGCGGCGGCGGCATCCGTCGACGCCTACCTTCAGGGAGGGACCGAGCTGCCCGCGCCCGTGCGCGCGAACACCGTGTCCTTGCGCGCTTGACGTGCACCCCGGCGCCGGGTGTCCGGCGCCGGGACGATGAGCGGGGCATCCTAGGGAGGGGCACCCCGCGACGACCGGCTCCCGGCCGGTCGGAAGACTAGAGGCTGGAGATATGCGCAGAGCAAAGATCGTCTGCACCATCGGACCCGCGACCGAGTCGAAGGAGCAGCTCCGCGCGCTCGTCGACGCCGGGATGGACGTGGCGCGGATCAACCGCAGCCACGGCAGCGCCGAGGAGCACGCGGCCGTCTACCACGGCGTGCGCGAGGCCGCCGCCGAGTCGGGCCGCTCCGTCGCGGTGCTCGTCGACCTCCAGGGGCCGAAGATCCGCCTGGGCCGCTTCGGCGGCGACGAGAAGCACTGGCTCGAGGAGGGTGACACCTTCACGATCACGACCGAGGACGTCGTCGGTACCAAGGAGCTCGTCTCCACGACGCACAAGGGCCTGCCGGGCGACGCGCGCGTCGGCGACCCGATCCTCATCGACGACGGCAAGGTGCTCGTCCGCGTCACCGCCGTCGAGGGCCCGCGCGTCGTGACGCGCGTCGAGGTCGCCGGCCCGGTGTCGAACAACAAGGGCCTGAACCTCCCGGGCGTCGCGGTCTCCGTGCCGGCGCTGTCCGAGAAGGACCAGGACGACCTGCGCTGGGCCCTCAAGCTCGGCGCGGACATCATCGCGCTGTCCTTCGTGCGGTCCGCGAAGGACTTCGAGGACGTCAAGCGGATCATGGACGAGGAGGGCCGCACGGTCCCCGTCGTCGCGAAGATCGAGAAGCCGCAGGCCGTCGAGAACCTCGCCGAGATCGTCGACGCGTTCGACGGCGTCATGGTCGCCCGCGGCGACCTCGCGGTCGAGCTCCCGCTGGAGCAGGTGCCGCTCGTCCAGAAGCGCATCGTCGAGCTCGCGCGTCGCAACGCCAAGCCCGTCATCGTCGCGACGCAGGTGCTCGAGTCCATGACGAACTCGCCGCGCCCGACGCGCGCCGAGGCGTCCGACTGCGCCAACGCCGTCCTCGACGGCGCCGACGCGGTCATGCTCTCGGGCGAGACCAGCGTGGGCGAGTACCCGATCCTCACGGTGCAGACCATGGCCCGCATCATCGAGGCGACGGAGGAGGCCGGCCGCGAGCGCATCGCGCCGCTCGGCTCGACCCCGCACACGCGCGGTGGCGCCATCACGCGCGCGGCCGCGGAGATCGGTGAGATCCTCGGCGCGAAGTACCTCGCGACGTTCACCCAGTCGGGCGACTCGGCACGCCGCATGTCGCGCCTGCGCTCGTCGATCCCGCTGCTCGCCTTCACGCCGCGCGAGCACGTGCGCAACGTCCTGTCGCTCACGTGGGGCACCCAGACCTACCAGGTGCCCGAGGTGGAGAACACCGACGCGATGGTCGACCAGGTCGACACGACCCTCCAGGCCAACGGCCTCGCCGAGGTCGGCGACCTCGTGGTCGTCGTCTCCGGTGCCCCCGTGGGCCAGCCGGGCACGACGAACTCGATCCTCGTGCACAAGATCGGCGACCACTCCGACACGCGCGCCTGACGCCGTCGCGCCCATGAGGGCGTAGACCGCGCATGACGTCGCACGGCGGCGCCCCTCTCGTGGGGGCGCCGCCGTCCGGCGTTCCGGAGCCGGCTCGTGCGGTCGCCTTCGCGAGGCGCTCCGAGGAGGAGGGCGCGGGTCTACCATCCGGCCGCTCGTGCCTCGCGGCCTCCCGCCAGCCCCGCCACGACCCGCGCCCTCCTCCTCTCCGGCCCCGCTCCCCGGTGACGTCACCTTCCGACCCGGCACCGTGCCGGAAAGTGCACGACAGGGGGTTCTCGGTACCCCTACCCTCGCGGGATGCGTGCCGTGCCGGACTCCCTGGACCCTGCGGTCGTGCGTCAGGTCGACGCGCGGCTGGACGCCGTCGTGCGCGACGAGCGGGTCGCGATCCCGCTCGCGGTGGAGAGCGGGAGCCGGGCGTGGGGGTTCCCGTCGCCGGACTCGGACTACGACTGCCGGTTCGTGTACGTCCGGTCGCAGGCGGACTACCTGGACCCGTGGCCGCGGCGCGACGTCGTCGAGACCCCGCTCGACGCGGTGCTCGACGTGAACGGGTGGGACCTGCTCAAGGCGGTCCGGCTGCTCGTACGGGGGAACGCGACCCTGCTGGAGTGGCTGCGCTCGCCGATCGTCTATCGCGCCGACGACGCGTTCCGGGCGGAGCTGCTCGCGCTCGCGGAGCACGTCGTCGACCGCGACGCGCTGCGGCGCCACTACCTGCACGTGGCGCTGGGTCAGCGCGACCGATGGTGGTCGGTGCCCGCGGTGCCGTACAAGAAGGTCTTCTACGTCGTGCGCCCGGCGGCGACGCTGCGGTGGCTGCGCGTGCGCCCCGACGACGCCGTACCGCCCATGGATCTGGTGACGCTGCTCACGGAGGGGGAGGCCTCGGGGGACGTGGTGCGCGCCGCGGCGGAGCTCGTCGCGCTCAAGGCGGTGTCGCGCGAGATGGGTGCCGGCGCCGTCCCGAGACCACTGGGGTGGTTCGTCGACGACGAGCTGGCGCGCGCGTCGGAGGCGGTGGAGCCCGGCGCGGAACGGGCGGGTGCTCGGACGCGCGCGGCGGAGGCGTTCCGCTCGATGGTCGTCCGGTACGGTCCGGAGCCGTCGGCGTGGGGGACGGGCCGCCGGCTCGCGCCGGGTGCGGCGCGGTGACAGGGGAGGTGCCCCGGGTGGGATTCGAACCCACACTGGATCGGGTTTGAGCCGAACGCCTCTGCCGGTTGGGCTACCGGGGCGGTGCGCGCCGGAGCCGGTCGCCGGGTCCGTTGCGCGTGCACCATCGAACCACACGTGCGCGCCTTCACGAGAATCACACTCCTCCGAGGGCGAAACGCGGGGGCGGCAGGGGGTGCGGCGCACTACAGTGAACCCCGTGAGTGACCAGACAGCGCAGCCCGAGGACAAGCAGCCGCTCGACCTGCCCCCGATGATCGAGCCCGAGCCCGCCGCGACCCCCGCCCCGTCGGGCCGTCCCGCGCGCCGCGCGGTCGTCGCCGAGGACGAGGCCCTGATCCGTCTCGACGTGGTCGAGACGCTGCGCGACGCCGGTTTCGACGTCGTCGGCGAGGCGGGCGACGGCGCCACGGCGGTCAAGCTGGCTCTCGAGCTCAAGCCCGACGTCGTCGTCATGGACGTGAAGATGCCCGAGCTCGACGGCATCTCCGCCGCGGAGCAGATCGGCAAGGCGCACGCCGCGCCGGTCGTCCTGCTCACGGCGTTCTCGCAGGCGGAGCTCGTCGAGCGGGCGCGCGACGCGGGGGCCATGGCCTACGTCGTCAAGCCGTTCACGCCGGCGGACCTGCTGCCCGCGGTCGAGATCGCGATCTCGCGCTACTCGCAGATCACAGCGCTCGAGTCCGAGGTCGCGGACCTGGCGGAGCGCTTCGAGACGCGTAAGCGCGTGGACCGTGCCAAGGGTCTGCTCATGACCAAGATGGGTCTCTCGGAGCCGGAGTCGTTCCGCTGGATCCAGAAGACGTCGATGGACCGGCGCCTCACCATGCGCGAGGTCGCGGACGCCGTCATCGAGCAGGTCGGCGGCGCCTGAGCCCGCGTCGGCGACCGATCGGCCGTGGCCGGTGTCCTGAGCAGGACCTTTGTCACGGCGCCCCGGGCGGGCTATCGTCTTGGACTGGCGTCCAGTAGTTCCCGGGGCGGTGGACACGCGGTCGCCACGTAGTGCTCAGTCGACGGCCGACGGCGCCGTCCGAGCGACGTGGAACCATCTCACCCCCCACGTCCCTCGGTGCCGTCGGTCCCACGGTGCGAACGAGGAGGAGCGCGGTGCGCCCAGCAGTGGAGGTCAGGCCCGCGGTCGGTGACGACCTGCCGGGGATCGCTGTGCTGTGCTCGGAGGCCCGGCGCGAGTCGGCGTCCGGGGCGCAGATCTGCGCGCCCGACGAGGACCGCCTGGTCCGGCACCTGTCGGTGCTGCTCACGCTCCCGGGCGGCAACGTCCTCGTCGCCCTGCACGACGGCCGCCCCGTCGGGTTCGTGCTGGCGCGCGTGCTCGACCCGCACCTGTTCGCCGACGAGCCGAGCCTGTACGTCGAGGCCGTCTACGTCGGCGAGGACTCCCGCCGACGCGGCGTGGGTCACGCGCTGCTCAGCGCGACGGCGGACCTCGCTGCCGGCGCCGGTGCGACGCACGTCTACTCGGTTCCGATCCCCGGATCCCGCGGCGTCCAGCGCTTCCTCGCGCGGCTCGGCTTCGGCCCGGTCGCGGGCCACCGCGTCGTGTCGACCGCGGTGCTCCAGCGTCGCCTCGCGGCCGACCTCACCCCCACCCGCCGGGGCACCCGTTCCCTCGAGGACCTCATCGCGCGCCGTCGTCGTGCCCGGACCGAGACGATGTCCGGACCGGTCGACCTGCGCGAGTTCCAGGCGGAGTACCGGAACCGCAGCGGTGTCGTGACGCCGGTCGAGGCCCGCGAGACCCTGCCCGGCTGAGCCGGGCGGCCGTCCGCGGGCAGAGCCCACCCGGGACGGGCCGCCGCGGCGTCGCCGTCAGTCCCGGCTGAGGATCATGCACGTGAGGCGGGCCGTGCACACACGACGGCCCTCGTCGTCGGACACCACGATCTCGTAGCTCGCCGTCGTGCGGCCCCGGTGCACCGCGACGGCCTCCCCGTGGACCCAGCCGTCGCGCACCCCCCGGTGGTGGGTGGCGTTGACCTCGATCCCCACCGCGGCGCGCCCGGGCCCGCCATGGAGCTGCGCGGCGATCGACCCGAGCGTCTCGGCGAGCACGACCGACGCGCCCCCGTGCAGCAGGCCCGCGGGCTGGGTGTTGCCCGCGACGGGCATGCGCGCGGTCACCCTGTCGGCGCTCACGACCTCCAGCTCGATGCCCATGCGCTCGATGAGCGTTCCCGTGGTGCGCAGGCCCATGGCCTCGTAGGCGTGGCGCGGGGCCGCGGGCGCGCCTGTCGCGGCGGCCGCGGGCGCGGCGGGGTCGGTGGTCCGGTCGGGGCCGTGCGTGTCGGTCATGGACTGTAGGTTGGCACCCGTGACGACCTCCGCGCGACCTCGCCTCCTGCTCATCGACGGACACTCCATGGCCTACCGCGCGTTCTTCGCGCTCCCGGCGGAGAACTTCTCGACGACCACGGGACAGCACACGAACGCGGTGTACGGCTTCACGTCGATGCTCATCAACCTCCTGCGGGACGAGGAGCCGACGCACGTCGCCGTCGCGTTCGACGCGGGGCGCCAGTCGTTCCGCACGGAGATCCTCCCGAGCTACAAGGGCACGCGCGAGTCGTCGCCCGAGCCGTTCCGCGGCCAGGTCCCGCTCATCAAGGAGATCCTCGAGACGCTGCACATCCCGACGCTCGAGCGCGAGGGCTACGAGGCGGACGACATCTTCGCGACGCTCGCCACGCAGGGCGCGGACGCCGGGATGGAGGTCCTCGTCTGCTCGGGCGACCGCGACTCGTTCCAGCTCGTGGGCCCCGACGTCACGGTGCTCTACCCGAAGAAGGGCGTCTCGGAGCTCGCGCGCATGGACAGCGCCGCCGTCGTCGAGAAGTACGGCGTGCCGCCCGAGCGCTACCCGGACCTCGCCGCGCTCGTGGGCGAGACGTCCGACAACCTGCCGGGCATCCCCGGCGTCGGGCCCAAGACGGCCGCCAAGTGGATCACGGCGTACGGCGACCTCGACGGCCTGCTCGACCACGCGGACGAGATCAAGGGCAAGGCGGGGGAGAACCTCCGTGCGCACCTCGACCAGGTCCGCCTCAACCGACGGCTCAACGCGCTCCTGCGCGACCTCGAGCTCCCCGTCGGCCCCGACGACCTCGTGACGCGTCCCTGGGACCGCGAGGCCGCGCACCGCGTCCTCGACGCGCTCGAGTTCCGGGCCCTGCGCGACCGGCTCTTCGCGATCGCGCCCGAGGGCGAGGTCGAGACGGAGGCGGGGTTCGACGTCGAGCTCGCCGACGTCCTGCCCGGGGGGCTCGGCGCGTGGCTCGCCGAGCACGGTGACCGGCGCCTCGGGGTCGAGGTGGCCGGCAAGGCGGTGCCCGGCGGCGGGGACGCCTGGGCGGTCGCGGTGTCCGACGACGCCGGGGCGGCCGTGGCGCTCGAGCTCGCCGACGTCGCGGGGGCCGACGACGAGGCGCTGGCCGCGTGGCTCGCCGACCCGGCGCGGCCCAAGGTCGTGCACGGCGCGAAGTCCGCGTGGCACGAGCTCGCGGCGCGCGGCTACGACCTCGCGGGCGTCACGTTCGACACCGAGCTCGCCGCCTACCTGTGCCATCCGGACCAGCGCGGCTACGACCTCGGCGACCTCGTCGTGCGCCACCTGCACCGCGAGCTGCGCCCCGACACCGAGGCGGGCAACGACGTCCAGGGCGCGCTCGACCTCTCGCTCGACGGGAACGGCGAGCAGGAGCGCGACGCCGTGCGCGCGCTCGCCGTCGCCCAGCTCGGCGACGCCCTCGCGGGCGAGCTCGAGGACCGCGGGGCCACGACGCTCCTCACCGACCTCGAGCTGCCGCTCTCCCAGGTGCTCGCGCGCATGGAGCAGCGCGGCATCGCCGCGGACGTCGAGTACCTGCGCGAGCTCGAGCAGCACTTCGGCGACCTCGTCGCGACCGCCGCGTCGGAGGCGTACGCCGTCATCGGGCGCGAGGTGAACCTCGGCTCGCCCAAGCAGCTGCAGGAGGTGCTGTTCGACCAGCTCGGGATGCCCAAGACGAAGAAGATCAAGACGGGCTACACGACCGACGCGTCGGCGCTCGCGGACCTCTTCGTCAAGACGCAGCACCCGTTCCTCGAGCACCTGCTCGCGCACCGTGACGCCTCGCGCCTGCGCCAGACCGTGGAGGGCCTGCTCAAGTCCGTCGCGGACGACGGACGGATCCACACGACGTTCCAGCAGACCATCGCGGCGACCGGGCGCCTCAGCTCGACCGACCCGAACCTCCAGAACATCCCGATCCGGACGGAGGCGGGCCGTCGCATCCGGCGCGCGTTCGTCGTCGGGGAGGGCTACGAGACGCTCATGACGGCCGACTACAGCCAGATCGAGATGCGCATCATGGCGCACCTGTCGGGTGACGAGGGGCTCATCGAGGCGTTCCGGTCCGGCGAGGACCTGCACTCCTACGTCGGGTCGCGCGTGTTCGAGGTCCCGGCGGCCGAGGTCACGCCCGCGATGCGCTCGAAGATCAAGGCGATGTCCTACGGCCTGGCGTACGGGCTGTCGGCGTTCGGGCTGTCGCAGCAGCTCACCATCGAGGTGGGCGAGGCGCAGAAGCTCATGGACGACTACTTCGAGCGCTTCGGCGGCGTGCGCGACTACCTCACGGGCGTCGTCGACGAGGCGCGCGCGACGGGGTACACGGCGACCATCCTCGGGCGCCGTCGGTACCTGCCCGACCTCACGAGCGACAACCGGCAGCGGCGCCAGATGGCGGAGCGCATGGCCCTCAACGCGCCCATCCAGGGGAGCGCGGCCGACATCATCAAGGTCGCGATGCTGGGCGTCCAGCGCGCGATCGACGAGCGCGGGCTGCGCTCACGGCTGCTCCTGCAGGTGCACGACGAGCTCGTGGTCGAGGTCGCCCCGGGCGAGCGCGACGCCGTCGAGGAGCTGCTGCGCACGCAGATGGGCGCGGCGGCGGACCTCGACGTGCCGCTCGACGTCTCGGTCGGTGTCGGCGCGACGTGGCACGAGGCGGGTCACTGACCCGGCCGGGTCAGCCCGGGAGGCGCGTGCGGAAGATCGCCGTCCCGGGCAGGTAGGCACCGCGCACCGGTCCCCAGCCGCCCCACACCTCGGTGTTGTCGGCGGGCCACTCGGGCTCGACGACGTCGCGCAGCTCCAGCCCGGCGGCGACCACCTCGCGCACGTGGTCGCCCAGCGTGCGGTGGTACTCGGCGTAGACGACACGGCCGGCGGCGTCCGTCTCGACGTAGGGACGGCGGTCGAAGTACGAGCGGTTCGCGGTCAGCCCGTGCGCGCTCGGGTCGTCGGGGAACGCCCAGCGGGAGGGGTGCGTGACGGAGAACGTCCAGGTGCCGCCCGGTCGGAGCACCCGGGCGACCTCGCGGTGGATCGCGTCGGCGTCGGGGACGAACGGGATCGCGCCGAACGACGTGAACGCGGCGTCGAAGCTCCCGTCGGCGAACGGCAGGCGGCGCGCGTCGGCCTGGACGGCGGGCACGCGGATCCCCGTCGCCCGGTCGAGCGCCGCACCCGCGGCGAGCATGCCCCGGGAGACGTCCGTGGCGACCGCCTGCGCGCCCTGGGCGACGAGCCAGCGCGAGCACTGTGCCGCGCCGGCCCCGACCTCGAGGACGCGGAGACCGGTCACCTCGCCGAGCAGGCGCGCGTCGCGCTCCCGCAGTCCCTCCGGGCACCAGCAGAAGTCCGCCGCGCCGAGGAACGCCCCGTGCTCGTCGAGATACTCGGCGGCGTTCGCGTCCCACCACCCGCGCCCGGCGCGGCCACCCTCGGCGGCGGGCACGTCCCGGTAGCCGGCGTCCGCCGTCGGGCCGGGCGGGGCGACGTCCGGGACCGGGACCTGCGGCGGCACGGGGGCGGGGGTCTGGCTCATGCGGCCCATTGTCCCGGGCACCACCGGCCCCGGGCACCGCAGGGCGCCGCACGGCCCGGACGCGCGGGACCTTGGTCGTCGGCGTGCCCGAGGACCGGGACGGGCCGTGACCCGGGCCGCGGGGTTGACTAGGGTTGAGCGTGACGCGGTGCCGCGGAGGTCGGCACCTCCGTCGACGCCGGGCACGCGCGCGAGGACGCGCGACGGGACGACGAGACGGAGGAACAGGTGCGCATCGGACTTCTCACCGGCGGAGGCGACTGCCCCGGCCTGAACGCGGCGATCCGGGCCGTGGTCAAGCAGGGGACGGGGGAGTACGGGCACACCATCATCGGCTTCCGCAACGGATGGCGCGGTGTGGTCGACGGCGACGTGCACCCGCTGGGGCGCCAGGACATCCGCAACGTGCTGCCGGTCGGCGGGACGCTGCTGGGCACCGCGCGGTTCCACCCGCGCGAGGAGGACGGCAGCATGGACGCCGTGCTCGCGACGGTCGAGGCCGAGCACCTCGACGCCCTGATCTGCATCGGCGGCGACGGCACGCTGCACGCGGCGAGCCGCGTCGCGGAGGCGGGCGTCAAGATCGTCGCGATCCCCAAGACGATCGACAACGACGTCGAGGGGACGGACCTGTCGATCGGCTTCCACACGGCGGTGAACATCGCGACCGAGGCCCTCGACCGGGTGCACACGACGGCGGAGAGCCACAACCGCGTCATGGTCGTCGAGGTCATGGGCCGCCACGCCGGCTGGATCGCGGTCAACGCGGGCATCGCGGGCGGTGCCGAGGTCGTCCTCGCCCCCGAGGAGCCCTTCGACATCGACCAGCTCGTGAAGTTCCTGCGGCACCGGCACCGGGCGCACGCGAACTTCTCGATCGTCGTCGTCGCGGAGGGCGCGGTCCCGCGCGAGGGGTCGTCGATGGAGTTCACGCAGCAGCTCGGCCGCTTCGGCGAGATCGTCGCGGGGTCGATCGGCGAGCGCGTGAGCGCGGAGATCGCGGAGCGCACGGGGTTCGACACGCGGCTCACGGTGCTCGGGCACGTGCAGCGCGGCGGGGAGCCGACGCCGACCGACCGCATCCTCGGGAGCCGGTTCGGGGTCGCGGCCGTCGACGCGGTGAGCGCGGGGACGTCGGGCGTGATGACGGCGCTGCGGGGCGAGCGCGTCGAGCTCGTGTCGCTGGCCGAGGTCGCGGGCCGGCCCAAGCGTGTCCCGGAGGAGCTGCTGCGCGTCGCGCGCGTGCTCGCGTGAACGCACCGGATGCGACCGGGCGGGGACGGTGCAGCGCACCGGCGTCGCGTTGACCGCCGGGGTGACACCCGGATAAGGTGGACGGCGGTGCGTTGCGCCTGCCTTCGTCCCGGACCACGACGCCCACCATGACGTCACCGGGTCAGCGGCAGCGGCGCGCCGAGAACCCTACCCGCTCGACTACACCTGTCCGCATCGGAGCATCGAACTCAATGACCATCTCTACCCCCGCGAAGTCCGCACCCCAGGTTGCCGTCAACGACATCGGCACCGAGGAGGACTTCCTCGCCGCCGTTGACGCGACCATCAAGTACTTCAACGACGGCGACATCGTCGAAGGCACGATCGTCAAGGTGGACCGCGACGAGGTCCTCCTCGACATCGGCTACAAGACCGAGGGCGTCATCCCCTCCCGCGAGCTGTCCATCAAGCACGACGTGGACCCCGGTGAGGTCGTCAACGTCGGCGACGCGGTCGAGGCCCTCGTCCTCCAGAAGGAGGACAAGGAAGGCCGTCTGATCCTGTCCAAGAAGCGCGCCCAGTACGAGCGCGCCTGGGGCACGATCGAGAAGATCAAGGAGGAGGACGGCGTCGTCACCGGCACCGTCATCGAGGTCGTCAAGGGTGGTCTCATCCTCGACATCGGCCTCCGTGGCTTCCTCCCGGCCTCCCTGGTGGAGATGCGTCGCGTCCGCGACCTCCAGCCGTACGTCGGCAAGGAGATCGAGGCGAAGATCATCGAGCTCGACAAGAACCGCAACAACGTCGTCCTCTCGCGCCGCGCCTGGCTCGAGCAGACGCAGTCCGAGGTCCGCTCCACCTTCCTGCAGACGCTGCAGAAGGGCCAGGTGCGCCCCGGTGTCGTCTCCTCGATCGTCAACTTCGGTGCGTTCGTGGACCTCGGCGGCGTCGACGGCCTCGTGCACGTCTCCGAGCTGTCCTGGAAGCACATCGACCACCCGTCCGAGGTCGTCGAGGTCGGCCAGGAGGTCACGGTCGAGGTCCTGGACGTCGACTTCGACCGCGAGCGCGTCTCGCTGTCGCTGAAGGCGACGCAGGAGGACCCGTGGCAGACGTTCGCCCGGACCCACGCGATCGGTCAGGTCGTCCCGGGCAAGGTCACCAAGCTCGTCCCGTTCGGTGCGTTCGTGCGCGTCGAGGACGGCATCGAGGGCCTCGTGCACATCTCGGAGCTGGCCGTGCGCCACGTCGAGCTGCCGGAGCAGGTCGTCAACGTCGGTGACGAGGTCTTCGTCAAGGTCATCGACATCGACCTCGAGCGCCGCCGCATCTCGCTGTCGCTCAAGCAGGCCAACGAGGGCGTGGACCCGGAGTCGGACGACTTCGACCCCGCGCTCTACGGCATGGCCGCCGAGTACGACGAGCAGGGGAACTACAAGTACCCCGAGGGCTTCGACCCGGAGACCAACGAGTGGCTCGAGGGCTTCGAGGCGCAGCGCGAGGCCTGGGAGGCGGAGTACGCCAAGGCGCACGAGCGCTGGGAGGCGCACCGCAAGCAGGTCGCCGAGGCCGTCAAGGCCGACTTCGACGCCGCGTCGGGCGACTCGGGCTCCTCGAGCTCGTCGTCCTCGAGCAGCACGTCCTACTCGTCGGCCCCGGCCGCCGAGGCCACGGGCACGCTCGCGTCGGACGAGGCGCTCGCCGCGCTCCGCGAGAAGCTCACCGGCAACTGATCTCCTGACTCTCTCCGCCGTTCCGGCGGAGACGTCGCAGGTCGCAGAGAGGCCCGCCACCCCTTCGGGGTGGCGGGCCTTCGCCGTCCCTGACGACCGCGCCCGGTGCCGAACAGGTGGTCCTGGTCCGTCAACGGCCGCGGACGAGCCGGAACCACCTGTTCGGCGGCGAGGGATCGCCTGGTGTTCGGTGGTCCAGGGACCAGGCTGTTCAGGCCGTGGCGGTGGCCGGCTCGGGGGACGACGGCGCGGGTGAGTCGGCGAACTGCGTCCGGTAGAGCGCGGCGTAGCGGCCGCCGCGCGCGAGGAGCTCGGTGTGCGTGCCCGTCTCGACGACGCGGCCGGCGTCGAGGACGACGATGAGGTCGGCCTCCCGGACGGTCGAGAGCCGGTGCGCGATGACGAGCGACGTGCGCCCGCGCAGCGCCTCGGCGAGGGCCGCCTGGACCGCGGCCTCGGAGTCCGAGTCGAGGTGCGCCGTCGCCTCGTCGAGGACGACGAGCTGCGGGGCCTTGAGGAACACCCGGGCGATCGCGAGGCGCTGCCGCTCGCCGCCGGACATCCGGTAGCCGCGGTCGCCGACGACGGTGTCCATGCCGGACGGCAGGGCGGCGACGACGTCCCACACGTGCGCGCGGCGCAGCGCGGACTCGAGCTCGGCGTCCGTCGCGTCCGGCTTGGCGTACCGGAGGTTCTCGGCGATCGAGTCGTGGAAGAGATGCGCCTCCTGCGTGACCACGCCGACGGCGTCGTGCAGGCTCTCCTGCGTGACGTCGCGCAGGTCGCGCCCGGCGATCCGCACGTGCCCGGAGGTCGGGTCGTACATGCGCGTGACGAGCTGCGACACGGTCGTCTTGCCCGCGCCGGACGAGCCGACGAGAGCGACCATCGCCCCCGCGGGGACCGCGAAGGTGACGTCGCGCAGGGTGTCGGTCGTGGGGTCGGTCCCCTCGACGGCGACGGACTCGAGCGAGGCGAGGGAGACCTCCGACGCGCTGGGGTAGCGGAACGTCACGCCGTCGAGCTCGAGGCTCGCCCCGTGCCGCTCGACGTCGTCGGCGAGGTCGTCGGCATCGGGTGCGTCGGTGACGGTGGGCTCGAGGTCGAGCACCTCGAGCACGCGCTCGAAGCTCACGAGCGCGGTCATGACGTCGACCTGGACGTTGGACATCGCGGTGAGCGGGCCGTAGAGGCGCCCGAGGTAGGCGGTGAGCGCGACGACGGTGCCGACCGTCAGCGTGCCCGAGATCGCCATGACGCCGCCGAGCCCGTAGACGATGGCGACGGCGACCGACGCGACGACGGTGAGGCCGACGCGGAAGACCGTGCCGTACATGGCCTGCTTCACGCCGATGTCACGGACGCGGCCGGCCTGGGCGGCGAACCGGGACGACTCGCGGGCCGGGTCGCCGAAGACCTTGACGAGGTGGGCGCCCGCGACGTTGAACCGCTCGTTCATGGTCTGCGCGGCCTCGGCGTTGAGCTCGTAGCTCTCGCGCGTGATCGCGGCGAGGCGCTTGCCGACCCAGCGGGCCGGGAGCACGAACGCGGGCAGCAGGGTCAGGGCGAGGAGCGTGAGCTGCCAGGACATGGAGAGCATCGCGGCGAGGACGAACACGACGGTGAGGAGGTTCGAGAAGACGTTCGAGAGCGTCGACGTGAACGCCTGCTGCGCGCCGAGGACGTCGCCGTTGAGGCGCTGGACGAGCGCACCGGTCCGGGTGCGGCTGAAGAAGGCGAGCGGCATGCGCTGCACGTGGTCGAAGACGGCCGTGCGCAGGTCGACGATGAGGCCCTCGCCGATGCGTGAGGAGAACCAGCGCTGGGCGACCCCGAGCGCGCCCGAGAGCACCGCCAGCCCGGCGGCGACGAGCGAGAGCGCGACGACGACGCCGACGTCGCCTGCCGTGATGCCGTCGTCGATGATGCGCTGGAACAGCAGCGGCGTGGCCGCGCCCGCCGCGGCGTCGACCGAGATGAGCACGAGGAACGCCGCGAGCTGGCGCCGGTAGGGCCGGGCGAACGTGAGGACGCGTCGGATCGTGCCGCGGTGCAGCCGACGGGACGCGACGGAGGAGTCCTGGCGGAACGAGCGCATGCCGCGCCCGCCGCCGGAGCCGGGGAGGGGTGAGGGGAAAGACATGGGGCCTCCTGGGTGGGGGAGGGGCGGCGCGGTCGTCCGCGGCGGCATGGTCGTCCGCGGCGGCGGGCGCGGTCGTGCGACCGCTCGCGCGACAGCGATAGTGAGTTTAACTCACAATGAGTGTGCTCCACAAGACCCCGTCCGCCGGGTACGCTCGGCCTCGTGACGAGCGATGCGAGCGCGCGCCCCGCACGGGGCGCGGTGGGCGGCCCGACCTCCACGGACGAGGCGGGCGAGTTCCTCTCGCTCCTGCACGCGGCGCTCCGGAGCGTGCGCCGTGAGGCGAGCGAGCGCGCCGAGCCCGCCGGGACGACCCCCGGCCAGTACCGGATGCTGCGCTTCCTCGCCCGCTGCGACGAGCCCTGTCGGCTCGGCGCGGTCGCGTCCGCGCTGGACGTCGCGCCCCGGTCGGTGACGTCCAAGGTGGACGACGCCGAACGGGCCGGGCTCGTCCGGCGCACCCCCGACCCGCACGACCGGAGGGCGACGCTCGTCGCGCTCACCCCGCGGGGGCGGGAGGTCGTCGCGCAGGTGGGAGCGGAGCGGTCGTCGAGCGCCGGGACGCTCCTCGCGCGCCTCGACGCCGCCGAGCGCGCCGAGCTCCTGCGGCTCCTGCGCGCCGTCGCGGGCGAGCGACCGGACGGTGCGCACGTCGGCGACCGACCGGAGGTCGGCTCGGGCGAGCAGTCGGGCGCGCACGGCTGAGCCGCTCCGCGTGGTCGACCGTCCCGGCGCGAGGACGCCCACCGGCTGGCAGGATGGGGCGCATGTTTCGCATCGGCCTGACCGGAGGAATCGCGGCGGGGAAGTCCGTCGCGCTCGCACGCTTCGCCGAGCTCGGCGCCGTCGTCGTGGACTACGACGCGCTCTCGCGCGACGCGGTGGCGCCCGGGACGGTCGGCCTCGACGAGGTCGTCGAGGCGTTCGGGCCGGACGTCCTGGACGACGACGGCGCGCTCGACCGGGCCGCGCTCGGTCGGGTCGTGTTCGGCGACGCCGCCGCGCGCGAGCGTCTCAACGCGATCGTCCACCCGGAGGTGCGTCGGCTCGCGGCCGAGCGCGAGGCGGCCGCCGGCGCGGCCGACCCCCGGGCCGTCGTCGTGCACGACATCCCGCTCCTCGTCGAGACGGGTGACCCCGCCCGGTTCCACTGCGTCGTGGTCGTGCACACGCCCGTGGACGTGCGGGTGAGCCGGCTCGTCGAGGGACGCGGGCTGACCGAGGACGAGGCCCTCGCCCGCGTCGCCGCCCAGGCCGACGACGCGTCGCGCCTCGCCGCGGCGGACGTGACCCTCGACGGGTCCGGCTCCCCGGAGGCGCTGCGCGTGCAGGTCGACGAGCTGTGGGCACGCGTGCGCGCGGAGGTCGACGCCGAGGTCCAGGCCGAGATCGAGGAGCACGAGGCGTGACGGTCGTCGTCAGCGGGTTCGAGCCGTTCGACGGTGCCCTCGAGAACCCGTCGTGGGAGACCGCGGCGCGGCTCGCCGAGCGCGGGGAGGCGCTCGTCGGCGACCGGGTCGTCGCCGTCCGGCTGCCGGTGACGTTCGCCGGAGCGTGGCCGGTGCTCGACGCCGCGATCCGCGAGCACGACCCCGAGGTCGTCGTGGCGCTCGGCCTGGCGGGAGGTGCGTCGGGCGTGCGCCTCGAACGGGTCGCGGTCAACGTGCGCGACGCCCGGATCCCCGACAACGCGGGCGCGCAGCCCGTCGACCTGCCCGTCGCCGAGGGCGGGCCGGTCGGGTACTGGTCGACGCTCCCGCTCAAGGCGTCGCTCGCGGCGATCCGCGCGACGGGTGTTCCGGTGGCGGTGTCGAGCACCGCGGGGACCTATGTGTGCAACGACGTCTTCTACGCCCTCATGCATCACTGGGGTGCCGGGCCGGGTCGGCGCGCCGGCTTCGTCCACGTCCCCGGGGCCGACGTCGTCCCGATCGCGGACCAGGTCGCGGCCGTGGCCGCCGTCGTGCGGCACGCGCTCCTCGGTAGTCCCGAGCCGGCCCTCGCGGCCGGTTCGGAGAGCTGAGCCGAGCGCGGGGACGCCGAGGGCCCGGCAGGTCTCGCCTGCCGGGCCCTCGGTGCGTGCTCGTGGTCGAGGCGTCAGCTCGTCGCGCGCCGACGTGCCACGACGAGGATCGTCGCGCCCCCGGCGAGCAGCAGCGCAGCGACGACGGCCAGCACGACGACCGACGCGCCCGTCGTGGCGAGGCCGCTCTCGGGCGAGTCGTCGCCCTTCTCGGCGGACGCAGGGGTCGCGTCCGGGCTGGCGGCCGGGGTCTCGGCGGCCGGGGTCGCCTCCACCGTGGGCTCGCCCGGCTCCTCCGTGGACGGGGTCTCCTCGGTCGTCGGCGGCGTGGTCACGCCCTCGCCCGGGTTCGGGCCTTCCGGCGACGGCTCGGGCTCGGGCTCCTCGACGAACGGCGTCGACTCGCACGGGCCGGCGAACGGGTAGTTGTGGTGCTCGATCCCGGCGCCACCGGTGTAGGAGACGGCGCCGTTCGACAGGATGCGCCCGTTGGTCGAGGTCGCCAGGGTGAGGGTCGCGTCCGTGCGCGGGACGACGACCGTCCCGGGGAACTGGTCGTTCGTGCCGAGCGTCACCCGGGTCGCGTCCGGGAAGCTCCACAGGAAGTGCGCAGACAGGTGCTGGGCGGTCTGGTAGACGCGCACGCCGCCGTACTCGACGTGCTGCAGCCGCGACACGTCCACGGAGGTGCCGGTGACGGTGAGGAGCACCGGACCGGTCCCGGTGACGTACAGCGTGGTGAGAGTGGATGCCTGGTCGGCCGTGAGCGTGTATCGCGCTCCGGCCTCGACCGTCAGCACCCCGCCCTCGGGCGCGGCGGCGACGGCGCCGTCGGCGGCGTCGGCCGCGATGCCCGTGACGAGCCCGGGGAGCGCGACGTAGGGACGCAGCGCGGCGTCGCGGCCCACGCCCTGCGTGACCGCGCCCGGACGGCCGGGCGCGTTGCGGCTCTCGGTGCTCGGGGTCGCGCCGGTGATCTTCCCGCCGACGACGACGTTGCCACCGCTCGACGCGTGGAAGCCGACCTGGGTGTTCGTCGCGGTCGCGAGGTCGCCGCCGACGACGAGCATGTCGGTCCCGCCGGCCGGGGTGATCGCCGAGCCGCCGCCCCCTGCGGTCCCGACGTTGAGGCTCCCGGCTCCGGAGAGGTCGGCGTCCCCGCCCACGACGACGCGGCCCTCGAGCTCGGTCGCGGTCGTGACGGTGAGCCCGCCGCCCGCCCAGATACCGACGCCCGCGTCCTCCACGGCGGTGAGCTCGTAGACGTCGACCGGTCGCGTGGACGGGTCCGCGGTGCAGACGTCGTCGGCGGTGACCTCCGGCGTGGTGGCCAGCGGCGCGGCGGTCGCCGGCGCGGCGAGGCCGACGGTCGTCAGGGCGAGGGCGGTGAGGGCGAGCAGGGGGATTCCGCGGGGGCGCGCGGGGTGAAGGCGCATGGTGTCGGCTCCAGGTCGAGGGTTCGCTAGCGGCGCTGACTTACTGCCCGCGGACTCCGCCGCCCGTGGTCCGTGCTGTCGTGCTGCTCCACGGGCGTCGGGGAGCGCTGCAGGGTCGAGGCGACCCTAGAGGTTGCGAATGACACCTTCCAAATTACGTCGGGGTGATTTCCTAGAACGACTCCTCCAGTGGTCGCCGACCGTGCACGGAGGGGTCCGTGTGGGTGGGTCGACGTACCGTGGAGGCATGCGTCCCGTGACCGATCTCCAGCGTGCGACCACCCCGTTCGAGGTCATCTCCGAGTACCAGCCGTCGGGCGACCAGCCCACGGCGATCGCTGACCTCGCGCAGCGCATCCGCGCGGGGGAGAAGGACGTCGTGCTCCTCGGCGCCACCGGCACGGGCAAGTCGGCGACGACGGCGTGGCTCATCGAGGAGCTGCAGCGCCCGACGCTGGTCATGGCGCCGAACAAGACGCTCGCCGCGCAGCTCGCGACGGAGTTCCGGGAGCTGCTGCCGCACAACGCGGTCGAGTACTTCGTCTCGTACTACGACTACTACCAGCCCGAGGCGTACATCGCGCAGACGGACACCTACATCGAGAAGGACTCGTCCATCAACGACGAGGTCGAGCGGCTGCGGCACTCCGCCACGAGCTCCCTGCTCACTCGCCGCGACGTCGTCGTGGTCGCCTCCGTGTCGTGCATCTACGGTCTCGGCACGCCGCAGGAGTACGTCGACCGGATGGTCCGGCTCGACGTCGGCATGCAGGTCGAGCGCGACGACCTGCTGCGGCAGTTCGTGACGATGCAGTACACGCGCAACGACATGGCGTTCACGCGCGGGACGTTCCGCGTGCGCGGTGACACGGTCGAGATCATCCCGGTGTACGAGGAGCTCGCGGTCCGCATCGAGTTCTTCGGCGACGAGATCGAGAGCATCCAGACCCTGCACCCGCTCACGGGCGACGTGATCCGGTCCGAGCCGAGCATCCACGTGTTCCCGGCCACGCACTACGTCGCCGGGCCGGAGCGCATGGAGCGCGCGATCTCCTCGATCGAGGCCGAGCTCGCCGAGCGGCTCGACGAGCTCGAGCGGCAGAACAAGCTGCTCGAGGCACAGCGGCTGCGCATGCGTACCACCTACGACATCGAGATGATGCGCCAGATCGGCACCGCGTCCGGGATCGAGAACTACTCGCGGCACATCGACGGCCGCGAGGCAGGCTCGGCGCCGAACACGCTGCTCGACTACTTCCCGGAGGACTTCCTCCTCGTCATCGACGAGTCGCACGTGACCGTGCCGCAGATCGGCGCCATGTTCGAGGGCGACATGTCGCGCAAGCGCAGCCTCGTCGACCACGGGTTCCGGCTGCCGAGCGCGATGGACAACCGGCCGCTGCGCTGGGAGGAGTTCGTCGAGCGCATCGGCCAGACCGTGTACCTGTCGGCGACGCCCGGCGACTACGAGCTCTCGATGGCCGACGGCGTCGTCGAGCAGATCATCCGGCCGACCGGCCTGGTCGACCCGGAGGTGCTCGTCAAGCCCACCACGGGGCAGATCGACGACCTGCTGCACGAGATCCGCGAGCGGGTCGAGCGGAACGAGCGCGTCCTCGTCACGACGCTCACCAAGAAGATGGCGGAAGACCTCACGGACTACCTGCTCGAGAAGGACGTGCGGGTCCGGTACCTGCACTCGGAGGTCGACACGCTGCGGCGCGTGGAGCTCCTGCGCGAGCTGCGCCTCGGCGAGTACGACGTCCTCGTCGGCATCAACCTGCTGCGCGAGGGCCTCGACCTGCCCGAGGTGTCGCTCGTCGCGATCCTCGACGCCGACAAGGAGGGCTTCCTGCGGTCGCCCAAGTCCCTCATCCAGACGATCGGCCGCGCGGCCCGCAACGTCTCGGGCCAGGTGCACATGTACGCGGACAAGATCACGCCGGCGATGGCGGCGGCGATCGAGGAGACCGAGCGGCGCCGCGAGCGGCAGATCGCGTACAACACGGAGCACGGGGTCGATCCGACGCCGCTGCGCAAGCGGATCTCCGACGTGACGGACATGCTCGCGCGCGAGGACGTCGACACGGCCGAGCTGCTCGCGGGCGGGTACCGACAGCCGGGCAAGGGCGCGAAGGGCAGGGCGCCGGTGCCGGGAGCGCCCAAGGAGGGCGCGTCGTCGGGCAACCGGCTCGCCGGCGCGGCGGCGAGCGACCTCGCCGAGCTCATCCAGGAGCTCAGCGACCAGATGCACGCGGCCGCGGGCGAGCTGCAGTTCGAGCTCGCCGCCCGGCTGCGCGACGAGATCTCGGGGCTCAAGAAGGAGCTGCGGCAGATGCAGGCCGCGACGGCCTGACGCGGAGGCCCGGACGGTCGTCGGGCGCGCTCTGCCTCCAGCGACCTGCCCGGGACCGAGCGGTCGGCCGGGGCCGAGGAACATCTCGCCCGCTCGTCAGGTTGTCCCGTGCAGAGGGGCGATGGCCTATGCTGGCTCCTCGTTGAAGGGGAGTATTCCTCCGCGGTGATGTCGTCATCACGGCCGGCGCAGTCGTCGGCCCGGTGTCACCGGTCCCACTACCACCAGCCCGCGTCCCGTGCGGGTGCGGGTGGCGGTGCGTGGCGGAAGAGACCTTCGGTACACAGTGCTCCCCACGTACCGGAGGAATCTTCATGGATGTGCCCGTCTGGGTCTGGCTCGTCACCGTCGGCGTGATCCTCGCGATGCTCGCCGTCGACTACGTGGGGCACGTGCGCACGCCCCACGCCCCGAGCCTGCGCGAGGCCACGTGGTGGTCCGCGGGCTACGTCGCCGTCGCGGTGGCCTTCGGCGGCATCGTCTGGGCCGTCTGGGGCTCGACGTACGGCGGCGAGTACTTCGCCGGCTACATCACCGAGAAGAGCCTGTCAGTCGACAACCTCTTCGTGTTCGTCCTCATCATGACGAGCTTCCGCGTCCCGCGGCTCTACCAGCAGAAGGTGCTGCTCATCGGCATCACGATCGCGCTGGTCCTGCGGACGATCTTCATCTTCCTCGGCGCGGCCCTCATCGAGAACTTCAGCTGGGTCTTCTACGTCTTCGGCGCGTTCCTGCTGTACACCGCGTGGACGCAGGTCAAGGCCGGCTCCGGCCACGACGAGGAGTTCCACGAGAACGGCGCGCTGCGGCTGACCCGCCGCCTGTTCCCGACGACGGAGACGTACGTCGAGGACAAGATGACGACGAGGATCGACGGGAAGCGCTACATCACCCCGATGCTCATCGTGATGATTGCGATCGGCAGCGCGGACCTGCTCTTCGCGGTCGACTCGATCCCCGCGATCTTCGGCCTCACGCAGGAGACCTTCCTCGTGTTCGCCGCCAACGCGTTCTCGCTGCTCGGCCTGCGCCAGCTCTACTTCCTCATCGACGGCCTTCTCGACCGCCTCGTCTACCTCGCGTACGGCCTCGCGGCGATCCTCGGCTTCATCGGCGTCAAGCTGCTCATCCACGCGCTGCACAAGAACGAGGTGCCGTTCATCAACGGCGGTGAGCACATCACCGCCGTCCCGGAGATCTCGACGGCGCTGTCGCTCGGGTTCATCGTCGTCGTGCTCACGATCACCACGGTCGCGAGCCTCGCCAAGGACCGCGCCGACCGTCGGCGCTCCGTCGAGAGCTCGGAGGGCTCACGCTGATGGTTCACGAGCTTCCCGTCTGGTTCGAGTGGGCGTCGCTCTCGGCGCTCGCGGTGCTGCTCCTCGTCGACCTGTTCGTCGTGGGGCGCCGCCCGCACGTCCCCTCGATGCGCGAGAGCGCGCTGTGGGTCGGCTTCTACGTCGCGCTCGCCCTCGTCTTCGGGGCGATCGTGGGCGCGGTCGGCGGGGCGGCACCGGCCGGGGAGTTCTACGCGGGCTGGCTCACGGAGTACAGCCTCTCCGTGGACAACCTCTTCGTGTTCGTCATCATCATGGCGAGGTTCGCGGTCCCGCGGGACCAGCAGCAGCGCGTGCTGATGGTCGGCATCATCGTCGCGCTCGTCCTGCGCGGGGCGTTCATCCTCGCGGGTGCGGCGATCATCGCCCAGTTCGTGTGGGTGTTCTACCTGTTCGGCGCGTTCCTCATCTACACGGCCGTCAAGCTCGTGGCCGGCGGGGACGAGCCCGAGGAGTACCACGAGAACCGCGCCGTCCGGGCCCTGCGGCGGGTCCTGCCGCTGGGCACGCAGTACGACGGCGGCCGGCTGCGCACGGTCGAGGACGGCAAGCGGGTCTTCACGCCGCTGGTCATCGTGTTCCTCGCGATCGGCAGCACCGACCTGCTCTTCGCGTTCGACTCGATCCCCGCGATCTTCGGGCTCACCCAGGACCCGTTCATCGTCTTCACGACGAACGTCTTCGCGCTGATGGGCCTGCGCCAGCTCTACTTCCTCCTGGGCGGCCTGCTCGAGCGCCTCGTCTACCTGCCGATCGGTCTGGCGGTGATCCTCGGGTTCATCGGCGTGAAGCTGATCCTCGAGGCGCTGCACGAGAACACGCTGCCGTTCATCAACGGCGGGGAGCACCTCGACGCCGTCCCGACGGTCCCGATCTGGCTGTCGCTGGTCGTGATCATCGGCGCGCTCGCCGTCACGACGGTCGCGAGCCTCCTGCGCACGCGGGCGCTGCACGCCCAGGACGACTCCGAGGTGGCCGCGACGCGCGGCGCTGCCGCCGTCGTGGAGGACGCGGTCCAGGAGCCCGAGGGGGAGTCGGTGGACGGGGGCGCGCCGGTCGGCGAGACACCGCCGTGGGGCACGGGCCCGCAGGACGGCACCGGGCGATAGCGCGTGCCCGACGAGCCGCGGAGCGAGACGGTGCCGGCCCGGACCGACGGGTCCCGCGGTGCCCGCCTGGCCCGGCACGCGGCGGTCAGCACGGCGCTGTCGCTGCACAGCGACCGCCGGCTCCGCGAGCTCGTGGACGCCGCCCCGCGGGTCGGTGCGGGCATCGGTGGCGAGACGTCGTCGCTCGACGTCGACGGCATACCGGTGTTCGTCAAGCGGGTGCGCCTGAGCGACCTCGAGCGCCGGGCGGACAACGTCCGCTCCACGGCGAACCTGTTCGACCTCCCCACCTTCTGCCACTACGGGGTCGGCACCATCGGCGCCCCGGGCTTCGGTGCCTGGCGGGAGCTGGCCGTGCACGTCATGACGACGGGCTGGGTGATCGTCGGGGAGCACGAGGGCTTTCCCCTGATGCACCACTGGCGAGTGCTGCCCGACGGGGGCCGGCCCCTGCCCGACGAGCTGGCCGACGTCGAGCGCGCCGTCGAGTACTGGGGCGGCGGCACGGCGGTGCGCCGCCGGATCGAGGCCCTGCGGGACTCCTCGGCGAGCATCGTGCTGTTCCTGGAACACGTCCCGCAGACGCTGCACGACTGGCTCGGCGTCCAGGTCGGGGCCGGCGGCGAGACCGCCGAGCGGGCCTGTGCGCTCGTGGAGGACGGGCTGCGCGACGGGATCGCGTTCATGAGGTCACGTGGCCTGCTGCACTTCGACGCGCACTTCGAGAACGTCCTGACCGACGGCGAGCGGCTCTACTTCGCCGACTTCGGCCTCGCCATCTCCTCGGGTTTCGACCTCTCGCCCGAGGAGGTCGACTTCGTCGCCGCGCACCAGGACTACGACGACTGCTACGGCGTCACGCACCTGGTGAGCTGGCTGGCCGTCGCCCTGTTCGGGTGCGGGCCCGAGGAACGCCGTGCGCTGGTGCGCTCCTGGGCTCAGGGCAGCCCGCCGACCGACGTCCCGGCGGGGGTCGCCGCGACGCTGGTGCGACACGCCCCGGTCGCGGCGGTGGTGGGGGACTTCTACCGCGCGTTCCAGCGGGAGAGCCGTGCGACGCCGTACCCCTGGGAGGCGGTCGACCGGCTCGGTCGCGCCGACCGCGGGCCCGGCCGGGCCGGCGCTCGGTAGACCGACCCCGAAGACGGCTCGCCGTCACGCAGGCGGGATCGCTCCGGGCGGGCCGTGCCTCGTCAGGCGCGGTCGGCCCAGTCGCCGATGACCGGGGCCCACGGGCGCACCGTGCGTTCGGCGACGAGGCCGGCGCGTCCGAACGGGTCCTCGTCGAGGACCGCGGCGACGGCGTCGGGCGTCTCTCCGTCGAGGACGAGCAGCGCCCCGGCGGGAGCACCCTCGTGCGCGGGCAGCGGGCCGGACGCCAGGAGCGTGCCCCGGGCGTAGAGGTCGCCCAGGAAGGCGCGGTGCTCCGGACGCAGGGCGTCGAGCTCGGGGGCGCGGTCGGCGTAGACGTAGGTGACGGCGTGGATCGGCATGCCGTGAGTGAACCAGACCCGCCCGACGGCGCGCGGTCGGGGTCCGCGCCTCGGTCGTCACCGCGGTGGCGACCCGGGCTGGTCAGCCCTCCGCTACCAGCCGCGCTCGCGCCACTCGTCGAGGTGCGGTCGCTCGGCGCCGAGGGTCGTGTCTGCGCCGTGGCCGGGGTAGACCCACGTCGCGTCGTCGTACCGGTCGAAGACGCGCTCCGTGACGTCCGCGAGGAGCCGCTCGAAGCGCGCGGGGTCGTGCCCCGTGCTCCCGACCCCGCCCGGGAACAGCGAGTCGCCCGTGAACAGGTGCACCCGGCCCGCGACGGCCTCCGGCGCGCGCACCTCGGCGGGCTCGCGATAGGCGAGCGCGACCGAACCCGGCATGTGGCCCCGCAGCGCGACGACCTCGAGCACGACGTCCCCGGCGCGGACGAGGTCCCCGTGGCGGAGGCGCCGCACCACGTGCACGTCGGCGGCCTCCGCGACGGCGTCGGCGTCGGGACCACCGACGGCCGTCGTCGCCCCCGTGACGGCGACGATCGACGCGAGGGCGCGCAGGTGGTCCGGGTGGCGGTGCGTCGTGACGACGACGTCGAGGCGCGCGGTCGGCGACCCCTCGCGGACGAGCGCGAGGACGTCGTCGGGCGCGTCGGCCGCGTCGATCAGGACCTGGGCGCCCGTGCGCCGGCACGTGAGGAGGTAGACGTCGTTCGCGAGCGGCCCGACGGCGAGCTTGCGGATCTCGATCTCGTCGAGACGGCGCACGTCGGCGGGCCCGCCCACCACGACCTGTCCCGTGTACGTCATGCGGTCAGTCTGCCTCGCCCGCCGGGCGCGGGCGGGACACGGCGAGCGTTCGTCGGAGGACGCGCGAAGGTGACGTCGAACACCTGTGCGAATGTGGGTGGTCGGTCGTACGATGCTGCGGTGAGCAATCGCCTCGTCATCTCCGGTGCCCGCGAGCACAACCTCCGCAACGTCGACCTCGACCTCCCGCGGGACAAGCTCATCGTCTTCACGGGGCTCTCCGGCTCGGGCAAGTCCTCGCTCGCGTTCGACACCATCTTCGCGGAGGGGCAGCGCCGCTACGTCGAGTCGCTGTCCGCGTACGCGCGCCAGTTCCTCGGGCAGATGGACAAGCCCGACGTCGACTTCATCGAGGGCCTGTCGCCCGCGGTGTCGATCGACCAGAAGTCCACGAACCGCAACCCGCGCTCGACCGTCGGCACGATCACCGAGGTCTACGACTACCTCCGCCTGCTCTTCTCGCGCGCCGGGACGCAGCACTGCCCCGTGTGCGGCGAGCGCGTGACCGCGCAGACCCCGCAGCAGATCGTGGACCGGCTCCTCGAGCTGCCGGAGGGCACGCGGTACCAGGTGCTCGCGCCGGTGGTGCGCGGGCGCAAGGGCGAGTACTCCGAGCTCTTCAAGGAGCTCCAGACCAAGGGCTTCGCGCGCGCCCGCGTCGACGGCGAGGTACGCACGCTCACCGACGTCCCGGCGCTCGAGAAGAAGCTCAAGCACGACATCGAGGTCGTCGTCGACCGCCTCGTGGCACGCGAGGGCGTGCAGCGCCGGCTCACCGACTCGGTCGAGACCGCGCTCGGGCTCGCGGGCGGGCTCGTCGTCGTCGAGCTCGTCGACGCCGACGCGGACGACCCGGCGCGCGAGCGCCGCTTCTCCGAGAAGCGCGCGTGCCCCAACGACCACGAGCTCGCGCTGGACGAGATCGAGCCGCGCACGTTCTCCTTCAACGCGCCCTACGGCGCGTGCCCCGAGTGCACGGGCATCGGCTTCCGCCTCGAGGTCGACCCCGACCTCGTGGTGCCGGACGTCGAGAAGTCGCTGAGCGAGGGCGCGGTCGCGCCGTGGGCGCAGATCTCCTCGGAGTACTTCGAGCGGGTGCTCACGGCGCTCGCGGACGACCTCGGGTTCTCCATGGACACGCCGTGGCGGGCGCTGCCCGAGCGCGCGAAGAAGGCGGTCCTGCACGGGCAGAACCACCAGGTCCACGTCCGGTACAAGAACCGCTGGGGCCGCGAGCGGCAGTACTCGACCGGGTTCGAGGGCGTCATCACGTTCCTCGAGCGCCGGCACACCGAGACCGAGTCGGACTGGTCCAAGGAGAAGTACGAGGCCTTCATGCGCGAGGTCCCGTGCCCGGTGTGCCGGGGTGCGCGCCTCAAGCCCGAGGTCCTCGCCGTCAAGGTCGGCGGCAAGTCGATCTGGGACGTGTGCCGTCTCCCGCTGCGCGAGGCCGCGGTGTTCCTCGGCTCGCTCGAGCTCGGCGCGCGCGAGCGCGCCATCGCGACGGAGGTCCTCAAGGAGATCGACGCGCGCCTCGGGTTCCTGCTCGACGTCGGCCTCGACTACCTCTCGCTCGAGCGACCGGCCGCGACGCTCTCCGGCGGCGAGGCGCAGCGCATCCGGCTCGCGACGCAGATCGGCTCGGGCCTGGTCGGCGTCCTCTACGTCCTCGACGAGCCGAGCATCGGCCTGCACCAGCGCGACAACCGCCGGCTCATCGAGACGCTCACGCGCCTGCGCGACCTCGGGAACACGCTCATCGTCGTCGAGCACGACGAGGACACCATCCGCACCGCGGACTGGGTCGTCGACATCGGCCCGGGCGCGGGCGAGCACGGCGGACGCGTCGTGCACTCGGGCGACTACGCGGGTCTGCTGGAGGCGCCGGAGTCGGTCACGGGCGCCTACCTCGCGGGCCGTCGCAGCATCCCGCTCCCGGCCGAGCGTCGCCCGACCGACCCGGGCCGTCAGGTCACGGTCGTGGGCGCGCGCGAGCACAACCTCACGGGCATCGACGTGAGCTTCCCGCTCGGGACGCTCACCGCCGTGACGGGGGTGTCGGGGTCGGGCAAGTCGACGCTCGTGAACTCGATCCTCTACACGGTCCTCGCCAACGAGCTCAACGGCGCGCGTCAGGTCGCGGGCCGGCACACGCGCGTCACGGGCCTGGACCACCTCGACAAGGTCGTGCACGTGGACCAGGGGCCGATCGGGCGCACGCCGCGGTCGAACCCGGCGACGTACACGGGGGTGTGGGACCACGTGCGCAAGCTGTTCGCGGAGACCACCGAGGCCAAGGTGCGCGGGTACACGCCGGGCCGCTTCTCGTTCAACGTCAAGGGCGGCCGCTGCGAGGCGTGCTCGGGCGACGGCACGCTGAAGATCGAGATGAACTTCCTCCCGGACGTCTACGTGCCGTGCGAGGTCTGCCACGGCGCGCGCTACAACCGCGAGACGCTCGAGGTGCACTTCAAGGGCAAGACGGTGGCCGACGTCCTCGACATGCCGATCGAGGAGGCGTCGGAGTTCTTCGCGGCCGTCCCGGCGATCTCGCGGCACCTCAAGACGCTCGTCGAGGTCGGCCTCGGGTACGTCCGCCTCGGGCAGCCCGCCCCGACGCTCTCGGGTGGCGAGGCGCAGCGCGTGAAGCTCGCGAGCGAGCTTCAGAAGCGCTCGACCGGGCGCACGATCTACGTGCTCGACGAGCCGACGACGGGCCTGCACTTCGAGGACATCCGCAAGCTGCTCGGCGTGCTGCAGTCGCTCGTCGACAAGGGCAACAGCGTCCTCGTCATCGAGCACAACCTCGACGTCATCAAGAGCGCCGACTGGGTCGTCGACATGGGCCCGGAGGGTGGTTCGGGGGGCGGCAAGGTCGTGGCGCAGGGCACGCCCGAGCAGGTCGCGCGCGTCGAGGCGAGCCACACCGGCCGCTTCCTCGCGGAGATCCTCGACCAGCACGACCCCGTGCCGGTCGGTGCGCCGACGAAGCCCGGTGCGGCGCCGGCGCCCGCCGCGAAGGGAGCCAAGGGTCGTTCGGCCAAGACCCGCCGGGCGACCGACGAGGGCACGACCCGCCCGCGCCGCAAGGCGTCCGCGGCCTAGCCGAGAGCCGACGCGGTGCGCCGGCGTGCTGCCCTGGCGTGACCCCGCGGCGACGCGTCCTCGACGCGCCGCCGCGGGTGTCGAGGGCCGCGGGCGGGCCGCTCAGGCGGCGGCCCGGCGCGGAGGCGCCGGCTCGACGAGCACGCGGAAGTTCACCGAGCGTGCGATGAAGCAGTGGTCGTGCGCGCGCTGGTGGAGGGCGGCCAGCGACTCCTCGTCGGTCCCCGGGCCGTCATCGACCACGACGCGGGGGTGCAGCGTGACGTCCGTGAACTGCCCCTCGCCTCCGGACTCGACGCGCATCGTGCCGGTGACGTCGTCCACGTACTCCCGCACGACGACGCCCGCCGCCGCGGCGAGGTGGAGGAACCACAGCATGTGGCACTGCGAGAGGCTCACGACGAACAGCTCCTCGGGGCTGTAGCGCGTCGGGTCGCCCCGGAACGCCGGGTCCGCGGACCCGGGCAGCGGCGGCCTCCCCTCGAGCAGGACGTCGTGGTCCCGGCCGTAGGCCGTGTAGGAGGCGGTGCCCCTGTCGCCCGCACCCGTCCAGCGGACCGTCGCGGCGTACCCGTGCTGTGCGCTCATGGCCGCCACCCTAGCGGGCGGTGGTGCAGGTCACACCACGTCTTCGCCGGGCCGCCGCGGCCCGCGCACGTCCCCTGCCACCGCGCCGTCGGTGGCCTGACCTAGGCTGGAGAACATGGCTGATCCCGCGACGTACCGCCCGGCGCCGGGGGAGATCCCCACCTCGCCAGGCGTCTACCGGTTCCGCGACGACCACGGGCGCGTGATCTACGTCGGCAAGGCCAAGAACCTGCGCGCGCGCCTGTCGAACTACTTCCAGGACGTCGCGAACCTGCACCACCGCACCCAGACGATGGTGACGACCGCGGCGTCCGTCGAGTGGACCGTCGTGGGCACCGAGGTCGAGGCTCTCGCGCTCGAGTACTCCTGGATCAAGGAGTTCGACCCGCGGTTCAACGTCAAGTACCGCGACGACAAGTCCTACCCGTACCTCGCGGTGACGATGGGGGAGGAGTTCCCCCGCGCCCAGGTCATGCGCGGCGCGAAGCGACCCGGCACCCGGTACTTCGGCCCCTACGGGCACGCGTGGGCGATCCGCGAGACGCTCGACCTCCTGCTGCGCGTCTTCCCGGTGCGCACCTGCTCGGCGGGCGTGTTCAAGCGAGCCCACCAGACGGGCCGCCCGTGCCTCCTGGGGTACATCGACAAGTGCTCGGCCCCGTGCGTCGGGCGCATCACGCCCGAGGACCACCGGGCGCTCGCCGAGGACTTCTGCGACTTCATGGCGGGTGACACGCAGCGCTTCGTGCGGCGACTCGAGCGCAAGATGAACGAGGCCGCCGCCGCGATGGAGTACGAGGCCGCGGCGCGCCTGCGCGACGACATCGTCGCGCTCCAGCGCGCGACCGAGAAGAACGCGGTGGTGCTCGGCGACGGCACCGACGCGGACGTGTTCGCGCTCGTCGGCGACGAGCTCGAGGCGGCCGTCCAGGTGTTCCACGTGCGCGGCGGGCGGATCCGCGGCCAGCGCGGCTGGATCGTCGAGAAGGTCGAGGACGTGACCGACGCGGAGCTGGTCGAGCACCTGCTCCAGCAGGTCTACGGCGCGGCCGAGGAGGCCGCGGCGGCCGACCCGGGGACCGGCCAGGGCCGGGCCGGCGTGCGCGACGTCGTCCCGCGCGAGGTGCTCGTCCCCGTCCTGCCGCCGGACACCGCGCAGGTCACGACGTGGCTCTCCGGCCTGCGGGGCGCGCGCGTCGACGTGCGCGTGCCGCAGCGTGGCGACAAGAAGGAGCTCGCCGCGACCGTGCGGGCGAACGCGGAGCACGCGCTCGCCCTGCACCGCACGCGCCGCGCGGGCGACCTCACGACGCGCAGCCAGGCGCTGCGCGAGATCCAGGAGGCGCTCGACCTCGACACCGCCCCGCTGCGGATCGAGTGCTACGACGTCTCCCACAACCAGGGCACCTACCAGGTCGCGTCGATGGTCGTGTTCGAGGACGGGCTCGCGCGCAAGAGCGAGTACCGGCACTTCACCGTGCGCGGGCCCGACGGCGACGGGGCCGCGGACGACACCGCGGCGATGTACGAGGTCATCACGCGCCGGTTCAAGCGCTACCTGTCCGACCGCTCGCGCTCGGGCGAGGTCGAGCTGGACCTCGAGGCCGACGACGTCGCGACCGGGTCCGACGCCGCGGGCCGCCGCGCGGAGCGGGCCGCGGAGGCCGCGGGGTACGTGCCGCGCAGCGGCGAGGTCGACGCCGACGCCCCCGTGGACCGGCGGGCCCGGTTCGCCTACCCGCCGAACCTCGTCGTGGTCGACGGCGGCCCGCCGCAGGTGGCGGCCGCCGCGCGGGCGCTGGCCGACCTCGGGATCGACGACGTCGCGCTCTGCGGCCTTGCCAAGCGGCTCGAGGAGGTGTGGGTCCCGGGGGACGACTACCCCGTGATCCTCCAGCGCTCGTCGGAGGGCCTCTACCTGCTGCAGCGCGTGCGTGACGAGGCGCACCGGTTCGCCATCGCCCAGCACCGGAGGCAGCGCAGCAAGGGCATGACGGCGTCCGCGCTCGACGACGTCCCCGGCCTCGGGCCGGCGCGGCGCACCGCGCTCCTCAAGCACTTCGGCTCGCTCAAGCGCCTCCGGGCGGCGAGCGTCGAGGAGATCGCGACGGTGCGGGGCATGGGCGAGCGCACGGCGCGTGCCGTCGTCGCCGCCCTGGGCGGAGCCGCCGAGCCGTCCCCGGGCGCGGCCCCGGCGGAGCGGGCGCCCGCCGAGGGCGACGTGCGCCCGGACCCCGTGCAGGACGGCGTGGAGGACGGTGTGGAGGACGGCGCGCGGGACACTCCGGTGGGCGACGGGGCCGCGGCCCGGGCGTGAGCGGCTGGCATGCTGGTGCCATGACCTCGGAGCCGACCCCGGACCTCAGCCCGCAGGGGCCGCCCGCCCGCGTGCCGGAGCCCTCGCCGACCACCGTCCCGAGCGGGATCCCCGCGATCGAGGCGGCGACCCACCCCCCGGAGGCGCGCGAGGCCGAGGTGCTGATCATCACCGGCATGTCGGGCGCGGGCCGCACACGGGCGGCCGCCGTGCTCGAGGACCTCGACTGGTACGTCGTCGACAACCTGCCGCCGCGCATGATCGTCCCGCTCGTGGACCTCATGACCCGGTCGGGCTCGACGCTCGAGCGCATCGCGGCGGTCGTCGACGTGCGCGGGCGCGAGTTCTTCACCGACCTCGTCGAGGTGCTCGACCACCTCCGCCAGAGCGGGGTGTTCTACCGCATCCTGTTCCTCGACGCGTCCGACGAGGTGCTCGTGCGCCGGTACGAGCAGGTCCGGCGACCGCACCCGCTGCAGGGGGAGGGGCGCATCCTCGACGGCCTCGCCGAGGAGCGACGCCTGCTCGCGAGCCTCGAGGAGCGGTCCGACGTCGTCATCGACACGTCCGAGCTCACCGTGCACGACCTCGCGCGCGAGGTGCGGGCCGCCGTCGCCGACGGCACCCCCGAGACGCTGCGCATCAACGTCGTCTCGTTCGGGTTCAAGTACGGGCTGCCGCTCGACGCGGACCACGTGGTCGACGTGCGGTTCCTCGCGAACCCGTACTGGATCACCGAGCTGCGCCACCTCACCGGGCGCGACGCCCCGGTGCGCGACTACGTGCTCGGGCGTCCCGGCGCGCTCGAGTTCGTCGACCGGTACGTGAGCGCCCTCGAGCCGGTCCTGGCCGGGTACCTGGGCGAGGAGAAGCGCTACGTGACGATCGCCGTCGGCTGCACCGGGGGCAAGCACCGCTCCGTCGCGATCAGCGAGGCGATCGCCGCACGCCTGCGCGCCCAGGGGCAGCGCGTCATCGTGACCGCCCGCGACCTCGGCAAGGAGTGACCGGTGGTCGCCAAGCGCAACCCCGCCGTCGTCGCCCTGGGCGGCGGCCACGGCCTGTCCGCGAGCCTCTCCGCGCTGCGGCTCATGTCCGACCGGCTCACGGCCGTCGTGACGGTAGCCGACGACGGCGGGTCGTCCGGGCGTCTGCGCTCCGAGCTCGGCGTCCTGCCCCCGGGGGACCTGCGCATGGCGCTCGCGGCCCTGTGCGACGACTCGGAGTGGGGCCGCACGTGGAGCGCGCTCCTGCAGCACCGGTTCACGTCCGAGGGCGACCTCGACAACCATGCCGTGGGAAACCTGCTCATCGTCGCGCTGTGGGAGCTCCTCGACGACCCGGTCGCCGGGCTCGACTGGGTGGGCAAGCTGCTCGGCGCTCGCGGGCGCGTGCTGCCCATGGCGGCGGTGCCCCTCGGGATCGAGGCCGACGTGCGGACCGGCGACCGGCTCGAGACCGTCGTCGGGCAGAGCCACGTCGCCGTCACCCACGGCCGCATCGAGCAGCTCCGGCTCGTGCCCGCGGACCCGCCCGCGTGCACCGAGGCGGTCCAGGCCGTCGAGGAGGCGGACTGGGTCGTGCTCGGGCCGGGGTCGTGGTTCTCGTCGGTGATGCCGCACCTGCTCGTGCCCGACCTCGCGCGCGCCCTGCACGAGACCAGCGCGCGACGCTGCGTCACCCTCAACCTGTCGAGCGAGACGGGGGAGACGTACGGGCTCTCCGCCACCGACCACCTCGAGGCCCTGCACAAGCACGCACCCGGTCTCTGGATCGATGCCGTCGTCGCGGACCCGTCCGCCGTCGAGGACACCGAGCAGCTCGCGGAGGCCGCGGCGCGCATGGGCGCCCGGCTCCTCCTGCGGCAGGTGCGGCGCGGGGACGGCACGGCGCGCCACGACGCGCTGCGCCTGGCGGCGGCCTACCGGGACGTGTTCGACGACTTCCTCGGTGACGTCGGCTCGCCCGCCCGCTGATCCGCGCACCGGGGCACCGGACGGCTCTCAGGGCGTCCGGCCCGCCGCCGCGACGCGTCGGCATCGGTGGCAGGATGTCCCGCATGGCGCTCACGGCACAGGTGAAGGACGAGCTGGCTCGACTGCGGGTGGACAAGACCTCGTGCCGCAAGGCGGAGGTCTCGGCGATGCTCCGGTTCTCCGGCGGGCTGCACCTCATCTCGGGCCGCGTCGTCATCGAGGCCGAGCTCGACACCGCGATCGCGGCGCGCCGCCTGCGCGAGACGATCGCGGACGTCTACGGGCACACGAGCGAGCTGATCGTCGTCTCGGCGGGTGGCCTGCGCAAGAGCAGCCGCTACGTCGTGCGGGTCGTGCGCGACGGCGAGTCGCTGGCCCGCCAGACGGGTCTCCTGGACCAGCGCGGGCGACCCGTGCGGGGGCTCCCGCCGCAGGTCGTCTCCGGCGGGGTGGAGGAGGCGGAGGCGGCGTGGCGCGGCGCGTTCCTGGCGCACGGGTCGCTCACCGAGCCGGGCCGGTCGTCGGCGCTCGAGATCACGTGCCCGGGCCCCGAGGCGGCCCTGGCGCTCGTCGGTGCCGCCCGCCGCCTCGGCGTCTCCGCGAAGTCGCGCGAGGTCCGCGGCGTCGACCGCGTCGTCATCCGGGACGGGGACGCGATCAGCGCGCTCCTCACGCGTCTCGGCGCGCACGAGGCGGTCCTCGTCTGGGAGGAGCGGCGTGCCCGGCGCGAGGTGCGCGGGACCGCGAACCGGCTGGCGAACTTCGACGACGCGAACCTGCGCCGCTCGGCCCGGGCGGCGGTCGCGGCGGGCGCGCGGGTCGAGCGGGCCTTCGAGATTCTCGGCCCGGACCTGCCCGACCACCTGCGCGAGGCCGGCGAGCTCCGCCTCGCCCACAAGCAGGCGTCGCTCGAGGAGCTCGGGCAGCTCGCGGACCCGCCGCTGACCAAGGACGCCGTGGCGGGACGCATCCGCCGCCTGCTGTCGACGGCCGACAAGCGCGCCGCGGAGCTCGGCATCCCGGACACCGAGGCGGGGCTGAGCCCCGAGCTGCTCGACCTCTGACCTGCCGACGCCGACGCCGACCCGGCGCCCGGCGACCCGCCCGGCCCCTGGACGTCATGCACCGACGGGACGATGGTCCCGAACCGTGGGATCCAGGTCACATGTCGGCGTGGTGTTGGTATAGGCTCGGATGCGTCAGGTGACAACGACGTGCTCCTTCGCTGACACCCCTCGTGGGCGTGGGTGGTCCCGGCTGTCGCCGTGACGGTCCACGGGCACGGAGGGTGCTGTGCCGGGATGCCGGGCAGCGGGGCACGGGCGCGATCACCACCTGCGTACGACGGCGTACGTGATCGTTCGGCATCAACCGTGTGCGTCGGGACAACCGGCGCGCCCTGAGGAGGGCATTGTGACCATCCGCGTCGGTATCAACGGCTTCGGTCGTATCGGACGGAACTTCTACCGCGCCATCGTCGAGTCGGGCGCCGACATCGAGATCGTGGGCGTCAACGACCTCACGGACAACAAGACGCTCGCGCACCTGCTCAAGTACGACACGGTCCTCGGCCGTTTCCCGCTGAGCGTGGACTTCGACGACGACAACATCATCGTCGACGGCAAGAAGATCCGTGCGCTCGCGGAGCGCGACCCCGCGAACCTCCCCTGGGGCGAGCTCGGCGCCGACATCGTCATCGAGTCGACCGGCTTCTTCACCGACGCGACCAAGGCGAAGGCGCACATCGACGCCGGCGCCAAGAAGGTCATCATCTCGGCCCCGGCCAAGAACGAGGACGCCACGTTCGTCATGGGCGTGAACTCGGACCAGTACGACCCGGCCGCGCACCACATCATCTCGAACGCGTCGTGCACCACGAACTGCCTCGCCCCGCTGGCCAAGGCGCTCAACGACTCGATCGGCATCGAGCGTGGTCTCATGACCACGATCCACGCCTACACGGGTGACCAGAACCTCCAGGACGGCCCGCACCGCGACCTGCGTCGCGCCCGCGCCGCCGCGCAGAACATCGTCCCGACCTCGACGGGTGCGGCCAAGGCCGTGTCGCTCGTCCTGCCCGAGCTCAAGGGCAAGCTGGACGGCTACGCGCTGCGCGTCCCGGTCATCACGGGCTCGGCGACGGACCTCACCTTCACCGCCTCGCGCGAGGTCACGGTGGACGAGGTCAACGCTGCGCTCAAGGCGGCGGCCGAGGGCCCGCTCAAGGGCATCCTCGAGTACGTCGACGACGAGATCGTGTCGAGCGACATCGTCACCAACCCGCACCAGAGCATCTTCGACTCGAAGCTCACGAAGGTGATCGGCGACCAGGTCAAGGTCGTCTCCTGGTACGACAACGAGTGGGGCTACTCGAACAGCCTCGTCGCGCTGACCGCCCTGGTCGGCGAGAAGCTCTGAGCCACCTGCTGACGCAGCACATCCCTGCGTAGCACCATGCGTCCGCGTGCGCGTCCCGGCACCGCCCGGTGACGCGCACGCGGACGTCCTCATGTGCGGGCCTGGCCGGCTGCAGGCAGGCGCCCCGCACGACGGCGACAGAACCGTAGGAGACCACATGTTGACCATCGACTCCCTGGGCGACCTGCGCGGCAAGCGCGTCCTCGTCCGCTCCGACTTCAACGTCCCGCTCGACGGGACGACCATCACCGACGACGGGCGCATCCGCGCCGCGCTCCCGACGCTGAAGAAGCTGACGGACGCGGGCGCGAAGGTGATCGTGACCGCGCACCTCGGCCGCCCCAAGGGCGAGCCGGACCCGAAGTACTCCCTCGCGCCCGTCGCGGCCCGCCTGGGCGAGCTGCTCGGCGTCCCGGTGCACCTGGCCCAGGACGTCGTCGGCGACTCGGCGCGCGAGACGGTCGCCGCGCTCGGCGACGGCGAGGTCGCGCTGCTCGAGAACATCCGGTTCGACCCGCGCGAGACGTCCAAGGACGACGCGGAGCGCCAGGCGCTCGCTCAGGACCTCGCGCAGCTCGCGGACGTGTTCGTCTCCGACGGCTTCGGCGTCGTGCACCGCAAGCAGGCGTCGGTCTACGACGTCGCGCAGGTGCTCCCGTCCGCCGTGGGCGAGCTCGTCCTCAAGGAGGTCGACTCGCTGCGCAAGGCGACGGAGGACCCGGCCCGCCCGTACGCGGTCGTGCTCGGCGGCTCCAAGGTCTCGGACAAGCTCGGCGTCATCGCGAACCTGCTCACCAAGGCGGACCGTCTGCTCATCGGCGGCGGCATGGTGTTCACGTTCCTCGCGGCGAAGGGCTACGGCGTCGGCAAGTCCCTCCTCGAGGAGGACCAGATCGACACGGTCAAGGGCTACCTCGCGGACGCGGAGAAGAACGGCGTCGAGATCGTCCTGCCGACGGACATCGTGGTGGCCGACGCGTTCGCCGCGGACTCCCCGCACGAGGTCGTCGCGGCGGACGCGATCCCGGCCGACAAGATCGGTCTCGACATCGGCCCCGAGTCGGCGCAGCTCTTCGCGAGCAAGATCGTCGACGCGAAGACGGTCGTGTGGAACGGCCCCGCCGGCGTGTTCGAGTTCGAGGCGTTCTCGGGCGGGACGCGCGCCGTGGCCCAGGCCCTGGTCGACGCGACGGCCAACGGCGCGTTCACGATCGTCGGCGGCGGCGACTCGGCCGCCGCGGTCCGGATCCTCGGCTTCGACGAGGCGGGCTTCAGCCACATCTCGACCGGTGGCGGCGCGAGCCTCGAGTTCCTCGAAGGCAAGGACCTCCCGGGGATCTCCGTCCTCGAGGGCTGAGCGCCCTCCCGAACCATCCTCACGCACCGCCCGCGGCACGCCGTGCGCGCGGGCGGTGCGACCCCCACAGAGAGAAGAAGGACCGTGGCGAACAGCCGTACCCCGCTCATGGCGGGCAACTGGAAGATGAACCTGGACCACCACCAGGCGACGCACACCGTGCAGAAGCTCGCGTGGACGCTCAAGGACGCGAAGCACGACTACGCGGCCGTCGAGGTGGCCGTGCTGCCGCCCTTCACCGACCTCCGGTCGGTGCAGACGCTCGTCGACGCAGACAAGCTCGAGCTGAAGTACGGCGCGCAGGACGTGTCCGCGCACCTGGAGGGCGCCTACACGGGAGAGATCTCGGCGACGATGCTCGCCAAGCTCGGCGCGAGCTACGTCGCGATCGGCCACTCGGAGCGCCGGCAGTACCACGGCGAGACGGACGCCCAGGTCAACGAGAAGATCGTCGCCGCCGTGGGTCAGGGCGTCGCCCCGATCCTGTGCGTGGGCGAGGGCCTGGACGTGCGCAAGGCCGGCGAGCAGATCTCCTACACGCTGGCTCAGGTCGAGGGCGCCCTCGCGGGCATCCCCGCCGCGCAGCTCGCCACGCTCGTCATCGCGTACGAGCCCGTCTGGGCCATCGGCACGGGCGAGGTCGCGACGCCGGAGGACGCGCAGGAGGTCTGCGGTGCCGTCCGCGGCGCCCTGGGCGACCTGTACGACGCCGACCTCGCGAACGCGACGCGCATCCTGTACGGCGGCTCGGTGAAGTCGTCCAACGTCGCCGCGATCATGGCGCAGCCCGACGTCGACGGCGCGCTCGTCGGCGGCGCGAGCCTCGACCCCGAGGAGTTCGCCAAGATCGTGCGCTACCAGTCGCACGCGACCGGCGCCTGACCTCTGCGAGACCCTCGCGCCGACGGCCCCGGGAGCGGATCCCGGGGCCGTCGGCCCCTGGCGTGAGACGCCGCCGGCCGGGGTTGGCCGCAGCGGCCCCGCGTCGCCTACTCTTGTCCCCTGTGCAGCAGGTCACGCCTGCGCACGACAACCGTGCGGTCGCGCTCGACATCGGTCGGGACGGCCCTGAGCCTCAAGGACGTACTCGTGGACGTGCTGCGCATCATCCTCCAGATCCTGCTGGTCCTCACCAGCGGCTTCCTCACCCTGCTCGTGCTCATGCACAAGGGCAAGGGCGGCGGCCTCTCCGACATGTTCGGCGGCGGGATCTCGAGCTCGGTGGGCAGCTCCGGCGTCGCCGAGCGCAACCTCAACCGGATCACCGTGTCGTTCGCCCTCGTCTGGACGGTCGTCATCGTGCTCCTGGGGCTCCTCCAGAAGGTGAGCTGACCTGCGGCGCCTCGTGAGGGCGCCGCGGGATCGAACGGGCTCGAGGAGCCGGCAGGGGGGCAGCCGCGCCGGACGGCGCGGTACGGGCAGGATCGAGTGCCGACGACGGCACGGACGGGGGAGAGCACGTGGCAGGTGGTAACGCGATCCGCGGGTCGCGCGTCGGGGCGGGGCCGCTCGGGGAGTCCGAGCGCGGCGAGATCGCGCCGCGCTTCTGGGTCTCCTACTGGTGCGCGAACGGCCACGAGACGCGCCCGAGCTTCTCCTCGGAGGCGGAGATCGAGGCGCCCGAGACCTGGGACTGCCCCCGCTGCGGGTTCCCGGCCGGGCAGGACCGCGAGAACCCGCCGACGCCGTCGCGCAACGAGCCCTACAAGACGCACCTCGCGTACGTGAAGGAGCGCCGGAGCGACGAGGACGGCGTCGCGATCCTCGACGAGGCGCTCGCTGCGCTGCGTGCTCGCCGCGGCCGCTGACCGGTCCGTCGAGCTCGGGTCGGGACCGGCTCGGCCCGTGCGCAGCGCCGGTGCGCCTCAGCGCACGCGCGCCAGGACGAACCCGTCGTAGCCCTTCGACCCCACCGTCTGCAGGGCGGTGGCGTCGAGCCTAGGGTCCGCGACGACGCGCTCGACCATCTCCCGCACCCCGAGCACGTTCGGGTCGGTGCTCTCCGCGTCGGCGACGGCGCCGCCACGGACGGTGTTGTCCACGACGATCAGCGTGCCGGGGCGGGACAGCCGAAGTGCGAGGTCGAGGTAGACGGGGTTCGACGGCTTGTCGGCGTCGACGAACACGAGGTCGAACGGCTCGACGCCCTCATCGACGAGGCCCCGCAGCGTGTCCGCGGCCGGGCCGTGCACGACGTCGACGATCCCCGCGAGACCGGCCTCGGCCAGGGACTCCCGCGCGACCGCGACGTGCGCGGCATCGATCTCGCACGTGACGAGCGCGCCGTCGGGCGGCAGCGCGCGGGCGAGCCAGATCGTCGAGTAGCCGCCGAGCGTCCCGACCTCCAGCACCCGGCGCGCGCCGGACGCGAGCGCGAGGAGCTGCAGGAACCGCCCCTGCGCGGGGGAGACCTGGATCTCCGGGAGGCCCGCAGCGCGCGCCCTCGCGCCGACGGCGGCGAGCACGTCGTCCTCGCCCACGAGCGGCCCGAAGTACGCGTCGACCGCGTCCCACGTGACCGCGGGGTCCACGTGCTCGCCGCCGGTCGTCATCGGTCGGCGTCCCGCGTGCCCGCCGCCGCGGCGTCGACGAGCCACAGCGTGCGCTCGGTGCCCGTGACCGCAGCCGCCGGGGTCTCGGACGCCGGGGCCCCGCCGAGCGCCGACGCGACGGCCGGTGCCTTCTCCGCACCCGCGGCGACCACCCACACCTGACGGGCTCGCGCGATGGCCTCGAAGGTCAGCGTCACGCGCTCCGGCGGCGGCTTCGGCGAACCGTGGACGCCGGCCGTCGGGACGCCCGTCACGTCGAGCCCCGGGTGCCCGGGGAAGAGCGACGCGACGTGGCCGTCGGGTCCCATCCCGAGCAGGAGCACGTCGAACGCGGGCACCTCGGCGCCGTCCGGGGCGTGCGCGGCGAGCGTCGCCGCGTAGGCCGTGGCCGACTCCTCGGGGGTCGCCGCGACGTCCGCCGCGGGCATCGGGTGCACGTTCCCGGCCGGGAGCTGGGGCAGGTGGGCGAGCAGCGCGTCGCGTGCCTGCGTCTCGTTGCGGTCCGGGTCCCCGGCGGGCAGGAAGCGCTCGTCGCCCCACCACAGGTGCACGCCCGACCAGTCGACGGCGTCGCGGGCCGGGTGGCGCTCGAGCGCCGCGAGGCTCGCGATGCCGACGGTGCCGCCGGTGAGCACGACGTGCACCGGGCTGCGCACCGACTGCACGTCGAGCAGGCGCGTCACGAGCCGCGACGCGACGGCCTCGGCGAGGACGCCGGCGTCGGGGTGCACGACCACGAGGCGCCCGTGGGACGCGTGCGCGTCCCCGGGCCGGGTGGCGGTCACGCGCCCACCTTCTGCAGCCCCTTGGTGAGCACCTCGCCGTAGATCTCGTCCGGGTCGAGGCGGCGGAGCTCCTCGATGAGGGCCTCGCTCAGCGTCCGGATCGGCAGCGCGACGCGGCGGTCGGGCTTGCCCGGCTGGCTGATCGTCACGATGCGCCCGTCCGGGCGGTCGAGGATGATCGGCCCGCTCCTGCGCTCGAGCGTGACGCGCGTGATCGCCTCGGCGCCGCGACGGCGCACGACCTGCGAGGGGCAGCGCAGCCGAGAGCCGAGCCACGCCGCGAGCAGGTCGAGCGAGGTGTGCTTCGCCTGCCCCTCGACCAGGACGTTCGTCACCGGCTCGTACGGCGGCTGGTCCAGTGCGGCGGCGATGAGGCCGCGCCACAGCGTGACGCGGGCCCACGCCAGGTCGGAGTCCCCGGGGCCGTACGACGTCGCGAGCTGCGCGAGCGTCGCCTCGGGGTCCTTCGACGTGATCGAGTCGGTGATCCGGCGCTGAGCCATCGCGCCGACGGGGTCGTCGTCGACCGACGCGGGCGGCTGGCCCGGCCACCACACCACGATCGGCGCGTCGGGGAGCAGGAGCGGCATGACGAGCGTGTCGGCGTGCTCGAGCAGCGGGCCCGCGGTCCGCAGCACGACGACCTCGGACGCGCCGGCGTCGCCGCCCACGCGGATCTGGGCGTCGAGGTGCGGGACGGTGCTCCGGCCGGAGGGCGCGACGACGATGACGCGGCACGGGTGCTCACGGCTCGCGTCGTTCGCCGCCTCGATCGACGTCTCGACGTCGGACTCGCGCGCGATGACGACGAGCGTGAGGACGCGGCCGAGCGCGATCGCGCCGCCCTCGTCGCGCAGCCGCACGAGGCGCTTGTTCACCGCGTTCGTCGTCGTGTCGGGCAGGTCGATGATCATCGCGGGGTCCTCGCCGGTCGGGAGGTCGTGCGGCCCTGCGGCGCACGACGGGGTCGGGGGGTCTCTCTCAGGGGCGCCGCGCTCCGCGGGGCCGGCGCGGGGACGGCGGCCGTCACGGGCGCCGCCACGAGCGGCCGTCCCGCGCGAGCATCGTGTCGGCCGACTCGGGCCCCCACGTGCCGGACCGGTACTGGTCGGGCGTGCCCTTGGCGGCCCAGTGCGCGGTGATCGGGTCGAGGATCTTCCACGAGAGCTCGACCTCCTCGCGCGTCGGGAAGAGCGGCGGGTCGCCGAGGAGGACGTCGAGGATGAGCCGCTCGTAGGCCTCGGGGGAGGACTCGGTGAACGCGTGCCCGTACCCGAAGTCCATCGTGACGTCGCGGACCTCCATGGCGGTGCCCGGGACCTTCGCGCCGAACCGCATCGTCACGCCCTCGTCGGGCTGGACGCGGATGACGAGGGCGTTGTTGCCGAGGTCGGAGGCCTGCGAGGTCTCGAACGGCAGGTGCGGGGCCTTCTTGAACACGACCGCGACCTCGGTCACGCGGCGCCCGAGGCGCTTGCCCGTGCGCAGGTAGAACGGGACGCCCGCCCAGCGGCGGTTGTCGATGTCCACGCGGATCGCGGCGTACGTCTCGGTCGTCGAGTCCGCGGGGATGCCGTCCTCGTCGAGGAAGCCGATGACCTCCTCGCCGCCCTGCCACCCGGCGGCGTACTGGCCGCGCGCGGTGTGCTTCGACAGCTCGCGCGGCAGGCGCACGGCCGAGAGCGCCTTGATCTTCTCGGCGCGCAGCGACGGGGCGTCGAACGACACCGGCTCCTCCATCGCGACGAGCGCGAGGAGCTGGAGCAGGTGGTTCTGGATGACGTCGCGCGCGGCGCCGATCCCGTCGTAGTAGCCCGCGCGACCGCCGATGCCGATGTCCTCGGCCATGGTGATCTGCACGTGGTCCACGTAGTTCGCGTTCCAGATCGGCTCGAACATCTGGTTGGCGAACCGCAGGGCGAGGAGGTTCTGGACCGTCTCCTTGCCGAGGTAGTGGTCGATGCGGAACACCGAGTCGGGCGGGAAGACCTCCGACACGACGGCGTCCAGCTCGCGTGCGCTCTGGAGGTCGTGCCCGAACGGCTTCTCGATGACGACGCGGCGCCACGCGTCCTCCTGCGAGCGCGACAGCCCGGACTCGGCGAGCTGGCGGCACACGACCGGGAACGCGCTCGGCGGCACGGAGAGGTAGAAGGCGTGGTTGCCGCCCGTGCCGCGCTCGGCGTCGAGCGTCTCGACCGTCTCGCGCAGGCGCTCGAACGCCTGGTCGTCGTCGAACGACCCCTGGACGAACCGGATGCCCTCGGAGAGCTGGCGCCAGGTGGCCTCGCGGAACGGCGTGCGCGCGTGCTCCTTGACGGCGTCGTGCACCACCTGCGCGAAGTCCTGGTCCGCCCAGTCGCGGCGCGCGAAGCCCGTGAGCGCGAAGCCCGGGGGGAGCAGGCCGCGGTTGGCCAGGTCGTACACCGCGGGCATGAGCTTCTTGCGGGCGAGGTCGCCCGTGACGCCGAAGATGACGAGCCCGCAGGGGCCCGCGATCCGGGGCAGGCGCAGGTCGAGGGGGTCGCGCAGCGGGTTGTGCTCTGGCGTGATCTTGGCCGGTCTCACCTGGTGGCACCGTTCCGTTTCGAGGGGTCGGGAGGACTGCAGAAGGACTGAGGCGTGAGCGGGATGATACGGGCGGCCTGGACGGGCGCGCCGTCGTTCCCGCTGGTCGGACGCGTGCCCGTCGGGGCGGCCAGGCGTCGGCGGGTCACGAGCCGGCGGCGTCGCGCAGGCCGTCGCGCGTCGTGGCGAGGAGGTCGGTCCAGCTGTCCTCGAACTTGCGCACGCCCTCCTCCTCGAGGCGGTCGGTGACCTCGACGAGCGAGACGCCGAAGGACTCGACCGTCTCCAGGGTGCGGCGCGAGGCGGACGCCGTGCCGGTGACCGTGTCGCCCGTCACGACGCCGTGGTCGGCGAACGCCTGCAGCGTCGCCTCGGGCATGGTGTTGACGATCCCGTCCGTGACGAGCTCGTCGACGTACATGGTGTCGCGGTACTCCGGGTTCTTCACGCCGGTCGAGGCCCACAGCGGGCGCTGCGGGTGCGCGCCGGACGCGGCGAGCGAGCGCCAGCGGTCCGTCTGGCGGAACTCCTCGTAGGCCTCGAACGCGAGCCGGGCGTTGGCGATCGCGGCCTGGCCGCGCAGGTCGAGCGCCTCCGGGGTGCCGACCTTCTCGAGCGCGGCGTCCACCGCGGTGTCGACGCGCGAGACGAAGAAGGACGCGACCGAGCCGACGGGCGCGAGGTCGATGCCGTCCGCGCGCGCCTGCTCGAGCCCGATCGCGAACGCGTCCATGACGGCGCGGTAGCGCGCGAGCGAGAAGATGAGCGTCACGTTGACGCTGATGCCCTGCGCGAGCGTGCGGGAGATCGCGTCGAGACCGGCGACCGTCGCGGGGATCTTGATGTAGACGTTGGGCCGGTCGATGGTGGCCCACAGGCGCTCGGCCGTGACGACCGTCTTGTCGGCGTCGTGCGCGAGGCGGGGGTCGACCTCGATCGAGACGCGCCCGTCGACGCCGTCGGTCGCGTCGTAGACCGGGCGCAGCAGGTCCGCGGCGGCGCGCACGTCGTCCGTCGTGATCCGCTCGACGGCGGCCTCCACGGCCGCGTCGTCCACGCCGGCGGGCGCGAGCTCGGCGAGCTGGGCGTCGTAGGCGTCGCCCTTCGCGAGCGCCGCCGCGAAGATCGTGGGGTTCGTGGTCACGCCGACGACGCCGCGCGTCGCCACGAGGTCGGCGAGGTTGCCGGTGCGCAGCCGTTCTCGGGAGAGGTCGTCGAGCCAGATCGACACGCCCGCTCCCGTGAGCTGCTCGATGGGGCCGGGGACGGTGGGGGACTGCGTCATCGGACTTCCTCTCGGTGGTGCTCTCGCTGCGGGCGTGCGCCCCGGGCCGTGCGTGACACCCCGGGCAGCCCGAGGTGGGGCCGCGCACGGCCCCACCTCGGAATCTACGAAGGGTCAGCGCTGGTCGCCAGTGCCGCCCTCCGACGGCGTCGGCGCGGCGCCCGGGGCGTCGTCGCCGCGCGCCGCCGCGATCGACTCGCGCGCCGCCGAGGCGACGGCCTCGGACGTGATGCCGAACTCGCGGTACAGCACCTGGTAGTCGGCCGAGGCGCCGTAGTGCTCGAGGCTCACGGAGCGGCCGGCGTCGCCGACGAGCTCGCGCCAGCCCTGCGCCACGCCCGCCTCGACGGACACGCGCGCGCGGACGGCGGCCGGCAGGACGGACTCGCGGTAGGCGGCGTCCTGACCGTCGAACCACTCGCGGCTCGGGAGGGAGACGACGCGCGCCTGCACGCCCTCGCCCGCGAGGATCTCGCGCGCCTCGACGGCGAGCTGCACCTCGGAGCCGGTGCCGATGAGGATGACGTCGGGCGTGCCCTCGGTGTCGAGCAGCACGTAGCCGCCGCGGGCGGTGCCCGAGGCGTCGGCGTAGCCCTCGGTGCCGCGCGGGAACGTCGGGACGTTCTGACGCGTGAGGATGATGCCCGCCGGGCGCTCGGTGTTCTCCAGGATCGTGCGCCAGGCCCACGAGGTCTCGTTGGCGTCGGCCGGGCGGACGACGTCGAGGCCCGGGATGGCGCGCAGCGCGGCGAGGTGCTCGACGGGCTGGTGCGTCGGGCCGTCCTCGCCCAGGCCGATCGAGTCGTGCGTCCACACGAACGTCGTCGGGATCTCCATGAGCGCGGCGAGCCGCACCGCGGGACGCATGTAGTCGCTGAACTGGAGGAAGGTGCCGCCGTAGGCGCGCGTGCCGCCGTGCAGGACGATGCCGTTGAGGATCGCGCCCATGGCGTGCTCACGGATGCCGAAGTGCAGCGTGCGCCCGTACTCGTGGCCGGGGAACTTCTTGGTCGCGTGCTCGACGGGCACGAACGACGGCTCGCCGTCCATGGTCGTGTTGTTGGAGCCGGCGAGGTCGGCCGAGCCGCCCCACAGCTCGGGGAGCACGTCCTTGAGCGCGGTGAGGACCTTGCCCGACGCGGAGCGCGTCGCGACGGCCTTGCCCGCCTCGAACGTGGGGAGCGCGTCCTCCCAGCCCGCGGGCAGCTCGCGCTTCTCGAGCCGGTCGAGGAGCTCGGCGCCCGAGGGGTTCGCGGTCTTCCACGCGGCGAAGGCGGTCTCCCAGGCGGCGCGCGCGTCGCCCTGGCGCTCGCCGACGGCGCGCGTGTACGCGAGCACATCGTCGTCGATCGCGAAGCTCGCCTCGGGGTCGAGGCCGAGCTCGATCTTGAGGCCCTTGATCTCGTCCGCGCCCATGGCCGAGCCGTGGATGCCGCCGGTGTTCTGCTTGGTCGGCGACGGGTAGCCGATGATCGTGCGCAGCGCGATGATCGACGGCTTGCCGGTCTCGGCCTTGGCGGCCTCGATCGCGGCGTGCAGCGCGTCGACGTCCTCTGCGTAGCCGGTGCCGCCGTTGGTCCAGTCGACGCGCTGGGTGTGCCAGCCGTACGCCGCGTAGCGCGCGAGGACGTCCTCCGTGAACGCGATGTCCGTGTCGTCCTCGATGGAGATCTTGTTGTCGTCCCAGATGACGACGAGGTTGCCGAGCTGCTGGTGGCCGGCGAGCGAGGAGGCCTCGCTCGTCACGCCCTCCTGCAGGTCGCCGTCGGACGCGATGACGTAGACGTGGTGGTCGAACGGCGACTCGCCCGGGGCGGTCGACGGGTCCAGCAGACCGCGCTCGCGGCGGGCCGCGAAGGCCATGCCGACGGAGGACGCGAGGCCCTGGCCGAGCGGGCCGGTCGTGATCTCGACGCCCTTGGTGTGCTTGTACTCGGGGTGGCCGGGGGTCTTGGAGCCCCACGTGCGCAGGGCCTCGATGTCCGCCATCTCCAGGCCGTACCCGGCGAGGAAGAGCTGGAGGTAGATCGTGAGCGACGAGTGGCCCGCCGAGAGCACGAACCGGTCGCGGCCGACCCAGCGGTCGTCCGACGGGTCGTGGCGCATGACCTTCTGGAACAGGAGGTAGGCGGCCGGGGCCAGCGAGATCGCGGTGCCGGGGTGGCCGTTGCCCACCTTCTCCACCGCGTCGGCGGCGAGCGCCTTGATCGTCTTGACGGCCCGGTCGTCCAGGTCCGTCCAGTCCAGGGGCGTGTGAGCAGGGGACAACGCGTTCACCGAACCTCATTCCCGTCCGGAGCGCGCGCCCCGGATCCTCGCGACAACTCGAAACAACCGTTGAACATTTCCCGGCCTCACGCCTCAGGGGGCGGGGCGGCCCGGTGCCGGTCACGTCGTCCGCGGGCCACAGGTCTCGACGAGCGGTCCGACGCGGGACGGTTGCAGGTCCAGCCTATACGCGGACGCCGTTCGCGCCCGGGCGGTGCCCACGTGCTGGATTTCGGTCGGATGTCACACAATCGCCCGGCCCGTCCGGTCGGCCCCGGCGCGGGCGGGGCCGTACGATGAGCGAGGACGACCGGCGGTCCGTCCCCAGCTCGCCCCCCACCTCAGAACGGAACACCGAAGCGCGTGCACACCACGAGCCAGGCACCGATCGACGGGACCGGAAGCCCGTCTGGCGCCGCGTCGACCCAGCAGCCGTCCTCGCCGACGAGCCCCGCGACCTCCGTCGCCCCGACGGCCGAGGCCGCGCGTGCGACCCTCGCCCTGCGCGAGCGCCTCGGTGCCTACGTCGCGCTGACCAAGCCGCGCATCATCGAGCTCCTCCTCGTGACCACGGTCCCGACGATGATCCTGGCCCAGGGCGGGCTGCCGGGCATCGGGCTGATCCTCGCGACGCTCGTGGGCGGGACGCTCGCGGCGGCCTCGGCGAACGTCTACAACTGCTATCTCGACCGCGACATCGACGAGGTCATGAACCGCACCAAGCGGCGACCGCTCGTCACGGGCGAGGTGACGCCGCGGGCCGCGCTCGTGTTCGCGACCGTCCTCGGCGTCGTGTCGCTCGTCTGGTTCGCGCTCCTGGTCAACGTCGTCTCGGCGTGGCTCACGTTCGCGGCGATCGCGATCTACGTCGTCGGCTACACGATGATCCTCAAGCGCCGCACGCCGCAGAACATCGTCTGGGGCGGCATCGCGGGCTGCATGCCGGTGCTCATCGGGTGGTCCGCCGTCACGGGCTCGCTGAGCTGGGCGGCGCTCGCCCTGTTCCTCGTCATCTTCTTCTGGACGCCGCCGCACTACTGGCCGCTGTCCATGAAGTTCAAGCGCGACTACGCCAACGCCGGCGTGCCGATGCTCCCGGTCGTCGCGGACGACCGCAGGGTCGCGCGCGAGATGATCGTCTACGGCGTCGCCATGGTCGCCTCGTCGCTCGCGCTGTGGCCGCTCGCCGGCATGACCTGGGTCTACGGCGTCGTCGCCACCGTCCTCGGGGTCTGGTTCCTGTCCTCGTGCGTGACGATGCTGCGCCGTGCGCGGGAGAAGGCCGACGGCAAGGGCGGCAAGGTCGGGGAGATGAAGGTCTTCCACGCGTCGATCACGTACCTCACCCTGCTCTTCGTGGCGGTCGCGGTCGACGTCTTCCTCCCCCTGTGAGCCCGGCCGTGCCGGGAGGACGGTAGGACGATGGGCTCCGGCGAGGCGCACGTGCCCGAGGCGCTGGACCGTGCCGTGCGCGAGTACCTCGCGCACCTCGCCGTCGAGCGGGGCCTGTCCGCGAACACCGTCGCCGCCTACCGGCGCGACCTCGCGCGCTACGTCGCGTTCCTCGCCTCCCGGGGCAACCACGCCGTCCGTGAGGTCGAGGCGGACGACGTCGCCGCGTACGTCACCGCGCTGCGGACCGGGGCCGACGGCGGGGCGAGCCTCTCGCCGTCGTCCACGGCGCGGTCCGTGGCCGCCGTGCGGGGCTGGCACCGCTTCTGCGCGGCGGAGGGCCTGGCGGACGCGGACGCGTCCGCCGACGTGCGCCCGCCCGCGCAGGGGAAGCGGCTGCCCAAGGCGATCTCGACCGACGAGGTCGCGCGCATCCTCGACGCCGCGGGCGTCGGCGACGGCCCCGGGCCCCTGCGCGACCGCGCGCTGCTCGAGCTCGTCTACTCGACCGGCGCACGCATCTCCGAGGCCGTGAGCCTCGACGTCGACGACCTCGACCTCGGGACCGGTGCGGTCCGCCTGCTCGGGAAGGGCGGCAAGGAGCGCGTGGTCCCCGTCGGCTCGTTCGCGCGGCGCGCGCTCGACGCGTACCTGGTGCGCGGGCGTGCGGGGCTGGCCGCGCAGGGCCGGGGGACACCCGCCGTCTTCCTCAACACGCGCGGCGCGCGCCTGTCGCGGCAGAGCGCGTGGGCCGTGCTGCGCACCGCGGCCGAGCGCGCGGGGATCGACCACCCGGAGCGGATCTCGCCGCACACGCTGCGGCACTCGTTCGCGACCCATCTGCTCGCGGGCGGCGCCGACGTGCGCGTCGTCCAGGAGCTCCTCGGGCACGCGTCGGTGACGACGACCCAGATCTACACGCTCGTCACCCCGGACACGCTGCGCGAGGTGTACGCCGCCGCGCACCCCCGCGCGCTCGGCTGACCGGGGCGCTCGCCCGTCGTCCGGAGGCCCGTCGCCGGGAACGCGGCGCGCGGGCGCGTGCGCACGAGCGGCGGCGAGGTCCTGCGATACCGTGGCGGACGTGAGCAGCCAGGCCGAGACCCAGCCCGAGACGCGCGGCGCGCAGAGCTCGCACGGCGACGCCGTCCGTCCGGCCGCCCCCGTGACCTCCGCCGAGCGCGACGACGCACCCGTCGTCGACCACGCCACGAACGGCGTGAGCCACGACTCCGCCGAGGCGCCCACCGACGTGGTCGGCCGGCCCCTGCCCGAGTTCCCGGTCCCCGCGCCGCTCGCGGCGCACGGCCCCGGACGCATCATCGCGATGTGCAACCAGAAGGGCGGCGTCGGCAAGACGACGACGACCATCAACCTCGGTGCGACGCTCGCCGAGTACGGACGCAAGGTCCTGCTCGTCGACTTCGACCCGCAGGGGGCGGCGTCCGTCGGGCTCGGCGTCAACCCGCACGAGCTCGACCGCACGGTCTACAACCTGCTCATGGAGCGGGGCGCGGACATCCACGACGTGCTCGTCCCGACGGACGTCGAGAACCTCGACCTCCTGCCCGCGAACATCGACCTGTCCGCCGCCGAGGTCCAGCTCGTCGGCGAGGTGGCGCGCGAGTCCGTCCTGTCGCGCGTGCTGCGGCCCGTCGTCGACGACTACGACGTCATCCTCGTGGACTGCCAGCCCTCGCTCGGCCTGCTCACGGTCAACGCGCTCACCGCCGCGCACGGCGTCCTCATCCCGCTCGAGTGCGAGTTCTTCGCGCTGCGCGGCGTGGCGCTGCTCGTCGAGACGATCGAGAAGGTGCGCGACCGCCTGAACCCGCGTCTCGAGATCGACGGGATCCTCGCGACGATGTTCGACTCGCGCACGCTGCACTCGCGCGAGGTCGTGGCGCGCGTGCACGAGGCGTTCGGCGACAAGCTGCTCCAGACCGTCATCGGACGCACGGTGAAGTTCCCCGACGCGTCCGTCGCGGCCGAGCCCATCACCGTCTACGCGCCGACCCACCCCGGCGCCGTCGCGTACCGGCAGCTCGCCCGGGAGCTGGTCGCCCGTGGCGACGCCGCCTGAGACCGAGCCGGCGCGTCGAGGGTTCGAGGTCCGCCTCGACAACTTCAGCGGCCCGTTCGACCTGCTGCTGTCGCTCATCACCAAGCACAAGCTCGACATCACCGAGGTCGCGCTCGCGCGCGTGACGGACGACTTCATCGCCTACATCCGCGACGCCGAGCGCGCGGCCGCCGCCGCGCGCGCCGCCGGCGAGGACCACCCCGGGTGGGACCTCGGGACCGCGAGCGAGTTCCTCGTCGTCGCCGCGACGCTGCTCGACCTCAAGGCCGCGCGCCTCCTGCCCACGGGCAGCGTCGAGGACGACGAGGACCTCGCCCTCCTCGAGGCGCGCGACCTCCTGTTCGCCCGGCTCCTGCAGTACCGCGCGTACAAGGACGTCTCGGGCGTCCTCGCGGAGCGGTTCGAGAGCGCGGGTCGGCGGTTCCCGCGCGTCGTGCAGCTCGAGCCGCACCTCGCCGCGCTCCTGCCCGAGCTCGTGTGGACCATGGGGCCCGAGCAGCTCGCCGCGCTCGCGGCCCGCGCGCTCGCGCCCAAGGCGCCGCCGCCCGGCGTCTCGCTCGACCACCTGCACGCACCCGCGGTGAGCGTGCGCGAGCAGGCGGGCATCGTCGTGGACCGCGTGCGCAGCCACGGCACGACGACGTTCCGGGCCCTGGTCGCGGACGCGGGGGAGACGGCGGTCGTGGTGGCCCGCTTCCTCGCGCTGCTCGAGCTGTTCCGCCAGGCGCTCGTCGCGTTCGACCAGGTGACGCCGCTCGGCGAGCTCACCGTGCGGTGGTCGGGCGACGACGCTCCGGAGCCTGCCCTCGCCGACGTGGGCAGCGAGTTCGACGAAGGGGACGACCCCGAGCCGGTCGGCGCCCCCGCACCCACCGACCAGGAGGTCCCCGCGTGACGCAGCCCGACGGCGCCCCCGCTCTCGACGAGGTCCTCGCGCCCGCCGTGCACGACCTCCCGGGTGGCCTGCCCGCCGCCCTGGAGGCCGTGCTCATGGTCGCGGACGAGCCGATCCCGGTCGTCGAGCTCGCCGCGGCGCTCGCGGTCCCCGTCGACGAGGTGCTGAGCACGCTGCACGACCTCGCCGCCGAGTACCGCGGCGACGACGGCGCCCGGCCGCGCGGGTTCGAGCTGCGCGAGGCGGGCGGCGGCTGGCGCGTGTACTCCGCGCCCGCGCACGCGGAGGTCGTGGGCCGGTTCGTGCAGGGCGGCCAGACGGCGCGGCTCACGCAGGCGGCGTTGGAGACTCTGGCCGTGATCGCGTACCGTCAACCGGTCAGCCGCGGCCAGGTGTCGGCGGTGCGAGGGGTCAACGTGGACGGCGTGGTGCGCACTCTCGTGGCGCGCGGGCTCGTGGCCGAGGTCGGCCAGGACCCGCACACCGGCGCCGGCCTGTTCGGCACCACGGGCTACTTCCTCGAGCGCATGGGCTTCACGTCGCTCGACGAGCTGCCCCCGCTCGCGCCGCACCTGCCGGACATGGACGACCTCGAGGGCCTGGACGGGCTCGCCGACCTGCGTGGCAGCGCGCGGGCGGGCGCGGTCGCGTCCTCGTCGGACCTCTCCGACGGCGCGGCTGACGACGGGGACGACGCACCGGCGTCGGCCCCGACGCTGCACGACGTGGCGCTCGACGCCGCGCAGGACACGACGGACGAAGGACACGCATGAGCTCGAAGGACGGGCGCCAGCCCGGTGACGGGGGGCGCGGGCGCGCTCCGCGCGACGGGGACGGCGACGCGCGGCGGGGCGGCCCGCGACGCGGCGACGCCGGACGCTCGGGCGGTGCCCCGCGAGGGGCGGGCTCCGGGTCGGCGGGCACGTCCACGGGCCGTGGCGCGAGCGCCCGCCGCGGTGGCCAGGGCGCGGGTCGCGGCGCGGCGCCGTCGCGCGGGGGGCAGCAGCCCGGGCGGCCGCAGCCCGGGCGGCCGCGCCGTGGGCAGCGGCCTGCGGCGCCGCAGCGGGACGTGCACGTCGAGGACGGCGTGCGCCTGCAGAAGGTGCTCGCCTCGGCGGGGCTCGGCTCGCGCCGCGCGTGCGAGGAGCTCATCTCCCAGGGGCGGGTGGAGGTCGACGGCGTCCGCGTCACCGAGCTGGGCGTGCGGATCGACCCGGCGCGCGCCGTCGTGCACGTGGACGGGATGCGGCTCCAGCTCGACTCGTCGCGCGTGACGCTCGCCCTCAACAAGCCGCGCGGCGTCGTGTCGACCATGCACGACCCGGAGGGCCGACCCTCGATCGCGGAGCTCGTCGCGGACCGTCCCGAGCGGCTCTTCCACGTCGGGCGGCTCGACGCCGACAGCGAGGGCCTGCTCCTGCTGACGAACGACGGCGAGCTCGCGAACCACCTCGCCCACCCCTCGCACGAGGTCGCCAAGACGTACCTCGTCACGGTGCGCGGCAAGGTGCCGGGCAACGTCGCCAACAAGTTCCTGCACGGCATCGAGCTCGAGGACGGCGTCGTGCGCGCGGACGCGTACCGCGTCGTCGACCAGGTCGCGGACCAGACGATGATCGAGGTCGTGCTGCACTCGGGGCGCAACCGCGTCGTGCGGCGCATGTTCGAGGAGGTCGGCTTCCCCGTGACGCGCCTCGTGCGCACGCGCATCGGACCCGTCGCGCTCGGCAACCTGCGCCCGGGGACGACGCGCGTCCTCGGCCGGACCGAGCTCGGCAGCCTCATGGCGGGCGTCGGGCTCTAGCGCCCGGACCACGCCCGTACGACCACCCGACGGACCGCCGTGAGGCGGGCCGTCCCGCGAGAAGGAGCACCACCCATGCCGGTCCGGGCGATCCGGGGCGCGACCCAGCTCGACGTGGACGAGCGCGAGCACCTCTTCGAGCGCACGCGCGAGCTCGTCCAGGAGGTGCTCGACGCGAACGCCGTCGACACCGACGCGCTGATCTCCATCCTCTTCACCTGCACGCCCGACCTCGTCGCCGACTTCCCGGCCGCCGCGGCGCGCGAGATGGGGCTCGGCGACGTGCCGCTCATGTGCGCGACGGAGATCGCCGTGCCGGGCGCGCTGCCGCGCGTCGTGCGGCTCATGGCGCACGCCGACCTCGACGTCGAGCGGTCCGCCGTCCAGCACGTGTACCTGCACGGCGCCACGTCGCTGCGCAAGGACCTGGCCCAGTGAGCGGGGGGAAGGGGGGCGCCTCGGGCATCGGGGGCACCGGGGGCGCCGCGCTGACGATCGCCGTCGACGGGCCCTCCGGGTCGGGCAAGTCGAGCGTGTCCAAGGGCGTCGCGCGCCGGCTCGGGCTCGCGTACCTCGACACCGGCGCGATGTACCGCGCCGCGACCTGGTGGTGCCTGCACCGGGGCGAGGACCTCGCCGACCAGGCGGCGGTCGCGCACGCGGTGCGCGTCATGCCGCTCGTCATGGGGCTGGACCCGGCCGGGCCGACGGTGCACGTCGACGGGACCGACGTGGGCGAGGCCATCCGCTCCACGGAGATCTCGACGGCCGTGAGCGCGGTGGCGACCAACCTCGACGTCCGCGCGGAGCTGCGGCGCCTGCAGCGCGCGGTGATCGAGGCAGAGCGCACGCCGTCCGGGTTCGCCGGGGGGCGCGGGGTCGTGGCCGAGGGCCGGGACATCACGACGGTCGTCGCGCCCGACGCGGACGCGCGCGTCCTGCTCACCGCGAGCGAGGAGGCGCGCCTGGCGCGCCGCTCCCTCGACGTGCACGGGACCGCGGACGCCGCCGCGGTCGAGGCGACCAAGGACCAGGTGCTGCGTCGGGACCGGGACGACGCGACCGTCTCGCAGTTCCAGGTCGCGGCCGACGGGGTCGTGACGGTCGACTCGTCCGAGCTGGACCTGGAGCAGACGATCGACGCCGTGCTCGCCGTCGTCGAGCAGGTCACCGGGCGGGTGGTCGGCCCGCGCCAGGGCTCGTGAGCGCGGGCTCGCCCGGCGTGCGGGTGCCCTCGCCCGCGGGGCCGGCCTGGTCGCGCTGGGTCGGTCGCTTCCTCGCCCGCGTGGTCTGGTCGACCCGGGTCCTCGGGACGGAGAACGTGCCGACCGAGGGACCGGTCGTGCTCGCGGCGAACCACACGGGGGTGGTCGACGGGCCGATCGTGCTGGGGGTCGCGCCGCGCCCGCTGCACGTGCTCGTGAAGGAGGAGATGTTCGTCGGTCCGGTGGGATGGGTCCTGCGGGCCGCGGGCCAGATCCCCGTCGACCGCAGCGGCGGCCGGCGCGCGCTGGCGACCGGGCTGGGCGTGCTGCGCCGGGGCGGGGCCGTCGGCGTGTTCCCGGAGGGCAACCGTGGGCGCGGCGACGCGACGTCCGCGCGTGCGGGCGTCGCGTGGCTCGCGCTCAACGGGGGCGCGTGCGTCGTCCCCGTCGCCGTGCTCGGCACGCGCCGCACGGGCGAGGGCGTGAACCGGATCCCGGGCCTGCGTCGCCGCCTCGTCGTCCGGTTCGGCGAGCCGTTCGCCGTCGAGCGGGCGCCCGGCGTGAGCGGCAAGCAGGCGCTCGAGGACGCGAACGAGCGCATCCGCACCGCCCTCGCGGACCTCGTCGCGGACACCGTCGCCCGCACCGGCGTGGCGCTGCCCACGGACGACCCGAACCGGGAGCGGCGGGCGACGCCGTGACCGCGTCGCCGCAGGGGCGCCTCGACGGGCCGGCGGGGCCTACGACGGCGCACGTCGTGGGCGATCGGCCGGGCACGGGCATCCTCGTCGGCCTCGCGTCCGCGCTCGCGTTCGGCGCGAGCGGCCCGTTCGTCAAGCCGCTGCTCGAGGCCGGGTGGACGCCGGGCGCGGCCGTCTTCGCGCGGGCGCTGTGCTCGGCGCTCGTCCTCGCCCCGGTCGCGGCGGTCGCGCTGCGGGGCAGCCACCGGCTGCTGCGCGAGGAGTGGCGCCTCGTCCTCGGGTTCGGCCTCGTCGCGGTCGCCGGCACGCAGCTCTGCTACTTCGCGGCCGTCGCGCGCATGCCGGTCGGTATCGCGCTGCTCGTCGAGTACCTCGCACCCGTGCTGCTCGTGGGCCTCGCGTGGCTGCGCACGCGGCACGTCCCGCCGCGGCTCACGCTCGCGGGCTGCGTCGTCGCGGTCGCCGGGCTCGTGCTCGTCGTCGACCCCGCGGGTGCGCGCCCCGACCTCGTCGGGGTCCTCTTCGCCCTCGGCGCGGCCGTGGGCCTCGGCGCCTACTTCGTCCTCTCCGCGCGTCCCACCCGGCTGCCGGCCGTCGCGCTCGCCGCGTCGGGGCTGGGCGTCGGGGCGCTCGCGCTCGGCGCCGCCGGCCTCGTCGGCGTGCTGCCCTTCGCCGCGCCGTTCGTCGACGTCGCGCTCCTCGGCGCGTCGACCCCCTGGTACGTGCCGCTCGTGGTCGTCGTCCTCGTGGCGACGGCGTTCGCCTACGTCTCCGGCGTGGCCGCGACCGTGCGCATGGGGGAGCGCCTCGCGTCGTTCGTCGGGCTGTCCGAGGTGCTGTTCGCCGTCGTCATCGCGTGGCTGCTCCTCGGCGAGGTGCCGACGCTCGTGCAGGCGGCGGGTGGAGTCCTCGTCGTCGCGGGCGTGGTGCTCGTGCGCCTCGCGGGGTCGCCCGCCGCGCGGTAGGTTCGCGCGTAGCCGGTCGTGCGGCGCGCCGCCGCGAGGCCGCGGACGCGAGCCAGCACACGGAGGGGGAGTGCGGATGACCGACGCTCCGGGCAAGCCCACGACCGTGGACGAGTACCTCGCGACGCTGGCACCGCCGGCGCGGGACGTCGTCGCCCACCTGCGCGCCGTCGTGCACGACACCGTGCCCGGCCTCGGGGAGCGCATCAGCTACGGCATCCCGACGTTCACGCTCGACGACCGCTACGTCGTCTACCTCGCGGGGTGGGCGCACCACGTCTCGCTGTACCCCGTCCCGGAGGTCGACGACGCGCTCGCGCGCCGCATCGTGCGCTACCAGGACGGCAAGGGCACGCTGCGGTTCCCGCTCGCGGAGCCCGTGCCCGACGACGTCGTGCGGGCCGTCGTCGAGCGCCTGGCCGCGCGCCGCGACGGCGCCGCGGGCTGACGCGGGCCGCTCGGAGAGGACGCGCGCGCCGCGCCGGGGGCGGGCGGTTCGGAGCCCGGCCCGCGGCCTGGGAGAATGGATGCCATGACCACACCCGACCCCGCCCAGCCCGGCACGCCCGGACAGATCGACGCCGCCGGGCAGGCCGAGGAACCCCTGGCGCCCGCGGACCTCGCGGACTCGGCGGACGACGCGGCGCGCGAGCGCGCGCTGCGCGCCGGCCTCGAGGACTACGAGCTCGAGGACACCGACCTCGTCCTCCTGGACGCCGACGGCGAGGTGATCGAGGGCTACGAGCCCGAGGCGCCGCTGCCCGTGCTCGCCGTGGTCGGCCGACCGAACGTCGGCAAGTCGACGCTCGTCAACCGCATCATCGGGCGCCGCGAGGCCGTCGTCGAGGACAAGCCCGGCGTCACGCGCGACCGCGTCAGCTACCCCGCCGAGTGGGCGGGGCGGCGCTTCACGCTCGTCGACACCGGCGGGTGGGAGGTCGACGTCGCCGGCATCGAGTCCAAGGTCGCCGAGCAGGCGGAGGTCGCGATCTCGCTCGCCGACGCCGTGCTGTTCGTCGTGGACGCCACGGTCGGCGCCACCGCGACCGACGAGCGCGTGGTCCGCCTGCTGCGCGAGTCCGGCAAGCCGGTCGTGCTGTGCGCCAACAAGGTCGACGGACAGTCGGGCGAGGCGGACGCGGCCTACCTCTGGAGCCTCGGCCTCGGCGAGCCCTACCCCGTGTCCGCCCTCCACGGGCGCGGGACCGGGGACCTGCTCGACGCCGCGATGGCCGCGCTGCCGACCGAGTCCGCCCACGGCGAGGTGCGCCCGACCGGGCCGCGCCGCGTCGCGCTCGTCGGGCGGCCGAACGTCGGCAAGTCGTCGCTGCTCAACAAGATCGCCGGCGCCGACCGCGTCGTCGTCGACGAGACCGCGGGCACGACGCGTGACCCCGTCGACGAGCTCGTGACGATCAAGGACGTCCCGTACGTCCTCGTCGACACCGCGGGCATCCGCCGCCGCGTGCACCAGACGAAGGGGGCCGACTTCTACGCGTCGCTGCGCACGCAGGCCGCGATCGAGAAGGCGGAGCTCGCCGTCGTGCTGGTGGACGCGTCCGTCCCGCTCACCGAGCAGGACACGCGCGTCATCTCGCAGGTCGTCGACGCCGGGCGCGCCCTCGTCATCGCGTACAACAAGTGGGACCTCATGGACGAGGACCGTCGTCCCTTCCTCGAGCGCGAGATCGAGAAGGACCTGGTCCAGGTGCAGTGGGCGCCGCGCGTCAACGTCTCCGCGCGCACCGGCTGGCACACCGACCGGCTCGTCCCCGCGATCCAGCGCTCGCTCGACTCGTGGGACACGCGCATCCCGACCGGGCGCCTCAACGCGTTCCTCGGCGAGCTCGTCGCCGCCCACCCGCACCCGCTGCGCGGCGGCAAGCAGCCCCGCATCCTCTTCGCGACCCAGGCATCCACGCGCCCGCCGCGCTTCGTCATCTTCGCGACCGGCTTCCTCGAGGCCGGGTACCGGCGCTTCATCGAGCGCCGCCTGCGCGAGACGTTCGGGTTCGAGGGCACGCCCATCGAGATCAGCGTCCGCGTGCGGGAGAAGCGCAAGCGGTGAGCGACGGCGCCGCACGCGTCCCCGCGGGGGTCACCCGGCGGGGGCGTGCGCTGCGCCTCGGCGTCGCGCGCGACACCGCCGCCACGCGCCACCTCGTGACGTTCCTCGTCGTGACCGTCGCGACCGTGCTCGTCACGCGCTTCCTGCTCGCCGCCTCCGGGTACCCGCAGGTCGGTGGGGGAGACCTGCACGTCGCGCACGTGCTCTGGGGCGGGCTCGGGATGGCGCTCGCGGTCGTCGTGCTGCTGTCGTTCGTCGGGCCCGCGCTGCGCTCGCTCGGTGCGGTCGTCGGCGGCGTCGGGTTCGGACTGTTCGTCGACGAGATCGGCAAGTTCGTCACCGCGGACAACGACTACTTCTACCAGCCGACGGCGGCGCTGATCTACGCGACCGTCGTGGTCCTCGTGCTCGTGGTCGAGGCGCTGCACGGGCGGCGCCGGCATCATCCGGCGGAGTACCTGGCCGTCGCGACCGATCGCGCGGTCGCGGGCGTCGCGGGCGGGTTCACCGACGACGCGCGGGAGGAGGCGCGGGGGCTCGCGGCGCGGGGCCGGGGCGAGCCCGCCGCGGCGGAGGTGTCCGCGCTCGTCGAGGCCGTGCCGCGCGACGACGTCGACGTCCCCGACCCCGTGCGCGCGCTCGTCCGCCGTGCGTCCGCGTGGTTCGCCGCGGCCCTGGGGCGGCCCTGGGCGGCCGCCGTGGTCGTGGTCCTCGTGCTGGGCACCGCGCTCGGGTCGCTGTTCGCCGGCGTCCGCGTGCTCACCGGCGGGATCGACGTGCCGACGTGGGTGGGCGCGGGGATCGTCGTCGGGGTCGCGGGGACGGTCGCGTGCGTCGTGGCGGGCGTCGTCGTGGCCCGCGGCGGGAGTCCGGAGGACCACCGCGCGGGCGCGGTCTGGGTCCGCCGTGGCGTGCTCGTGTCGCTGCTGCTCACCCAGCTCCTCGTGTTCCGCGCGCTCCAGTGGGTCGGCGTCGCGGGCCTGGCCGTCGACCTGCTGGTGCTGTCCGCTCTCGGCGCCGCTCTGGGCGGCGACGACGACCGTCGGGCCCGGTCCCGGACCACACCGAGGACCGGACGTGCTGCCCCGAGATAGCGGCGTGCCGCCGAGATCGCGACGCCCGACCGCTCGGGCCCCGAGTCGAGCGCCGTACGTCGCCATCTCGGGGGCGTCGGGCGGCGAGCCTGCGGCCCGCCGCCCCGAGGATCGGTGCCCATGACCGACCTCCCGCTCGCTCCGAGCCACGACGCCTTCCCGAACCACGTCTTCGACGCGTTCGGCGTGCCGCCGGCCCTGCTCGACGAGCGCATCGGCGGCTCCGTCATGGTCGTGGCCAAGCAGCCGACGGACGGGCCGCTCACGCTCCTCACCGCGGGCGTCTCCCGGCTGCCGGTCGACGCCGGGCCTCCCGTCGAGCTGGCGGTCGAGGTGCCCGAGGGTCAGGAGGGCGCCGCGCTCGTCGCCCTGCGGATCGTGTGCGACGACATCGCGGTCAACCGCCGCACGCCGCCGTTCGAGACGCCGTGGCGCAACCGGGACCCGTTCCTGACCGGGACGCAGATCTCCGCCATCATGGCCACGGGTTCGCGGTGGGGAGCCGCGCTGGACGACGTGATCGACGCCGCGGGGAACGTGGTCGGCCACATCCGCACGCTGCGGCTGCTCACGGACGCGGAGGCGCAGACCGCCTCGCGGGTCGGGTGGTCGGGGCTCGTCGAGGAGGCCGGGTCGATCGACGCCCTCCTCGACGTCACGCGCCCCTGACGTCACGAGGAGCGTCGACCGGGCGCAGTCGCCGGTGGCGCAAGCGCTCGCGTCGGACGTGATGCCCGCCCGGTCGTCGGCGCGGACGGCACGCTCGCTGCTGTGCACGACGACGCGCTCGACGCCCGCCCGGCTCGGCGCCTCGCGCGTCCGTCAGCAGGCCGGCGCGGCGTGCTCGACCTGCTCGACCCGCTCGGCGCCGCCACCTCCCGCCGTGCGCGCGGTGACCGTCACGACGCCGGCGCCCGGCGCGGTCCGCACGGCGAACGACTGGTACGCGCTCGACCCGGGCGCGACGCCGGTGAACGACCTCGACCCGTAGGCGGTCTCCACGTCGACGTCGAGCGCGACGTCGTCCGTGTTGGCGACGCGGACCGCGACGTACGGGGTGCCGGCGAGGCAGCGCAGGCGGACGTCCGTCGCGACCGACGGCCGGTCGCCGACGAGGAGGTCGAGCGGGACCGAGTCGGCGATGGCCTGCTGCCCGGCGACGTTGGCGTGGACGCCGTCCCCGGTGTCGTAGGGCGGGTAGATCGAGTCGGGGTTCGCCGGGTCCCGCAGGACCGCGTCGAAGTCGAGGACGCCGTCGCACGTGCCGCTGCAGTCGCCGCCCGCCCGCACGACGTCGTTGACGTCGCGGCGGTACTGGTTCTGCAGCGCGGTGTACCCGGGGCGCGGGGTGATGGGGGTGACGAAGACCTTGATGCCCTCGGCGCGCAGCCGCTCGAAGATCTGCTCGTAGCTGGCCAGGATCGTCGCGTCCGTGCAGCCGTTCGCCAGGTCGTTGGTGCCGTAGTAGAAGATCACGCCGGTCACCCCGTGCAGGGCGAGCACGTCGCGCTCGAGGCGCGAGACGCCGTCGTTCCCGCCGCCCCCGCACGCGGGCGAGGAGGTCGTGCCGCTGATCCCCTCGTTGACGATCGCGACCTGCCGCGACGGCGGCAGCTCGGCCGCGACGCGCCGCGCGAGGTCGTCGGTCCAACGTCGGTCCTGGCCGAACGCGTCGCAGCCCGGCCCGCAGTTCTCGCTGCCCACGCCGTCGACGACGGAGCTCCCGTAGGCGACGATCGTGCCCGCGACGTCCGCGTCGTACACGTCGACCGCGCTGACGAAGTAGGTCCACGGCAGGTTCTCGGTGAACGACGCGCCGGAGACCTCGGCGTTGCGGTTGCCCGACCCGGTCGGCGCCCCGTAGTTGTTGCGGCCCGCGCGGTCGTGCAGGCTCGTCACGGTCGGCCGGGCGAGGTAGAAGGTCACGGCGACCTCGTCCAGGTCGTCGGTGGCGATGCTCGTCGGGTCGCTCCAGACCTCCCCGCCCACGGGGATCGTGACGCTCTCGGCCCCGTCGAAGGTGAGCACGCGGTCGGTGCCCGCGACGATCGCCGGTCCGCCGGCGCTCAGGGCGAGCGACGTCTGGTCGATGACGACCGGCCCGACCCCGTACTGGTTCTGCAGCCGGATCCGCACGGCGTCCCCGCCCTGGCTCAGGCGGGTGACCATCCGCATCGACTGGTTCGCGAAGTTCTTGGTGGAGACGCGCTGCTGGGACTGGGCCCAGCTCGTGAACCAGCCCGCGGCGTCGGGCGCGGGCGCGTCGGTGGCGGACGCCGTCCCGAGGCCGGTCAGGAGGAGCCCGACGGTGGTCAGGGCGGCGAGCAGCGTGCGCAGCCTGCGCCGCAGAGGACGCGCGGTGCGGGTGGCTGGGGTGTGTACGAGTGGCATCCGGGCGTCCCTCGGCGTTGAGGTTGATAGCGGTGTCAGGAGGAACCTAGCACCCTTCGACCGGTCCGACGCGAGGACGGCGGCCGGACCCGCGAGGGACCGGCCGCCGTCCGGCAGGAGCGCAGTACCCGGGCTCAGCCGAGCGGGCCGTAGAGCGACGGCGACGTGCGCGCGTGCGTCGCCTGCTCGAGCGCGAACGCCAGGCCGAGGAGGGGGCCCTCCTCGAAGTCGCGGCCCAGGAGCTCGAGATTGACGCCTCCGCCCGTGACGGTCGCGTCGGCCTCGGTCGCCTGTCCGATCGGCACCGTCACGGCGGGGAGGCCCGTGTTGGGGCTGAGCCGCAGGTTGGTGCCGATGGTCCCGTACGGGTTCGCGCTGGGGTAGACGAGCGCGTCGAGGTCGGCGTCGTCGAGCATCGCAGTGACGAGCTGCTTGCCCTCGGCGAGGACCTTCGTGTGCGTGCCCGCGGGCCCGGCCCACGCCTGGTACGTCTCCGGGGTGACGGCGTCGCGCGACACGTAGGTGCTGCGCCGCGACGGGACGTACCGCCCGGACTCGACGATGCCCGCCAGCGACCGCGCCGTGACGTCGGGCGAGAGGTGGTGCGCGACGTACTCGTCCAGGTCGTGCTTGAACTCGTTCGTCGAGCCCGAGCCCTCGCTGAGCACGCTCGCGAACCCGTTCGGGAGGACCGGCGACCAGGTCGAGGGCGGCGTCACCTCGACGACGGTGGCGCCGAGCGACTCCAGCGTGGCCCGCGTCTGCGCCCAGAGGCGCAGGGTCGTGGCGTTGCTCCCCAGCATGGACGGCACGTACCCGATGCGGGCGCCGTCGAGCGCGTCCGCGTCCAGGTACTGCGTGTACGAGGCGGGGACCGCTCCCTCCTGGCGCGAGGTCACGGGGTCCGCCGGGTCGACGCCCACGACCGCGTCGAGCGCGACGGCCGCGTCCAGGACGCTGCGCGCCATGGGGCCGCCCGTGTCCTGGCTCAGTGCGAGCGGGATGATGCCGTCGCGGCTCGCGAGCCCGACCGTCGGCCGCACGCCCACGAGCTGGTTGTACGACGACGGCACCCGGATCGAGCCGCCCGTGTCCGTGCCGAACCCGAGCCCGGCGAGGTTGGCGGCGATCGCCGCGCCCGTGCCGCCGCTCGACCCGCCGGCCGTGCGGCTCGTGACGTACGGGCTCGCGACGAGCGTGCTCGTCCCCGCGTCCTGGTACGAGGAGAACTCGGACACGAAGCCGAACGCGAACTCGTCGAGGCTCGCCTTGGCCAGGACGACGGCCCCGTCGGCGCGCAGCCCGTCGACCATCGTCGCGTCGGTCGCGGTCCGGTTGCCGTCCCAGCAGCCGCAGCCGCCCGTCGTCGGCATGTCCTTCGTGTCGTAGTTGTCCTTGAGCGCGACGGGCACGCCGAGCAGCAGGCTCGTCATGCCGTCCGCGGCGCGGGCCGCGTCCGCGCGCGCGGCGGCCTCGAGCGCCACGTCGCTCGTCGTGACGATCGAGTGCAGGGGCCGCCCGCCCGCGCCCGTGTCGACGAGCGTCGTGTCGTAGGCCGCGATGCGGTCCAGGTACTCCTGGGTGATCGCGACGGACGACGTGACCCCCGCGTTCATCGCGGCCTGCATGTCGAGCACCGAGGCCTCGACGAGCTCGAACGGCCCGTCGTCGTAGATCATCCGCTGGGACACGGCGGCGAGGTCCGCGACGGTGATCGTGCCGTCGCGGTCCGTGTCGGCCGTCGCGACGTCGGCCCACGCGGCGTCGTCGGTCGTCGCGCCGAGCGCCGCGGCGACGACGGCGAGGTCGTCCGAGGTGACCTGGTCGTCGCCCGTGAGGTCGAGCTCCGTCCAGTACGGGGCGAGGAGCGGGGTCGCGGCGGGAGCCGCGGTCGCGACGGGAGCCGTGGCGACGGCGAGCACGAGCCCTGTCGCCGTGAGCGCGGCGAGCCCGCCCGCCGCGGCGCGTCGGTGGATGGTGGGCACGGGCTGCTCCTTCGAGGTGTGACGGACCCGGGGCGCGGGCGCGCCGGGCGCGGCGGTCGGGCGGGTGCTCGTCAGGTCGGGGGTCGTCTCGAGAGTCATCGCGAGGCCACCGCCCGACGGCGTGCCCAGAGGATCCCGACGCCCGCCGCGACGGCGAGCAGGGCCGCCCCCACGAACCACGCGACGCTCGCGCCCGTCGAGGCGAGCGAGCCCGATCCGGCCGAGGTCGACGGCGAGTCGGACGCGCCGTCGGCCCCGGGAGCGGCCGAGCCGTCACCGGTCGGAGACGGAGAGGTCGTGCCGTCCGTCGGGTCGTCCGTGGGCGGTGTCGTCACGACGGCCGTGACGGTCGTCGAGGCGGCCGCGGCGTCCGTCAGCGACGCCGTCGTGGCGTCGGCGCCGACGAGGGTGGCCGTGGGGACGGCGAACGGGGCGTCGTCGTCGGCCACGGCGGTGAACGTGAGCGTCGCGAGCGTGACGTCGCCCGCGAGTCCGGGGGACGTGCCGAGCCGCGTGTGCGTGACGGAGACGGTCCCGGCCGCGTCGTCGGCGACGTCGGAGAACCCGCCGTCGGGCGTGACCACGGAGTCCTCGACGAGCTCGACGAGATCCGGGTCGTAGGAGACCGCCAGGTCGTAGGCGTAGAGGTCGACGGCACCGGCCGCAGCGACGGTCACCGTGATCGGGGCGCCGACCTCGACGCTCGACGGTGCGTCGAGGGTCACGTCGGAGACCGACGGCGCGGCGTGAGCCGGGGCGGTGAGAGCGGTCGCGGCGACCGCCAGGCCGCCGACGAGCGCGGCGCGCCGGCCGAGCCGTCGGCGCGAAGGGAAGCGGGTCATGGGGGAGCTGGTCCTTCCTCGGCGCGCGCCGGACTGCGCGCACGACCGCGGTGGTGGTGGAGCCCCCTGCCGGGACCGATGCTCACAAGTCGCTGTTTCCCGGGAGTTTCGCGGCGGTTAGCGCGAGCGACGAAGGGAGTCTCGGTCCGGTCACGGACCGTGCCGAGCGAGCCGACCTGCGGTGCCGGCGTCGGGCGTCAGCCGAGGGCCGGGGGCGCGTCCTCGCGCACCTCGGGATCGGGGATCCGTCGCATGCGCAGCGCGGCGACCACGCCGAGCAGTCCCGCGACGAGCGGCACGAGGAGCGCGACCTGGAGCGCGCGGGCCCGGACGTCGTCGTTGATGCGCAGGATCTCGTCCTGCACCTCGGGCGGCTCGTCGGCGAGCAGCTCGACGAGCTGGGCGTCGCTCATGATCTCGGCGTCGTCCTCGAGCACCGTCGCGACCTGCTGCTTGTCGTCCGGGGGCAGGACGGTGCTCGACTCGGCCTGTGCCGTGAACCCGGCGGCGAGCGACGCGAGCATCACCGCACCGGCGACGGCGAGGCCGAGCGAGAGCCCGAACGACCCCGCCGCCGAGCTGACGCCCGCGGCCTCGCTCGCGCGCTCCTCGGGGACGGGGGAGAGCGTGTACGCGTTGAGCTGCGACACGAGCAGCCCGAGCCCGGCGCCCGCGACGACGAGGGGCAGCGCCAGCCACCAGCCCGACGTCGCGCGCGGCACCACGAGGACGGCCGCCGCGATGCCGAGGACGAGCAGCGCGAACCCGGCGAGCACGCGCGTGGCCGGGCGGCGTCGGCCGGGTCGCTTGCCCGCGACCAGGGCCGCGGCGAACATCGTCAGCGACAGCGGCGCGAGCGAGAGGCCCGCCAGGAGCGCGTCGTAGCCGAGCGCCATCTGGAGGAAGATCGGCAGCGCGATCATCGCGCCGCCGAGCGCGACCTGTTGCAAGAGCTGCTGCGAGACCCCGACGCGGAACGCGGGGGAGCGGAACAGCCTCGGGTCGACGAGCGTCGTCCGCCCCGCCCGCGCGCGCCGCACGAGCCAGGCCGCCAGCCCCACGAGGCCCGCGGCACCGACGACCACGAACGCCCCGACCGCCTCGCCGCCCTCCTGCCAGACGAGGACGCCGAGGACGATGCCGCCCATCCCGACGACCGACAGGACGGTCCCCACGACGTCGACCGTGCGGTCGCCGGTGTACGGGACGTCGCGCACCAGCCGCACCCCCAGGAGCACCACCACGATGACCACGGCCTCGAGACCGAAGGCCACGCGCCACGACAGGGTCGTCGTGATGACGCCGCCCAGCAGCGGCCCGACGGCCGCCGCGATCGACGCCGCGGCCCCCACGAGCGCGTAGGCGGACTTGCGCGCGGCGCCGTCGAAGTTCCCGTGCACGAGCGACTGCATGGCCGGGAGCAGCAGCGCGGCGCCCAGGCCGCCGACGACCGACCAGAAGACCACGACGGCCACGAGGCTCTGGGCCATGGTCATCGCGACGGCGCCCGCCCCGTACGCGAGCAGCCCGACGACGTACGCGCGGCGGCGCCCGACGAGGTCGCCGACCTTGCTGCCCACGAGGATGAACGACGCGGAGACGAGCGCCTCGAGCGCGATCGCCGTCTGCACCCCGCTCACGGTCGTGTCCAGGTCGCGGACCACGGCCGAGATCGACACGTTCATGAACGACGTGTCGACGACCAGGACGAACATCGCCGCGGCGAGGAGCAGCGCGAGACGCCGGGCGGCCGCGGTCGGCCGGCCGGCGGTGTTCTCGGTGCTCTGCTCCACGTCGACCCCCGTCCGCCGTCCATGCTCACCGGCCGCGCCGTGCGCCCGCCTCACCCGCCGCGGGTGCTCCCGCTGCCCGGGCGCCGCGGCGTCCGCTCTGCCACCATCGGCCTATGGCTGCTGACGGGTGGCGCTCGCGCCACGTCGAGGTGGAGGGGCACGACGTGTTCGTGCGGATCGGCCCGGACGTGCCGGGCGCCGTCCCGATCGTGCACGTGCACGGGTTCGCGGTCTCCGGCACGTACCTGCTCCCGACCGCGGAGCGCCTCGCGCACCGGGCGACCGCCGTCGTGCCGGACCTGCCCGGCTACGGGCGCAGCGAGCGCTGGGGTCACACCCTCGGGATCCCGTCGCTCGCGTGGGCGCTGCTCTCGCTGCTCGACGCGCTCGAGCTCGAGCGGGTGATCCTCGTCGGCAACTCCATGGGCGGCCCGATCAGCCTGGAGGTCGCGCACTCCGCACCGGAGCGCGTCGCGGGGATCGTCCTCGCCTCGCCCGCCGGCGGCGTGCACAACCAGCCGTTCGCCCGCGCGCTCACCCAGCTCGCCCGGGACGCCGGCCGGGAGAGCCCGCGGATGGCGCGCATCGCCGTGCCCGACTACGCGCGCTTCGGTGCCGTCAACGCGCTGCACCTGTTCTCCGAGCTCGTCCGGTTCCCGTCGCTCGAACGCGTGATCCGCGTCCCGGTCCCCACCCTCGCCGTGATCGGCACGCGCGACCCGCTCATGCCGCCGCCCCGGCGCGTGCACGAGGTCGGCACGCTCGCGCCCCCGCACGTGACGATCGTGGCGATCGACGGCGCCGCCCACGCCATGAACTTCAGCCACCCCGGCGAGCTCGCCCACGTCGTCGAGAGCTGGCTCGACGGCCGTGAGATCACCGACGACCCCGACCAGCCGGGGGTCTCCCGCGTGCTCCAGATCGCCCAGGGCTCCGGCCCCGTGGTCTGACGGGAGCGTCTCGAGCGGCTGCGGACGCGGCGACCACCTGGGCGCACACGCGCGCCCGGCGCGGACGAACCGCGCGGGCGGTGGTCGTCGACCGAGGGAGCGGTGTCGAGGACCGGAAGGTCGAGCGAGCCGGCACGGGCCGATGAGTTCCGGTCGCCCGTCGGGTCGTTGCGGGTGACCTCGCCGGGCGGCCTGCGCCGACCGGCACCGACATCCGTGGAGGACACCATGACGACCACGACCAGCGGCCCCACCGTCTCCCTGCCCGGCCGACCACCCGTCGTCGACCTCGCCACCTGGCAGACCGCCCGGGACGAGCTCCTGGTCCGGGAGAAGGCGCACACCCGTGAGGGCGACGCCATCGCGGCGGCACGCCGGCGGCTCCCCATGGTGGAGATCGACGGCGCGGTGGAGGTCGTCGGCCCGGACGGGGCGGTCCCGTTCGTCGACCTGTTCCAGGGACGCGACGAGCTCGTGGTCTACCAGCACATGTGGCACGACGGCGCCCCGCACCAGGGACAGTGCGAGGGATGCACGTGGACGGCGTGGGCCCTGCGCGACGCCGTCTACCTCAACGCGCGCGGCGTCTCGTTCGCGATCCTCACCGTCGGCCGCTGGGAGGAGGTCGAGCCGTACGTCGAGTTCATGGGCTACACCCAGCCGTGGTACTCGGTGCGCGGGCTGGACGAGCCGGTCGGCGGCGAGATGGGCTACGTGAGCTGCTTCCTGCGCGACGGCGACCGCGTGTTCCTCACGTACCGCACGACGGGTCGCGGCAACGAGCCGACCAGCCCGCACTTCGCTCTCCTCGACATGACGCCCTACGGGCGCAGGGAGTCGTGGGAGGACACCCCCGACGGCTGGCCCGAGGGCGAGGGCGCGTGCTGGTACTGGCGCGCGGACGCCGACGGCGTCGCGGGCTGGGGCCCGACCACGCGCCCCGTGCCCCAGTGGACCCGTCCCGGTGCGACGCCGGAGGCCACGCTCGGCCGGAGCGGGCACCACCACTGAGGCGCGCAAGGGCGTGCTCGGCGGCGCCGGATCCCTCGTCCTGAAGCATCACGTGAAGGTTGGTGCGCGGGTGTGGCGAGCGCCACGGGCGCGCGGTGCGACTCCGGTCGATGTCGCGCACCAGATAGATGCATCATGTATCTATGCCTCGAACGACCAGCGGTTCTGCCACCGAGCAGGCCTATCGGCACGTGAAGTCCCTCGTCCTCGACGGGAGCCTGCCCGGCGGGTCCATGACGAGCGAGGGCGAGATCGCCGAGCAGCTCGGCGTGAGCCGCACGCCCGTGCGCGAGGCGTTCCTGCGGCTGGAGACCGAGGGGCTGCTGCGCCTCTACCCGAAGCGGGGCGCGCTCGTCGTCCCGGTCGCGCCCGGGGAGGCGGACGACGTCCTCGACGCGCGCCTGCTCGTCGAGACGCACGCGGCGCAGAACGTCGTCCGGCTCCCCGACACCGAGCTCGCCACGCTCGTCGCGCTGCTGCGCGACCTCGTCACCGCACAGGAGGCGGCGGTCGCCGACGGCGACGTCGCCGAGTACGCGACGCTCGACGCGCGCTTCCACCAGGAGATCGTCGCCGCGGGCGGCAACGCGCTCCTCACGACGTTCTCCGTGAGCCTGCGCGAGCGCCAGCAGCGCATGGTCGCGCACAGCGTCCGGTGGGACCCGCGCCGCGCCGCGACCTTCGTCGCCGGGCACCGCGCCCTCGTCGACGCGCTCGAGGTGCGCGACACCCGCACCTACAAGCGCCGCATCCAGCGCCACCTCGAGGACGCGAGGGCCGGTCTGTGAGCGCAGCGACCTCCGTGCCTGGGTCTGAGCGGACCGAGAACGAGACCGCCCCGTCCGGGCGCGGGGCGGGGACCGTCGTCGGGCCGCGGGCCTGGGTGGCGGTCGCCGCCGTCATGTTCGCCGTCGCCTGGGGCGGCAACGAGTTCACGCCGCTGCTCGTCATGTACCGGGAGGTGGGGCACTTCTCGGCCGTGACGGTCGACGCGCTGCTCGCCGCCTACGTGCTGGGCATCATCCCGGCGCTCCTGCTCGGCGGACCGCTGTCCGACCGGTACGGGCGCCGGCCCCTGCTGCTGCCCGCGGCGCCGATCGCGCTCGTCGGGTCGCTCGTGCTCGCTGCGGGGGAGTCGTCCGCGGCGCTGCTCGCCACCGGCCGCGTGCTCTGCGGCGTCGCGCTCGGGCTCGTCATGGCCGTCGGGACGACGTGGGTCAAGGAGCTCACCGACGCGGCGGCGGTCGCGTCCGGGGTGCCCGACGGCGGCTCCGGAGCCCGGCGCGCCGGCCTCGCCCTCACGCTGGGGTTCCTCGTCGGCGCCGGCGTCGCGGCGGTGCTCGCCCAGTGGGCGCCCTGGCCCACGCACACGGCCTACCTGCTGCACGCCGTGCTCGCCGTCGGCGCCGGGGTGTGGGTGCTCGGCGTGCCGGAGACGCGGGCAGCGCCCGACGGTGCGTCCCGCGGCCGGCTGCGGGACGACCTGCGCGTACCGGCCGTCGCGCACCGGCGGTTCCTGCGCGTCGTCGTGCCCGTGGCGCCCTGGGTGTTCGGGTGCGCGGGCAGCGCCTACGCCGTGCTGCCCGGGCTCGTGTCCGCGAGCGCCGGGAGCGCGCCCATCGCGTTCTCCGGCCTCATGACCGTGCTCGGCCTCGGCTGCGGCGTCGGGATCCAGGTGCTCGGGCGCCTCATCGACACCCGCCGCAGCGCGCGGGCGTCCGTCGTCGCGATGTCGATCGTCGTCGTCGGCATGGGCTTCGGCGCCTACGCCGCGGCCCGGCTCGACCTCCCGACGGCGCTCGTCGCCGCCGCCGTGCTCGGCGCCGGGTACGGGCTCGCGCTCGTCGCCGGGCTCAGCGAGGTCCAGCGCATCGCGACACCCGACGACCTCGCCGGCCTCACGGCGGTCTACTACTCGATCACCTACGTCGGGTTCTGCGTGCCCGTGGCGCTCGCGGCGCTGTCCGTGCGGTGGACGTACACGCAGATGTTCCTCGGCGGACTGGTCATCGCCGCCGTCTGCCTGGCGATCGTCGCCAGCGCGTGGCGCGCCCACCTGCCGACGGGGGAGCGGGACGTCGCCCCGGGTGCTGCCGACGAGACCGACCGCACAGCCCCGACCGGGGCAAACGGTGCGCTGACGGCGTCGCGGATGGGGTAGAGTATCCGAGGCTTCACGGGGCCGGGACACGCGATGTTAGGTCGAGTGTTACGCCTGGTGATCCAGCCACGGGCTGTGGCGCAGCTTGGTAGCGCACCTGACTGGGGGTCAGGGGGTCGCAGGTTCAAATCCTGTCAGCCCGACATCGAGAGGGATCGGCTTCGGCCGGTCCCTCTCCGTGTTTGCGCACCGTCGCGCATCCCCTCCAGCCGTGAGAGATTCGCATCCGTGTGGCGTCAACGAGGGGGAGGGCCGTGACCGGTTGGACGAGGACGACGCACGACTGGTCGGCGTCGGTCGACCACGAGCACCTCGCAGACGTGCGGCGTCGCGCGCACGAGCTGGCACCGGGCGGTGTGGAGCACCTGGTGCTGGAGGTGCTGGCGTATGCCGCGGAGGAGGCCGAGGACCGTGGCGGGGGCTCCGCGGTCGTGGCCACGCTGCCGGACGACGCGGGCCGGTTCGTCAAGAAGCCGGTGATGGCGACGCGGGACCTGCGGTTCTTCGACGCGACGCAGCCGCCGGTGCTGCCGGACGGGCGTGCGCGACGCGGGATGTCCGTCGTGAGCGCGCTCAGCGCCGAGCTGGTGCACACGAACCGCCGGCTGAACGGTTCGTGGACCCAGCGCTACGCGCGGGGCGTCCCGGTCACGGACCTGGTCCCGGTCGCCGACGACGGCTCGACGGGGACGACGGTGCGCTTCGAGGTCGACTCCGCGCTGGGACTGGCGACGCACGTCGACGTCGAGCGGCTGCGCGAGCGCGTCACGGCGTGCGCGTCGCAGGGTCTGTCGGTCCGCGTGATCGGCTGACGCGCTCGGCCGCGCTCAGGAATCCGCTGCCGAACCCTTGACTCTGCCCCGAACCTCGGGTGGAGTCGGTCCTGTAACTCGTACAGCGGTGTTCGACTACGGAGGGCGACATGCCCGGAGAACCCACCCAGCAGCAGACCCGGCGCGCCGACGCGCGCCGGAACGTCGAGGCGATCCTCGACGCGGCGGCCGTGTGCCTGAGCCGTGACCCCGACGCGAGCGTCGCCGAGATCGCACGGTCCGCGGGAGTCGGCAGGGTCACGCTCTACGGCCACTTCGCGAACCGGGCGGTGCTCGTCGACGCGGTCGTCGCGCGCGCGATCGAGGAGGGTGACGCGGCGCTCGACGCCGTCGACCTGACCGGCGACCCGCGCGACGCGCTGGTGCGCCTCGTCCGACAGAGCTGGCTGACGATCGTGCAGGTCGGCTCGCTCCTCACCGCGGCGACGGAGGCGCTCGGGCCCGAGCGGGTGCTCGCGCTGCACGCGCGGCCGGCGTCCCGGGTCGAGCGGCTCGTCGAGCGGGGTCGCGCGGACGGGGTGTTCCGGGCCGACCTGCCGACATCCTGGTTGGTCGGCACCCTGCACCGGGTGATGCACGGCGCCGCGGAGGAGATCGACGCGGGCCGGCTCGCGCCCGACGGCGCGGCGACGACCATCACCGCGACGGTCCTCGCCGCCTTCACCCCGCCCGGCACGCCGGTGCCCGCGGTTCCGGACGAGGTGGCGCGATGACCGCCGCGGACCGTACCCCCGCGCGCACCGCGGGGCGCGCTCTCGCCCGGCCCGCCGCGTGGTGGCCCGTCGTCACGGGTGCGCTCTTCGGCGGCGCGCTTGCCGTGGCCGCGTGGGTCGGTTTCTCCGACACCGCGCAGTCCTCGCTCGTCCTGACCGCCGCCGCGTTCGTCTACCTCGGCGCGGCCGCGCTCGGTCGCCGCGACGCCGCGTGGCCGTTGTTCGGGCTCACGTTCGTGCTCATCGGTGTCGGCTTCGCTCTCCCCGGATTCGACCCGTTCTGGGCGATGCTCGGCGTCGTCGTCGTGCTGGCGGTCTACGGCCTCGCGCGCGGGGCGGCCCGCCCGGCGTGGGGGCTGCCGTTGCAGGCCGCGGCGATGGCCGTCGTCGTGGGCGTCGCGGTCGCCGTCGCCCTCCTCGGTCAGCCGTGGGCCGGGCTGCTCGTCGGCGCGGGGCTCCTCGCCCATGCGGCATGGGACGTGCACCACCTGCGCACGGGCCGCGTCGTCTCCGCGTCCCTCGCGGCGTTCTGCTGCGCGCTCGACGCCGTCCTCGGGGCGGCGGTCGTCGTGCTCGCCCTCGCCACCTGAGGCCGGGACGCCGCCTGCACCGTCCGCACGGGTTGGCGGTCCCGCCTACGCTCAGGGCATGCCGACCGTCCTCCTCGTCCGTCATGGCCGCACCACCGCGAACGCCGGGGGGATCCTCGCCGGGCGGTCTGCCGGGGTCCGGCTGGACGCGGTCGGTCGCGACCAGGCGGCACGCACGGCCGAGCGCGTCGCGGGAGTGCCGCTCGCGCGCGTCGTGACGAGCCCGCTGGAGCGGTGCCGGCAGACGGCGCAGGCCCTGCTCGACCGCCAGGCGGCCACGCCGGAGTCCGTCACCGAGCAGGGCATCACCGAGTGCGACTACGGCCAGTGGCAGGGTCGCGCGCTGAAGGACCTGGCCACGGAGCCGCTGTGGTCCGTCGTGCAGACGCAGCCGTCGGCGGCCGTGTTCCCGGGCGGGGAGTCGCTCGCGGCGATGCAGGCGCGGGGCGTCGAGGCCGTCCGTCGGCACGACGCCGAGGTCGCCGCGCGTCACGGGGCGGACGCCGTGTGGGCCGCGGTGTCGCACGGGGACGTCATCAAGTCCGTGCTCGCCGACGCGCTCGGGACGCACCTGGACCTGTTCCAGCGGATCGTCGTCGGGCCGGCGTCGATCTCGATCGTCCGGTACGGGCCGCACCGCCCGGAGGTGGTGGCCGTGAACACCGACTCCGGCGACCTCTCGTGGCTCGCCACGGCGGCGCCGGTCGGCGACGCGCCGGTCGGGGGCGGCGCGGGCCCGGCGCGGCACGACGGCGCGAGCGAGCCGCAGCCGTCCTGACATCCGACCCGCGGCCACCCGGCGGGTCGCGCGCGGGCGCTCGTAGAGTGGGGTCATGCCCCCTCTCGTCCACGAGCACGACTGGCCCGACCGCGTCGTCGTGGGAACCGTCGGGATGCCCGGCTCCCGCACCTTCTACCTCCAGGCCCGGACGGGCACCCGCACGACGAGCGTCGCCCTGGAGAAGGAGCAGTCCGCCGTCCTCGCGGACACCATCCAGCGCCTGCTCGACGAGCTGATGGAGGCGCCCGACAACCGGTACAGCGTCCCCGTCGACGTGGCGGCCGAGCTCGTCGACGACGACCCGCTGGACCTCCCCGTCGAGGAGGAGTTCCGCACCGGGTCGATGCGGCTGAGCTGGGACCCCCGGACGGCGCAGGTCGTCGTCGAGGCGTTCCCGCTCGTCGACGACGACGAGCTCGATCCCGACGCGGACGAGCCCGAGCCCGCCGAGTCGTTCCTCATCCGCATGCCCGTCGGGACGGCGCGCGCCTTCGCCCAGCGCACGCGCGCCGTCGTGCAGGCCGGGCGACCGGCGTGCCCGCGCTGCGGTCGGCCCGTCGACCCGGACGGGCACGAGTGCGCGCTGCCCGACGAGGCGTGACGTCCCCGCACGACGGCGTCGACACGACGCCGTTCGACGCGATGCCGCCCGACACGACGCCGCTCGACACCGCGCCGCTCGAGGTCGTCGGACGCATCCGTGCCGCGTCGAACGCGACCTTCCTCGCCCGGGTCGGCGAGGTCTCGGTCGTGTACAAGCCGGTGGCGGGGGAGAAGCCGCTGTGGGACTTCCCGGACGGCACCCTCGCGGCCCGGGAGGTGGCCGCGTACCTCGTCTCGGAGTCGCTCGGCTGGGGGATCGTGCCGCGCACGTGGCTGCGCGACGGCCCGCTGGGTCCGGGCATGGTCCAGCTCTGGCAGGAGGTCGACGCGACGCAGTCGCCGGTCGACGTCGTCCCGACGGGCGACGTCCCGCCGGACGGCGTGCGGACGGTGCTCGAGGGCGTCGACGAGGAGGACCGCCCGGTGAGCGTGGTCCACGAGGACACACCCGCGCTGCGGCGCATGGCCGTGTTCGACGCGGTCGTGAACAACGCGGACCGCAAGGGCGGGCACGTGCTGCCGCTGCCCGACGGGCGGCGCCTCGGCGTCGACCACGGCGTCACCTTCCACGTCGAGCCCAAGCTGCGGACGGTGCTCTGGGGCTGGCTCGGCGAGCGCCTCGACGCCGACGAGCTCGCGGGCGTGGAGCGCGTGCGCGCGAGCCTCGGCACGGGCGGCGGCGCCGACCCCGACGGTGCTCTCGGCCGCCGGCTCGCGGAGCTCCTCGCGCCCGACGAGGTGACCGCGCTCGCCGAGCGCTGCGACCGCCTGCTCGGGGCGGCACGGTTCCCGGCGCCGTCGGGCGGCATGCCCGCCGTCCCGTGGCCGCTCTTCTGACCTCCCGATCGCACGCGCCCGACGTCCCGCGGCTCAGCGGCCGTGCGGGTCCGAGGCGTTGAGCACGCGCACGACCTCGTCGTAGTCGCCCCGGGCCTCGCCGTACCGGAGGAACTTCACGCGCTCCACGAGGATCTCGTGCGCGTCGGGCTGCGTGCGCAGCAGCTCGACGACCTCGGCGACGAACTCGTCGAGCGGCATGGCGAACGCGCTCTCGCGCTGGCCGGGCATGAGGTCGGTCGCCACCGACGGGGGGACGAGCTCGACGACGTCGACGCTCGTGTCCGCGAGCTGGAGCCGCAGCGCCTCGCTGAGCATGTGGATCGCGGCCTTGGACGCGTCGTACGTCGGCGTGACCGCGAGCGGGGCGAACGCCAGCCCGGACGACACGGTGACGATGGTCGCGCGCGGCCGGGTCTGCAGGTGCTCGACGAACGCGCCGATGAGACGGATCGGCCCGAGCACGTTCGTCGTGACGATCTCCTCGGCGGTGTCGAGGAACCCCTCGGGGTGGTGCCAGTCCTCGGCGCGCATGATGCCCGCCATGGCGACGAGCGTGTCGAGGTCGGGGTGCCGCTCGAGCACCTCCTTCGCGGCGGAGGCGATGCTCTCCGGGTCGGTCGTGTCGACGCGCACGGTGTCGATGCCGGGGTGCTCGGCCGCGATCTGCTCCAGCAGCGCGGTGCGGCGGCCGCCGACGACGACGGTGCTGCCCTGCTCGTGGAGCGCGACGGCGAGCGCCAGGCCGATGCCGCTCGTCGCGCCGGGGATGAAGACGGTGCTGTTCGTGAGGTCCATGCCTCGATCCTGGGCGCGCGGCGACGCGCGCGGCAGAGTCCGGTGAACGGGGGACCGGCGATCCCTGGCACGCGCGCCGCGCGCCCCGGACGATGGGACGCATGGACCGCGCCGCGCTCGCCGACTTCCTCCGCCGCCACCGGGAGGCTCTGCAGCCGGGCGACGTCGGCCTCCCGCCGGGGCTGCGCCGTCGGGCACCGGGGCTGCGCCGCGAGGAGGTCGCGCAGCTCGCGCTCATGTCGACGGACTACTACACGCGCCTGGAGCAGCAGCGCGGCCCGCAGCCCAGCACCCAGATGCTCGCGTCGATTGCGCGAGCGCTGCGCCTGTCCGACGACGAGCGCGACTACCTCTTCCGGGTCGCCGGGCACGGGGTCCCCGACCGGGCGACCGACCCCGGCCACGTGGCGCCCGCGCTGCAGCGCGTGCTCGACCGGCTGGGCGACACCCCGGCGCTGATCCTGAACCCCCTCGGCGAGACGCTCGCGCAGAACGACCTGGCCCGTGCGCTCTACGGCGACGCGACGGCGTACACGGGGTGGGACCGCAGCGAGATCTACCGGTGGTTCGCTCACCCGGAGACGGCGCGCACGATCTATCCCGAGGACGACAGGGAACGCCAGGGGCGCGCGCTCGTGGCGAGCCTGCGCTCGGCGGTCGCGGTGCTCGGCCGGAACTCGCGTGCCGGGCGGCTGGTGCGCGAGCTGCGACGCACGAGCCCTGAGTTCGCCGAGCTCTGGGAGCGGCAGGAGGTCGCGCGACGCTTCGTCGACCACAAGGTCCTCGTGCACCCGGTCGTGGGGGAGATCGAGGTCGACTGCCAGGCGTTGCTGACGGAGGACCAGCAGCAGGTGCTGCTCGTGCTGACGGCGGCACCGGGCACGGAGGCAGTGGATCGGATCCGCCTGCTCGGCGTGCTGGGCACGCAGGACCTCGCCGCGGGTTCGACACCGAGCGCCACGACACTCAGACCTTGACAGCACCTCTGACGCCGTCGCGCCTGTCCGGCCGCACGCCCGGAACCGTCGACGGACGACCGTCCGGGAAGAGCCTCGCCGCGATCGCTCCCTGGGACGGCGCCTTGTCGGGGTATGCCGGGGAGGGGACCTTGCTGATCTCATGGATCGTCAGGAAGTCGCCGGGAGCGCGGTCGGCGAAGGCGAAGTCGATGTGCGCCGCGATATCGCCACGCGCTGTGCGCACCGGTCGTGCCGATTCCGAGGGATCGACTCCTGCGATGGCCAGCTCGTCTGCCGACGCCCGCTCGGTCGTCGCGAGGTCGGGCGTGACCGTGTCGCTGATCGGCGGCGGCGCGGGCCAGATCTCACAGGCCGCACGCGTGAGCGTCCGCCCGCGCTCCTCGATCTCCTCGACGTCCCAGACCACGGGAAGGGTCCGGTTCAGCGTGAGAGCCGAGTAGCGCATGAGGTGCTGACGCTTTGCGGCCCACGAGCCGTTCGACATCGAGCTGTTGAGGGGCCCGGTCACCAGGGTCAGGTTGCCCAGCGTGTGGAGCAGGCCGTCCCGTCGCTCGCTCACCGTGCGAACGGCGTCGTCGCCCTGCTCGTCGGGGAGGGGCCAGCTGGAGCGCCAGGCCTGAGGAAGAAGATGCTCGACCGACAGCTTGGTACCGGGGGGACGAGCCTCGGTGTACCGCGTCGTCAGCGCGTCTTCGAGCGCCTCGAGCAGCAGTCGGAGCTGTTCGCGCTTGAGTCGCTTGAAGAGCGTACGAGTCGGCAGCTCTTGCTCTAGATCGTGGTCTCGCGGCCAATACCCGGAACCGGAACCCAGCCCCGCCAGGTGCTCCTGGATCACGGCGTCGACAGGGCGTTCGCCGGAGCTGACCCGACGTAGGGCCTCGAGGAAGATCCTGTTGTAGTTGGACGACGACCAGCCGCAGATGGCTCGGCGGACGATGAACGACTCGATCACCGCGATGGCGCGCTCTCGCTCTGCGCCTCCGGTGTTCTTGAAAAGCCAGAGCAGCAGGGGCGTCGCCGTGGTCGTGTCGGCGATCCGCAGGCGTCTCAGCGCTAGCTGCTCCTGTGCGGTGCCGATCACGGTGGCCTCCGTCTCGAGGTAGATGCTCGAGTACGCGCGGATCACGTCGAGGAGTTCGACGGCCCGGCCAGCGTCACCGCCGACATACGTCCGCACGGTCGAGAAGAGGTCGTGCGAGAGGACTTCCTGCTGCAGGTGGGCGGTCAGGACGTAGTTCATGAAGACGTCAAGACGCTTGCGCACGAGTCTGCCCTGACGGACGTCCTCGTCCCAGACGCGCTCTTCGAGTGGGCGCCAGTACGTGGCGTACAGGTCTTCCACCGGACGACCCGCGCTCTCGAGCGTGCGAAAGATGTGGTTCTTGATGAGGTCTGCCGCGAGGAGCGGCGTCCCACGGGCGTTGAGAGTCTCGAAGATGACCTGAGCGTCGTCGTCCGCGGTGAGGTCGATGACGACCATGACAAGGCCGTCGGTGATCACGTCGGCGAGGCGAGCGAGTGCTTCCCCCGGCGTTCTCCCCGTACGGTCGAGGTGCTCCGCGACGTGGTCGCGAAACCACGTGTACGCCTGGACCGGGCGAGAGAGCGACTGGGCGTACGGTGTCTCGACGTGATCGCCGGAGAGCACGCTCCTGAACGCGGAGCGGTCCCTGTTGGTGGGCCAGAGCTTGAACTCCTCGTCGGGGCGCTCCACGAAGTCCTGGTCGTTCTCCACCAGTCTGGTCAGTCGCCGGGCGAGCCGAGTGTCCCCGTACCGGTGCTCGGCAAGGTCTCGGACGGCAGTGATGAAAAGCTGCAGCGTCGTCAGACGCTGCTGCCCGTCGATGATCTCCCGGAGGTCCAGGCTGCCGAGACTGGCGGGCTTCTGCTGGAGGACGACGGCGCCCAGGAAGTGGGGCGTGAGATCCCCGAGCTCGAACCGGCGTTGTGTCTGCTGGACGTCCTGCCAGAGCGGGAGCCACTGGTCGGCGACGTTCCACACGTACTGGCGCTGGAAGAGCGGCACCGTCAGGCGGACGTCGGATCGGAAGACGGACTTGAGCGGACGAGGATGAGCTTCCACGGTCGACCTCCAGGCAGCGGCCCTCGCGCCTTGCGGGACCGCTGGCATGGTGCCACACGACGCGCTCACCTGCGGGCGGGCCCGATCGCCGGCGCCCGTGAGCGGCAGGCACGCCCACGGCGCGGGCGCGCCCGCGAGTCGTCGCATCCGTCGTTGCCCTCCGGCCGGTCAGCCGGGCCTGGCTGACCGGGCAGTCATGAGCCCTCGTCGCGACCGTCCGGCATTCACCCGAGCCGTGCGGCAACGGTCGCGCACGCCGCGACGAGCTCGCCCGGGCCGGCGGCGAGGACGTCGGCGTCGAACGCCGCGACGCGGGCGGCGAGCGCGACCCACGACCACGAGCCCAGGACGACCCGGCACCGGTCCGGGCCGAGCGCCTCGACCGTGCCGTCCTCGACGAACGGCGCGACGGCGGGCGCGGGCGCGGCGAGCTCGACCCACCCCTTGCACGACCAGCCCGGGGCGGGCGCCCGCCCGGAGCCGGCGAACCGGGCCGCGACGAACGCGCCGGCGTCCCCGCCCGGCACCTCGCGGGGCGTGAAGCGCGGCCCGGTCGGGACGCGCGGCGTCGTCCGGTCGAGGCGGAACGTGCGCCAGTCGTCACGGTCGAGGTCCCACGCGAGGAGGTACCAGCGCCCGTCGCGCACGACGACGTGGTGCGGCTCCACGCGGCGCGGCGCCGCGGGCGCAGCAGCCTGGCCGTCGTGCTCACCCGTAGGGCCCGGCGCCGCGTAGTCGAGGCGCAGCACCTCGCGTCGGCGCACCGCGGTGCTCACCGCGAGCAGCACGTCGAGGTCGACGGCGGGCGTGGAGCGGCCGGGCCCCGCGGGCACCGGCACGACGTCGACCGCGTCGACCCGGTGGCGCAGCCGCGCGGGCAGCACCTGGCGCACGGTCGCGAGCGCCCGCACCGACGCCTCCGCGATCGCGTCCCCGGACCCGCTCGTCGCGACGGTCCGCAGCGCCACCGCCAGCGCCACGACCTGCGCGTCGTCGAACAGCAGGGGCGGGAGCTCCGCGCCCGCGTCGAGGCGGTACCCGCCGTCGCGCCCGCGGGTCGCGACGACGCGGTAACCGAGGTCGCGGAGGCGCTCGACGTCGCGGCGCACGGTCCGAGGGTCGACGCCGAGCCGGTGCGCGAGCTCGGGGCCGGTCCGGTCCGGGCGCGCCTGGAGGAGCGAGAGCAGGAGGAGGGTCCGGCGCGACGTCTCGGTCATGCCCCCATGCTCGCGCACCATGCGGACGCTATCCGCCCGCATTGGCCGGAAGAGTCGTCGTCATGAGCCCGGGCGGCGAGCCCGGGGAGCTCGGGCGCCGCGACCCGCGACCCCGACGACCGACCCGAAGGAGACACCATGTCCGTCCAGACGACCCCGCACCTCAACTTCCGCGGCGACGCCCGCGCCGCGCTCGAGCACTACCGCTCGGTGTTCGGCGGCGACCTCGTCCTCACCACGTACGGCGACCTGGGCCAGGCGCCGGACCCGGGCGAGGCCGACCTCGTCGTCTGGGGCCAGGTCAGCGCGCCGAGCGGGTTCCGCGTCATGGCGTACGACGTCCCGGCGGGACGCCCCTGGAGCCCGGGCGAGGCACCGTTCTTCGTCTCCGTGCGTGGCGACGACGTCGAGGAGGTCCGCGGCTACTGGGACGCGCTCGTGGACGGGGCGACCGTCGTCGCGCCCCTGGCGTCGTCCGACTGGGCGCCCGCGTACGGGATGCTCACCGACCGGTTCGGCGTGACCTGGGTGCTCGACGTCGCGGCGAGCCGCTGACCCGGGGCCGGGGCGCCCCTCGCCCGGGCGCTCCGGCCGCAGCCGCGGCGTGGCGCGCCGCGTGCACGCGTCGTGGCGGACGGCGGCGGATCGTGTCCGGTTCTGCCGTCGTCAGTCCCAGGCGGCCGTCGCGGGGTCCACGCCGCAGGAGCGTGCGTTCGCCTCGACCGCGGCGCGGAGCCACGTGGCCAGGCCGGGCGCCAGACCGTCGTAGTGCGCCCGGAAACCCTCGTCCTCGACGAACCGCCGGGCCAGGCACACGTGCCGGGCCGGGGGGCAGTCGAAGTGCGCGCCGATCGAGGCGCGATGACGCTCGGCCAGGGCCAGACCCTGCGCGGACGTCGGCTCGACGCCGTCCCGGCACGCGGCGGCGAGGTCGGCCTCGAGCGTGGCGACGGTGTCGGCGAGGTCCTGCCAGTCGTCGAGCGACCGCTCGGCGGACCGCTCCGCGTACTGCGCCCACTGCGGGGTGTCTCCCCAGCGCTCGCGCGCCTCGGCGGGCCACGCCGGGTCCCACGTCTCGCCGAACAGCGCGACCTGCTCCGCCGGGGTCAGGAGCAGGCCGCGCTCCCGGGCGTCGAGGAGCCGGTCGAGCGCGTGCGCCGTCCGCTCCATGCGCGCGATGCGCTCGCCGAGCAGCGCGCGGTGGCGGCGCAGGGCATCGACGGCGTCGTCCCCGGGCGCGTCGAGCAGCTCGGGGATGTCCTCGAGCGCGACGTCGAGCTCGCGGTACGCCGCGACCCGGCGCAGGCGCGCGACGTCGGTCGGCGCGTACAGCCGGTAGCCCGCCGAGGTGCGCGCCGACGGGCGGACGAGCCCGACGGCGTCCCAGTGGTGCAGCGTCCGCACGGTGACACCGACCGCGGCCGCCGCGTCGCCGACGGTGAGCGCGTCGCCGACGCGACGAGGCCGGGGGTCCGAGGTCACGCGTCCCAGTGTCTCAGCGGTCACGACCGGGGAGCCTCGATCCCGATGCCGTCGAGGAACCGCGCGGCGTCGCTGTCGGGGTCGTACGGTCGCGCCGCGGTCATGACGACTCGCGTGTTCTCGGGCGTGCGGACCTCGACCTCGACGGAGCCCCACGGCATCTCGCGGGGACCGGTCGCGCTCCCGGGCGAGACGTCCTCGCACGCCGCGACGATCCCGTCGAGCTGCGACAGCACGCACGAGAAGCTGACGGTGAGCGCGCTCGGCCCGGGCGCGGGCGTCCCCGGGACGAGCAGGACGTCCTGGAACGCCCAGCGCCGCAGGTGCACGACGCCGCCCGGGACGGAGAAGAGGTCGAAGAACCCGAGGCCGCGGGTCCACAGGTCGACGGACGCGGCGAGGTCCGCCGTCGGGACGGTGACGAACTGCGGCATGCCGTAGATGCCGCGGAACGGCTCGGGGGCGACGGCGTCGGGCCCGGGGGCGGGGACGGGGGACAGGTCGAAGGCGGGGTACGTGTCGGTCATGCGGCGAGCGTGCGCCCTGACGCCGCGTGAGGGTCAAGCGCCGTCGCGCGGCTCGTCGGCCAGCAGCGCGTACGTCACGCCGTCGACCCAGCCGAGGTCGCGGTGCAGCGAGTCGCGCACGCCCACGCCCTCGCGCCGCATGCCCACGCGCTCCATGAGGCGCCACGAGGGCTCGTTGTCCGCGAACGCGTTCGCGACGACCCGCCGCAGGCCGAGGTCCTCGAAGCACACCTGCAGCAGGGCGCGGACGGCCTCCGTCGCGTAGCCGCGTCCCTGGTGCGACGGCGAGAACGCCCAGCCGATCTCCGCCTCGTCCGGTCGGGGGCGGTCGACGACGTCCTGCTGCGCCCAGCCGTCGCGCACCGCGAGGTAGAGGTCGCCCACGACCTCGCCGTCGTGCTCCACGACGAGCGTCGTCGCGAGCCGGTCGGGCTCGCCGTGGTGGACGCGCCACTCCTCGACGCTCGCGAACCGCCGGGAGAGCCATCGGTCCACCGCGGGCAGGCTCCGGTAGGCGAAGAGCGCGTCGGCGTCCTCGGGCCGGGCGCGGCGCAGCGAGAGGCGCGGGGTCGCCACGGGCCACGCGACCCGGTCGAGGGCGTCCGGACGGACGTCGGTGGTGTCGGCCATGGGCACCACCCTGGCACGCCACCCGGACGGGGATCGAGCAGATTGCCGCCGGGACGTGTCACACGCGGCGGGGGCGTCCGGTCGACAGGGGTGACAGGGCGGCACGTGCCGCACCCAGCGACAGGAGGACACCATGAAGATCGTCGTGATCGGCGGTACGGGGCTCATCGGCTCGAAGCTCGTCACCGTGCTGCGGGACCGCGGCCACGAGGCCGTCCCCGCCTCGCCCGGATCGGGCGTCGACACCCTCACCGGGGAGGGCGTCGCCGAGGTGCTCGAGGGCGCCGACGTCGTCGTCGACGTCTCGAACTCGCCCTCGTTCGAGGACCAGGCGGTCCTCGACTTCTTCCGCACCTCGACGGGCAACCTCCTGGCGGCCGAGGCGACGGCGGGCGTCGGGCACCATGTCGCGCTCTCCGTCGTGGGCACCCAGGGCCTGGCCGAGAGCGGGTACTTCCGCGCGAAGATCGCGCAGGAGGAGCTGATCACGGGCTCGCCGGTGCCGTACTCGATCGTCCACGCGACGCAGTTCTTCGAGTTCCTCCAGGCGATCACCGACGGCGCCACGCAGGACGGCGTCGTGCACCTCGCACCGGTGCGGTTCCGGCCGGTCGCCGCCGCCGACGTCGCCGTCGCGGTGGCGGACGTGGCCACGGGGACGCCGGTGCGCGGCATCGTGGAGGTCGCGGGTCCTGAGGAGTTCCGCCTCGACGAGCTCGTGCGGACCACGCTCGCGTCGCTCGACGACCCGCGCGAGGTCGTCGCCGACCCGGACGCGCGCTACTTCGGCGCACCGCTCGCCGAGGACTCGCTCGTCCCGGGAGCCGGCGCGGTGGTCGGCGGCACCCGGCTCGCCGACTGGCGCCGGCAGCGGTCGGTGACGGCGCGGTAGCGCCGGGCGGACGGGCCGGTGGTGCCGACGATGCGGGGGACGACGAGGATGGCGGGCGTGGACGACCGAGCGACGGACCTGGCGCAGGCGGAGCAGCAGTTCAGCGCGGCGCGGCGACGGCTCTTCGGGATCGCGTACCGGATCCTCGGGAGCGCGGCCGAGGCCGACGACGTGCTCCAGGACGCATGGGTGCGCTGGCAGACGTACGACCGCTCCACGGTGCGGAACCCCGACGCGTTCCTCACGACGACGGTGACGAGGCTCGCGATCAACGTCGCGCAGTCCGCGCGCGTGCGTCGCGAGACGTACATCGGACCGTGGCTCCCCGAGCCCGTCGACACGAGCGCCGACCCGACGCTCGGGGCCGAGCGGGGCGAGGCGCTCGAGGTCGCGCTCCTCATGCTGCTGGAGAAGCTCACCCCGACCGAGCGCGCGGCGTACGTGCTGCGCGAGGCGTTCGACTACCCGTACGAGCAGATCGCGGAGATCGTCGGGCACTCGCAGGCGAGCGTGCGCCAGCTCGTGAGCCGCGCGCGCCGTCACCTGGGGGAGGAGCGCCACGCGCCGGTCGCTCCGGAGGCCCAGCGCCGCCTGCTCACCGCGTTCGTCGCCGCCGCGAAGGCGGGTGACGTCGCGCTCCTGGAGCAGCTCTTCGCCGAGGACGTCGTCTCCTACTCCGACGGCGGGGGAGCGGTCCGCGCCTCGAAGTTCCCGGTCGTGGGCCGGCCGCGCGTCGCGAAGTACCACCACGCGTTCGCCGAGCGCTTCTGGGCGGGCGTCGACGTCGAACCGGCCGACGTCAACGGCCGCCCGGCCGTCACGCTCTCGCGCGACGGGGAGCTCTTCGCCGTGCTCACGGTCCGCGCCACCGCCGACGGCATCGACCGCGTGCTGTGGATGATGAACGCGCACAAGCTCGCGGCCGTCTCCGCGTAGGCGCGGCATGTCGCAGCGAGACGGGTCGAGGGGGCCGGACGGGGCCGGGGCGCAGCACGCTCGCGTCGTCGCCGCGCTCCGCCGTGCGACGGGCGAGGGTGACCGCGACGCCGTGCGCGCCCTCGTCGCGCCCGCCGCGACCCTGTGGGTCGACGCCGCCGGCAGCGACGACGCGACCCCCGGTGCCGCCGAGGGCGGCGACGAGACGGCGCGGGCGCTGTGCCGGGTCCTGGGACCGGGGCCGGGGGTGGAGGTCGCGGTGTGCTCGGTGAACGGCGCGGACGGCCTCGTCGTGCGTCACGACGGCGTCGTGACGGGGGTCGTGAGCGTGGCGGTGCGGTCGGACCGGGTCTCCGAGGCCTGGGTCGTGCTCAGCCCGCCCAAGCTCGAACGGTGGAACCGCGACTGACGCGCCTGAGCCGGCAGAGGTCTAGTGTCGCTCCATGACGCTCTACCTCGACGACCGTGACGAGGGCCTGTCACCCGCGACGAGCCACCCGGCGTTCGTGTCCCTCGCGCCCGAGCCGTTCTACGACGAGGGCGAGGACTTCTCGCCGTTCGGCAACGACTCCGGGCACGACGCGCTGCGGGACCTCGAGGAGTGGTACGCGGCCGACGGGCGCGACGACGCGCTGCCCGCGTTCGTCGACGGCCTCCTCGCGGCCTGGGACCTCGGGGTGCCGGAGGACGTCTGGGCTGCCGGGCGCGAGGCCGCGTCCGACGGGCTCCGCTCCGGCGCGCTCGACGAGGCGGCGCTCGCGGCGGAGGCGCGGGCGCAGGTGGCGATCGTGCTCGGCCAGCTCAAGATCCGGGGCGGCCTCACGCCGCACGCCCGCGCCGTGGGCACCCGGGCGCTCGACGTGCTGGGCGCGCTCAACGACCACGCGCGCGCCACGAGCCCGGACTGGCCGTACGCGGACGACGACGCCGCCGCCACGGCCGCGATGGCCGCCGTCGTGCGGGACGCGCCCGGCCTGGCCTGAGGCCGCGCTACGTCGTCTGCGGCGGGTCGTCGTCGGTGCGACCGCCCACGAGGGTGCGCACCCGCTCCCACCGCGCCCGGTACCGCGCACCGAACCGTGCCTGCGCGCGGGCGCGCCGGTGGGGCCGGTGCGCGTACCGCCGTCGGGCCCAGGGCGAGGTCGGCTTGGCGAGGCGGACCGCCCCGACGAACGCCACGACCGGGACGACGATCCCGACGAGGCCCGTCGCGAGCTTGCCCTTGAGGATGCACACGAACGCGAGCGCGAGGTGGACCACGACGGTCACCGTGTACGCGAGCCAGCCACCCTGCGAGCCGTCGGCCGTGACGCCGATCGGCGAGGCGGACAGGAGCAGCGCACCGCCGAGCGCGCCGCCCACGAGGATCGCGTCGATCGAGCGCTGGCCCTCCTGCGACCAGTAGACGTCGTCGACGTACAGCCAGAGCGCGAACTCGTCGAGCGCGAGCGCGGCGCCCGCCCCGAACAGGAGGGCGAGCACCTCCGACCACGGGTGACCGGGGGAGTACCGGAACTCGAGCATCCCCGTGAGCAGCACGAGGAGGATGCCCCACACCTGGTGGTGCACGTGGACGCCCCCGACGGACACGTCTCCCAGCAGGGCACGCCGGGGCCGTGCGGCCGGGCCGGGCCCGGGAGGGGGAGGCGGGCCCGCCTCGCGGCGCGCGCGGATGCGGCGCGTGATCGACCGCACGACGACGAACGTCACGACGAACCCCGCGAGCGCGAACAGGGCCGGCGCGCGCCCGGTGTCGACGACGTGCTCGGTGTACCAGTCCACGGGTGCACCTCCCGGGCGCGGCCGACGCTCTGTCGGCCCATCGTCGCCGGTCCCGGGGCGCCCCGGCGAGCGGGACGCCCCGGCCGGGTCTCAGCGCCCGGGTCCGGGGACGCGGTGGAGCGTCCCGTCCGCGCCCAGCTCGAGCACGACGTCGACGCCGAGCCGGCCGAGGAAGCCGTCGTCGTGGCTGACGACGAGCAGCGCGCCCGCGTAGCCGGACAGGGCCTCGACGAGCCGGTCGACGCTGCGCACGTCGAGGTTGTTCGTCGGCTCGTCGAGCACGAGGAGCTGGGCGGGCGGCTCGGCGAGCAGGAGCCGGGCGAGCGAGACGCGGAACCGTTCGCCGCCCGACAGCGTCGACACCGGGCGGTCCACGCTCGACCCCCGCAGCAGCAGGCGCGCGAGCTGGTTGCGGATCGTCCCCGGCGCCGCGTCCGGTGCGCCGTCGCGCACGTTCTCGAGCGCGCTGCGGGCGTCGTCGAGCCCGTCCAGGCGCTGGGGCAGGTAGCCGACGCGGTCCGTGAGCAGCGTGCCGCCCGCGCGTCCCGGCTCCGGTGCGCGCCCGGCGAGGAGGTTCTCCAGCAGCGTCGTCTTGCCGGTCCCGTTGGCGCCGACGAGCGCGACCCGCTCCGGCCCCTGCACGACGACCGTCTCGTTCGTCCCGTGCAGCTCCGCGAGGCGGCGACCGCGCGGCACGTCCGGGTCGGGGAGCACGAGGTGGACGTGCTCGTCGTCGCGCACGCGGGCCGCCGCGGCGTCGAGCGCGTCCTGCGCGGCCTGGACCTTCGCGTCCAGGCCCTGGCGCATCGAGCCCGCGGACACCTGCGCGGCGGACGCGCGCAGCCCCATGGAGATGCGCGACCCCGTGCGGTTCGCCTGCGCGGTGCGCGCGGTCCGCTCGCGGCGCGCGAGCTTGGTCTCCGCCTCGACGCGCTGGCGCTTCTCGGCCCGCAGCGTCTGCTCGGCCGTCCGCGCGGCCTGCGCCGCGGCGGCCTGGTCCGCCTCGAGCCGGTCGCGCCAGGCGCTGTACGGTCCGCCGAAGGTGGTGAGGCGGCCGGCGTGCAGCTCCGCCGTCTCGTCCATGTGCTCGAGCAGGTCGAGGTCGTGGCTCACGACGACGAGCGTCCCGGGCCAGTCGTCGACGAGCGCCGCGAGCCGCGCGCGGGTGCCGCGGTCGAGGTTGTTCGTCGGCTCGTCGAGCAGCGTGATCGCGCTGCGCCGCACGCGCAGCCCGCTGATCGCGACGAGCATCGACTCTCCGCCGGACAGCTCGCCCACGCGCCGGTCGAGGCCCACGCCGTCGAGCCCGATCTCGGCGAGCGCCTGCGTGGCGCGCGCCTCGACGTCCCAGTCGTCGCCGACCGCGTCGAAGTGTCGCTCGTCGACGTCGCCGGACTCGATCGCGCGCAGCGCGGCGAGCGTGCCGTCGACGCCGAGGAGGCGCGCGACGCTCGCGTCCCGGCCGAGCGTCAGGGTCTGGGGGAGGTAGGCGACGTCTCCGGTCGTCGTGACGCGCCCCGCGGTCGGGCGGAGCAGGCCCGCGACCAGGCGCAGGAGGGTGGACTTGCCGGCGCCGTTGTCGCCGACGAGGCCCGTGCGGCCGACGCCGAACGTGCCGGTGAGGTGCGAGAGCGCGACGGTGGCGTCGGGCCACTCGAACGTGAGGTCGGTGAGGGTCACCGCGGAGCGGTGCAGGGTGGACATGAGGAGCTCCTCGGGCCCGCGTGGCGCGGGCAGGTCGTGCCGGGGGAGGACAGGGCGGCGCGGAGCGGTGCGGCGGGTCCAGGCACGACGAGGCCTCGGCGAGAGCCAGGAGGGGTCGCCCGGGGAGACTCCGTCACGGAGCCGGGGCGAGAGGGTGCGCTGGGACGGGCCGCCGACGGCTCGGCGGCTAGAGTCTGTCGACCTCGATGAGCACGTGCCGATGCTATCAGCGCCGCCTGTCGGCGAGGCGTGGGCACGATCCCGAGCGCGCACGAGCCCGGGCTTCCTCCTCACCCGCGACGTCCGGCGGGGAGCGATCCCGGGTTCGGCGGCGGGGCCTGCTCGCGCGTGTCACCCTCGCGTCGAGGGGGGAACGGCGGCAGACTCTCGGCCGTACGTCGGACCCAGCAGATGTCGAGATCGGGGAGCAGGCACGGATGCGAGCACGACGGTGGGCAGCGCTCTCGGCGGTGGTGCTGAGCGCTGCGGCGATGGGCGGCTGCAGCGCCGGCGGCGGGGCTTCGGCAGGGGAGGTCGAGGCGGCCCCGTCCGGTGCCGCGGCTCAGGCGGACTCGCCGGGCGTCGCGCCGGAGGGCGGCGCCCCGGACGACGCGGACCTCTGCACCGCGTTCGGCGACGTGCTGACGATCGTGGAGAACGCCGACGTCGCCCTCGCCGACGGCCGCATGGACGCGCAGGAGCACGACGGCTGGTACCGGCTGGCGACCCGCGTGCTCGACCGCCTGCCCTCCGGCGGGGACAGCGCCGTGCAGACGGCGATCGGCGAGCTGCAGGCGGCCGCTCCGGTCGCCTCCGGGGCCTCCGCGGAGCCGACCGGCGTGCGCTCCGCGGAGTGGGACGCCGCCGCGAGCGACCTCGGCGACGCGTGCGACGCGGTCGGCGCGCCGCTCACCATCGCCATGTTCACCGGCGGGTGACGCGATGGCCCGTTCAGGCAGGGTCGGCCGCGGGAGCGAGCGTGGCGGCCAGGACGCGCCAGCCCTCGCCCGTGCGCACCCAGACGCGCGTGCAGGTCGACCGCGCGGCTGCTGCGGTGCCGTCCTGGAGCGCCTCCACGGCGGCGACCAACCGGGTTACCCCGCTCGCGGCGTCCTCCTGGACGTCGAGCGACTCCTCCAGGCGGGTGATCCGTCCGGAGGCGGGCACGCCTCGGTGCCTCGGCGCCGTTCGTGCTGGTCACGCGCCCGACGAGGACGACCGACCTCAGGCGTCGCGGGCCGTGAGCTCGACCCGCTCGACGCCCCAGCCGAGCGCCTCGTGGTGGACGACGCCCCAGCCCGCGCGCCCGGCGAGGCGTGCGACGTCGTCGGGCGTGCGCGGCGCGGCCCCGGTCGTGGCCAGGGCGAGCAGCGCGTGCTCGCGCGCGTGGGGGCTGAGCCCGTCGGGCGTGAAGTCCTCGACGAGGACGGCGCGCGGGGCGGCGGCGCGCATCGCGGCGAGGAGGTCGACGACCTCGTCGTCGGTGCGGTGGCCGGCCCCGAGCGCGCACACGGCGACGTCGGCGACCGGCCAGGCCACGGCCGCGGCGTGCGCCGTGCCGGACCCCGCCTGCTCGCGCAGGACCTCGAGCGGGACGGCGTCCTCGACGAGCGTCGTCGTGCGCTCGCCGGGAACCTCGACGAGCAGGTCGGCGACGACGAGCGCGCCGGGTCCGCCGAGCGCGACGGTCCGCGCGTCCGCCCACACCGGCCAGGTCGCGAGTCCCGTGAGCACGTACGGGAGCACGTCGGCGCCCTCGACGACCTCCGTGGCGCGCGCGGCGTCGGTCTCGACCTCGGCGCGCAGCGTCCGGCCGCGCGAGCGCGACCACGCCGGGACGCCGTCGCGGAGCGCGGGGGCGAGCGCCGCGAGCGCCAGGATCGCGTCCGCCTCCAGCCCCACGTACTCCTCGCGCTCGTGCTCGTCGTCGAGGAGGTCCTCGCCCGCGTCGCCCAGGGCGACCGTGTCGCCGTCGAGCCTCACCACGCCCGACGCCGCGAGCACGTCCGCGAGGGCGCGCACCGCGCCCGGCGCGATGTGCGCCGCCCCGGCGAGGGCCGCGAGGTCGCGCGGCCCCGCGCCGAGCTCGTCGAGCAGGCCGAGCTGCAGCGCGGCGCGGGTCGCGAACCACGGCACGGGAGACGGTACCCCCGTGGGCTGCGGCTCCGCCTCGGCAGCCGGCCCCTGAGCGGGTGCGGGGGAGGGCGCCGGCTCGGCGTGCCAGTAGCCCGTGACGTCGACGTGGGTGCGCGGCACGGCGCGCTCGCGCGTCAGGTAGCGCCGCACGGGCAGGAGCGCGCGGCTCTCGCTCGCCGCCCACGCGTAGACCTGGCCGGGCCACCACTCCAGGGCGCGCACAGCCTCGTCGAGCGCGGCGCGGTCGCCCTCCGGCGCGACGACCCACCGCACGGTGTCGCCCGCGCGCAGCGCGAGGTCCTGCCGTGCGGACTCGGCACCGATGGTCACGACGACCTGGACGGGGACGTCGACCGGCCGCTCGTCGAGGAAGCGCCCGATCGCGGGCAGCGCCGTCTCGTCGCCGGCGAGCAGCGCCCAGTCGACGTCGTCGGGCCAGACGGTCGACGCCTTGGGCCCGACGAACCACAGCTCGCTGCCCGGGCGCGCCGTCCGCGCCCACGCCGCGGCCGGGCCGTCGCCGTGCAGCACGAGGTCGAGGTCGAGCTCGCCCGCCGCCGCGTCCCAGCGGCGCGGCGTGTAGTCGCGACCCTGCCGGTTCGGCGCGGGCGGCCAGTCGATCCCGTGCGCGCGCTGCACGGGCAGCGCGGACGCGACGTCGCCGTCGGACGCGAGGACGATCTTCACGTGGTCGTCGAACCACGGCGCGTCGAACGCGGGCATCGGCAGGCCGTCGCGCTCGAACGCCCCGAGCTCGGGCCCGACGAGAGTCACGCGGCGCATGCGGGGCGTCACGTCGACGACGCGCGCCACCTCGACGCGTCGCAGCACCAGCGGGTGCGTGCGCAGGCGGTGCTGGGCCATCAGGAGAACTGCTCCTCGACGACGTCGAGGAGCCCCATGGCCTCGTGGTAGTCGCCGCGGATGGTCCACGTCGGCAGCTCGTACGCGTGGCCCGCCGAGAACGACGGCAGGACCGCGTACACCGGGTCGGCGGCGAGCGCGTCGACGTCGATCTCCGCGCCGTTGAAGCCGATGACGAACACGTTCGGCGCGGTGACCACGGACGTCACCTGCTCGGCCGACACCTCGAACATGTCGCCGCCCGGCGTGTACGGCTCGGCGCCCGTCTGCGCCTGGATCGGCTGGACCGCGAACCCGAGCCGCTCGAAGATCGCGGGCAGGCCCTCGCCCTCGTTGAGCGCGAACGTCTTGCCCTCGGACGTGAGCGCGAGGAACGCCGTCTCGCCCGCGGGGACGGTGATGGACTCGCCCACCTGGGCGAGGCGCTCGTCGTACCCCGTGGTCAGCTCGTCGAACCGCTCGGCGTCGTCGAACACGTCGACGGCGAGGAACTCGAACTGCTCCTGCCACGTCGTGTAGGTGCCGCTCACGAGCACCGTCGGGGCGATCTGGCTCAGGCCGTCGTAGACGTCGGTGGCCTGCTTGAGCGGGAAGCCCCACCCGCCGCCCACGATGAGGTCGGGCTCCAGGGCGAGGATCGCCTCGAGGTTGAAGCCGTCGGCGCTCCACTCGATGAGCTCGGTGCCGTCCGCCTCGGCCTGGTCCTCCCAGAACGGCGAGAACTTCGGGTCCGGGTCGTCCGTCACCTCGGGCACCGTCGCGAGCACGGGGACGTCGAGCTCGTACAGGTAGCCCGCCAGGGCGTGGTTGAGCACGACGACGCGCTGCGGGTCGGTCGGGACGGCGACGTCGCCCTGGTCGGTCGCCACGACCCGCTCGGCGGCGGTCTCGGACGCGGCCGAGCCGGGACCGCCGGACGGCTCGGCACCGGACCCGGACGGCGTCGTCCCGGCGGAGCAGCCCGCCAGGGCGAGCGACGCGGCGGCGAGCGCGGCCAGCGCGGCGAGCGGACGGCGGGCGGGACGGCGTGACGACAGCATGGAACCTCACACTCGGCAGCAGGGACGCGGGGCCCGCACGGCGTACCGGGGCGCTCCTCGCGAGGTTAGGCTAACCACACCTGAGCGACGAACCGCGTCCGAACGTGACACGGCCCGTCCCGGACACGACACGCCGACCCGGACCGGCCGGGCCCGGGGGAGAGGAGCGCGCATGACGCCGACCGCGCTGGGCGCCGTCGTCCCCGAGCACTCCGTCCGCTTCCTCGGGCACGACACCCACGCCCACGACGAGCCGCACCTCGTGCACGTCGTCACCGGCACCGCGGAGCTCGTCGTGGACGGCACGCCCCTGACCCTGCGCACGCACGAGAACCTCTGGCTCGCCCCGCGCGTCCCGCACGCGATGCGCCTTCCCGGCGACTCGATGGCGCTCGGTCCCGTGCTCTCCCCGGGGGTCGAGCCGCCCGCGCGCGTCCACCGTCTCGGCGTCGTGCCCGCGCTGACCACCGTCCTCACGGCGGTGCTGTGCGCGGCCCCGGCGACGCCCGCGCAGGTCGCTCCCTTCCGCGCCGCCCTCGAGGACGTCCTGCGCGGCCTCGCGGGCGACTACTTCGTCCTGCGGCTGCCGGTGCACCCGGTCGCGCGGGCCGTCGCCCAGGACGCGCGCCGCGGCGTCGCGACGCTCGACGAGCTCGCCGAACGGCGGCGCGCGAGCGCGCGGCACGTCCAGCGCCTCTTCGTCGAGGAGACCGGGCTCGCGTTCGGCCGCTGGCGCACGCGGGCGCACCTCAACGTCGCGATCGCGCGGCTGCGCGGCGGCTCGCACCTCGACGCCGCCGCGCGTGCCGCCGGGTACGCCTCCCGGGCCGGACTGCTGCGTGCCCTGAGCCGGGAGACGGGGCTGCCCGTCGCCGACCTCGCGCGCGACCCGGTCGCGGCGCTCGCGGCCCCGCACGGCGAGGCCGCGGGCGCGCGGGTCGTGGCGGCGAGCGCCTGACGGCGCCCCGCGCCGGGCCTACTCCCGCCCGGTCGGGGCCGTCCGGACGATCCGGTAGCGCAGCGCGGTGCGCGCGCCGACCTCCTCGACGCGCACCTTCTCCAGCACCGCCGGCGCGTCGCCGTCGAACAGGCGCACGCCGCCCCCGAGCAGGACCGGCATGACCTCGACCGCGAGCTCGTCGACGAGCCCCGCGGCCAGGAGCTGGTGGAACAGGTCCGCGCCCCCGATGAACGTCACGTCGCGCTCGCCCGCGGCGTCGCGGGCCTGCCGGACCGCCGACTCGACGCCGTCCGTGACGAACGTGACCCACAGCCGCTCGTTGCGCTGGGGGGCGACGGCCGGAGGCGTGTGCGTGACGACGAAGATCGGCACCTGGAACTCGTAGCCGTCCGCGTAGCCGTCGGGGTCCGGGGCCATGTCGTACGTGCGCCGGCCCATGAGGACGGCGCCGGTCTGCTCCTGGAGCGCCCGCAGGTACGCGCTGCGCCGCAGCTCCTCGAAGTCCGCGTAGAGCGCCTCGATGCTCCCGTCGGCGTCCTGGACGTACCCGTCGAGCGAGACCGCCGCTCCTGCGACCACCGTGGCCATGTCGTCTCCTTCGTGCTCCGTGTTCCGTGCTCCGTGTTCCGTCGGTCGAGGGTGAGACCCGACCGGGACGCGCGACTCATCGACCGCGCGGGGACCGTCGCACGGACGCGGCGCGGCGACGTCGTCGACCACGGGACACTGGGTCCATGACCGCCGAGTACGACGCCTCGCCCGACCTGCCCTGCACCCCCGCCGGGCTCGCCGACCTGGCCGCGCTCGTCGCGCGGGTGCGCGCGCTGGCGGAACGGTCGGGGGACGGTCGGGTCGTCGTCGGGATCACCGGCAGCCCCGGTGCGGGCAAGACGACGCTCGCGCTCCGACTCGTCGAGGCGCTCGGTCCGGAGGCGGTGCACCTGCCGATGGACGGCTTCCACCTCGCGAACGCGACGCTCGACCGGCTCGGCCGTCACGACCGCAAGGGCGCGCTCGACACGTTCGACGGCGACGGCTTCGTCGCCCTGCTGCGCCGGGTGCGCGACGAGCGCGACCGCACCGTGTACGCGCCGTCGTTCCACCGCGAGGTCGACGAGCCCGTGGCCGGGGAGATCGCCGTCGACCCGGGGCACCGCGTCGTCGTGGTCGAGGGGAACTACCTCCTCGTGGGCGAGGAGCCCTGGGGGCGCGTGCGCGACCTGCTCGACGAGGCGTGGTTCTGCAGCACCGGCGACGCCGAGCGCGAGCGTCGTCTCGTCGACCGGCACACCCGCCACGGCCGCACGGTCGAGGCCGCGACCGCCTGGGCCACCGAGGTCGACGGGCGCAACGCGCTCCTCGTCGAGTCGACGCGGTCGCGCGCCGACCTCGTCGTGTCCGGGGCGATCGCCTTCGCCCCTCAGGCGAGGTCCACGTCCGCGTAGAGGGCGGCGTGGTCGGACGCCGCGTGCGTCGCCGACGTCATCGTGTCGTAGTGGGGGAACAGGGTCCCGTTCGCGCCGCCCCACACGCCCTTGCGGAACACGGACCCGCCGACGGTGCGCTCGAACAGCGCAGGGGACAGCAGCACGTAGTCGATCTTCTGGCTCGCGGTCCCGTTGCCGTACGTGCCCGGCCGGCCGTCGCCGCGGAACGCGGGGTGCTCGCTCACGTCGCGCAGGTCGGTCCGCTCCAGCAGGGGGCGCAGCGGGGTCGACGACGGCGTGTCGTTGAGGTCGCCCACGACCACGACGTTCTCCTCGCCGCGGGCGCGCAGGCCCGCGTAGATCGCGGCCGTGCGGGTCGCCTGGCGGCGGCGGGTCGCGTCGGACTCGGCCTGCGTGCCGTAGCCCTTGGACTTGAAGTGGTTGACGAGCACGGTGAGCGTGCCGCCGTCGGGCAGCTCGACGGCGTACTCCGGGCAGTCGCGGCCGAACACCAGGCGCCCGCGCGAGTCGCGGTCGTCGACGTGCGAGCGGACGGACCCGATCCGGTACGGCCGTGTGGTGAGCAGCCCGACGTCGATGCCGCGGTCGTCGTTGCCGTCGATGACCATGACGTGCGGGTAGACGGGACGCCCGGACGGCGTGACGACGCCCGCGTCCGTGAAGTGCTTGAGCGCGACCCGGCTCTCGGCCTCGACGACGGCCAGGACGTCGGCGTCGACGTCGGCGACGACCCGGGCGGTGTGCGTCATGGCGAGCTCGTCGACCCGGTCCTTGACGAGGTCGACCCAGCCGACCCAGTCGCCGCGCCCGGTCGCGACGACCTCGGTGCGCGCCGTGCCCGCCGCCTGAGAGCCGGTGCGGCGCACGAGCCGTCCCCGGACCTGGCGCAGCACCGCGAGCGCCGCGGAGTCGGAGCGCAGCAGGCCGAGGGTCTCCAGGTGCTCCAGGATCTCGGCCCGCACGTCCGGGCCGTACCGCTCCTCGGCGATCAGCGCGTTGACGCGGGCGTGGGCCGCGAGGACCGCGTTGCCGCCGGTGAGCGGGCCTGCCATCGCGCGCGGGCGCTCGAACAGGTTCTCGACGTTGAACGTCCCGATCCGGAACCTCGCCATCGTGGTCTCCCTCGCGCGGTCCGGGACCCGGGGTGGGTGCGAGACGCGGACCGGCTCTACGAGGAGGGAGGGAGACGACGCCCGGTCCGGGACCTCGGGACGCGGCGATCGTGAGGGGGAGGGGGAAGCCCGGCCGGTGTCACCGCCACCGGCCGGGCGGCCTGGGGAGCCGACCGGGGACCGGTCGGTGGACCCGTCAGCGTCTGCGCGGGGCGGGCGCCGACGGGTAGATGTCGCGGAACGCGGGCTCGAACGGGCGTCTGAGCATCCGCAGGCCCGCCTGCTCGGGCGTGCGTCCGCCCTTGGCGGCGTTGCACGGCTCGCACGCCGCGACGGCGTTGAGCCACGTCGTGGTCCCGCCCTGGCACCGCGGGACCACGTGGTCCATGGTCGTCGCGGTCCCGCCGCAGTACGCGCAGCGGTACCGGTCGCGGCGCAGCAGCGCCGCCCGCGAGTACGGCACGCGGCCCTGGCGCTCGTACACCCAGCGTGCGTGGACGTACCGCACCAGCGCGACCGACCGGGGCCGCTGGTAGGGGCCGAACGTCTCGCCCTCGACCGCCTCGAGGACCTCGGCGACCCGCCGGTGCAGCATGCGGATGGCGTGGCGCAACGACACGCGGCCGAGCTCCTGGCTGCCGCCGAGGTTGTAGATGACCACCTCGCTCATCGTCGCGCCTCCTGTCGTGTCGGTGGCCGTGGCGGCCGTGACCTGGGGCGGTGACGACGAGAGCCGCCCCAGGACGGTGCCCCAGGACGGCTCTGCAGGTGGACGACGTGCGTCGTCTACCTGAGGAGCGCCCTTCGGGACGGGTCGGTGGACCACTGGTGCAGCACGCGGGTCCACCTCCCCTTCACCGGTCGTCATGATCGTGCGTCCGGGCGGGTTCGACCGGACGCCACGAGGCTATGCCCGCGACCGCCCGACGTCCACGGTTTTGACCCGGCAGGTCGTCGCCGGCGTCAGGCGTCGGCCTCGGCCGGGGCGCTCGCCGCGCGGGGCCGCCCGGCGAGGGCGAGCTGGACGAGCAGCGCGCCCGACAGCACCCAGACCAGCCCCGCGGCCGAGATCGTGCCGCCGGCGAGCCACGCGACCGCCCCGGCGACGACGACGGGCACGACGAGCACGACGGCGGTGCGTACGTCGCGCAGCACGGCGTGCACCCCGGCGGACACGAGCCCGTGCACGGCGAACGCGCCGACGAGCAGCGCGAGCTCGCCCGGGTCGAGCGCCCGCGCGGGCTCGTCCAGGACTCCTCCGAGCGCGCCCGCGAGGGTGGCCAGGGCGCCGGTCGTCACCAGGTGCAGGAACCACGCCGACCGTGGCGGCACCCCCGCGGGGCGCAGCAGCGTGACGCCCGCGTAGCCCGACCGCACCGTGAGCGCCCACAGGGCGACGAGCAGCGTGAACGCCCCCGCGCCTGCCACGAGCAGCGTCCGGTCCCACTCGGCCCCGCTCGCGGCGTCGATCGCCTGGATGAGGCCCTCGCCGAGCACGATGATGACGAAGAGTCCCAGCCGCTCCCCGAGGTGCGGGACGTCGGTCACGGCCGCGTCGACCCTCGTCGGCACCTCGACGGCGTCCGTGCCGCGCCGTCCGCCCCGTCCGGTCCGCCCGGCCGTGCGCCGCGCGGACCTCTCCCGCGGGCGTTCCCGGTCGCCGCGCCCCGGACGGTCGCGCCGGGCACCCGGTCCGCGACCCCGGCGCTCGCGGACCTCGTCGAGGCGCTCCTGCGCGCGTCGCACGAGGCGCTCGCCCGAGAGGGTGAGGAGCAGGAGGAGGTCGATCGCGAGGCCGACCGCCCAGAGCGTGTACCGCGTCTGCCCGTCGAACCACCACGACACGATCCACGGCACGACCCCCGTCAGCGCCTGCACCACCGGCAGGTCGACGACGACGGTCGTGCGGCGCCACGGTCGCGCGGCGACGAGCCGGCCCACGACGTACGCGACCGCGAAGGGCTGTGCGTGCTCGTCGTGGATGCCGGGCACCGCCGCGATCATCACGGCGAGCGCCGCCATCCCGGCGAGGATCGGCTGCGCCCGGGCGCCCTCGCCCGCGACGTTGCCGTAGGTGGTGAAGCACGCCCAGACGAGCCAGAACGCGGTGTAGGCGATGACGTAGAGCGCGAGCCCGCCGCGGTCGTGGTCCTCCTGCAGCAGGTGGGCGAGCATCCCGATGCCCGCGACGACGACGAGGTCGAAGAAGAGCTCGAGCCACGACGCGTGGCGCTCCTCGCCGACGGGCGACGTCCCCGCGGGGGCGGGGGCGGTCACGGCTGCGGAGTCTGCGCGGGCTGCGCGGGCTCCAGCGGGAGTCGCACGACGAACCGCGTGTCGCCGGGCACGGACGTCACCGTGAGGTCCCCGTGGTGCTTGTTGACGACGATCCGCCACGAGATGTCGAGGCCGAGCCCCGTGCCCTGCCCGACCGGCTTGGTCGTGAAGAACGGCTCGAAGATGCGGGGCCGCACGTCGTCGGGGATGCCGGGCCCGGTGTCGGCGATCTCGACCTCGGCGCGGTCGTCGACGCGCCGCGTCGTGACCGTCAGCGTGCCGGACCCGCCCATCGCCTGCGCGGCGTTCTCGACGAGGTTGGTCCACACCTGGTTGAGCTCGGCCGCGTAGACGGGCACGGGCGGCAGGCCGGTGTCGTAGCGCCTCACGACCTCGACGCCCGCGAGCGCGTGGTCGAGCATCGTCAGCGTGGAGTCGAGCAGCTCGTGCACGTCGACGGGCCGGAACGGCGCCCGGTCGAGCTGGGAGTACTGGCGCGCCGCGCCGACGAGGGTGGAGATGCGCACGGTCGCGTCCTCGATCTCGGCCATGAGCTGCTCGGTCTCGATCGTGTACGCGAGCCAGCTCACGGCCCCGGTGAGCGCGCCGGCGTCCACGCGCTCGGCGACGCGGTCGAGCCAGGGCTCGTCGATCCCGGCCTGGACGAGCGCGGGGGAGACGCGCCAGCCCTCGGGCAGGCCGTGGTCGTCGAGCCAGTCGGTGAGGCGATCCTCGAGGTCGGAGGTCTCCAGCGCCCCGACGGCGTCCGCGGTCCGGGTGTCCGCGTACCGTTCGAGCGCCTCCTCCTGGAGCCGGATGAGCTCGGCGAGGGTGGCGCGGTCGTAGGGGCCGTCGGCGATGAGCGCGAGCTTGTGCCGCATGGCGGCGACGCGCTCGCGGAGGGTCCCGGTCGCGCGCACCGCGGCGGCGGCGGGGTTGTTGAGCTCGTGCGTCAGACCTGCCGAGAGCGACCCGAGGGCGAGCAGCCGCTCGCGCTGCCCGACGAGCTGCTGCGCGTCCCGGGTCCCCCAGAACACGCCCTCCAGCAGGTGCACCGCCATGGGGAACCACTCGGTCATGAGCTTGGCGAAGTCGTGCGCCTCGAGCACGAAGAAGCGCGACGTCTCCAGGGCGCGCGCCGAGTGGAGGTACGTCTGGGGGAGGCGGTCGCCGAGGTAGGCGTTCCACGCGCCGAGGTAGACGCCGACCTGGTGGGTGCGCGAGACCTCGACCTCGTCCTCGCCGACGCGCCGGTAGAGCGCGACGCCGCCGTCGAGCAGGACGTAGAACGCCTCGGCGGGCGTGCCCTCGTGGAACAGCCAGCCCGCGTCGTGGCGCTCGACGTGCCCGGTCGCGCACAGCCACGCGAGCTGGTCGTCGGTGAGGTGCTCGAACAGGAACGTGGCGCGCAGCTCGTCACCGTCGCACGGCAGCCACCCGCGCGCGGCTGCCGGAGTGGTGCCCTCGGCGGGCGGGGTCGTGGTGGGGTCCTCGGCGGGCGGGGTCGTGGTGGGGTCCTCGGCGGGCGGGGTCGTGGTGGGGTCCTCGGTGCTGGTCACGGTGTCGCCTCCGGGTGCGGGTCGGGGTCGTGTCGCGGGCCGGTGGTGGTCAGAGCTGTTCGAGGTAGCGGTGCACGAGCATGACGGCCATGGCGCCCTCGCCCACGGCGGACGCGACGCGCTTGGCGGACTCCGCGCGCACGTCCCCGGCGGCGAACACGCCGGGCACGGACGTCTCGAGGTGGTAGGGCGGGCGGTCGAGCGTCCACCCGGCGGGCGGGGCGCCGTCGCGCAGCAGGTCGGGACCGGCCACCACGTACCCGCGCGGGTCGCGCGCGACGACGCCGTCGAGCCAGTCGGTGCGGGGCGCGGCGCCGATGAACACGAACGCCCAGCCGCACTCGACGCGCGCGGTCCGGCCGGTCTCGACGTCGCGCAGCTCGAGGTGCTCCAGGTGGTCGTCGCCCGACGCCGCGACGACCTCCGTGCGGGTCAGGACGCGCACGCGCGGGTGGGCCTCGACCTGCTCGACCAGGTAGGAGGACATGGACCGGGCGAGCGAGTCGCCCCGGACCACGAGGGTGACCTGCTTGGCCTCACGGGCCAGGTAGAGCGCCGCCTGCCCCGCGGAGTTGGCGCCGCCGACGACGTACACCTCCTGGTCGTGGCACGCCGTGGCCTCGGTGAGCGCCGACCCGTAGAACACGCCGCGCCCGACGAGGTCGCCGAGCCCCGGTCCGTCGAGCAGCCGGTAGGAGACGCCCGAGGCGAGGATGACCGTGTGGGCGTCGATCGACGTCCCGTCGGGGAAGCGGACGCTGCGCGCGGGTCCGTCGACGTCGAGCTCGATCGCGTCGCGCGTCGTCACGATCTCGGCGCCGAACCGCACCGCCTGTCGCCGTGCGCGCTCGGCGAGCTGTGCGCCCGAGATCCCGTCGGGGAAGCCGAGGTAGTTGTCGATGCGCGAGCTCTGCCCGGCCTGGCCGCCGGTCGCGGTGCGCTCGACCAGCACCGTCCGCAACCCCTCGGACGCCCCGTACAGGGCGGCGCTGAGCCCCGCAGGCCCGCCGCCCACGACGACGAGGTCGTAGAAGTCCGCCGCGGGGCGCGTGGCGAGCCCGACGCGCTCGGCGAGCGTGGCGTCGTCGGGCGCGACGAGCGCCTCGCCCTCGGGCGTGACGACCAGGGGGAGGGTGTCGCCGTCGGTCCGGGCGGCGGTGAGGAGGCGCGCGCCCTCGGCGGACTCCGACGGGTACCACCGGTAGGGGACGCGGTTGCGCGCGAGGAACTCGCGCACCTGCGACGAGCGCGCGGACCACCGGTGCCCGACGACGACGGTCTCGGCGGGCCGGCGCCGGTCGGTCGCGGACCACGCCTCGAGCTGGGCGTCGACGACGGGGTAGAGCTTCTCCTCGGGCGGGTCCCACGGCTTGAGCAGGTAGTAGTCGAGGTCGACGACGTTGATCGCCTCGATGGCGGCCTCGGTGTCCGCGTAGGCGGTGAGCAGGACGCGCCGCGCCGCGGGGAAGAGGTCCATGGCCTGCTCGAGCAGCTCGACGCCCGTCATGCCGGGCATGCGGTGGTCGGCGAGCACGACGGCGACGTCCTCGCCGCGCAGCGCGAGCTCGCGCAGCGCCTCGAGCGTCTCCGCACCGGACTCGGCGCGCACGATGCGGTACCGGTCGCCGTAGCGGCGGCGCAGGTCGCGCGCGACCGCGCGCGAGACCCCGGGGTCGTCGTCCACGGTGACGATCGCGGGGCGTGTCGTCGCGACGGTGGGTTCCACACGGCCTCCTCGGAGCCACGGACGGGCGAGTGCCATCCTCCCGCCGCCACGGTCCCGCGTCCACGGCGGCGTGGCGCAGGTCACTCTTGACGGGTCGTTCGGCTGCGCTAAGTTAGGCAAGGCAAACCTCAGGTTGCCCGCCGCGATCCGCGGCGGTCCTCTCCCCGTACCTGGAGCCTCGCCATGCTCTCAGCACGATCCGTCGCGCCCGCGCACGGTACCTCGACCGCCCCGGCCCTGCTCACCGGCACGACCGCGGGCGACTACGCGAGCACCCTGCACGGCGTCGTCGACGACGTGGCGTCGCGGGTCGCGGCGGTGACGCAGCCCTGGTCGGGCGCGAGCCGCGCGCAGCTCGCGACGCTCGTGGACCGCGTCGACCTCGACGCTCCGGGCATCGGCACCGACGCGGCGCTGCGCGAGGCCGCCGACCTGTACGCGACGCACGCGGTGTGGTTCCACGACGCCGCGTACGCCGCCCACCTCAACTGCCCGGTCGCGCTGCCCGCCGTCGGCGCCGAGGCGATGCTCGCGGCGATCAACACGTCCGTCGACACGTTCGACCAGTCGACGGTGGCGACCCTCATGGAGCGGCGCGTCGTGGCGTGGACCGCGGGTCGCGTCGGGTACGCCGCGGGCGGCGGCGTGCTCACGTCCGGGGGCACGCAGTCCAACCTGCACGCCCTCTTCCTGGCCCGCGAGCGCGCGGTCGCCCGTGCGGCCCGCGCGGGCGGTCCCGGCCGGTCCGCCGTGCTGCCGCGCCTGCGGGTCCTCGCGGCGGCGTCGAGCCACTTCAGCGTCGCCCGGTCGGCGCTCCTGCTGGGCCTGGCGGACGACGCCGTGGTCCGGGTCGGGGCCGACGCCGACGGCCGCCTCGACCCCGCGGCGCTCGCGGCCGCGATCGGCGCGGTACGGGCCGCGGGCGACGTGGTCATGGCGGTCGTCGCGACCGCCGGCACGACCGACCGCGGCTGCGTCGACCCGCTCGCGGAGGTCGCGGACGTGTGCGACGCGACCGACGTGTGGCTGCACGTCGACGCCGCCTACGGCTGCGGGCTGCTCGTGTCGCCGACCCGCCGGCACCTGCTCGACGGGATCGAACGCTCGCGATCGGTGACGGTCGACTACCACAAGGCGTTCTTCCAGCCCGTGTCCGCGAGCGCGCTGCTCGTGCGCGAGCGCGCCGACCTGGAGCGCGTCGCGCACCACGCGGACTACCTCAACCCGCGCGAGAACCCCGAGCCGAACCAGGTCGACGTGTCGCTGCAGACGACCCGGCGCTTCGACGCGCTCAAGCTCTGGGCGACGCTGCGGGCCCTCGGCCCCGACGGGGTCGGCGCGATGGTCGACGCGGTGTGCGACCTCGCCGCCGCGGTGCACGCCGACCTCGCGGACGACCCCGACCTGCGCGTGCTGGGTCGTACCGACCTGTCCACGGTCCTGTTCCGCTACGAGCCGCCGGGGCTGGCCGCGGAGCACGCCGACCGGCTCGTGCCGCTCGTGCGGCGCGTGCTGTTCGAGTCCGGGCGCGCCGTCGTCGCCAGGACCGTGCTCGACGGCGTCCCGTGCCTCAAGCTCACGCTGCTCAACCCGACCGTGACGCTCGCGGACGTGCGCCACGTGCTCGACCTCGTCCGCACGACGGCTCAGGTGCTCGTCGAGCGCGACGAGCTGCTGCACGACGACGACGTCGCGACGCACGCCGCGGACCTCGTGGCGTCCCTCGCGACCGCCCGGGCGGTGACCCGATGACCACGACGACCCCGAGGACGACCTCGGCGACTAACCCCGTGCCGGCTCCCAGGACGAGCGGCCCCGCCCCGGCGCCCCACGACCCGGCGCGCGTGCGCGACGTCGTCGGCGTGGGGATCGGGCCGTTCAACCTCGGCCTCGCCGCGCTGTCCGCGCCCCTCGACGACGTCGACGCCGTGTTCCTCGACGCCGCGGCGGAGTTCCGCTGGCACCCCGGGATGATGATCGAGGGCGCGACGATCCAGGTCCCGTTCCTCGCCGACCTCGTCACGATGGCGGACCCCACGTCGCCGTACTCGTTCCTCGCGTTCCTCAAGGCGACGGGCCGGCTCTACCCGTTCTACATCCGCGAGTCCTTCTACCCGCTCCGCGCCGAGTACGACGCGTACTGCCGCTGGGTCGCGGCCCGCCTGGGCTCGCTGCGCTGGTCGCGGCGCGTCGTCGCCGTCGAGCACGACCCGGCCGCCGACGCGTTCGTCGTGCGGGCCGAGGTCCTCGACGACGACGGTGCCGTGACACGCACCGAGGAGCACCGGGGCCGCCACCTCGTCCTCGGCGTCGGCACCGCTCCGGTGCTGCCGCCCGCGCTGCGGGCGCTCGCGGACGAGGTCGCGCGCGGCGAGCACCCGGGCGCCGGGCCGCTCGTGCACAGCGCGCAGTACCTGCCGCACCGCGACGCGCTCGCCGCCGCCGGCTCCGTCACGGTCGTGGGCAGCGGCCAGTCGGCCGCCGAGGTCTACCGCGACCTGCTCGACGGCGTGCACGGCGACGCGCGGCGCCCCGGCTACCGGCTGGACTGGGTGACGCGCTCGCCGCGCTTCTTCCCCATGGAGTACACGAAGCTCACGCTCGAGATGACCTCGCCGGAGTACACCGACCACTTCCACGCCCTGCCGCTCGAGCTGCGCCAGCTCCTCGGCCGCGAGCAGCGCGGCCTGTACAAGGGCATCAGCGGCGACCTCGTGGACGACGTCTACGACGCGCTGTACCGCCTGAGCCTCGACCGCCCGGTGCCGACGACGCTGCTCACGGACACCGAGGTCGTGGCCGCGCGCTACGAGCCGGCCAGCCACGGGCGCGACGACGAGAGCGCGGCCGGGCACCCCGACGCGGCGGGGGAGTACGTGCTGCGCCTGCGGCACGCGCAGCTCGGGCGGGAGGTCGAGCGCCGCACGCGCGCGCTCGTCGCCGCGACGGGCTACGCCGCGGCGGTCCCCGCGTTCCTCGACCCGGTGCGCCACCTCCTGCGGTTCGACGAGCTCGGCCGGTTCGACGTCGCGCGCGACTACACGGTCGACGACGCGCGCCGCGTGCACGTGCTCAACGGCGAGGAGCACACGCACGGCATCACCGCGCCGGACCTCGGGTTCGCCGCGTGGCGCAACGCCGTCGTGCTGCGCACCGTCACGGGCCGTGAGGTGTACCCCGTCGAGGAGCGCATCGCGTTCCAGACGTTCGGGCTGCCCGACGCCGCCGCACCCTCGGCCGACCGGTCTCCGACCACGCCTCTCACCCCGTCGGACGCGGCCCGCGTCGTGGCGGGCGGGCGCCCGGGAGGGGAGGCCCGATGAGCGCCCCGGCCGTGACGACGGCGACGTCGGCCGTGCCGTCGTCCGACCTCGCGTCGCCGGACGTCGCGGCGTCGGTCGCGCGCGTGGGCGCCGCCTTCGCGGTGCGGGTCCGGCTCGGCAGCGGCCACGCGGACGTCTCGTTCGAGGCCGTCGACCCGGCGCGCGACGCCGCGCTCGTGCACGGTTGGCTCGCGCACCCACGGTCGGTGTTCTGGCAGCTCGGCCACCTCGACGTGGACGGGGCGCGCGCCTACCTGGAGGACGTGGCCGCCGACCCGCACCAGGACGCGTGGCTCGGGCGCGTCGACGGCGCGCCCGCGTTCCTCGTCGAGACCTACGACCCGGCGCGGGTCACGCTCGCCGACGTGCCGGCCGCCGTCGCGCTCCTGGAGCCGGGCGACGTCGGGATGCACCTGCTCGTCGCGCCGCCGGCGGGACCCGCGCGCAGCGGCTTCACGTCCGCGGTGATGGCTGCGGTCGTGCGGTTCTGCCTCGACCCCGCCGGGCGCGGGGCGCGGCGCGTCGTCGTCGAGCCGGACGTGCGCAACGCCGCGATCGCGGCGAAGAACGCCGCGGCCGGGTTCCGCGTGCTGCGCGAGCTCGAGCTGCCCGGCAAGACGGCGCACCTCGCCGTCGCGACGCGCGCGGACCTGGACGCGAGCCCGCTCGGCGACGGCGTCGACCTCGCCCCCCACCTGCGCCCCGACCTGGCCGACCGCGCCCACCGCCACCTCGTCGCCAAGGCGATCGCGGAGCTCACGCACGAGCGCCTGCTCGCGCCGCGCGCCGTGGTCCGGCCGGACGCGGCGAACGGTCCGGGCGAGTACGTGCTGCCCGTCGCGGGTGGTGCGGTCGAGTACCGGTTCGTCGCGCGCCGCTACGCGCTGGAGCACTGGGTGCTCGACGAGGCGTCGATCCGGCGGACCGCCGTGCCCGGGGGCGGACCGGGGGAGTCGGACGCACGGCGCGACCTGCCGGTGGACGCGCTCGACCTCGTGGTCGAGCTGCAGCCCGACCTGAGCATCCCCGACGGCCTGCTCGCCACCTATCTCGAGGAGGTGTCCTCGACGCTCGCGAGCGCGACCGCCAAGGCCGAGCGCTCCGAGCGCACCGGCGGCCCGAGCGCCGTCGACCTGCTGGGCGCCTCCTTCCAGGAGGTCGAGGCGGCCATGACCGAGGGGCACCCGGGGTTCGTCGCAAACAACGGGCGCATCGGGTTCGGACTCGCGGAGTACCGCGCGTACGCGCCCGAGAACGGCGGGCGCGTGCGCCTCGTGTGGCTCGCGGCCCGGCGCGAGCACACGCACCTCGCGCTCGGCGCGGGGCTCGACGAGGCGTCGCACTACGCGGGTGAGCTGTCCGACGACGAGCGCGCCGCGTTCGCGGACCGGCTCGCCGCGCGCGGCCTCGACCCGGCCGACTACCTCTACCTGCCCGTGCACCCGTGGCAGTGGGAGCACCGCGTGCCCATCACGTTCGCCGCCGACGTCGCGCGCGGCGACCTCGTGCCGGTCGGCCAGGGTGCCGACGAGTACCAGCCGCAGCAGTCGATCCGCACGCTGTTCAACCTCACCCGGCCCGGCCGCCACTACGTCAAGGTCGCCCTCGCGATCCAGAACATGGGCTTCCTGCGGGGGCTCTCGCCCGCCTACATGCGCGACACCCCCGCGATCAACGACTGGGTCGCCGACCTCGTCGCCGCCGACCCCGAGCTCGGCGGGCGCGGCTTCACCGTCCTGCGCGAGCTCGCCTCGATCGGGTACACCGGCGACGTCTACCACCGCACCGCCACGCCGTCCGCGCACCGCAAGATGCTCGCCGCCCTGTGGCGCGAGAGCCCCGTGCCGCGCACCGCGCCCGGCGAGCGCCTGGCCACCATGGCCGCGCTCCTGCACCGCGACCCCGACGGCGCCGCGCACGCGACCGCGCTCGTGCGCGCCTCCGGGCTCGACCCCGCCGACTGGGTGCGCGCCTACCTCGACGCCTACCTGCGCCCGCTCGCCCACGCGCTCCTCGCGCACGACCTCGCGTTCATGCCGCACGGCGAGAACCTCATCCTCGTCCTCCGCGACCACGTCGTGGTCCGCGCGGTCATGAAGGACGTCGGCGAGGAGATCGCCGTCCTCGGCGACGCCCCGCTCCCGCCCGGCGTCGAGCGCGTGCGCGCCGTCGTCGACGGCGAGGAGAAGGCGCTCGCGATCTTCACCGACGTGTTCGACGGCGTGCTGCGCCACCTCGCCGCGATCCTCGCCGGCGACGGCGTGCTGCCCGAGGACCGGTTCTGGCGCCTCGTCGCGGAGTGCCTCGACGCGCACCGCGCCGACCACCCCGACCTGCGCTCCGGCGTCGACCTGCGCGCCCCGCGGTTCGCGCACTCGTGCCTCAACCGCCTCCAGCTGCGCAACACGCTCCAGATGGTCGACCTCGCGGACCAGTCCGCGTCCCTCCTGTACGCGGGCACGCTCGCCAACCCCGCCGCGCGGGACGCCTGACGTGGGGGCTTCTGGGGTACCGGGCGTCCCGCCCGGCGAGTTCGCCGTGCACCGCGACGCGTGGGGCGTGCCGCACGTGCGCGCAGCTGACGAGCTCGCGCTCGCCCGCGGCCAGGGGTACGTCACCGCGCTCGACCGCGGCTGGCAGATCGAGGTCGACCGGTGGCGCGCCGAGGGCCGCCTCGCCGAGCGCCTGGGCGAGCCCGGACTCGCGTGGGACCGGTTCGCCCACCGGGTCCGCCTCGCCGACACCGCGCGCCGCGCCTACGCGGCGCTCGCGGCCGACGACCGCGCCTGGGTCGACGCGTACACGGCGGGCGTCAACGAGGGCCTGGTCCGGGGCCGCGACGTGCCCGAGCTGCGCGCGCTCGCCGACCCGGCGTGGCCCGGCGGCGGCGACCTGCCGCCGCACGAGCCGTGGCCCGCGTGGGCGCCGCTCGGCGTCTTCCTCGTCGCGCACGTCCTGTTCTCCGGCTTCCCGCACGTGCTGTGGCGCGACCACGTCGCCCGGACCCTCGGTGCCGACCTCGCCCGCTCGCGTCCCGACGTGCCGCTCGACGCCGTGCTGGACGTGCTCGCCGTGGATGGCGGTCCCGGCTCGGGGTCGAACGCGTGGGCGCTCGCGGGCGGGCGGACGCGCAGCGGGGCGCCGCTGCTCGCGGGCGACCCGCACCGCCTGCTCGAGCTGCCGGGCGTGTACCAGCAGGTGCGGCTCGCGTGCGACGACTACGACGTCGTCGGTCTCGCCTTTCCCGGCGTGCCCGGCCTCCCGCACTTCGGCCACGCCCGCGCCGCGGCCTGGGGCGTGACGAACGCGATGGCGCACCACGTCGACGTGATCGCCGAGAGCCTGCGCCGGACGGACGACGGCCGGGTGGAGGCACGAGGCCCGGACGGGCCGGAGCTCGCGGACGTCGTGGTCGCCACGGTGCGCGTGCGCGCCGCGGGGGGACCCGCGGAGCACCGGGTGGAGACGGTCGAGACGGCGCGCGGCGTCGTGGTGACCGGCGGCCCGGAGGCACCGGGCCGCACGTTCGCGCTCCGCCTGCCCGCGCGCGTGGACGCCGACCTCGGCGTCGCGGCGTGGCGGCGGCTGCTGCGGGCGCGGTCGGCGCGCGACGTCACCGACGCGTTCGGCGCGTGGGTCGACCCGGTGGACCGCGTGCTCGCGGCGGACCGCGACACGGTGCTGTCGGTCACCGCCGGCCGCGTGCCCCGCCGGGACCGTGCGGAACGGGCGCTGCCCCTCCTCGCGTGGTCCGACGCCGCGCGCGCCCGGCCGTGGCTCGTGCCGCCCGCTCCCGTGGTCGTCGAGGACGTCGCGGTCGACGCGAACGAGCGCCCGGGACGACCGGGGCTCGACCTGGGCCACACCTACGCGCCGCCCCACCGCGCGCGGCGGATCCGCGGTCTGCTCGACGCCGCGGGCGAGGACGGGACGGCAGCGGACCAGACCCGGGTGCACGCGGACACGCTGCTCGGCGGCGCGGACGACCTGCTGCGCTGGCTCGGCCGGTCCGCGGGCGGCGGGTCCGGGCGCGACGGGGAGACGGGTGGCGAGGGCGCGTCCGGTACGACCATCGGCGCGACGGACGGCGACCCCGCATCGGCGCGGGCGGCCCGTCGCCTGCGCGCGTGGGACCGTCGCATGGACGCGGACAGCGCGGACGCAGCCCTGTTCGCCGCGTGGCGTGCGGCGCTCGTGCGCCGGGTCGCCGCGCATCCCGCCCTGGCGCCGCTGCACGCGCCGCACGGGCTCGACACCGTCTTCGCCCCGTGGCTGTCGGTCACGGCGCGCGTCGCGGACGCGCTGCCGGCGCTGCTCGGCGCCGCGTGGCTGGGGATCGACGGGACGGGCGAGGCGTGGGCCGCGCTGCGCGAGGTCGTGCGTGCTCCCGCGGGCGCGCGTGTCGACGGCCCCGACGGGCCGGACCGGGTGCCGCCGGACCCCGACGGCGCGAGCACCGTGCCCGCGAGCACCGTGCCGGTGTGGGGCGCGACCCACCGCGTGCTCGGCCTGCACGTGCTCCTCGACGTCCCGGGCGCCACGGCGCCGCGCGTGCCGCCGCTGCCGCTCGGCGGCGACACGGACACCGTGTGCTGCACCGCGAGCGTGCCCGGGATCAGCGACGTGTGCGTGCGCGGGTCGGTCGCGCGCTGGGCGTGGGACCTGGCCGACCGCGACGCGAGCCGCTGGGGCGTGCCGTTCGGCGCGAGCGGGGACCCGCGCTCGCCGCACTTCGCCGACCAGCTCACGGCGTGGGCGGTCGGGGAGACCGTGCCCGTCGTGACCGACTGGACCCTGCTGCGCCACGAGGAGACCCGATGACGACCCTCGCGAGGACCGCGACGACCGCGACCTTCCCCGACGTGCCGACCGGACCGGGTGGCGAGGCCGACCTCGCCGCTCCCGCTGGCGACGTCGCTCCCCCCGGGAGCAGGCGGCTGCGGACGGGGGCGCCGGGCGAGCTCCTGCTGACGCACGACGCCCCGGGCGGTGGCCGGCTGACGCTGCGCGTGCTCGACCCCGATGCCGACCTCGACGTGCTGCACGGCTGGGTGACCCGGCCGCGGGCGCGCTTCTGGGGTCTGGCGGAGATGTCCCGGGCCGAGCTGCGCGACCTGTACGCGTACGTCGGCTCGCTGCCCACGCACCACGCGTTCCTCGTGCGGTGGGACGAGACGCCCGTCGCGTTGCTGCAGACGTACGAGCCGGAGCACGACCCGGTGGGCGAGGCGTACCCGGTGCGGCCCGGCGACGTGGGCGCGCACCTCCTGCTCGGGGCGCGGGGCCCCCGCGGCGCGGACCTGTGGGGTGCCGTCGGGCCGCTGATGGTCGCGTTCTGTTTCGCGGACCCGCGCGTCGACCGCGTCGTCGTCGAGCCGGACGCGGCGAACGCGAGGGCGCACGCCCGGATGCGCACGCTCGGCTTCGAGACCGCGGGCCGCGTGCGCGTCGGGGAGAAGGACGCGGTGCTCGCGTTCCTCACCCGCGAGCGCGCCCGGGACCTCCTCGCCGCGGCGGCGGCGGTGTCGCGCGACTGACTCCCGCGCGGGACGTCAGTCGACGGGGTCGGGCGCGGGGGCGCGCGGTGCCCCCGTCCCGGTGCGCGCCTCAGCGGGGGGCGACGGCGTGACCGGCGTCGCGGAGAGCGTGCGTGGCCTGGTCGAGGCGGTCCTCGGGCACGAGCACGAGGTCCGCGTGGAACGTGGACGCGACGAACACGGCGATGCCCGCGTCGGCGAGGGGCCCGACGACGGAGGCGAGCACCCCGGTCGTCGTCAGGTCGTGCGCCGAGCCGTAGAACCCGGCCCACCGCTCGGCGTCGTCGAAGGGCGACGCGTGCCGCACGACCGTCAGGCCCTCGGGGGCACGCACGAGCGCGACCCACTCGTCGTCCTCGGGGAACGTGGCGCCGGGGACGTGGGCGAGGAGGAAGCGGTCGGGGACGACGTGGAGGTCGAGCGAGGTCATGCGCGGGACGGTATCCGCCCGCGCCCACACGGCCGTCGTCGCCCCGGCGTCCGCGCGCGCGTGCGCTACGGGGCGAGCGTGAGCAGCGGCTCGGGGTCGTCGACCCCGACGAGGACGGTGGTCGCGGTCACGCGACGGGTCCCCGCGACCCGGGCCGCGACCGGGGCGGCGAGGTCGAGGCGGACCACGGGCGAGCGCGCGGACCGCACGAACGACACGACGCCGTGCGCGCCGGTGCGCTCCCCGCCGTCCGCCGGGTCGTCGTGACCCGCGCCGATCTCGACGGGCCGCACTGCTGTCCCCGTCCAGGTGCCGGCGGCCACGACGTCCGCCCGGGGGACGACGACGCCGCCGACCCAGCCGAACCGCACGACGAGCGCGTCGGGGCCGAGGCGGACCGACGCCCAGAGGGGCGAGGCGAGGGCGAGGACCAGGGCGAGCGTCGCGAGGCCGAGGACGACGTCGACGACGAGGGCCGCGGCGTCCGGCAGCAGCGCCCCCGCGACGAGGTGCACCGTGAGCACCTCGACGGCGCCGAGCCCGACGACGCCCCCGACGAGCGCCCACCACTGGCCGCGCGCGCCCGCGCCGAGGCGCTGCCGGGACCGTGTCACGCGCCGACCCTACCGGCCGGGCGCGGTCGTCAGCGGGCGAGGCGCTCGACGACCGCGCCGTACAGCCACGGGGCGGCGCTCGCCGCGGGCACGATCGCCCCGCGGGCCGGGCTGCCCGCCCACGCGAGCAGGCCGGTCGTCAGGACGCGGTAGTCCCGCGTGGCGCGCGACCACGCCCGCTCGTACGCTCCCGCGTCGTCGAGGTGGCGCACCGCGGCGTCGGCCTGGGCGAGCCCGACGCGCACGCCCTCGCCCGTGAGCGCGTCGACGTACCCGGACGCGTCGCCGACGAGCCGCACCCGCCCGGCGGTGCGCCGTCGGGCGCGCTGGCGCAGCGGCCCGGCGCCGCGCACCTGCCCCACCGCGGGGGCGTCGCGCAGCCGGTCGGCGAGCTCGGCGAACGCGTCGAGCCCCGCCCGCGCGCCGTCGCCGTCCGCCCGCGCCGGGCTCGCGTCGCCGCGCCGCGCCAGCACGGCGACGCCGACGACGTCGGGCGCGACGGGCGTCACGTACGCCTCGGCGTGCGGGGCCCAGTGCACCTCGACGAGGTCGCTCCACGGCGCCGTGCGGTAGTGGGTGCGCAGCCCGAACCGGGCGCGGCCGTGGGCGGGGGCGTCGAGCCCGGTGAGGCGCCGGACCGTGGAGTGCAGGCCGTCGCACCCGAGCACCCAGGACGCGCGCACGTGCGTGCGTGTGCCGCCCGCGTCCTGGCCGAGGCGGTGCGCGGCGCGGGGCGAGGTGTCGAGCGCGACGTCGACGCCGCGGTCGTCCTGGCTCAGCCCGCGGAGGGTCGCCTGCTCGATCAGGACGCCCTCGGCCAGCGCGCGCTCGCGCAGCGCCGCGTGCAGGGCGGTGCGTCGCACGCCGCGCCCCGGTCCGGCGGCGAAGGGGTGGTCGGCGTGGCGGGTCGCGTCCCGGTAGCTGATGCCCGCGAGCCGGTGCCCGGGCGGGTCGACGCCGAGGTCGAGCACGGCGGCGAGCGCGCCGGGAAGCAGGCCCTCCCCGCACGCCTTGTCGATGACGCCCGCGCGCCGGTCGACCACGACGACCTCGCGCCCGGCCCGCCGGGCGTGCAGCGCCGCCGCCAGGCCGACGGGGCCGCCGCCCACGACGAGGACCTCGGTGCGTGCCGGGACGCTCACGTCGCGCCCGTCACGACCGGGGGCGCGGCGGGCCGTCGGCGCTCGCCCCCGCCGCGGTGGCGAGCGCGAGCGCACGCTCCTCGGCGGGGATGCGGAACCGGGCCAGCAGCACGGCGTTGAGGACGGTGAACGCGAGAGCCGTGACCCAGCACGAGTGCACGAGCGGGAGGGCGAAACCCTCGACGACGACCGCGACGTAGTTGGGGTGACGCAGCCACCGGTACGGACCGCGCGCCACGAGCGGGAGGCCGGGCACGACGATGACGCGCGTGTTCCACCGCGGTCCGAGCGTCGCGATGCACCACCAGCGCAGCCCCTGGCTCGCGAGCACCAGGGCGAGCATGGGCCAGCCGAGCCAGGGCAGGAAGGGCTGGTCCGCGAGCCACGCCTCGGCGACGCACGCGACCAGGAGCCCGGTGTGCAGGGCGACCATGGCGGGGAAGTGCCCCCGGCCCGACTCCACGCCGCCGCGCGCGAAGGACCAGCGCGCGTTGCGCGCGGACATCACGAGCTCCGCGAGGCGTTCCACCGCCGTGGCGCCGACGAGCACGACGTACCAGGCGAGGCTCATCCGTCCGCCCCCGCGCGGGGTGCACCGCGCCCGTCGAGGCGCAGGAGCACGAGCTCGGTGCTGACCCCGGGGCCGAACGCCAGGAGGACGGCGGGCGTGCCGGGCGGCGTGCGGTCGCGTCCGAGCGTCGCGGCGAGCACGTGCAGCACGGACGCCGACGACAGGTTCCCGACGTCGCGCAGGGACGCGCGGCTGAGCGCGAGGTCCTCCTCGGCGAGGCCCAGCGCGTCGCGCACGGCGTCCAGGACGCGGGGGCCGCCCGCGTGCACGACCCACGCTCCGACGTCGGCCGGCTCGAGGTCGTGCTCGGCGAGGAGCGCCTTGACGTCCCCGAGCAGGTGCGCCCCGATGAGCTCCGGCAGGCGCGCGGACAGCACGATCTCGAACCCCGTGTCGCCCACGCGCCACCCGAGGTCGCCCGTCGTGCCGGGGTGCAGGTGGGAGCGCGAGTCGACGACGCGCGCGCCGCGCGCCCGCCCCCCGTCGCGCGCGGCCCGCCCGTACGGACCGGGGCGCCGCGCGAGCGGGTGCTCGTCGCCCACGAGGACCGCCGCCGCCGCGCCGTCGCCGAACAGGCCCGACGCGACGAGGTTCGCCGTCGACGGGTCGCCGCGCTGCAGCGTCAGGGAGCACAGCTCGACCGCCACGAGGAGCGCGACGTCGCGCGGCCGGCCCCGCAGCAGGTCGTCCGCGCGCGCCAGGCCCGCGGCGCCCCCGGCGCAGCCCCACCCGAACGACGGCGTGCGCCGCACGTCGGAGCGCAGGCCCAGCCGGGCGGCGACCAGCACGTCGAGCGTGGGCGCGCCGACGCCCGTGACGGTCGTCAGGACGACGTGGTCTACCTCGTCCGCGCGCAGCCCCGCGTCGTCGAGCGCCGCCCGGCACGCCCGCTCCGCGAGGTCCGTGCCGAGCGCGAGGAACGCGTCGTTGGCCGACCCGAACGACAGCCCGCCGTAGTCCTCGACCGGCAGCGCGAGATGACGGGTCTCCACGCCCGCGTGGGCGTGCAGGCGGCGCGTGAGCGCACGCCGCACCGGGTCGTCCGTGAGCAGCTCGCTCGTGACCCGGGAGATCTCGTCCTGGCGGTACGCATGGTCGGGAAGCGAGGTCCCGACGGCGACGACGCGCGACATGCCCGCATCGTCCCACCGGCCTGCGCCGCCCGCGCGGGGGGCGAGCCGCGCCGCGCGGTCGGCCGCGTCGACGTCCGACGGGTGACGAGCCGCGCTCAGGCGTCCCGACGGCGGGCACCGCACCCGCAGCCGGACTACGGTGCGGCCATGGCGTCGGGGCGGTCGCGGGGGCTCGTGCGGGGGCTGGTCGTCGCGAGCCACTTCCCGCCCACGGTGATGGTCACCCTGTTCGCGCTCGCGCTCTCGGCCGGGATCGGTGCGGGTGCCCGCACGACGACGCTCGTCGCGCTCGCGGTCCTCACCGGCCAGCTCTCGGTCGGGTGGAGCAACGACTGGCTCGACGCGCGCCGCGACCTCGCGGTGGGGCGTGCCGACAAGCCCGTCGTGACCGGACTCGTCACGCCCGCGACCCTGCGCACGGCGGCGCTCGCGGCCCTCGGCGCGTGCGTGGTGCTCTCGCTCGCGACGGGCGTGGTGCCGGGGCTGGTGCACGTCGTCGCCGTCGCGATCGCGTGGTCCTACAACGCGGCGCTCAAGGCGACGTGGTGGTCGTGGGCCCCGTACGCGCTCTCGTTCGGGCTGCTCGCGGTGTTCGTCGTGCTCGCCGCGCCCGGGGACGGCCGGCCCGCTCCGTGGGCGGTGGCCGCCGCGGCGCTGCTCGGCGTGGGCGCGCACGTCGCGAACACGCTGCCGGACCTCGAGGACGACGCCGCGACCGGGGTCCGTGGCCTGCCGCACCGGCTCGGGCGGCGGGCGAGCAGCGTCCTCGCGCCCGCGCTGCTCGGCGTGGCCGCGCTCCTCGTCGTCTGGGCGCCCCCGGGTGCGCCGGACGCCGCGGCCTGGGTGCTGGGCGGGGCGGGGTTGCTCCTCGCCGTCGCGGCGGGGGTCGTGGGCGTGCTGCGGCCGCGCAGCCGGGCCCCGTTCGCGCTGTCGATGGCGGTGGCGGGCGTGTGCGTCGTGCTGCTCGTGCTCGCGGCGCCCGCCGTCGTCGTCGCGGGCTGAGCGGGCGGCGCAGGAGGCGACCGACGCGAGCCCCGGACGCGGGTCAGCGCGTGAGGTGGACGGACGCCTCGGCGGTGTAGGTCTGGAACGTCAACGAGGCGAACAGGTAGAGGCGCACCTCGTCGGCCGTGTGGTCGAGGTAGCCGATGGACACGTCCTGCCCGATCGTCAGCTCGTGGTCGCCGCCGCGCGTGGTGAGCAGGTACCCGCCGCGCAGCGCGGGCGCCCATACGATGTCGCGCTGTACCATGCGCTCGAGCTGCTCGCGGATCGGGTACCCGTGGTCGCGGGTCTCGGACACCGCCGTGTACAGGTCGGCGTCGAGCACGAGCGCGTACGGTCCCTCCACGCCCGCGAGGCGCAGCTCGGTCTGCGCGGCAGCGACGGCGTCCGGCAGGTCGCGCGGGTCGGCGGGGACCGCGATCGGCGGGTTGTCCGACCCGGGGCCGATGCCGCGGATCCCGGCGGCCGCGTACCCCTCGAACACGGCCCGGTCCTCGGCGCGCGCGAGCGCCGTGGCGGCGTCCTTGACCGGCTGCCAGTCGGAGTCCTTCGAGCCGCGCGCGACGTCGTCGACCGCCTGCCGGGACACCGTGAACGGGACCTGCAGCTCGACGAGCGGCACGACGTCGCGCAGGCGCGCCCGGATGCCGTCGTGCGGGGCCTCGACGTCGGTCACGTGGCCCGTGCGGGCGGACGCCGTGCCGAAGCCGAGCGGGCCCGTCACGTCGACCACGCGCCGCCCGGCGACGTTGCGCACGAACGTGCGCCGCGCCTCGTCTGCGATCTCCTCCCACGCGGCGTCCGTGACGGGCGCGAGCCAGCGGTGCAGGTTCGAGTCCCCGGGCGCGCCCGCGCCGCTCGTGGGGACGACCGAGCCCAGGTCCGGTTCCGAGGTGCTCACGACGGTTCTCCCTTCAACGACCCGATCGCGAGAGTCCCGACGGGCGCGGTGGTGGCGGGTGCGGCAGGCTGCGCGGTCGCGGTCGCGGTGCCGGGTGCGGTGGGCGCGGGCCGTCCGGCCTCGTCCGGGGCGTCGTCGGCCAGCGACTCGAGCAGGTCGAGCGAGGGGACGAAGAACGACGTCCCGGTCAGCGCGGTGGACACGTCGAGGATGTGGTCGTAGCGCCCCGGCGGGTTCCCCACGAACATGTTGTCCAGCATGCGCTCCACGACGCCGACGTCCGCGGCGTAGGCGATGTAGTAGGTGCCGAACTCTCCGGTCGACGGGTCGCCGAACGCCATGTTGTCGCGCAGGACGTCACGCTCGGTCCCGTCGTCGTCGACGATCGTGTTGAGCGACACGTGCGAGTCCGGGGGCTGCACGCCCTCCGCGAGCTCGACGTCGTCGAGCTTGGTCCGCCCGATGATGCGCTCCTGCGCCTCGACGGGCAGCGCGCCCCAGGCCGCGAGGTCGTGCACGTACTTCTGCACGACGACGTGGCTGCCGCCGGCGAACGGGCCGTCCGGGATGATCGCGGCGCCCGCGGCCGAGCGGCCCGTCGGGTTCTCGGTGCCGTCGACGAAGCCGAGCAGGTCGCGCGAGTCGAAGTAGCGGAAGCCCGTCACGTGGTCGTCGACGCGCACCGCGTCGCCGAGCGCGGCCATGACCTGCCGGGTCAGCTCGAACGTGAGGTCGGCGCGGTCGGCCCGGACGTGGAACAGCACGTCGCCCGGGGTCGAGGGGGCGTCGTGCACGGCGCCCTGCACGGCGCGGAACGGGTGCAGGCCGTCGGGCCGCGGCGCCCCGGGCGGGCGCACGGCGTCCCAGAACGCCGCACCCAGCCCCACGACGCACGTGAGCCCCGCGGCCGACTGGCGGAACCCCACCGCGCGCACCAGGTCGTTGACCGACGAGGCGACGTCGAGCAGGCGCTCGCGCGACCCGGGCGAGCCCGTCGCGCTGACGACGAGGAACACCGCGGACTCGGTGAGACCGCCCAGGACGGGCTGCGGCTCCGGGACGTCGGCCGGCACGCCGATGCTCGCGCCGGTTCCCTGGGTCGTGTTCTGCGGCACGAGGCGAGCGTGCCACGCGTGCCGGGGGAGCGCACCCGCGCGGCGGCGTCACGCCGCCGCGCGCACCAGGCCCTCGACGACGGCCGCCGTGCCCGGCGCGGGGCGGTCCCCGTACGTGACCGCGAGGACGCGGCGGGCCGCGCCAGGCAGGGCCCGCAGGTCCACGCGCGGGTCGCGGTGGGCGCGCAGCGCCAGGGCGGGCAGGAGCGAGACCCCGACCCCGGCCGCCACGAGGGACTGCACCGCGACGTAGTCGTCCGTCTCGAACGCGACCCGTGGCGTGAAGCCCGCGCGCTCGCACCGGCCCACCAGGTCGGCGCGGCACCGCTCGCAGCCCGCGATCCACGCCGCGTCCGCGAGCGTCGCGAGGTCCCCCGGCGCGGCGGCCGCCCCCGGCACGCGCTCGCGCCCGCCGGGGGTCGGCGCGGCGTCCGCCGCACGCACGAGGAACAGCTCCTCGGCGAGGACCGGCACCGCGCGCAGGCCCTCCACGTCGACGGGGGAGCGGTCGTGCTCGAACACCAGCGCCACGTCCACCACGCCACGCCGCAGCGCCTCCAGCGCCTCGGGCGGCTCCGCCTCCACGAGGCCCACGCCCAGGCCCGGATGGTCCCGCGCGAGCCGCGCCACGACGTCGGGCACGAGCGTCGCGAGCGCCGAGGGGAACGCCGCCAGCCGCACCCGCCCCGCCGAGAGCGACACCAGCGCGTCCAGCTCGTCCCGTGCCGCGCCCACGCGACCCAGGATCTCCTCCGCGCGCGTCGCCAGGAGCCGCCCCGCCGCCGTCAGTCGCACCCCGCGCCCGTGCCGCTCCAGCAGGGGCACGCCCACCTCCGCCTCCAGCCGCGCCAGGTGGTGGCTCACCGACGGCTGCGCGTAGTGCAGCGACCGCGCCGCGGCCGTCACCGACCCCTCGCGGGCCACGGCCGCCAGGACGCGCAGCCGTGTCAGGTCCATCTCGACTCCCTCACCGACGAAGCATAGATCCGATCGATCGATCCACTCAGAACAGGCATTGGACCTATGAGACGGCACCCGTCACCGTGGACGCATGGCCCCCGCAGACCTCGCCCCGCCCACGATGCGCGACGTCCTCGACGCCCGCCGCCTCCTCGCCGCACACCTCGACCCCACCCCGGCGCGCACCTACGCGGCCCTCGACCACGCCACCCGCGCCCACGTCGTCGTCAAGCACGAGAACCTCCAGCCCACCGGCGCGTTCAAGGTCCGCGGCGCCCTCAACCTCCTCCAGCGCCTCACGCCCGACGAGCGCGCCCGCGGCGTCACCGCGTTCTCCACCGGCAACCACGCCCAGGCCGTCGCCCAGGCCGCCCGCACCACCGCCACCCCCTGCACCATCGTCATGCCCACGAGCCCCAACCCCACCAAGGCCGACGCCGTCCGCGACCTCGGCGCCCGCCTCGTCCTCGTCGGCACCACGTTCGACGACGCGCGCGAGCACGCCACGGCGCTCGCGGCCGACGACGGGTCCCGCCTCGTCAGCGCCGCCAACGAGCCGCTGCTCGTCGCCGGCGTCGCGACGGCCTACCTCGAGCTGCTCGAACGCGCGCCGGACCTCGACGTGCTCGTCGTGCCCGTCGGCGGGGGCAGCGGCGCCGCGGCCGCGTGCCTCGTCGCCCGCGCGCTCGCCCCCGACCTCGACGTGGTCGCCGTGCAGTCCACCGCCTCGCCGGCGGCGCACGACTCCTGGCGCGCCGGGGACCTCCTCGCGCGGCCCAACGCCTCGCGCGCCGAAGGCCTCGCCACCGGCACCGGCTTCGCGCTCACCCAGGCGATGCTGCGCGAGCACCTCGCCGACTTCGTCCTCGTCGACGACGACGCGATCGACCGCGCCGCCGCGCTCTACCTCACCGCCGCGCGCACCGTCGCCGAGGGCGCGGGAGCGGCGGCGCTCGCGGCCGTGCTCGCCGACCCGGAGCGGTTCGCCGGCCGTCGCGTCGGCGTCGTGTGCTCGGGCGGCAACGCGAGCCCGGCGGAGCTGCGCCGGGTCGCCGCGCACCTGCCGGGGTAGCTCGGGTCGCGTCGCGGTCACGGCACGCCGGGCACGCGCACCGGGCCCTCCCGCTGGACGGGCCTAGGCTCGGACCCATGGCCCGCTACCTCGACGTCCACCCCGACAACCCGCAGCCGCGCGCGATCGCGCAGGTCGTCGCCCTCCTCGAGGACGGCGGGCTCGTCGCCTACCCGACCGACTCCGGCTACGCCCTCGGGTGCCGCATGGACGACCGGGAGGGCGCGGACCGCATCCGCCGGATCCGGCACCTCGACGACCGGCACCACTTCACGCTCGTGTGCGCCGACTTCGCGCAGCTCGGCCACTTCGTCATGGTCGACAACTCCGCGTTCCGCTCCATCAAGGCCGCCACGCCCGGCCCGTACACGTTCATCCTGCGCGCGACGTCCGAGGTGCCGCGGCGCCTCGCCCACCCCAAGAAGAAGACCGTCGGCGTGCGCATCCCCGACGACACGGTCGCGCAGGCCATCGTGGCCGCGCTCGGCGAGCCCATCCTGTCGAGCTCGCTCATCCTCCCCGGTTCCGCCGAGGCGCTCACCGACGGGTGGGCGATCAAGGAAGAGCTCGACCACGTCGTGGACGCCGTCGTCGACGGCGGCGAGCGAGGCAGCGCGCCGACGACGGTCGTGGACTTCTCCGACGGCGCCCCCGAGGTCGTCCGCGCGGGCGCGGGCGACCCCTCCCGCTTCGAGTAGGGGACGCCGCACGCGCACGAGCGGCCCGCGTCAGGCCTCCGGGCCGAGGAGGCGGCGCAGGCGCGCGTTGTCGATCGGGTCGACGAGCGTGCCGCGCTCCTCGCGCACCCACCAGTCGCCCGAGCGCCGCCGCTCGTCGCGCGTCGTGTACCGGTAGCGGAAGACGCGGGCCCGCACCCACCGCGGGGCCGGGCCGGCGGGGTCGTCCGCGAACGGGTCCGCGGCGAGCAGACGCAGGGTCGGGCGGTCGGCCTCCAGGAGCCGGAGCAGCAGCACCTCGAACCACCGTGTGCCCGGCGACCCGAGCGCGAGGAACCACATCTGCCAGTCCAGGCGCAGGTGGTACGGCGCGACCTGCGGCGGACGTCGCCCCACGTCGCCGGGCTTGCCGCGGAACGCGTACTCGACCCAGTCGTCCGGCCCGGGGGAACGGGCTGTCGACCCCTCGATCACGACCTCGTCCCGTCGCCGCGACACCGACCCGAACGCCCCGTAGGCGTTGACGAGCCGGAACGGCTCGAAGCTCGCGTTCATGAGCTGCCGGTGCGCGACCAGGTTGCGCGCCGGGCGCACGCTCAGCACGAGCAGGAGCGCCGACACCCCGAGCACCGCCAGGACCAGGGACACCGGACCGCCCAGGCCCGTCCCGCCGTCGGGCACCGGCGCCTCGCCTCGCCCGAGCGCCGGCACCAGCCACGACCCCACCGCCGCCCACGCGCCGTCGCTCACCACCCCCAGCCCGAGCACGACCGTCAGCCAGTTCAGCCACGCGAAGTTCCCCGTCACCAGCAGCCACGCCTGCGTGAGCACCACGACGCCGCCCGCCACGCTCGCCACCGGCTGCGGCGCGAACAGCGCGAACGGCACCACGAGCTGCGTCACGTGGTTGCCCGCCACCTCCACCCGGTGCCACCACCGCGGCAGGTGGTGCGCGTGCCACGAGAACGGGCCGGGCAGCGGCTGCGTCTCGTGGTGGTAGTACAGGGCCGTCAGGTCACGCCAGACCCGGTCGCCGCGGATCTTGATGAGCCCCGCGCCCAGCTCGACCCGGAACAGGCACCACCGGGCCGCCAGCAGGACCAGCACCGGGGGAGCGACGCCCCCGCCCGACGACCCCAGCCAGACCACGAGGAACGTCACCTCGCACAGCAGCGACTCCCAGCCGAACCCGTAGAACCGCTGCCCGACGTTCACCACCGACAGGTACGCCGCCCACAGGAGCAGGAACGCGAGCGTCGTCACCCACCACGGGCCGCGCTGGGGGAGCCCCACGACGAGCAGCCCCGCGAGGACCGCCCCGCACCACGCCATCCCCGTCACGAACCGGTCGCCGCACCGCCACCGGAGCACGCTCGGCCCGTCCCGCCACGACGTGCGGTCCACGAACGCCGCCACGGGCAGCAGCCCGTGCTCGCCCAGCAGCGGCCGCCACTGCCGCACCACGACGACGAACGCCACCACGAGCACGGCCGCCGTGCCCCGCTGCAGCACCTCGCGCGCCACGTCGTAGTCCGGCGCCCAGAACCACGACCCCAGCCACGTCGCCACGCGGCCGGGCCACCCGTCCGCCATCCCTCCACGGTAGGCGTGTGACCCGTGTCTCACCCGGCCGCGGTGAGCACCCGCCGCCCTGCCCCGGACCATGCCCCGCCCCTACGATCGGGGCATGAGCAGCCAGGGCCTCACCCAGTCCACCGACCGCATGCGCGACGCCGGAGTCGCCCCCGCCGCCATCGACGTCTTCACGCGCTTCTACCGGCTCCTCGAGTCCGGCGCGACCGGCATGATCCCCGAGACCGACGTCGAGCCCCTCACCGACGTCGCCCACCGCGACCAGCTCGACGTCCCCGACGCCGCCGCCCGCGACGCCCTCCAGCGCACCGCGATCATCAAGCTCAACGGGGGCCTCGGCACCTCCATGGGCATGGACCGCGCCAAGTCCCTCCTCACCGTGCGCGACGCCGACCCGCAGCGCCCCGACAGCGGCCCCCTCACCTTCCTCGACGTCATCGTCGCCCAGGTCCGCGCCGCCCGGCACACCACCGGAGCACCCCTGCCGCTCCTCCTCATGAACTCGTTCCGCACCCAGGACGACACCCTCGCCGCGCTCGCCCCCCACGACGACCTCCCCGTCGCCGGGCTCCCGCTCGACTTCCTCCAGAACCGCGAGCCCAAGCTCCGCGCCGACGACCTCACCCCCGTCGACTGGCCCGCCGACCCCGAGCTCGAATGGTGCCCGCCCGGCCACGGCGACCTCTACACCGCCCTCTATGCCTCCGGCGCGCTCCGCGCCCTCCTCGACGCCGGCTACCGCTACGCCGCCGTCTCCAACTCCGACAACCTCGGCGCCGCCCCCGACGCCGCCATGGCCGGCTGGTTCGCCGCCAGCGGCGCCCCCTTCGCCGCCGAGGTCGCGCGCCGCACCCCCGCCGACCGCAAGGGCGGCCACCTCGTCGTGCGCCGCAGCGACGGGCGCCTCGTCCTGCGCGAGACCGCGCAGACCCCCGCCGACGACCAGGACGCCGCCGCCGACATCAGCACGCACCGGTACTTCAACACCAACAACCTCTGGTTCGACCTCGAGGCGCTCGCGGCCGAGCTCGACCGCACCGGCGGCGTGCTCGAGCTCCCGCTCATCAAGAACACCAAGACCGTCGACCCGACCGACCCGTCGTCGCCCGAGGTCGTGCAGATCGAGTCCGCCATGGGCGCCGCCGTCGAGGTGTTCGACGGCGCCGTCGCCATCGAGGTCGGGCGCGACCGGTTCCTGCCCGTCAAGACGACGAACGACCTCCTCGTCCTGCGCTCCGACGTCTACGACCTCGACGACCACTACCGCTTCGTGGCCCGGACCGACGCGCCGCTCGTCGACCTCGACCCGGCCCACTACAAGACCATCGCGGCGTTCGACGCCCGGTTCGACGACGGCACCCCGTCCCTGCGCGCCGCACGCTCCCTCACGGTCCGCGGCGACTGGACCTTCGGCTCGGGCGTCACCGTCACCGGCGACGCCGAGCTCGCCGACCCGGGCGGCTCCTCGCGCGTCCCCGACGGCGCGGTCGTCGGCCCGGACGGAGTCAGCGACTGACCCGGGGGAGACTCGCGGTGGGCCGAGGAAGAGCCCTTTCGCTGGAGGAGGGATCTTCGTCGTAGCAGGGCTGCCGGTGCTCTGTGCACGACGTCGAGGATCGCGCCCAGAGTTTCGGCCCCCGGGAAGAAGCCTTGGCGAGCCGGAGGCAGGGAGAGCGAGCCTGCCCCACTGGGAGGATGCTGACATGATTCTCGTGAGGGCTCGTGTCACGCGGTGGTTGACCGACGTGCCGCAGCCAGGGCTGGTCGAGATCCAGCTCGACGATGTCGAGGGCCGCACGCACCGCCTCGTCGAGAAGTCCGCGATCGTCGACTCGACCGGGGCCGTCCGTCGCGATGGGAGCTTTCCGATCACTGTCGACCTCGCCTGCCGACCTCGCACGCAGTACCCCGGTCTCGACGCCAGGGGCCGGGTCAACGTCGTGGACTTGTCACCCTGGGGGATCGGTGACGATGACGTCGTCTACGCGGTCGGCCGAGAGAACCTGACCTTGGCGCGTCCGGCGGCGTACTCCGACCTCTCGGTTCGAGCCCGCCAGGCGGCGGGCCTCGTGACCTTTCGCCGTTGGCGAGCTTCCGTCGGGTTGACCGCCCCCGAGCTCGACGCGCTCGAGGAGCATCTGTGGCAGTATGCGCTCGTCACCCCTGAGACGTTCGACGAGTGGCACGAGGCCGATCCCCTGGCACGACTGGGCTCGTCCGAGCCGCTACCTGTGTCGCTGCTCCGCACGCTCGAAGCGTCCGGCATCGAGCCAGAGGAACTCAGGTCGGTCATCGACTCTCTCATCGAGATCACCTACGGCGGACTGTTCGGTCGGCTCGAGAGCAGATGGTCACTCAGCGAGCTGGCCACGGTGGTCGCGTTCGCTCGGCGTCAAGGAGTCGCACCGGCTCCCGCGGATGCGTTCGACGACTGCCTCTGGATCGATGACGACTGGGGTCGCCCCACTGAGACGATCGTCGGCAGGTGGCGCGCGGGCGAGTAGACCATCGCTGGGGCGAGCGGCCGCACGGACGAGCGGCGGATGACGGATGCCGCATCACGACCCGCCGCGACCACCAACTCATACAGTGAGCCGCGAAGCACGGCGAGCAGGGTTCTTGCCGCGGGTGACCACGGTTCTATCTCGGCGGATCGTGTTCAGGCGGGGAGGTCGACGACGCGGTCGGTGCCGCGCCAGGCGGTGAGGGCGCCCGAGGTGGCGGCGGCGAGGTCGGCGTCGAAACGGTCGAGCTCGGTGGGCGGGACGAGGACGGTGAACCGCGCCTCGGTGCCGTACGTGACGTCGTCGAGGGTGCCGTCGTGCTGAGCGCACCAGTCGCGCAGGACGCCGTGCAGGCGGCCGGCGTCGGCGTGCGGGACGTCGACGCGCACCTCGGTGAGCACCGCGCGACGGACGGGGCGCGCGACGTCGAGCGCCTCGCTCACCGCGGACGAGTACGCCCGGACGAGCCCGCCCGCGCCGAGCAGGACGCCCCCGAAGTAGCGCGTGACGACGGCGACCACGTCGGTGACCTGGCGGTGCCGCAGCACCTCGAGCATGGGGACGCCCGCGGTCCCAGAGGGCTCGCCGTCGTCCGTGGAGCGCTGCTGGTCGGCGTGGGCGCCGACGACGAGCGCGACGCAGTGGTGCCGTGCGTCCCAGTGCTCCTTGCGGACCCGGGCGATCACGGCATCCGCCTCGGCGACCGAGGTGACGGGGGAGAGGTGCGCGAGAAACCGGGACTTCTTGACGACGAGCTCGTGGTCGACGGGTCCGGCGATCGTCCCCCACAGCTCACCGGTGCCCGCGCTCATCCCGCGAGCCTATCCGTGGGTGCGGTCGCCCGGAGCAACCGGCGAGCGAGCGGCCTGCCGCCGAGAGAGCGACGGGCGACCGTGCGGAACCGGCGTTCCGTGCGGTCGCCCGTCGCTCTCTCCGGCGCGTGCGGCCACCGGGGTCAGTCCGTGCCGGACTCCATGGCGGCGCGGTCGAGGAGCGCGTCGTCGCCCTCGGCCATGCCGCGCGAGGCGATGACCTCGGCGCCACCCTCGGGCATCGCGCCGATGAGCTCGGTCGTCGCCCCGGCTCCGGCCCCGATGAGCGCCGCGTGCGCGGTGCCGACGATGCCGATGCCGGCGTACTGCTCGAGCTTGGCGCGCGAGTCGGCGATGTCGAGGTTGCGCATGGTGAGCTGGCCGATGCGGTCCATGGGACCGAACGCGGAGTCCTCGGTGCGCTCCATCGAGAGCTTGTCCGGGTGGTAGCTGAACGCGGGCCCGGTGGTGTCGAGGATCGAGTAGTCCTCGCCGCGGCGCAGGCGCAGCGTGACCTCGCCCGTGACGGCGGTGCTGACCCAGCGCTGGAGGGACTCGCGGATCATGAGCGCCTGGGGATCGAGCCAGCGGCCCTCGTACATGAGGCGACCGAGACGGCGGCCCTCGGTGTGGTACTGCGCGAGCGTGTCCTCGTTGTGGATCGCGTTGACGAGGCGCTCGTACGCGGCGTGCAGGAGCGCCATGCCGGGCGCCTCGTAGATGCCGCGGCTCTTGGCCTCGATGATGCGGTTCTCGATCTGGTCGGACATGCCGAGGCCGTGGCGGCCGCCGATCGCGTTGGCCTCCTGGACCAGGGCGACCGCGGACTCGAACTCCTGCCCGTTGATCGTGACGGGGCGGCCCTGGACGAAGCCGATCGTCACGTCCTCGGCTGCGATCTCGACCGAGGGGTCCCAGAACCGGACGCCCATGATGGGCTCGACGGTCTCGATGCCGGTGTCGAGGTGCTCGAGCGTCTTCGCCTCGTGCGTGGCGCCCCAGATGTTGGCGTCCGTCGAGTAGGCCTTCTCGGTGCTGTCCCGGTAGGGGAGGTCGTGGGCGAGGAGCCACTCCGACATCTCCTTGCGGCCCCCGAGCTCGGCGACGAAGTCGGCGTCGAGCCACGGCTTGTAGATGCGCAGAGCGGGGTTCGCGAGCAGGCCGTAGCGGTAGAACCGCTCGATGTCGTTGCCCTTGAACGTGGACCCGTCGCCCCAGATCTGGACGTCGTCCTCGTGCATCGCGCGCACCAGCAGGGTGCCGGTGACGGCCCGGCCCAGGGGAGTGGTGTTGAAGTACGCGCGCCCGCCGGAGCGGATGTGGAACGCACCGCAGGCCAGGGCCGCGAGGCCCTCCTCGACGAGCGCCGCGCGGCAGTCGACCAGGCGCGCGACCTCCGCGCCGTACGCCGTGGCGCGTCCCGGCACCGACGCGATGTCGGGCTCGTCGTACTGGCCGATGTCGGCGGTGTAGGTGCAGGGCACGGCGCCCTTGTCGCGCATCCAGGCGACGGCGACGGACGTGTCGAGGCCGCCGGAGAACGCGATCCCGACGCGCTCGCCGACGGGGAGGGAGGTGAGAACCTTGGACATGCTCAAAGTATGCGCGAATCTGCATAGGTATTCAATCTCGCCCGACGGGTCGGGCTCTCGCACGCCGGCGGCGGCGTGTCTCACTCGGTAATAGTGTGCCAAGCGGATAGGTTCTCGACCGTGACCACCGCCTCCGCCGCCTCGCCTTCCGAAGGCCCCGACCGCACGGGTGCCGACCCCGCGGCCTCCTCGTCTCGCTATCCCCGGCCGACGGTCTCGCTGGACGAGGCCGAGTGGGTGTGGCGGACGCTCGCCACCGAGGCGATGGTCGAGTCGGCGAAGCCGGAGACGGTGCGGCTCGCCGTGATCGCGGGGCTCACGCGCGCGACGGGCGCCCGGTACGGCGACCTGCTGCGCTGCACCGCCGACGCGATCGACCTCGGCCCCGCGACGGCGCGGGCGGGGGAGGGGAGGGTCGTGCTCACGCACGGCAAGCACCGCACGGTGCGCGAGCACGTGCTCAGCGCGAGCGTCGTCGTCGTGCTGCGGCGCTGGATGGCGGTACGCGAGGTGCTGGCGGCAGACCTCGAGGGGTCCGTGCCCCGCGCGCTGCTGCTCACGGTGCATCACACGCACGACAACGGCGTGACGGTCTCCAGCGGCCTGCCCATCACCAAGCAGGGGCTCGTGCTCTCCTGGCGGCGGTTCGTGCACCGGACGAACGCCCGCTACGGCGCCGTGCGGGCTCCGCTGCCGACGCGCTTCGAGCAGGTCCGGCGCGCGTGGGTCGAGGCGTCAGCGCCCGCCGGCAGCGGGATCGTCGCCGGTCCCGGGCTCGGCGACGACGCCGGGCGGGACGCCCTCCTCGCCGCCGAGCTCCTGGAACAGGGTGACGTGGAGGCCGGCGGGGGCGTCGAGCCGTGAGTTGAGCGAGCCCCACGGGGTGCGGGTCGGGGGAGCGACGAGGTCTGCCCCGGCCTCGACGGCGCGCTCGGTGGCGGCCCGCGCGTCGTCCACCTCGAACGCCACGCGCAGGTGGCCGGCCACCTGGCGCCCGACCTCGACGTCGTCGATCGCCCGCTTGTGGGCCGGGTTCGCGATCTCGAGCGTCGCGTGCCCGACGTCGAGGATGGCCACCCGGTCCTCCTCGCCGTCGGCGTACGCGATGCGCTCGGGGAGGCCCAGGACGTCGCGATAGAAGGCGAGAGCGGCGTCGTAGTCCTCCGCCTCCACGACGAGACGGAGCTGGCGGACGGTGGGCTGGCGAGGAGTGTTGTCGCTCATCAGGCGACACTACGTCACATCTCAGAAAAATAGTGTGCCAAGCGGCTCCAACCAACCCACCCGCCGTAGACGCCTCACCACACAGCACGGAAAAGCCGGCCGCGCGCCGGGTCGGATGGACCGTGGCGCGCGGCCGGCTCTGAGCGGTGGAGCAGCTGGCCGGCAGGGGAGCGGGCGTCAGGGCTGGCCGGCGGCCGCCTGCTCGGCCTTGCGCGCCGCGCCCGTCTCGGTGCGCGCGCCGTCGGTGGAGAGGTCGCCGCCGGTCGACTCGAGGTGCGCCCGGACGAACCAGTGGAACAGCTCGAGGTCGTGCAGGTGCCCGATGAGCAGGTCGTTCGTGACGTCGTCGAGGCCCTCGGTGGCGGACGCCGCCTCGCGGTGCGCCGTGATGACCCCGACGTACACCTCGTCGAGTGCCCCCAGGTGGGCGATGGTCGAGGCGCGGCCGAGGGAGTAGTCCTCCCAGGTCCGCTCCGCGACGAGCGCGCCGGGAGTGCCCTTCGGGGAGACGCCGAGGGTCGCGATGCGCTCCGCGACGGCGTCGACCATCGCGCGGACGGCGTCGACCTGCGGGTCGATCATCTCGTGCACCGCGATGAAGTGCGGCCCGACGACGTTCCAGTGGATGTGCTTGAGCGTGAGCTGCAGGTCGTTGAGCGCGTGCAGGCGCTCCTGGAGGATCCCGGCGACCTTCGCCCCTTCCTCGGGGGTGAGCGACGGGACGGTGTACTTCGGCAGGTCGGAGCGAGCGGCCATGGGTGCCTCCTCGGGTCGGTTCGTGCGCCGCGGCGGCGGCGGGACGGTCTCGGGTGCCGTCCCCGCCATCGTCGGGCGGTCCTCGGCCGCTCGCAGGGCGAGGTCAGTCCCGCGGCGTGACGAGCAGCACGAGGCCCAGCACGACGACACCGCCGAGCGCGGTCGCGACCGCGGACGAGACCTCTCGCGCGGTGACCGCCTGGACGCCGAGCGCCACCACGAGCAGCGCGGCCTGCAGCACGACGACCCGACGGAGGTCCGGCAGGACCGCCCGCAGCTCGGCGCGCGCGTCGGGTGGCACGTGGTCCGCCCACCAGGCGGCGCGCAGGACGAGGTGGCCCAGCGGGAGGAGCGCGAACACGACGGGGTCGAAGGGGCCGTCCCCCTCCACGATCAGGAGGAGGCCGCCGAGGAGCACGAGCACGTGCGGGACCGGCGGCGCGGGGAGGAAGGCCGTCGCGGTCCCGAGGGCGACGGCGGTGCCCCAGACGAACGACGGTGCGAGACCCGTCGTCTGGAGTGCGGCTCCGGTGAAGGCGGTGGCGAGGACGAGGAGGACGACGCGCGGCCACCAGCCCGCGACGGCGCGCCCGGTCTCGACCTCGAGGCGGGGACGCGGCCCTGCGGTGACGACCTCGCGTCGGACGAGGCGTCTCATCGGGCACCCCCGAGAGGGCCCGGTCGACCGGGGCCCTGCCGGTCGAGCCGTCGTGCCGCGAGCTCGAGCGTCCCGCGAGCGCCGTCGGCGCCGGGTGTGCCGTCGTGCCAGCGAGCGACGACGATCCCGCGCTCGCGCAGGTCGTCCACGCGGTCCGCGCGCTCGTGGCGCGTGACGGCCCAGGCGGTCGCGACGTGGTCGTCGACCTCGGCGAGGGAGACCGGTGGGAGGACGTCGACGACGACGACCACGTGCCCGGTGTCGTGCCACTGGCGTGCGAGGCGGGGCGCCTCGTCGTCGAGGAGGGTCGAGAAGAGGTAGACGGCGGCGCCGGCGGGCACCTGGGGCGGGCGGAGGCGCGCGGAGGGGTCGCCGACGGGTCGGGCGAGGGCGAGGCCGTGGAGGACGCGGCGCAGGTGGCGTCGTCCTCCGCCGGCGCGGACGGGCCGGGCGAGGCGGCCGAGGTCGTCGAGGGCGACGCGGTCGCCGTCGGCGAGGACGGTCTGGGCGACGGACGCGGCGGCGTGGCGCGCGAGGTCGAGGGAGGTGGCCTCGTCGGGGCGCTGGGCGCCGACGCCGCTCCAGGTGGCGAGGTCGGGGGCGACCTCGTCGCGGGAGTCGACGACGAGGACGACGGTCGCCTCGGCGGTGCCGAAGGTGCGGCGGACGTACAGCGTGTCGAGGGTGGGTGAGCGGCGGGCGGTGGCGCGCCAGTCGATGCGGCGGAGCCGGTCGCCGGGGCGGAAGGCATCGACGTCGCGGAGCTCGGTGCCGTCGCCGGGGCGTCGGGAGGTGTGGGGCCCGGAGAGGCCGCGCAGGCGGGAGGCGAGGGGCAGGCGTCCGAGGGGTCGGGGGCGGGGCAGGACGAGTCGGCGCGGGCCGTGGGCGACACGGGCGACCTGCTCCTCGACGCCGTCGGGCCCGTAGGCGGCGTAGTCGACGCGGAGGGTGTCGGTGACGCCGGTGCGTGCGGAGGGCGCGCGCCAGGTGAGCTCGCGGGGGCCGTGGGTCGCGTCGACGAGGCGTTCGGTGACGAGCCCGCCGGGGGCGAGGGCGCGCAGCCGCAGGAGCTCGACGCCGGGCGGCACGTCGGCGACGGTGCGGGCTGCGAGGGTGCCGGGTGGGGCGTCGACGTCGAGGACGACGCGCACGGTGACGGGTCCGTGGGGGCGGCGGGTCCAGCCCCAGACGGCGCCGAGCAGGGGCGCGACCCCGAGGAGGGCGGCGTCGGGGCGGCGGAGGAGGACGCCGAGGGCGAGGAGCGTGGTGCCGAGGAGGACACCGGCGGCGAGGTGGACGGTGGTGCGCCAGCGGGGCGCGTCGGTGTCGCGGTCCGCCGTGGTGGTGCTCATCCGCGGTCGCCGACGGTGGCGGGTCCGGGGACGGTCTGGAGGATGCCGGCGACGACGGTCTCGGGCCGCAGGTCGGCGGCCCAGGCCCCGGGGGTGAGGGTGAGGCGGTGGGCGAGCACGGGGACGGCGACGCGCTTGACGTCCTCGGGCAGGACGACGTCACGTCCGTCGAGGACGGCGACGCCACGGGCGAGGAGAGCGAGGTTCTGCGAGCCGCGGGGCGACGCGCCGACCTCGAGGTCGCGGTGGGTGCGGGTGGCGGCGGCGAGGTCGACGCAGTAGGCGACGACGTCGGGGTGGACGTCGACCTGCTCGACGGCGGCCTGCATGGCGAGGACGGTGTCGCGGTCGACGACCTGGCGCACGACGGGGTCGTCGTGGCGGCGGGCGATGCGGCGGGTGAGGACCTCGCGCTCCTCGTCGCGGCCGGGGTACCCGACGGACAGGCGCGCCATGAAGCGGTCGAGCTGCGCCTCGGGGAGGGGGTAGGTGCCCTCGTGCTCGACGGGATTCGACGTCGCGACGACGTGGAAGGGGCGGGGCAGCGCGTGGGTGGTGCCCTCGACGGTGACCTGGCGCTCGGCCATGGACTCGAGCAGCGCGGACTGCGTCTTGGGGGCGGTGCGGTTGATCTCGTCGGCGAGCAGCAGCCCGGTGAAGACCGGCCCGGGCCGGAACTCGAACGTCCGGGTCGCGGGGTCGTACACGGAGGACCCGGTGACGTCCGACGGCAGGAGGTCGGGGGTGCACTGCAGGCGGGTGAAGTCGAGGCCGAGGGCCCGGGCCAGGCTGCGCGCGGCGAGGGTCTTGCCGAGCCCGGGGACGTCCTCGAACAGCACGTGCCCGCCGGCGAGGACCGTGGCGAGCGCGAGGGTCAGGGGTTCGCGGGCGCCGACGACGGCGGTCGCGACCTCGTCGAGGACGGCGCGGCCGTGCGCGGCGACGGTGGGCACGTCGAGGGTCGTGCCCGGTCCGGCGGTGCGGGGGGCGGGGTCGGCGGTCATCGGGGTGTCCCTCCGTCGGGGCGGTCCGGGTGGTCGTGGATGGTCGTCGGGTCGAGCCGGTCGAGCCGGTCGAGCGCAGCGAGCCAGGCGTCGAGCTCGGCGGGCGTGGGGAGGCGCCCGTCGGCGACGAGGTCGTGGACGGTGCGCGCGACGCGGGGGCCGAGGAGACGGGCCACGTCGTTCGCGGCTCCGGGGTCGGCGAGGTCGTCGATGCCGTGGCGGGCCAGGCGACGCTCCGTGAGGTGGCGCACCCGGCGGGCGGCGCCGACCGTGACGCGTCCGTCGCGGCCCAGGACCGACCAGCCGAGGTCGGACACGTCGCGCCGGTTGCCGTCGCGCCGCACGTCGGGGACGCGCGGCCACACGGTGTCCCCGGCGTACCCGGTGCGGTGCCACAGCACGACGCCCGCGACGCCGAGGGCGGTGAGCATGAGGGCGTGCGCGGGCGAGGAGCCGAGCAGGACGAGGACGACGCCGAACCCGACGGCCGCGGTGGCCGCGAGCAGGGCGCGCCGGTCCGCCGGGCGCAGCCGGTCCCAGCGTCCGCGTGCCCTCACGGCCGGGCCTCGTCGTGGAGCGGGCGGTCGTGGGGCGCGGACGTGTCGGGGTCCCCGGTGCCGACGACCCGCGTCGTGAGGTCCGCCGCGATGCGGGCGAGCGCCGCGCGCGCCGCCTCCAGGTCGCTCTCCCCGAGCGGTGTCTCGCCGAACCGGGCCCGGTGGTACAGGCCGCGCAGCGTCGCGACCGCCTCCGCGTCCACCCGGGTGCTCGCCAGCACCGCCGTCGTGAACTCCGTGGGCGTCTGTGCGGGGTCGCGCCGGGTGCCCGCCCGCTCCGCGGCGCGCTCGAGCGCGACCCAGGCGGCGACGACGGCGTCGTGCGGGTCCGCGTCCGGCGCACGCAGGTCGTCGTGCGCCCGCTCGACCGCCTCCCGCAGCTCCGGCACGACCGGGTCCTCGGCAGCGTGGACGGAGACGTCGCCCGGCGCCGTGACGAGGAGGTCGCGTCGGCGTCGCCGCACGAGGAGGGCCGGGAGGTAGCGGCGCGCCAGCACGACGAGGACCACGAGCACGACCACGCCCAGGGACCAGAGCAGGTACGCGTCGAACGACAGGCCCCCGGTGTCGGTCAGTGCCCGGAGGTCCTCCCGCTCCTGCGACAGGACGTCGGTCGCGGCGGTGTCCGGCGGCGGCGCGACCGGGTCCCGCGCGACGTCGTCGAACCAGCCGGGCGCGTCCCAGCCCCACGGCGCGCCGACGGCCGCGGCGAGCACGGCCGCGAGCGCCAGCGCCGTGACGACGGCGAAGCGGGCCGGTCCGGGCCGGCGGTGGTCGTCCCCCTGCGGTGCGGTCATGCGGGTCGGAGCGACTCTGCGTGGACGCCGGCGACGGCGGCGGCGACGAACGCGGCGGGGTCGGTGTCGAGGCCGCGGCCCATGGTGGAGAGCCGGACGGGGGCGTCGTGGAGGGCGTCGAGGAGGTCGGGGTCGGCGGGGACGTCGACGAGGTGGTGGCGCCCGGTGGGGGCGGCGAGGGTCGCGGCCTGCTGGGTGACGCGGCGGGTGAGGTCGGCGCCCCACCCGGTGAGGGCTTCGAGGTCGGGCGCGGGGACGGGCACGGGGACGTCGCTGGGGGCGAGGGCGACGCGGCCGTAGGCGGTGAGGGAGTGGTGGGAGACGCCGAGGTGGCGGTCGCGGGCGTCGGCGCCGGAGACGCGCAGGGAGGCGACGGGGCGGCCGCGGAGGGCGGCGACGGCGTTGAGGGCCTCGCCGGCGGCGACGCCGGAGAAGCCCCAGCGGGTGCCGGTGCCGAGGTTGCCGGGTCCTTGGGCGACGACGACGAGGTCGGCGCCGGTGACGTGGCGGGCGGCGAGGAGTCCGGTGTGCACGGTGACGGCCTCGAGGTCTCCGCCGAACGCCTGCCCGACGGTGAGGCAGGTGTCGATCCAGCCGGTGTCGCGCAGGGTGGCGACGGTGCGGGAGAACGCGGCGGGGAGGGCGCCGCCGTCGGTCATGACGTAGGCGACGCGGGGGGCGGGGCGACCTGCGAGCGCCGCGGCGTGCCGGGCGCCGGCGACGACGGCGGGCAGGGCGGAGTGGAGGTCGGCGACGACGACGGGGGTGCCGTCGAGGTCGTCGGCGTCGCGGAGGGTGTCGTGGTGGGGGGACTCCTGCTCGTCGACGCCGAGGACGAGGGCCTGGAGGGGGGTGTAGCGGGCCTTGACGAGGTGGCCGGGCCCGGGTGCGGGGTCGGGCGGGAGGGGGGTGCCGGGCTGGGCGGGGCCGACGACGAGGGCGTACCCGCCGGTGCCGAGGCCGCGGGCGAGGGCGGAGACGTTGAGGAGCACGTGGTCGCCGGGTCCGGGGGTGCCGACGAGCTGGGTGTAGGCGAGGGCGCGCACGGTCGCGTCGGGGTCGTCGTCGCGCCCGGGCAGGGGGGTGTGGAGCCGCACGTGCAGCTCCTGGGCGCCGGTCCAGGTCTTCGCGTGCGACACCACGGTCGCGGTCCGCCACGTGATCACGCGGCACACCCTATCGACCGACTAGCGTGGTGCCCGATGTCCGAGCCCACGCCCCCCTCGTCCGTGCCCGACCCTGCGCCGTCGTCGTCGGGGTCGTCGCCGACGAACCCGGCCGCGCGTCTGCTGAACCTGGTGATCGCGCTGGTGAACACGAACGCGTCGATGACGAAGCAGCAGATCCGCGTCAGCGTGGCGGGGTACGGCGACGCCCCGTCCCCGGACGCGTTCGAACGGATGTTCGAGCGCGACAAGGACACGTTGCGCGACCTGGGGATCCCGATCGTGACGGTGGACGCGGGCGGGCACGCGGACGAGGTGGGGTACCGGATCGATCAGGACGCGTACGCGCTGCCCGCGGTGGACCTGACGCCGGCGGAGCTGGGGGTGCTGGCGCTGGCGGCGCAGTTCTGGCAGGACAAGACGCTGCGGACGGACATCTCGCGGGCGCTGACGAAGCTGCGGGCGGCGGGCGCGGGGGAGACCGCGATGGACGTGGTGGCGGGTCTGGCGCCGCAGGTGCGGCCGGTGGGGGACGCGTACGCGACGCTGATGGACGCGATCTCGGCGCGGCGCGCGGTGTCGTTCACGTACCGGGCGGCGAGCACGGGGGAGGTGCGGGCGCGGCGGGCGCAGCCGTGGCGGATCGCGGCGCGGCGCGGCGGCTGGTACCTCGTGGGGTTCGACCTGGACCGGGGGGCGCCGCGGTCGTACCGGCTGAGCCGGGTCGAGGGCCGGGTGCGGGCGACGGGTCCGCGCGACGCGTTCGAGGTGCCGGCGGAGGTGGACGTGGACGCGGCGCTGGGCACGCGCGACGCGGGCGGGGTGGCGCGCCTGGCGGTGGTGCCGGAGCGTGCGGGTGCGCTGCGGGCGCGCGGCACGGTCGTGGGGTCGGTGCCGGACGCGCGGGCGGGCGACGGCGCGGGCCGGGACGTGCTGGAGGTGGCGTACGACGTGCGGTACGCGCTGGCGGACGAGGTCGTGGGGTACGGCGACGCGGTGCTCGTGCTCGGGCCGCCGGACCTGCGCGCGGCGGTCGTGCGCCGGCTGCGGGACGCGGCGGCGCTGGGATCGTCGTCGGGACCCGTGCCGGGTTCCGGGCAGGGCGAGGGGTCGACGGAGGTGGCGGGGCGTGGCTGAGCGCGCGGACGACCGGCTGGTGCGCCTGCTGGGCATCGTCGCGTACCTGGACGGGGCGGGCCCGGTGCCGGTGGGCGAGCTCGCCCGGCACTTCGGCGTGAGCGAGCGCCAGGTCCTGGACGACGTCGACGCCCTGTGGGTGTCCGGCACGCCCGGGTACTGGCCGGACGACCTCATCGACTTCGACGCCGACTCGATCGAGCGCGGCGTCGTGCGGCTCACCGAGGCGCGCGGCATGACCCGGCCCCTGCGCCTGGGCACGCGCGAGGCGGTGGCGCTCATCGCGGCGCTGCGCGCCATGCGGGAGACGGCGGCGGTGCAGGCCGACCCCGAGCGCGCGGGCGTCGTCGAGTCGGTGCTGCGCAAGCTCACCGACGCGACGGGCGAGGCGGCGGCGGCGCTCGACGTGCAGCTCGCCCCCGAGGGCGACCCGCGCGTCGTCGCGGCGATCACGAGCGCGCTCGTCGCGGGCCACCGCCTGCGCGTCCGGTACGTGACGGCCGCCGACGAGGAGTCGGAGCGCGAGGTCGACCCCGTGTCCCTGCACACCCAGGACGAGCACGCCTACCTGCTCGCCTGGTGCCACCGCGCGCAGGGCCGGCGCACGTTCCGCGTCGACCGGATCCTCGCCGCCACCGAGCTCGACCAGCCCGTCGAGGGGCACGACGTCGACCCCGACGTCGACTTCACGCCCACCGGCGACGCGCCGCTCGCGACGATCACGTTCGCCAGCCCCGCGCGCGCCGTCGCGGAGCAGGTCCCCGTCGAGTCCGTGCGCAACCTGCCCGACGGCGCGTTCGAGGTGCGCCTGCGCGTCACCAACCCGGTGTGGCTGCGCCAGCTCCTCACGGAGCGGGCGCGGCACGTGCTCGCCGTCGAGCCGGCCTCGGTCGCGCGCGACGTGCGCGAGGCCGCGAGCGCCGCCCTGTCCGCGTACGCGCACCTGCCGGGCGAGCCCGACGGCGCGTCGGGTGGCGTCGCGTCCGGCGGCACGGCTGCTGGCTAGGGTGGGCGGCATGTGGTTCTGGGTCTGGACGCTGCTCGTCGTGGGCACGCTCGTGGGCGCGTTCTTCCTCGCGCGGCGCCTGTGGCGGTCCGTGAAGGGGCTGGGGCGCGAGCTGTCGCGCGCGTCGCAGGTGGCGGCGGACATGAGCGCGCGGGCGGACGAGCTGTCGCGCGCCCTGGAGGAGGCGCAGCCGTCGACCGCGCCGACCCTGTTCGACGACCCGGTCGCGCTCCAGGAGCGCGTGGACCTGCTGCGCGCCGAGCGGGCGGAGCGGCGTGTCCAGCGGCGCCGGCGCGACGAGCAGGTCTGGTCCCGCTGGCGCCGGTTCAACGCGTAGGGTTCACCACGTAGACTCGCTCGCGTAGCGCCGTTCGCCTCGAGGAGGAGTTAGCCCATGGGCATGCTCAAGCCCTGGCACATCATCGTGCTGGTCGTCGTCATCCTGCTCCTGTTCGGTGCGCGTCGGCTCCCCGACCTGGCCAAGAGCGTCGGGCAGTCGCTGAAGATCTTCAAGAGCGAGGTCAAGGACCTGCGCGAGGACGACGCCACGCCGCCCGCGGCGGGCGGCGCCGGGTCGTCGTCCGCGTCGACCGGCACGTCCTCGCCGACCGTGACCGGAGGGACGACGTTGCCCGAACCGGGCGACACCTCGAAGGGATAGTCGGTGTCACGTACGTCTCGTGACCCCGAGGGGCGGATGCCGCTCCGCGAGCACCTCCTGGAGCTGCGCAAGCGGCTGTTCCTCGCCGCGTGCGGCCTCGTGGTCGGCGCGATCGTCGGGTGGTTCCTCTACGAGCCGCTGCTCGAGGCGCTGCAGGCGCCGCTGCTCAAGGCGGCGGAGGAGCAGGGCAAGGTCATCAGCCTGAACTTCTCGGGCCTGGCCTCCGCGCTCGACATGAAGGTCAAGGTCTCCCTCTTCCTCGGCGTCATCGTCACCTGCCCGTGGTGGCTGTACCAGCTGTGGGCGTTCATCACACCGGGCCTGACGACCCGGGAGAAGCGGTACGCGTTCGCGTTCCTCGGTGCGTCGGTCCCGCTGTTCCTCGGGGGCGCGTTCCTCGCCTGGTGGGTGCTGCCGCACGCGGTCGACATCCTCGCCGGGTTCGTGCCCGACGGCGCGACCAACCTGGCCGACGCGCAGGGCTACCTGAGTTTCGTCATGCGCCTCGTGCTGGCGTTCGGCCTCGCGTTCGTGCTGCCCGTCGTCCTCGTCGCGCTCAACGCGGCCGGGATCCTGCGGGCGTCCGCGATGGCCAAGGGCTGGCGGTGGGCGGTGCTCATCGCCTTCGTGTTCGCGGCCGTGATGACCCCGACCCCGGATGCGCTGACGATGATCTTCGTGGCGCTGCCGATCTGTGGCCTGTACTTCGCGGCGCTCGGCATCAGCTACCTCCACGACCGGCGCGTCGACAAGCTCGACGCCGCACGGCTCGCCCTGTGAGCGGCCCGCCCCGGCCGCGCCCCCGCGGGCGCGGGGGTCGCGCGTGAGCACGGTCGCCCTCGTCGTCAACCCGACGGCGGGGCGCGGCCGCGGCCGCGCGGCCGGGGACCGCACCGCCGACGCGCTGCGCGCCGCCGGGCACGCCGTCGTCGACCTCAGCGCCCCGAGCCTGCCCCTCGCCCAGGAGTCGGCCGACGCCGCCGTGCGCGGCCCGGGCGGCGACGGCGCGGGAGCGCGGCCCGGGGTGGACGCGCTCGTCGTCGTGGGCGGGGACGGCATGGTGCACCTCGGCGTCAACGCGACCGCCGGGACCGGCGTCCCGCTCGGGATCGTCGCGGTCGGGACGGGCAACGACTTCGCGCACGGCCTCGGGCTGCCCACGACCCGCACCGACCGGTGCGTGGACGCCCTCCTCGCGGCCCTCGGCACCGCCACGAGCACCGTGTCCTCGGCGAGCGCGCCGCCGTCCGTGCGCGCGGTCGACGCCGCGCGCGTCACGGGCGAGCACCTGGCAGCGCCCCGCTGGTACGCGGGCGTGCTGTCCGCGGGGATCGACGCCGCCGTCAACGCGCACGCGAACGCGGCCACGTGGCCCCGCGGCCGGTCCCGGTACGCGCGCTCGGCCCTCACGGAGATCACGCGCTACCGCCCCTACGGGTACCGGGTCACGCTGCACGGCGTCCCCGCGGGCGACCAGCTGCCCGACCTGCTCGCCGGGGCGCCCCTCCTGCTCGACGGCGCCGCCGTCGGGACGAGCCCCGACGGCGGCGGCACGCAGGGCGGGCGGACCGTGGTGTGGGAGTCGCCGGGCGCGCTCGTGTCGGTCGCGAACGGTCCGCGGATCGGCGGCGGCATCCGGATCGCGCCGGGCGCGGCGCTCGACGACGGCCTGCTCGACGTCGTCGTCGCGGGCCCGTTCGGGCGCTGGGGCGCGACCCGCATCTTCCCCGGCATGTACGCGGGGCGGCACCTGGCGAACCCGGGCGTGGGGACGCTGCGCGCGACGTCGGTGACGGTCGCGGCGACCGAGGCGGGCGCGACCCCGCCGCACGCGTTCGCCGACGGGGAGCACCTCGGCCCCCTGCCGCTGCGGGTCGACGTCGTCCCGGGCGCGCTGCACGTCCTCGACGCCCCGGCCCGTCCCGCCGCGCGGCGCTGACACACCCCGTCGGCGACCGGGAAGCGGCTGGTCGGCGAGGCGGCCCGCGCGCCGACCGGCGAGGTCGGCGGTGGACCGTAGGCTGGCACCATGACGGCCGCTGAATCGCCCGCCGCCCGTTATGCCGCGTCCCGGGCCCGCCAGGCGGCGTCCCGCACCCGGCTCGCGGAGTTCCGGCAGGTCCTCGACTTCCCCCTCGACGACTTCCAGGAGCGCGCGTGCGAGGCGCTCGAGGAGGGCCGCGGCGTCCTCGTCGCCGCGCCGACGGGCGCGGGCAAGACGGTCGTGGGCGAGTTCGCCGTCCACCTCGCCCTCGCGGGCGGGCGCAAGGCGTTCTACACCACCCCGATCAAGGCGCTGTCGAACCAGAAGTACGGCGACCTCGTGCGCCGCTACGGCGCCGACTCCGTGGGTCTGCTCACCGGCGACACGACGATCAACGGGGAGGCGCCCGTCGTCGTCATGACGACCGAGGTGCTGCGCAACATGCTGTACGCGGGCTCGCGCACGCTCGACGGCCTCGCGTTCGTCGTCATGGACGAGGTGCACTACCTCGCCGACCGGTTCCGCGGGCCGGTGTGGGAGGAGGTCATCATCCACCTGCCCGACGACGTCCAGCTCGTGTCCCTGTCCGCGACCGTGTCGAACGCCGAGGAGTTCGGCGACTGGCTGGAGATGGTGCGCGGCGACACCACCGTCGTCGTCAGCGAGCGCCGGCCCGTGCCGCTGTGGCAGCACGTGCTCGTCGCGTCGGCGAACCCGGCGACCGGGGTCGCGCACGCGGGCGGCGGGCGGGCGCTCGGCGCGGACCTGCTCGACCTCTACGCCGGGCACGTGAACCCCACGGACCCGGGCGTGAACCCGCCCATCAACCCGGACCTGCTGGCCGCGTTCCGCGCGGCCCCGCGCACGAGCGCGTCGGGCCCGGGCGGGCGGCGCGGCGCGGGCGACCGCGGGTACCGGGGGCGGGGCGGGCGGCGCCCCGGTCCCGACCGGTCCGGGCTCGGGGCGCGCCGCACCCCGGCGCGGTTCGCCGTCGTGGACGCCCTGGACGCGGACGGGCTGCTGCCCGCGATCTACTTCATCTTCTCCCGCGCCGGGTGCGAGGGCGCCGTGCAGCAGTGCCTCGCGGCGGGGCTGCGCCTCACCTCGCCCGCGGAGGAGGCGGAGATCCGGCGCGTCGCCGAGGAACGCACCGAGACCATCCCCGCGGAGGACCTCGAGGTGCTCGGGTACTGGACGTGGACGGAGTCGCTCGCGCGCGGGATCGCGGCGCACCACGCCGGCCTGCTGCCCGTGTTCAAGGAGACGGTCGAGGAGCTGTTCAGCCGCGGCCTGGTCAAGGTCGTGTTCGCCACCGAGACGCTCGCGCTCGGCATCAACATGCCCGCCCGGTCCGTCGCGCTGGAGAAGCTCGTCAAGTGGGACGGGACCGCGCACGTCGACGTCACCCCCGGCGAGTACACCCAGCTCACCGGGCGGGCGGGGCGGCGCGGCATCGACGTCGAGGGGCACGCCGTCGTCGTCGACCACGCGGGCCTCGACCCCGTGCACCTCGCGGGCCTGGCGTCCAAGCGCCTGTACCCGCTGCGCTCCAGCTTCCGGCCCACGTACAACATGGCGGTCAACCTCGTCGCGCAGGTCGGGCGGGACCGGGCGCGCGAGGTGCTGGAGACGTCGTTCGCGCAGTTCCAGGCCGACCGCGGGGTCGTCGGCCTCGCGAAGCAGGCGCAGGCGCACGCCGAGGCGCTCGACGGGTACGCGCAGGCCATGACGTGCGACCGGGGCGACTTCGCCCAGTACGCGGCGCTGCGGCGGCGCATCACCGCGCGCGAGGGCGACCTGTCGCGCGCCGCGAGCCGGTCCCGGCGCGCAGAGGTCGTGGCGGCGTTCGAGCGGCTGCGGCCCGGGGACGTGGTGGAGGTGCCGTCGGGGCGGCGCGCGGGCTACGTCGTCGTGCTCGACCCGGGGGAGGGGGCCGGGTTCGACGGCCCGCGCCCCACCGTGCTCACGCAGGACCGGCAGGTGAAGAAGCTCACCGTGGCCGACGCGCCCGGCGGCATCCGCACCGTCGCCACGGTCCGGGTGCCGAAGTCGTTCAACCCGCGCGTCCCGGCGCAGCGGCGCGACCTCGCGTCCACGCTGCGCAACGCCCTCGGGGCGCTCGACGAGCCCGGCACGCGACCCGGGCGCACCACCCGCACCCGGTCCGCCGCCGCGGACGACGCCGAGCTCTCCCGCCTGCGCGCGCAGCTGCGCGCCCACCCGTGCCACGACTGCCCCGACCGCGAGGACCACGCCCGCTGGGCCGAGCGGTGGGCCCGGCTCAAGAAGGAGCACGACCAGCTCGTGCGCCGCGTCGAGGGCCGCACCGGGTCCATCGCGCGGGTTTTCGACCGCATCTGCGACGTCCTGCTCACGCTCGGCTACCTCGCCCCCGGCGAGGTCGCGGACGACCCGGCCGCACCGCTCGAGGACGCCCTGGACGCGGAGGAGCCCGCCCACGGGGCCCGGGCCGGCGGCGAGCGCGACCGCGCGGGGCGGGCCGGGCTGCGCGTCACGCGCGACGGACAGTGGCTGCGGCGCCTGTACGCCGAGAACGACCTGCTGCTCGCCGAGTGCCTGCGCCGCGGCGTGTGGGAGGACCTCGACGCCCCCGCCCTCGCCGCGGTGGTGTCCACGTGCGTGTACGCGGGACGGCGTGAGGACCGCGGCGAGCCCGACGTCCCCGGCGGGCCGCACGGCACGCTCGCCCGTGCGCTCGAGGCGACCACGCGCGTGTGGTCCGAGGTGGACGACCTCGAGGAGGCCCACGACATCGACGCCACCGGCGCCCTCGACGAGGGCCTCGTCACCGCCGTGCACCGGTGGGCCGTGGGCCGCAGCCTCGACGCCGTGCTGCGCGGCTCCGAGATCGCGGCCGGCGACTTCGTGCGCTGGTGCAAGCAGGTGATCGACGTCCTCGACCAGGTCGCGACCGCCGCGCCCACGCCCGCCGTGCGGCGCACCGCGCACCAGGCGATCGAGAAGCTGCGGCGCGGCGTCGTCGCGTACTCGAGCGTCTGAGCCGCCCGCGCCCGCACCCCCCGGAGCCCGCGCGGGCGCGTGACGTGCACGACACCCGCCGCCACCTGCGCGGACGTCGCGCCGGAACGGCGAGGTTCGGGCGGTTGTGGCGGTATCGTGAAGGATTGTGGCCTCAACCCTGTACCGCGGCGGCGTGATCCACTCCCAGGCCGACCCGTTCGCAGAAGCGCTCCTCGTCGACGACGGCGTCATCGCCTGGATCGGAGCCGACGACACGGCCGACGGGCTCGCCGCCCGCGCCGACCGCGTGATCGACCTCGACGGCGCGCTCGTCGCGCCCGGGTTCGTCGACGCGCACGTCCACCTGTTCGAGATCGGGCTCGCCCTCGCGGGCGTCGACCTGTCCGCGAGCGCCGGCGTGACGACGCTCGCGGCGGCGCTGGAGGCGGTCGCGAAGGCCGCGGCGGGCGTCGGGGACGACGACGTCGTGCTGGCGTTCGGGTGGGACGAGCGGTCCTGGCCCGAGGGGCGTCCGCCGACGCGCGACGAGCTCGACGCGGCCGCGGGCGGGCGCGCGGTGTACGCGGCGCGGGTCGACGTGCACTCCGCCGTGGTCTCCACGACGCTCGCGCGGCGCTGCGCCCTGGCGGAGCGCCCCGGGTGGGACGAGTCGGGCTGGGTCACGGGGGAGGCGCACCACGTCGCCCGGGACGTCGCGCGCGACGTGTCGCCCGCGCGGCGCACCGCCCTGTACCGGGCGGCGCTGCGCGCGGCGGCGGAGCAGGGGATCGTGTCGGTGCACGAGATGAGCGCCCCGCACATCGACACGCGCGCCGGGCTGCGCGAGCTCCTCGCGCTCACGGGCGACGCGTCCTCGGGGCTGGCGCACGTCGTCGGGTACCGGGGCGAGCTGTGCACCACGGTCGACGACGCGCGCGAGGTCCTCGCGGACGTGCCGGGACTGACGGGGCTCGCGGGCGACCTCAACGTGGACGGGTCGATCGGGTCGCGCACCGCGGCGATGCGCCTGCCCTACCAGGACGGGCCCGACCCCACCGACCGGGGGAACCTCTACCTGAGCGCGGAGCAGATCGCGAACCACCTGTCCGCGGTCGGGGCGGCGGGCACGCAGGGCGGCTTCCACGTCATCGGGGACCGCGCGATGGACGAGCTCGTCCTCGGGCTCGAGGTCGCCGCGCAGGTCCACGGCCAGGGCGCGGTGCGCGCGGCGCGGCACCGGGTGGAGCACGCGCTGTTCGTGGACGCGACGGCGCTGGCGTCGCTGCTGCTGTTCGGCGTGAGCCTGAGCATCCAGCCGGGGTTCGACGCCGCTTGGGGCGGGCCGCAGGGCATGTACGCGGCGCGCGTGGGCGCGACCCGGGCCGAGGGCCTGAGCCCGTTCGCGGACCTGGCGGGGGCGGGCGTCCCGCTCGCGTTCGGGTCGGACGCGCCCGTCACGCGCCTCGACCCGTGGGCGGGCGTGCTCGCGGCGATGTCGCACGTGGACCCCGACCAGCAGATCTCGGCGCGGGCCGCGTTCCGCGCGCACACGCGCGGCGGGTGGCGCATCGCGGGCCTGGACCACACGGGGGCCGGCCAGCTGCGCGTCGGGGCGCCCGCGCACCTCGCGGTGTGGCGGGGCGAGCACCTCGTGGTGCAGGGCGCGCTCGGGCGCACGACGTCGTCGTGGAGCACGGACGCGCGCGCCGGGCAGCCGCTCCTGCCGGAGCTCGGCCCCGACGTGCCGCGACCCCGGTGCCTGCAGACGGTGCGCGACGGCGTCCCCCTGTTCGACACGTTCGTGTGACCGCTACCGCTTGACAGGGCCGTGAGCCGGAGTAGGTTCGACAGGGTGTTCCGGCCCCCGCGGCCGCAGGGGGATCAGCCACCGACGACGACCCCTCGGCGTTCCGCGCCGGGTACCTGGCCGGGCTCGCGCGCTCAGTAGAAAACGTGCTCCGCCGGTGGCGGCGGCGTACGGGCCGAAGGGCGCGCGAGCCCGCACACACCCACCCTCGGGCCGCCTGCGGATCACCCGCCGGACCGACGCCGCGGACCCCGGTCCGCGCAGGTGCGTGGCGTAGGGTGCACCCGTGCACGCCCCCGAGCCCGCGGCCGCCCCGGCCGGGCGACCCCGCCCCGCAGGACCGGCCACCTCAGGACCGGAGACCCCGTCGTCGCACGCCTCGTCCCCGGCGCCCCCCGCGCCGGTGCGCGCCGAGAACGGACGCGGGACCCCGGTCGCGGCGGACGGCGGCAGCCCCGTCGCGCCCCCGTCGCGGCCGCTCTCGCTCCTCCTGGCCCTCGCGGGCGGCCTCGCCACGGACGCGGCCTTCCCCGACCGCGGGTGGTGGCCCCTCGCGTTCGTCGGCGTCGCCGCGCTGTTCTGGGGGCTGCGGCGCGACGGCGCCCGCTGGGGCTTCCTCGTCGGGCTCGTGTGGGGTCTGGCGTTCTTCCTGCCGCACCTGTGGTGGGCCAACTACGCGACCGAGACCGTGCCGTGGCTCGCGCTGTCCGTCATGGAGGCGTGCTTCGTCGCCGTGCTCGGTGCCGCCTGGGCGTGGGCCCGCCGGTGGTCGTGGCTGACCGGGCGCCCGGGGGCGCAGGCCGTCGCGTTCGCGCTGCTGTTCGTCGGCGTCGAGCAGGCGCGCACCGAGGTCCCGTTCGGCGGCTTCCCCTGGGGCCGGCTCGCGTTCTCCCAGGCGGACTCCCCGCTGGGGCGCGCGGCCTGGCTCGGGGGCGAGGTCCTCGTGTCCCTGCTCGTCGCGCTCGCCGGGTCGCTGCTCGCGGTCGCGGTGCTCTCGCTGGTGCGCCGCCGCGACGTCGTCACGGGTGCCGTCGTCCCGGTCGCCGTGGCCGGTGCGCTCGTCGCGGCGCCCCTGCTCGTGCCGCTCGACACGCGTGCCGAGGCCGGCACGCTCGCCGTCGGGGCGGTGCAGGGCAACGTGGGCGAGCCCGGGCTCGGGTCGTTCGCGAACCGGGCCGAGGTGCTCAACAACCACCTGCAGGGGACCGTCGCGCTGCTGGACCAGGTGGAGCCCGGCGACCTCGACGTGGTGCTGTGGCCCGAGAACGGCTCCGACCTCGACCCGCAGACCGCGCCCGACGTGGCGCGCGCCATCGACGACGCCTCGCGCGAGGTCGAGGCCCCGATCCTCGTCGGCGCGCAGGAGTACCCCGAGACCGGCGGCCGGTACAACGTGTCGCTGCTGTGGGAGCCCGGCGCGGGCGTCGTGGACCGCTACGCCAAGCAGCACCCCGCGCCGTTCGGCGAGTACATCCCCCTGCGGTCCCTGCTGCGGATCTTCTCCGACCAGGTCGACCGGGTCACCATCGACATGATCCCCGGCACCGAGACCGGGGTCGTGGACCTCGCGTCCGAGCGCCTCGGGCGCACCGTGCCGCTCGGCGTCGTCATCTGCTTCGAGGTCGCCTACGACGGCCTCGTGAACGACGCCGTGGACGCGGGCGCCGAGGTGCTCGTCGTGCAGACCAACAACGCCTCCTTCGGGTACACCGCCGAGTCCACGCAGCAGCTCGCGATGTCGCGCCTGCGCGCCGTGTCGACCGGGCGCGCGACCGTGCAGGTCTCGACCGTCGGCGTCAGCGGCGTCATCGCCCCCGACGGCGAGCTCCTGCAGAGCACCGACCTGTTCACCGCCGACCAGATGGTCGCCGACCTGCCGCTGCGCACGAGCCTGACCCCGGCCGTGCGGGCGGGGGACTGGCCGGGCCGCGTCGTCGAGCTCCTCGCCCTCGGGCTCCTCGCCGCGGGCGTCGTCACCGCGGTCCGCGAGCGCCGCACCCCGACCGCCGCGGCCCCGGCCGGAGACGAGGCGCCGTGAGCGGGCCGGCGGGGGAGGGCGGCGTCCCGGGCGGGCGCGTGCTCGTCGTCGTGCCCACGTACGACGAGGCGCTGACCCTGCCGGGCACGCTGGCACGCCTGCGCGCCGCGGTCCCGGACGCGGACGTGCTCGTGGTGGACGACGCCAGCCCGGACGGGACGGGCGACCTCGCCGACGCCGCCGCCGCCGTCGACCCGGGCGTGCACGTGCTGCACCGGGCCGGGAAGGAGGGCCTGGGCGCCGCGTACGTCGCGGGGTTCGGGTGGGGCCTGGACGCCGGGTACGACGTGCTCGTGGAGATGGATGCCGACGGCTCCCACCAGCCGGAGCAGCTGCCGTCCCTGCTCGCCGCCCTCGGCCCCGCCACGGGGGACGGCGCGCACGACGGCGCGGACCTCGTCATCGGGTCGCGCTGGGTCCCGGGCGGGCGCGTGGAGAACTGGCCGCGGCACCGCGAGGTGCTCTCGCGCGCGGGCAACGCGTACGTGCGCCTCGCGCTGGGGCTGCACCTGGGCGACGCGACGGCGGGCTACCGCGCCTACCGCGCGTCCGCGCTGCGCGCCGTCGACCTCGCGAGCGTGGAGTCGCACGGGTACTGCTTCCAGGTCGACATGGCGTGGCGGGTCGTGCGGGCGGGGGGTCGCGCGACGGAGGTGCCGATCACGTTCGTCGAGCGCACGGCGGGGCGGTCGAAGATGAGCCGCGCGATCGTCACCGAGGCGCTGTGGAAGGTCACGGTCTGGGGTGCTCGACGGCGCGCGGCCCAGCTCGCGAGCCTCGCGCGGTCGGTCGCGGGGCGGCGCGGCCCGCGCTGAGGCGTCGCCGTGGTGCGGGCCGCGTGAGTCCGCGACGTGCCGAGCGAGCCCGGGCCGTGCCGGGCCGCGTCGGCGCGCACGGGCCCGTGCGAGGGCGACGGCCCGGCCGCGACGCAGAGAGGCCCGGACCCCCGCGGGGTCCGGGCCTCTCAGTGGTCGCGGGCGGTCAGGCGCTGCGGCGCAGCTTGCCGGCGCGCAGCAGGCCGAGGCGCTCGTCGAGCAGCTCCTCGAGCTCGGAGATCGTGCGCCGCTCGAGCAGCATGTCCCAGTGGGTGCGGGCCGGCTTGCCGGCCTTGGGCTCGGGGCGCTCGGCGTCGCGCAGGAGCGCCTCGGCGCCGCAGCGGCACTCCCACACCGGGGGGACCTCGGCGTCGGTCGAGAACGGCAGGATGATGGTGTGCCCGTTGGGGCAGTCGTAGTGCGCCTGGAAGCGGGGGGCGAAGTCGACGCCCTCGTCCGACTCCATGCTCTTCGCACCGATGCTCATCCCGCGCAGCGAACGGTCGGCCATGGTGTCCTCCTGAGGGGTCTTCGGGGGTGGGTGGACGCGCCCGGTGGGTGCGGGCAGCGGCCCGGTCTACGAGAGGCAACGCCTCACCGTCGGTCGGTGTTCCGGCGCGCCGTGAAGGTCCGGTGAACGTCGCGGGGTGTCTCCACGGCCTGGCCGCCGCCCACGGCGTCGAGCCGGTCCGCCTCGGCGCGTCGCGGTCCCAGGCTCCCGGGTTTCGATGCCCGACGCAACTCGTCACGGTCGCCACGGCCCCCGACGTGCGCACGCTCACACCCGTGCCGGGAGGGCCCGGGAACAAACCCGGGGGACACCCGGTTGAGGCGCATGTACATGCAAACGCATCGACCTAGGACTCACGGGAGCACACCATGCAGTTCGGCATCTTCACCGTCGGCGACGTCACGACGGACCCCACGACGGGCCGGACCCCCGACGACACCGAGCGCGTGCGCTCGATGCTGACGATCGCGAAGCACGCGGACGAGGCGGGCCTGGACGTCTTCGCCACGGGCGAGCACCACAACCCGCCGTTCGTGCCGTCCTCGCCGACGACCATGCTCGGCTACCTCGCCGGTGTGACGAAGAACATCGTCCTGTCGACGTCCACGACCCTCATCACGACAAACGACCCCGTGCGCCTCGCGGAGGAGTACGCGATGCTCCAGGTCATCTCGGACGGCCGCATGGACCTCATGATGGGCCGCGGCAACACGGGCCCGGTGTACCCGTGGTTCGGTCAGGACATCCGCAACGGGATCCCGCTCGCGATCGAGAACTACGCGCTGCTGCGCCGCCTGTGGACCGAGGACGTCGTGGACTGGGAGGGCAAGTTCCGCACCCCGCTGCAGGGCTTCACCTCGACCCCGCGGCCGCTGGACGGCGTGCCGCCGTTCGTGTGGCACGGGTCGATCCGCAGCCCCGAGATCGCCGAGCAGGCCGCCTACTACGGCGACGGGTTCTTCCACAACAACATCTTCTGGCCCATCAGCCACACGAAGCAGATGGTGCAGTTCTACCGCCAGCGCTGGGAGCACCACGGCCACGGCCCCGCGGACACCGCGATCGTCGGGCTCGGCGGCCAGGTGTTCATGCGCAAGGACTCCCAGAAGGCGTGGGACGAGTTCCGGCCCTACTTCGACAACGCGCCCGTGTACGGGCACGGCCCGTCGATGGAGGACTTCACGCGCGAGACGCCGCTCACCGTCGGCTCCCCGCAGCAGGTCATCGACCGGTACGCCGCGATGCGCGAGCACGTGGGCGACTACCAGCGCCAGCTGTTCCTCATGGACCACGCCGGCCTGCCGCTCAAGACGGTGCTCGAGCAGATCGACCTCCTCGCGGGCGAGGTCGTGCCCGTGCTCCGCAAGGAGATGGAGGCCGCGCGCCCCGCGCACGTGCCGGCGAACCCGCCGAGCCACGCCGAGCGCGTCGCCGCTGCCAGGGCCTCCGGGACCGAGGGCGCCGTGCACGTCGGCGGCACCGAGGACCGCTGGACCGGGCGCACCGCCGAGGACGACCAGGAGCCGGCGAAGGCCGGCGCCGCGTTCGGCCTGTAGCCGGACCTCGCGGCCCGCGCCCACCCGGGCGCACGAGCCGCACGACCACCCGCCCGACGGCGTACGGTCGACGGGTGCCCCGCGCACCCGGGCGCCCGGCCGCCGTCGGGCGACCGCACCACCCGGCCCGGTGACGGGCCGCACCCGCACCGCACGCCAGACCTCAGGAGCACCGCATGACCGCCAGCACCCCCGCCCCGGACCGCCGCCTCGTCGTGGTGTCCGCCGGGCTGTCCAAGCCGTCCTCCACGCGCCTGCTCGCCGACCGGCTCGGCGAGGCCACGGTGCGCGAGCTGCAGGGTCTCGGCGTGAGCGCCGAGGTCGAGACCGTCGAGCTGCGCGACCACGCGCACGCCGTCGTGGACGCCATGCTCACCGGGTTCCCCACGGGCGACCTCGCCGGGGTCCTCGAGCGCCTCACCGCCGCCGACGGGATCGTCGTGACGACCCCGCTGTTCACGACCACGTACTCCGGGCTGCTCAAGTCGTTCGTCGACGTCCTCGACAAGGACTCGCTCACCGGCACGCCCGTCCTGCTCGGCGCGACCGGCGGCACCGCCCGCCACTCGCTCGCGCTCGAGTACTCCCTGCGCCCGCTGTTCACCTACCTGCGGGCCGACGTCGCCACGACGTCCGTGTTCGCCGCCACCGACGACTGGGCGGCCGCCGAGGCCGACTCCGGTGGCGGTCTGCCCGCCCGGATCGCGCGCGCGGGCCGCGAGCTCGCGGAGAAGGTCGCCCTGCGCAAGAACTCCGGGCCCGCCGACCCGTTCGCCGCCACGCCCGACTTCACGGCGCTCCTCGGCGGGCTCTGACCGCCCCCACGCTGCGCGCCCCCGGCCACCGGTGCTCCCGGCCGGGGGCGCGCTCATGTCTCCCTGACCTGCGGCGACACCACCCGAGGGGTTGCTCTCCGCAGGGGTCGCGCGGCAGGATCGGGGGACCGACGACGACGGGGGAGCACCATGAGCACGAGCGCGACCGAGGACCACGCCGGGCAGCACCCGGCAGGACCCGCCCCGGAGCCCGGTGCCGAGCCCGTCGCCCCCGTCACGGTCGCGGTCCCCGTCGTGGAGACCCTCGCGGCGCACGCGCACGGAACCATCCCCGCGGTCCCGCCCCGACGGCGGACCGTCGGCGTCGTCACGATCCCCGGCCGCGCGCCCGACACGTCGCGCTTCGCCGCCGCGCCCCGCTACCCGGCCATGTTCCACGTCGCGGGCGGCCGGCTCGTGTGGGACGGCGCACGGCTGCGCCTCGTCCGCGGCGACGACACCGTGCTCGAGCCCGCCGGGCGACCCGTCGTGACCGTCACCGGCGACGGGCCCACCGTCGTCGTGACCTGGCGGGACGAGCACCCCGGGGCCCGGACCACCCGCGCCGTCCTCCTCGACGGGTCGTCCGCCCGGTTCGCACGCTTCGCCCGCTCGCTCGCCGACACGCGCCCCGGGAGCATCGTCGTCGACGACCGGACCGTGCCCTCGCCGCGCGTACCGCGCCTGCACCCCGGCCAGGCGGGCACCACCCGGCGCCCGGGCGTGTTCGCCCGCGCGCTGTGGCGCGTCGTCGGGCGCGGCGCACCCGCCGCGGGCGCCACCACGGGCGATGGGGGAGCAGCCCTCGTCGGCCGCCTCGAACGGCTCGCCGCACTGCACCGCGCCGGCGACCTCACCGACACCGAGTTCGCGCGCGCGAAGCAGGCGCTGCTCGGCTGAGGAGTCGATCGAGGACGGGCGGGCCGTCAGCCCGAGAGCGGACCCCACCCGGTCACGTCGAGCTCCGTCATGACGGACCGGCCGTCGCGGAAGTCCCCGTACCGCGCCCACGTCACCGCGACGCGCAGCAGCACGATGCCCTCGTCGGTCAGCGAGGCGGCGAACTGCGGGAACGCCGCAGCGTACGCCGCCGCGCACCGGTCCCGGTCCGCCCCGACCGGGACGTCCGCCAGGCCCTCGCACTGCAGCGTCGTCCCGTCCGTCCCGCCCACCGTCACGGCGACGCGCGCGTCCCGGGCCAGGTTCGCCACCTTGCGCGACGTCGCGCGCGCGTCGAACACCAGCTCGCCCGCGCCCGTCGCGGCCACCGCGAGGAACGCGGCCTGGGGCCCGCCGTCGTCGCCCAACGACGCGACGACGCCCCACCCCTGCGAACGGACATAGCCGACGAACGCCTCACGATCCATGCCGCCACCGTAGCGGCCGCGCTCCCGACCAGAGGCGCGACGACACGAAAACCCTGGACCACCGCAGACGCCACCTGACACCGTCGACCCGATGACCCACCCCCGCACCGACCTCGCCGGCACCGACCAGGAACGCCTCTGGGACGCCGTCGCCGCCGCCCGGTACGACACCCCCGGCGAGGGCATGTTCGCCCCCGACGTCCTCGACCCCGCCGTCGACCGGCTCGCGGCGCTCGCAGGCCGGGGGAGCGCCGTCGAGCTCGCCGTCGGCACCGGCCGCGTCGCGATCCCGCTCGCCGCACGCGGCGTGCCCGTCACCGGCATCGAGATCTCCCGGCACATGGTCGCCCGGCTGCGTGAGAAGGCCGACGAGACGACCCTGCCCGTCGTCGTCGGCGACATGGCCACCGCCCGGGTGCCGGGGGAGCACGCGCTCGTCTACCTCGTGGACAACACGATCTCGAACCTGCTCACCCAGGAAGCCCAGGTCGAGTGCTTCCGCAACGCCGCCCGCCACCTCGCCCCCGGGGGCCGGTTCGTCGTCGAGCTCTGGGTCCCCGAGCTGCGCGCCCTCCCGCCCGGGCGCACCGCGACCGTCTGGCACGACGAGCCCGGCTACCTCGGCGTCGACACCTACGACGTCCTCCACCAGCGCGTCGTGTCCCACCACGTCCAGTTCGACGACGACGGCAGCGCCACGGTAGGACGCTCGCCCCACCGGTACGTCTGGCCCGCCGAGCTCGACCTCATGGCCCGCCTCGCCGGGCTCGAGCCCGAGACCCGGCACGCCGGATGGGCAGGGGAGCCGTTCACAGCCGAGTCCCGCTCCCACGTGTCCGTGTACCGCCGCCCCACCACAGACGTCGCATCGACCGGCGGGGAGCCGTCGTACCCGGAGGACCACGTCGTCGACGGCGGACGATAGACCTCCTCACGCACCCCAGGACGCCTCCACCGCCTCCAGGTCCCGCACCGCGAAGCGGTGGTGCTCCCACTCCTCCTCCAGGATCACGTGCAGGCACGACAACGTCGTCTCCGGATACTCCGGCGACCACGGGTTGCGCCGCACCACCACCAGCTCCTCCGGCGTCACGCCCGCCAGGAACTCCCGCACCATCGCCACCCGGCCCGCACGCGCCTCCAGCACCTCCCCGTAGGGCGGCGTCCCCGTCACGAACAACGACAGGTCCAGCCCGTCCTCCGCCGCCTGCGGCCCCGCCTGACCCAACGGGTGGAACGGCTGCGCGATCCCCAGCACCGCCCGCCCCAACCACGCGTCCGTCGCCAGCACCAGGTGCCGCACCGTCTGCGCGAACGACCACTCACCGTCCACCGACACGTCCACGGCGCTCGCGGGCAGCGCCGCCACCCGGTCCAGCGTCGCGGCCCACGTCGACTCCAGCGCCGACCACGCCGCGCGCAGCCCCGCCGGGTCACCGGCACGACGCAGCTCCCGGCCCGGGAACCGGCGGTCCAGCTCCGCCTCCACGAAACCCGTCACGTCCACCCCGTTCACCCGGAACGACGCGTCGCCGTCCGCGAGCCAGGGCGCGTCGATGTCGACACCCTCCACCTGCACGCCCCGCATCACCGCACCGGACAGATCGGACTCCACGAACCGCGCACCGCGCAGGTCCGCACCGTCGAACCTCGCGCCGCGCAGGTCGTCAGAGCGGGTGAACCGGGCCATGAACGCCTCCTCGGGGAGCGACCCGCCCGCAGCAGCCGACCAGCCCGGGGGAGCGGCCTCCGTGCGGCGACAGCGCCGCACCGGGGGCACCCGGGCGGGGGAGGGGCGTGCACCTCGTCGACGGTCACGACGAGCGGGGACGACGAACGCACCGTACGCCCCGCCACCCACGCCCACCAGAGGGGGACGCGACCCCGCAACCCCACCGCTCTCATGGGCGACGGCCACCACCAGGGTGGTCGGCAGGCGTCGACCTGGGGCAGCATCGGACCATGCCGATCCTGCCCACCGCACGCGACCCCCGACTCGTCACCGTCCGCCGCGGCGGCACCCTCACCGACGACCACCACCGCCAGCTCGCCCAGTGGGCCGTCGACTGCACCGAGCACGTCCTGCCGATCTTCGAGCACGCCCGGCCCGACGACACCCGACCCCGCGACGCCCTCGACGTCGCCCGCGCCTGGATCCGCGGCGACGTCCCCATGAAGACCGCCCACAGCACCGCGTTCGTCGCCAACGCCGCCGGCCGCGACCAGCCCGCACCCGTCAAGTTCGCGGCGCTCGCGGCCGGGCAGGCCGTCGCGGTCGCGCACGTCGCGGCGCACGACCTCGGCGCCGCGGCCTACGCGATCCGGGCTGCCGCCGCGGACGCCGCCGCCCGGGGCGAGGACCCGGAGGCCGCACGGCTCGCGGAGCGGGACTGGCAGCGCGAGCGCATCCCGGCGGAGCTGCGCGAGCTCGTGCTCGACGACCAGCGGCGGCGCAGCGCGATCTGCTGGGACGTGTTCGACGACTGAGACCGGACCGGTCGGTAGGCGAGACCGGAGCGGTCGTCGCGGGGGACTCAGCGCAGGAGGTCGTCGTAGGAGACGAGGGGAACCCGGCCGTCCGCGGCGGCCGCGACGCGCTCGTCGCCGGCGACGAGGACGTCGGCCTGCAGCACGGCCACGGCGACGTACTCGGTCAGCGCCGTGTCGTCCGCGTCGAGCTCGCGCGCGATCCGCCACGCCGTGGCCCGCGACACGCGGTCGCCGAGCAGGCGGATCTTCAGCGTGGCGAGGCCCTCCAGGCGTGCGCGTGCCGTCGTCTCGTCGAGCACGCCGCGGCGCACGTCGCGGTAGAGCATCGACAGCGCGTGGCTGCGCAGCACGACGGGGCCGACGAGCGGGCGCCGCGCACCGAGGCCGACGTCGTCGCGCACCAGGCGCAGCGCCGTGACGGCGTCGATCGCGCACCGGGTCGTCGGAGCGACGCCTGAGGAATCCATAGGTCTCAGTAGACACCCGGCCCTACCGGCGCGGGTACGGTCGGGCTCGTGGACGGTGGTGGGGACGGCAGCGGGTGGCTCGTGCTCGGTGGCGGCATCATCGTCCTGGCCCTCCTGATCGGCTGGTACGTCGCCCGGGCGTCACGTCTCGACATCCGTCGGCAGACCGAGAAGGGCGACCCTCTCGACCACCGTGACGACCACTACGCGCCGTAGGTCGGCTCGACCGGTGGCGGTGGGGTGGTCTCGCCGGTGAACGTCAGCAGCAGGTAGATGACCAGGGCGACGGCGAGGATGACGGTAACGACCTTGCCCACGTGCCTGGGGCGTGTGATGAGGAGCCCGACGACGGTGGGCGCGACCAGCATCACGATCGACTCTGCATACCCCTGAGCTGCCGTGTGGTCGCACGTGTCAGGGATCGGCCCCGACTCCCGACAGGTGCCGTTCTGGAAGTCCTTCGCGACGCCGAACGAGAGCGCGGCCGGGACGAACAGCGCGACGGTGCCGAGGACGGCCACGAACAGGCCGAGCAGCGCACGCCACCACGGGACCGACCGCGGTGCCTGTGGGATTCCTGCCTGCGAGCTCACGGATGAAGTATCCCGGGTGCGATGACTGCACTGACGGTGGCTTCCCGAGAATCGTCCGTCAGCGCGAAGCCTTGGTGAGCTACGGACACCTGCACCAACACGGCGCCGATAATGTACATTATGTCATTTCGAGGTCGGACGAGTCGCTCCGACGCATCACGGAGGGCCCGCGCACACTCCCCTTCGTCATGAGCACGACGACGTACGCACCCCGGCTCGGCATGCGCCGCCCGGGCGCACCGAGCACGGACCGACGCGCCGGCCGGCGGCCGCTCGCAGGCCTGGTGGCGCTCGCGCCGTCCCGGGCGTCGTCAGGAACCGTCTCCAGGACGTTCGCGGCGACGTCGCCGTTCACCGGGCTCGCACCGGACGGCCGTCGTCCGCGACGCCTCGTCACGGCGACGCTGGTGACGCTGGCCTGGGTCCCGGCCCTCGTCCTGACTCTCGTGGCGTTCGTGCTCGTCGGTGCCGCCGCCGGCGCGGCGACGGTCGCCGTGTGGGCCTGGCGCTCGGTGTCCCCCGCGCGGGCGCCGCGGTCCGGGCCCGACGACGTCGACGCTCCACGGGACGAGCTCGAGCCGTCGATCGCGCCAGGCGTCCGAGCGCCTCGACGACGTCTGGTGCGCGACCGCACGCTGGGTTACGATGCCTAGAATCGGACATACAACGCAAACCATTGTGTTTAGGTCAACAGCATGGTGACGCGGCATCGCCGGCCCGGCGGGCCTCGCCAGTCCTCCGCGGTCCGGTAGCTAGCGGCGGGCACGTCGCTGCGTCCGACCGAGCCCGCGCCGGGATCGCGCCCACGCCCGGTCCCCTGCCCTCTGGCCGACCGCACCGCCTCCGGCGTCCCGACGCCCGAGCGTGTGCCAGCCTGGGCACGTGCCCGACTCCACCCGCTCCCGGACCGCCTTCCCTCCCCCGCCCCCGCCCCTGCCCGACGTCGTCGGCGCGCGCGAGCGCACGGTGCACGTCGTGACCCATCCCGAGGCGACGCACCACGTCGCGGGCCTGGTCGGCGGCGTCCACGACTCCGACCTCACCGCGCGCGGCGCACGGCAGGCGGCCCTGGTCGCCGCGGCGCTGCGTGCCCGGATCGAGCACGACGCCGCCGTCGACGTCGTCACGTCCGACCTCCTGCGCACGCGCCGCACCGCGACCGCGATCGGCGAGGCGCTCGGCGTCGTCCCCCGGCTGGACGCGCGGCTGCGCGAGGCGTCCTACGGCGACGCCGGCGGGCGGCCACAGTCCTGGCTCGACGCCCGGTTCGTGCCACCGCCGGCCGTGGGCGACCGCCTGCGGCACGACGTGGGCATCGTCGGCGCGGAGACGAGGCTCGAGGTCGCGCTGCGCGTGTACGCGGCGACCACGGATCTGCTCCGTCGCGCCGCGGACCACCAGGTGGTGGTCACGCACGGGTTCGCGGCCACGTTCGTCGTCGCGGCGTGGATCGGGATGCCGGTCGAGGCCGCCGGGCACGTCGCGTTCCCGGTCGCCTCCGGGAGCATCACGACCCTGCGCGAGGACGGGTTCTTCCACAACCGTGCCGTGCTGAGCGTCGGGGACGTCGCGCACCTCGACGAGGGGCACTGAGCCGTCGACCCCGCGGTTCCGGCGTCGGTGCAGGTCAGGGCGCCGCCCGGCCGCGTCGTTGTCGGTAGCACGACCTAGGCTGGCCGCGACCGCACCCCGAAGGAGGCTCGCTCATGGTCGCCCCGCCCCGCCTCGAGCGGATCACCGTCGCCGAGGCGGCCGACCGCTACCTCGCGTCCGTGGCCGCGCAGACCCTCCGGGGCGTCCTGTCGCCGACGACGCGCCGCAGCTACGAGCGGGACGTGGCCGAGTTCGCGCGGCTCGCCGGCCCGACCCGGGTGCTGGACGACGTCGCCGGCGAGGACGTCGACGACGTCCTCCTGCGTTACCAGACGACGCCCGACGGCCGGTACGCGGACGCGTCGCGCAAGCCGGGGAGCTCGGGCCGCTCCGCCGCGACGGTCAACCGGTTCCGCCAGTCCGTCACCCGCTTCTTCTCCCACGCGGCGCGCGAGGGGTGGGTCCAGGCCGACCCGATGCAGTGGGCCTCTCCCCCGGCCCGCGTGCGCGACGGCCTGCGCGTCGCGCGCACCGCGTTGTCCGCGGGGTCGGCGGCGTCGCTGCTCGAGGTCTCCGCCGCCCGGGCCCCAGGAGACCCGGCCGCGGCGGCGCGCCGCGACCAGGACCTCCAGCTGCGCGACCGACTCGTCGTCGCGCTCCTGCTGGTCCTCGGCCCCCGCGTCTCCGAGCTCGAGCGCGCGAACCTCGACGACTTCTCCCGCGAGCCCGACCAGACGCGCTGGCGTATCCAGGGCAAGGGCGGGCACGTCCGCACCGTGACGCTCTCTCCCCCGCTCGCCGCGGCGCTCGAGGAGTACCTGGAGCGCCTGCGCCCCGCACTGCTCGCCCGCCGCCCGGACGACCCGGACGCGCGGCGCGCGCTCCTGCTGTCCTGGCGGGGCCGCCGCATCGACGCGCAGGCCGTCCGCGGCCTCCTGCGACGCTGCGTCGCGCGCATGCCCGCGCAGTACCGGCGCGAGGCGACGCCGCACGCCCTGCGCCACACGACCGCGACCCTCCTCGCCGCCGAGGGGTGGGACGTCAAGGTCGTCGCCGAGCTCCTCGGGCACGCGTCCATCGCGACCACCGGCGTGTACCTCGACCGGATCGAGGGCGAGCTCGCCGCGGCGATCCGTGCCCACCCCCTCTCGGCCGCGCTCGAGCCCGCCGAGACCTGACGCCGGCCCGGCGGGGCGCGTAGCGTCACCGGTATGGCCTCGCTCCACCGGGTGGAGCTCGTCCCGGACGACGAGCCCGCGCCGGCCGGGCGCGGCGCACCCGCGGAGGGGGCCCACGGGCCCGCGGCACCGGCCCGACGACGTGCGCTGCTCCTGCGCGTCGTCGCGCCGCTCGTCCTCCTCGTCCTCGCCCTCGTCGCCGTCGGGACGTGGCGCACGACCACGGCCGAGCGGGAACGCCTGGCCCGGCCCGGCGCCGTCGCCTCCCTCGCGGTGGCGCCGGCGCCCGACTGGGAGACGGACGCCGCCGCGCCCCGGCTGTCCGTGGTCGGTGACGGCGACGACACGGCCCTCGCCGTGGTCACCGGCGCGGGCGTGGAGGCGTACGACGTCGGGTCCGGTGCGCGGCGCTGGCGGGCGCTCGACCCGACGGCCTGGTGCGGGCCTGCCGCCGACGAGACGTCGGCCCCGGCTCCCCACCCGGCCGTCATCACGTGCCTGACCGGCCCCGCCCTCGCACCCGTCGCGCACGTCCTCGGCCCGGGAGGACCGACGACGGACCCGGTCCCCCTCGGCGACGAGCTCGGGCGAGCGGTCCCCGCCCCCGGCGCGACCGTGCTGCGCTGGTCGCGCACCGGCGGCGTCGTCCGCCTCGCGCTCCAGGACGCCCGCACCGCAGGCGTGCGCTGGCAGCAGGAGGTCCGGCCCGACGACGCGGAGCGCACCGCGATGTGCCGGCCCCAGGTCGCCGGCCAGGCCGCCGTCACCGTCGAGGACGACCTGCTCGTCGTGCGCGGCTGCCGCCTCAGCGCAGTCCTCACTCTCGCCGGGACCCGGCTGGACGCCGCCGGCGACGCGATCACGACGACCGTCACGCCCCGCGCCGACGGCACGTTCTGGCGCACGACCGCCCGACCCCTGGACCGCACCGGGTCCACCCAGCTCCTCGCTCCCGACGGAACGGTCCGCGTCGCCGTCTCCGGACGGCTGCTCGTGCCGCTCGCCGGACCGGGCCGCGACGCGACCACCTGGCTCGTCACGACCCCGGGCGGGGTGCGCGCGCTCGCGTCCCCGGCCGGCGGCGTGGCTCGCGCCCCGCGCGAGCTGTGGCGCGCCGACGTGCCCGTCGTGCAGGCCGTGGCGCTCGCGGACGACCGCGCGGTCCTCGCCACCGGCGGCGCGCTCGTCGCCCTGGACGCCCGCACGGGCGAGCGGGTGTGGTCGTGGTCGGGGTCCACCCCGGGAACGTCCGCGGGCGAGCCCGGCGTCGGGCCGGACCTCGCGGGCGGCGTGACGGCCGCGTTCTCCGACGGCGCGACGCTCGCCGTGGTCGTGCCCGACCCGGACTCCTCGCGGCGCTCGCTCCTGGTCGGCCTGTCGCTCCACGACGGCGGGGTGCGCTGGCAGGCCGGGTACGACGCGGACCCGCACGGGTTCGCCGCGGTGACGGGGCGGGTCGTGCACGTGGACCCGGGCACGTCGCGCGTCGTCGTGCTCGGGTGAGGTGCCCGCGCGAGGTCCGCGTGCGAGCGCGCGGCGTCGGGGCGAGCCTGACGGGAGACCGGCCGCGCCCCGATGCGGCCGGGCCGAGACGAGGGAGGACGCCGTGCCGAAGCGCGACCCGGGACCCAGCGTGAAGGACCCCGAGCTGTACGAGAAGCTGCGGGACGAGGGCGACTCGAAGGAGAAGGCGGCGCGCATCGCGAACGCCGCGGCGGGCTCGTCCCGCCGGAGCGTCGGCCGCAAGGGCGGCAAGGCCGGCGACTACGACGACTGGACGGTCGAGAAGCTGCGCAAGCGTGCCGCGGAGATCGGCATCGAGGGCCGCTCCTCGATGCGCAAGGCCGAACTGATCAAGGCCCTGCGCTCCCACTGACCGGACGCTCGTCGACCCCGGCGGCGTGGGGGTGCGAGATCTCACCCGCGGCGCGCACGCCCTCGGGTCGCGCCGGGAGGCGCGCCCGCTACGGTGAGTCCGTGCACCTGTCCGCCGCCCTGCGCACCGCCCGCCGTCTGCTCTCCCGTGCGCTCGTGGTCGCCGTCGCGGCGCCCGTCACGGTGGCAGGCGTGCTCGTCACCGCCGACGCGATCCGCAAGCGTCGCAACACGACCGAGGCGTCGTTCCCCCGCTCCTCCCCCGCCGACGTGGAGGTCGCGGGCACCACGACCACGGTCTTCACGTACGGCGAGGACGTGTACCGGGAGATGCTCGGGGCGATCCGCGGGGCGCAGCGCCGCATCCTGCTGGAGACGTACATCTGGAAGGCCGACGCGCTCGGCGAGGAGTTCAAGCAGGCGCTGGTCGAGGCGAGCGACCGCGGCGTCGAGGTGTTCGTCGTCTACGACGGGTTCGCCAACCTCGTCGTCCCGCAGTCGTTCTTCGACCTGCCGGAGCCGATCCACGTGATCCGCTACCCGGTGTTCCGCCCGGGCGTGCTCATGCTCAACGTGCGCAAGTCGGGCCGGGACCACCGCAAGATCCTCGTGGTCGACGACGAGATCGCGTTCGTCGGCGGGTACAACCTCGGCGCCCTGTACGCGACGCAGTGGCGGGACACGCACGTGCGCCTCGTGGGGCCGAGCGCGTGGGAGCTGCGCAACGCGTTCGTCGACTTCTGGAACGCGAACCGCAAGCCCGGCCAGCCGCTCCTCGCGGACCCGGGGTCGGTGCACTGGGAGCCGCGCCTGCGCGCGGCGCGCAACGCACCCGCGCACCTCGTCTTCCCGATCCGCGGGATCTACCTCGACGCGATCGACCGCGCGAGCTCGCACGTCTACATCACGCAGGCGTACTTCATCCCGGACCGGGAGATCCTCGCGGCGCTCCTCGCCGCCGCTGCCCGCGGGGTCGACGTCCGCGTGCTGGTGCCCGAGCGCTCCAACCACGTGCTCGCCGACTGGCTCTCGCGCGGCCTGTACACGGCGCTGCTCAAGGGCGGGGTGCGCATCCACCTGTACCGGGACGCGATGGTGCACGCGAAGACGGCGACGATCGACGGCGCGTGGACGACGATCGGGACGGCGAACATCGACCGGCTCTCCCTGACGGGCAACTACGAGGTGAACCTCGAGATCACCGACCCCGGGGTGGCCGAGCAGATGGAGAAGGTGTTCGAGGTCGACCTGTCGAACTCGCGCGAGCTGACGCTCGCCGAGTGGGACTCCCGCTCGGTGGCGGCGAAGCTCAGCGAGGTCGTCCTGACGCCCCTGCGTCCGCTGCTCTGATGCGCGGGCCCGCACGGGTCACGAGTCCCGACCTGGCCCGGCGCGGGACCAGCGCCGCGTCAGTCGCAGTAGTGGGGAGCCTCGCCGCAGACGACGCCCTGCACCATGAGGACGAAGAACACCACGACGGCGGCGACGACCGCGAGGGCGAGGAGCACGCCCAGCACGATCGCGACGATCGCCCCGGGGCGCATCGTGCGAGGGCCGCCCGCGCCCGCGGGACGGTCCCGGACGTGCGGCGTCCACGCGCGCCCGTCGAACCACCGCTCGGCTCGCACGCCCCACGGGTCCGGGTACCAGCCTGGCACCGGGGGGCCGCTCACCGGCCGGTGTCCGCGCGGGCGACGTCGGCCGCCTCCTCCTCGGGGCGCGGGGGCACGGTCTCGTCGGCCTCGAGCAGGGTCACCTCCCCGTACTCGGGGTGCTCGTCGCGCAGGGCCCGCGCCGCGGCGTCCCCGGTCCCGTCCAGGCTTCCCGCGGCGACGTCGAGCGCCTCGCCGGGCGCGAGGGGCCGGTACGCGTAGGTCCCGCCGGTGCGCTGCTCGCCGAGCAGACGGTCGACGAGGCCGTGCCCGGCCGCCGAGAGCAGGGCGTCGTGGATCGGGACGACGACGCGCGGGTCGAGCCCGCGCACGAAGTCGATCGTCTCGGCGAGCTTGAGCCACGGCGCGGCCACCGGTGCGAGGAGCACGTCGAGCCGCCTTCCCCCGAGCGCGGCGTCGTCGGGCACGTCGAACGAGTCGCCCGGGTGCAGGAGCGTCGCGCCGTCCCCGCGGACGAGGTACGTCACGTTCGCGATCCGGGGCACGTCACGGTGGATCACCGCGTGCTGCCCGCCGCCGACCACAACCTCCAGCCCGCCGAGGTCCAGCCCGTCACCCGGCACGACCACGCGCACGCGCGCCGACGCGCCCTCCGGCAGCGACGTCCGCAGTGCGGCGACGACCGCCTCGGGCGCCCACACCACGAGCCGGGGCCGCGCGGCGAGGGCGGCGCCGAGCGCGGCCGCGTCGACGTGGTCCGGGTGCTGGTGGGTGACGAGCACCGTGTCGGCGTCGCGCAGCGCTGTCGCGGCGTCACTGAACGTGCCCGGGTCGATCACGACGACCTGCCCGCCGTGGCGCACCGACACGCACGCGTGGCCGTGGAACGTGACTCGCATGGATCCTCCTCAGCTCACCCTGCCCGGCGCGACGGCCGTCGCCTCAGGCTGCCACCCCGATCACGAGAGCGCCCACCGCTCAGCCCACGACGAGGACCAGGTCGCCGCCCTCGAGCTGCTGCACCGCCCCGATCGCGACGCGCTGGACCGTGCCCGCGACCGGCGTCGTGATCGCGGCCTCCATCTTCATCGCCTCGACCGTGGCGACCGTCTGCCCCGCCTCGACGACGTCACCGGCCACGACGACCGGCGTCACCGCGCCCGCGAACGGCGCCGCGACCTGCCCGGCCTGCGACGGGTCCGCCTTCTCCGCCGTGCGCGCGTCGACGTCGACCGCACGGTCGCGCACCTGGATCGGGCGCAGCTGACCGTTGAGGGTGAACATCACCGTGCGCATGCCCCGCTCGTCGGGCGTCCCGATCGCCTCGAGCCCCACCAGCAGGCGCACGCCCTTGCCGAGCGCGACCGCGACCTCCTGGCCGGGCTCGAGCCCGTACAGGTACGTGGGGGTGTCGAGCACGGACACGTCGCCGTACGCCAGGCGCACCTGCTCGAACTCCTTGGTCGGCCCCGCGAACAGCAGGTGGTTCAGCCGCCGGCGCCGCACCTCCCCGGCCTGCGCGAGCTCGGCCTCGTCCTCCGACGAGAGCGGGGTCACGCCGCCGCGCGCGGCACGACCGGCGAGCGCGCGCGAGCGGAACGGCTCCGGCCAGCCCCCGGGCGGGTCGCCGAGCTCGCCGCCGAGGAACCCGATCACCGAGTCCGGGATGTCGAACGCCTGCGGGTCGGCCGCGAACTCCGCCGGGTCCGCGCCCGCCGCCACGAGGTGCAGCGCGAGGTCGCCCACGACCTTCGACGACGGCGTCACCTTCACCAGGCGCCCCAGGATGCGGTCCGCCGCGGCGTACATCGCCTCGATCTGCTCGAACTTGTCCCCCAGGCCCAGCGCGATCGCCTGCTGGCGCAGGTTCGACAGCTGCCCGCCCGGGATCTCGTGCTCGTACACGCGCCCCGTCGGCCCGGGCAGCCCCGACTCGAACGGCGCGTAGACGCGACGCACCGCCTCCCAGTACGGCTCCAGGTCCGCGACGGCGGTCAGCGACAGGCCCGTGTCCCGCTCGGTGTGCTCCAGGCCCGCGACGAGCGCCGACAGCGACGGCTGGCTCGTCGTGCCCGCCATGGCGGCGCTCGCGGCGTCCACCGCGTCCACGCCCGCGGCCGCCGCCGCGAGCAGCGTGGCCATCTGACCGCCGGACGTGTCGTGCGTGTGCAGGTGCACCGGCAGGTCGAAGCGCTCGCGCAGCGCGGTCACGAGGCGCGTCGCCGCCGCGGGGCGCAGCAGCCCCGCCATGTCCTTGATCGCGAGCACGTGCGCGCCGGCGTCGACGATGCGGTCCGCGAGGCGCAGGTAGTAGTCGAGCGTGTACAGGTCCTCGGCGGGGTCCAGCAGGTTGCCCGTGTAGCACAGGGCGACCTCGGCCACCGTGGTGCCCGTGGCGCACACGGCCTCGATCGCGGGGCGCATCTGGTCGACGTCGTTGAGCGCGTCGAAGATGCGGAACACGTCGATGCCCGTCGCCGCGGCCTCCGCGACGAACGCCTCGGTGACGCGCGTCGGGTACGGCGTGTACCCGACCGTGTTGCGGCCGCGCAGCAGCATCTGGATCGCGAGGTTCGGCATCGCCTCGCGCAGCGTCGCGAGCCGCTCCCACGGGTCCTCGCCGAGGAACCGCAGCGCGACGTCGTACGTCGCCCCGCCCCACGCCTCGACCGACCACAGCTGCGGCGTCGCCCGCGCCACGTACGGCGCGACGGCGGCCAGGTCGTGCGTGCGCACGCGCGTCGCGAGCAGGGACTGGTGGGCGTCGCGGAACGTGGTGTCCGTGACCCGCAGCCGCTGCTCGCCCCGCAGGGCGCGCGCGAAGCCCTCGGGGCCCAGCTCGAGGAGCTGCTGGCGCGTCCCGGGCGGCGGCGCGACCGACAGGTCGACCGCGGGCAGCTTCGTCGCGGGGTCGGTCGTGCGCCGCGGCTCGCCGTGCGGGCGGTTGACCGTGGTGTCCCCCACGTACGCGAGCAGGCGCGTGCCGCGGTCGGCGCTCTCGCGCGCGGCCAGCAGCTCGGGCCGCTCGTCGATGAACGACGTCGCGACGTTGCCCGCGACGAACTCCGGGTCCGCGAGCACGGCCTGCAGGAACGGGATGTTGGTGCGGATGCCGCGGATGCGGAACTCGGCGAGGGCCCGCCGCGCGCGCCGCACCGCCGTCGGGAAGTCACGGCCGCGGCACGTCAGCTTGACGAGCATCGAGTCGAAGTGGCCCGACACGACGGACCCGGCCGTCGCCGTCGCGCCGTCGAGCCGCACCCCCGCCCCGCCCGGGGAGCGGTAGGCGATGATGCGGCCCGTGTCGGGACGGAACCCGTTCGCCGGGTCCTCCGTCGTGATGCGGGTCTGCAGGGCGGCGCCGTTGACGCGCACGTCCTCCTGCCGGATGCCCAGGTCCTCCAGCGTCTCCCCCGACGCGATGCGCATCTGCGCCGAGACGAGATCGACGTCGGTGACCTCCTCGGTCACGGTGTGCTCTACCTGGATGCGCGGGTTCATCTCGATGAACACGTGCTGCCCGGCGCGCTCCCCCACGGTGTCCACGAGGAACTCGACCGTGCCCGCGTTCTGGTACCCGATGTGCCGGGCGAACTTCACCGCGTCCGCGCACAGCGCGTCTCGGACCGCCGGGTCGAGGTTGGGCGCCGGCGCGATCTCGACGACCTTCTGGTGCCGGCGCTGCAGCGAGCAGTCCCGCTCGTACAGGTGCACGACGTTCCCCGCGCCGTCGGCGAGGATCTGCACCTCGATGTGCCGCGGGCGCAGCACCGCCTGCTCCAGGAACACCGTCGGGTCCCCGAACGCGCCGTCGGCCTCGCGCATCGCGGCCGCCAGCGACTCGGGCAGGTCCTCCCGCGTGTCCACGCGGCGCATCCCGCGACCGCCGCCCCCGGCGACGGCCTTGACGAACACGGGGAACCCGATCGCGTCCGCCGCCGCGACGAGCTCGTCGACGTCCGACGACGGCTCGCTCGACGCGAGCACCGGCAGCCCCGCCTCGCGCGCGGCCTTGAGCGCGCGCACCTTGTTGCCCGCGAGCTCGAGCACCTCCGGCGGCGGACCGACGAACGTCAGCCCGGCATCCGCGCACGCGCGCGCCAGGTCGGGGTTCTCCGAGAGGAACCCGTACCCCGGGTAGACGGCGTCCGCGCCCGCCTCCCGCGCCACGCGCACGATCTCCTCGATGTCGAGGTACGCACGCACCGGGTGACCGGGCTCCCCGATGAGGTACGCCTCGTCGGCCTTGAGCCGGTGCTCGGAGTTGCGGTCCTCCTGCGGGAACACCGCGACGGTGCGGGCCCCCAGCTCGTAGGCGGCGCGGAACGCCCTGACGGCGATCTCCGCGCGGTTGGCGACCAGGACCTTCGAGAACACCGGCACTCCATCCGTCGACCGTGCGGCGCTGCCGGGGAGAGCGTGACGCGCCGCGTACCGGGCGATCCTCCCACGGCCCCACGGGGCAGGCCGTCGCACCGGCTGTGACGTGCTCCACAGCCGGGCGTCACGACGTCCGGCCTCGGCGGGCCCGGTGTTTCCCCGCCCGCCTCAGGAGCCGGCGGCGCTCGCGGTCGTCAGCCGGCGGAGCGGGCCCGACGGCGCTGCGCGAGCTCGTCCTGCGGGCTCGCCGTCGTGTCGTCCTCGTCGTCGAGCGACTCGGTGGGCAGCTCGGCGAGCGTGCCCTCGACCTCGCGCCACACGCGCCCGACCGCGATGCCGAAGACGCCCTGACCACCCTGGACGAGGTCCACGACCTCGTCGGGGGACGTGCACTCGTACACGCTCGCCCCGTCGCTCATGAGGGTGATCTGCGCGAGGTCGTCGACGCCGCGCTCGCGCAGGTGCTCGACCGCCGTGCGGATCTGCTGCAGCGAGACCCCGGTGTCCAGGAGCCGCTTGACGACCTTGAGGACGAGGATGTCCCGGAAGCTGTACAGGCGGTGGGAGCCCGACCCCGAGGCGGGTCGCACGGTGGGCTCGACCAGCCCGGTGCGGGCCCAGTAGTCGAGCTGGCGGTAGGTGATGCCTGCGGCGCGGCACGCGGTCGGGCCGCGGTAGCCGGTCGTGGTGTCCTGCTCGGTGATGTCCTCCCCGAAGAGGAGGCCCTGCGCACCGTGGGGAACTGCCGCGCCGGCACCGACGCTCGCCTCACCGCTGCTGTTCACTGTCGCCTCCTGGGGTGATGTCCACGACCACGCTATGGGCGCCGTCGGGGGTCGTCAACGACCGACGACCCGAGCGTGCGGGCGTGTCGCGCCCGCACGTCCGGCGGTCCGGCCGCCCAACCCTCGACCTGAGGTCGAACGTCGGTGTTGTCCGTTGTGTCCGAAGGTCGGATCCGTGCCCGACGGTCGGCCCGTCGCGCGCGGACCGCCCCCTACTCGTCCACCGAGAAGTCCTCCGGCTGGACGTGGTCCAGGAAGTCGCGGAACTTCTCGACCTCCTCCTGCTGCGCGACGTCGACGACCTCGACCCCCGCCGTCGCGACGACCTCCGCCGAGCACAGCACCGGGCTCCCGGTGCGCACCGCGACGGCGATGGCGTCCGAGGCGCGCGAGTCGAGCCGGACCCCGTTGCTCAGGACCAGCTCGGCGAAGAAGATGCCGCCGTCGAGCGCGACGATCTCCGCCCGCTCCAGGCGCACCCCGACGGCGTCGAGGAGGTCCCGGAGCAGGTCGTGGGTCATGGGCCGCGGTGTCGGCAGGCCTGCCTGCGCCATGGCGATCGCGCTCGCCTCCCGTGGTCCGATGACGATCGGCACGACGAGCTCGGACGCGTCGTCGAGCAGCAGCACCACGATCTCCTGGTCGCGCTGCTGCTGACGGACCCCCAGCACCTCGACGGGGACCATCGGGACGTCGTCGCTCACCCCTCCACGGTACGTCGCCCTCCGTCATCCGGCAGGGGTTGGGGCCCGTCTCGTCCGGGTGCCTCGAGGGACCGGGGAACCCGGTGCGACGGTCAGCGCGTGAGGTCGTCGATCCCCTGGCGCACGAACACCGTGTGCAGCTGCGCGCACAGCTCCCCGACCTCCGAGGCCACGGTGCCGGCGTGGGCGCGGGCGGATGCGCTCTGCTGCCCGCGCCACGGGGAGACGACCTGGTGCACGAGGCTCACGTGCCGGTCGGCGGCGGTGCGCAGGGAGCGCAGGTGCCGCGGCTCGATGCCGTACTCCGACAGGCCGGCGGCCAGCACGACCACGTCGAGCGAGCGCGCGTCGAGCTGGCCTCCGGGCGCCTGGCGCAGCACGCCGGCCTCGATGAGCCCCTCGACGAGGTCGCGCTCCACCCCCGCCGCGGACACGAGCGCGTCCACCGTGTACCGCTGGCGGACGGTCGCCGAGCCGGGTTCGCCGTCGTTCGTCGCCAGGCGCGGGGCGAGGACCTCGACCTCGGTGCCGGCGTCGAGCGCGGCGAGGCGCTCCTTGATGACCTTGAGCGGCAGGTACCGGTCGCGCTGCTCGACGAGCACGAACCGCAGCCGCTCGACGTCCGCGGGGCTGTACTGGCGGTAGCCCGACGCGGTGCGCACGGGCTCGATGAGGCCCTGCTCCTCGAGGAAGCGCAGCTTGGAGTGGCTGACGTTCGGGAACTCGGCCCGCAGCGCGCGCAGCACGTCGGAGATGCGCATGGTCGCGCGGCGCGAGATGCCCTGCGGCCACGGCTCCGTGCCGTCGGGGGGCTCGGGGACCGTGGCGTGCGCCGCGCCCGTCGAGGCGTTCACGACCGGGGGGCCGTGCCGCCCGCCGGTGCCCCCGCGTGCGGGCTGGCGTGGAACGTGAGCCGGTACTTGCCGATCTGCACCTCGTCGCCCGTCGAGAGCGCGACGGCGTCGATGCGGCTGCGGTTCACGTACGTGCCGTTGAGCGACCCGACGTCGCGCACGAGGAAGTGCTCGCCCTCGCGCACGAACTCGGCGTGCTTGCGCGAGACGGTGACGTCGTCGAGGAAGATGTCCGCGCGCTCCGACCGGCCGGCGACGGTGCGCTCGGCGTCCAGGAGGAAGCGGGACCCCTGCCCGGGACCGCGCTGCATGATGAGCAGGGCGGAGTGGCGCGGCAGGGCCGCGACCGCGGCGTGCTCCTCGGGGCTCAGGCCGCCGGGCTGCACGCCCTCCTCGATCGGGGCCTCGATCCGGCCGAAGCTGACCGTCGTGTCGCTACCCGCCCGGTTCGGCACCTCAGGACCGCCTGGGACACTCATCTCGCCTCCTCGGGGCTCACGCACGTCGTGCTCGACCTCGGAACACCGCACCGCGGGGCCGTGGCCCCGCCGCGCGGGAATCGTGCTCGAAAACTACTACACCCGCAGGTCACGCGGTGCGCGCGACCCACGGTCGTCCCAACCTACCCCGGCCTGCGGGGATGCGGGAAGCCGCGGTCACTCGTCGGCCGGGACCGGGGTGGCGTACTGCGGCGCAGCGGGCTCGACGGTCGCGGCGACCTCGACCCGGTCCTGCTGGGTGATCGTCGTGCGCGCACCGTCGGCGCGCAGCGACGCCATCGCGCCGCCGGGGATCTCGAGGGCCGTCTCGAGCGTGGACGGGTCACCGATCACGTTCCACCGGTACGGCGAGGAGATCGTCTGCCCGTCGACGACGACGCCCTCGGCAGAGTCCTCGAAGTAGCTGCTCGCCACGAGGCGGACCCCGTTGACCTCCATCGCCTCCGCGCCCGCGTTGCGCAGCTCCTCGAGCACGTTGAAGAGCGAGAACGCGTCGAGCGCCTCCGCGCCCTCGACGACCTCGATCTCGACGCCCGGGCCCTCCGCGGGGAGCCGACCGGACAGGATGCCGAGCGTCTCGGCCTGCTGCTCGGCGAGCTCGAGCGCCGCGCGCTCGCGCCCGGACCCCGACTGCAGCTCGTCGCGCGTCGACTCGAGCGAGGAGACCTGGTCCTCGAGCTCGCCGGAACGCTGCGTCACGTCGTCGAGCAGGCGCACGAGGTCGCTCTGGCGCAGGGACGAGAGCTGGTCCTCCTGCGTCTGACTCACCTGGACCACGAGCGCGAAGCCGAGGAGCGCGCACAGGACGCCGACGACGATCTGGGACCGGGACGCGCGGGGGCGCAGCGCGCGGCCGAGCCCGCGCAGGCCCCGCGGTTCCGGCCGGGTGGGGGCGCCGTGCCGGCCCACGGCGCCGATCGTCCCGGTCGTCGCGGGCGGCTCCCCCGGCGTCGACGCGTCGGTGCTGGCGGGGCTGTCGGTGGTGCCGCCCCCGGTGGTCGTGTCGTCGTGCGGCGGGGCGGGGTGCGGTGCGTCGGCCGGTGCGTCGGCCGCGGCGAGGGGGGCGCGGTCCGGGGTCTCCGGGCCCTCGTCGCTGTTCTCCGGCGGTGCGGTGCCGGTCGGGTCGTCCTCGGGCTCCTCGCCCGTCACGGGGGTCGCGGCCGCGGAGGGCTCGCCGCGCTCGTCGTCGTCGACCGAGGAGCCGTCGCCGATCGCGTCGTCCTGGTCGGTGTCCCGGTCCGCTGCCCCGGGAGCGGCGTCGGGCTCGCGCGCGGAACCGTCGGTCGGGGCGTCGTCCTCGACGCCGGTCGCGTCCGGCGCGCCGTCGACCGCCTCGCCGGTACCCGCGTGCGCGGAGGCGGGCTCTTCCGGGCCCTCGGGCTGACGCTCGGGCTCGCTGTCCGCCTCGACGGCGCCCTCGCCGGGGTCCGCGGGGGACGGCCGGGCGGTCGCGGCGTCGTCGGCGGTCCGCCGGGCGGTCGGGTCCGTGGTCTCGTGGGCGTCGTCCGGGGCGGGGTCCGGCGTCACGTCGTCGGTGGCCGCGTCGCGCGGGTCCTGGGGGTCGCGGGTCACGCTCACGCCTTGAAGATGTGGCGCCGGATCGCGGCGGCGTTGGAGAAGATGCGGATGCCGAGCACGACGACGACGGCGGTGGAGAGCTGGCTCCCGACGCCGAGCTGGTCGCCGAGGAAGACGATGAGGGCGGCGACGACGACGTTCGAGAGGAACGAGACGAGGAAGACCTTGTCGTCGAACAGCCCGTCGAGCCGGGCCCGCAGGCCCCCGAACAGCGCGTCGAGCGCGGCCACGACGGCGATCGGCAGGTAGGGCTGCAGCGACACGGGCACGGTGGGTTGCAGGACGAGGCCCGCGACGATGCCCACCACCAGTCCGACGACTGCGATCATTCGACGATCTCCTGCCCTGTCTCGTGCGGTTCCGGGCCCGTCCCGGACCCGTCGGTCGTGCCGTCCGTCGTGCTGTCGGTGCTCCCGGCGGGCGTGTCGGAGTCTACGGTCGCCGCCGGGGCCTTCGCGAAGAACAGCGTGGGCGCGGGCCGGCCGGGCAGGTCGAGGCGGCTCTGCGTCGTCACGCTCGACCGGATGCCGTACTGGGTGCCCAGGATCTGCAGGTAGTCCGACGTGCCGGAGCGCAGGAGCGAGGTGCGCAGGGAGTCCGGGTCCCCGATCGCCTCGACCCGGTACGGGCCGACGAGGGGCTGCAGGTCGACGAGCACCGCGTCCCCGGCGGAGCGGATCGCCGAGAGCCCGGTGAGTCGCTGGTCGTTGATCGCGACCGCCTCCGCGCCGCCGGCCCAGAGCGCGTTGACGACGCGCTGCAGGTCGGAGTCGTGCACGAGCGAGCTCGAGTCCACGGTGTCGGAGGACAGGCCGCCGCTCGTGTCGTCGAGCGTGACGACGACGCCCTGGCCCTCGACCGCCTGCGTACCGGTCAGCGCGCCCTCCGCCTGGAGTCCCTGCAGCACGTCGGCGCTCGCGCCGCTGAGCGCCGCGCCCTGGAGCTGCTCGATCTCCGCGGACAGCTCCGCCCCGCGGGCGGCGAGCTCCTCCGCGGCGCCCTGCCGGTCGAGGATCTCCTGCTCCAGGGTCTCGCGCGCCGCGATGACGCCCGGTTGCGGGGCGCGCAGCTCGACGGCCGCCGCCGTCGTCACGACCCCGAGCGCGACCGCGAGGGCGACGAGGACCACCGTGCCGGTGCGACCACGGTGCGGCGCCTGCCCGGCGGCCCGGCGTGCCGCGGCGTCCGCGTACCCGGGGTCGAGCGGGCGGTGCATGACCTCGTTGAGGAGCGTCATCGACGCGTCGACGGGGGCGCGGCGCGCGGCGCCGCCCGGGTCCTGACGGTTCTCGCTCACGGCGCCTCCCGCGTCGTCGTGCCGGTCTCGTCGCCCTCCGCGACGGCCGCCCGGTCGCGGACCACGAGCGAACGGGTCTGCAGCACGTACTGCGCGCCCGCGAGCCAGTACAGCCCCACGCCCCACCAGGTGAACGCCCACCCGGTGACCGCGGCGACGTCGCCCAGCCAGCCCGGCATCTCGGCCAGGAGCAGGAGCGGGAACGCGTACAGCAGCGCGAACGTCCCGGCCTTGCCCGCGAAGCTCACCGGCAGGGGCCCGTACCCGTGGCGCGCGAGCAGCGGCAGGAGACCGGCGAGGAGCAGGTCGCGTCCCACGATGACCACGACGAGCCACACGGGCACGACGTCGCGCCACGCGAGCCCCAGGAGGGTGACGAGGATGAAGAGCCGGTCCGCGGCCGGGTCGAGCATCTGCCCGAGGCGGCTCACCTGGTCCAGGCGCCGCGCGAGGACGCCGTCGAGCCAGTCCGACGCCCCCGACACCGCGAGCACGACCAGCGCCCACACGTCGTCGCCGCGCACGATGAGGACCGCGAACACGGGCACGAGGAGCAGCCGCAGGAGGCTGATGACGTTCGGGACGGTCAGGACGCGGGAGCTGACCTGCTGCCCTGCTGACACACCCACCGCCCCGTGCTCACGTCGCGCCGTCGCGGCGACCTGCCGCGCGCGGACCATCCTACGTACCGGGCCCGCGCACCCGGGCCCTCATTTCGCGGCGCGGCGCCCGCCGCGGGCGGAAATCACCCGATTCGTCCGTCGTGCCCGGCGCCCCGGGCGGCGTCCGCGGTGAGGGAGGTCACCGGGGCCGGCCCGCGAGCCCGCCGCGACCTCCGGTAGGATGGGCACACCTCTGGAGTTCGTCGCTCGTCCCGCGTGTGTCCGTGAGAGCGGCCGTCCCCCTCGATCGTCCCTGATCGTCCTGGTGGCCGGCCTGGTGTGTTCGGGAGTGCGACCTGCGAGAACCGTCCTGGTGACCGCACGCCACTCCACACCCCGAAACGAACGGTCCTCACCCCTTCATGACTGCTGACGTCCTCGCGCCCTCGCACGCCCTCGACCAGTCCGCCGACGCCCCCGAGCGCGCGGAGCGCACGCGCCCCGAGCCGGCCGCTCCCGCCGGTCCCGTCTTCGCCGACCTCGGCCTGCCCGCTCCCCTCGAGCGCGCCGTCGCCGACCTCGGCTTCGTCACCCCGTCCGCGATCCAGGCCGAGGCCATCCCGGCGCTCCTCGCCGGCCGCGACATCACCGGCGTCGCGCAGACCGGCACCGGCAAGACCGCCGCGTTCGGCCTCCCGCTGCTCGCCGCGATCGACCCGTCCCTGCGCCGCGTGCAGGCCGTCGTCCTGACCCCGACGCGCGAGCTCGCCATGCAGGTCGCCGACGCCGTCGAGTCGTTCGCGACCCACCTGCCCAAGGTCGACGTCGTCGCCGTGTACGGCGGCTCGCCCTACCAGCCGCAGCAGCGGGCGCTCGCGGCCGGCGCGCAGGTCGTCGTCGGCACGCCCGGGCGCGTCATCGACCACATCGAGCGCGGCACCCTCGTGCTCGACGACGTGCGCTTCCTCGTCCTCGACGAGGCCGACGAGATGCTGCGCATGGGCTTCGCGGAGGACGTCGACACGATCTTCTCCCGCGCCCCGCGCGAGCGTCAGGTCGCCCTCTTCTCCGCGACGATGCCCGCCCCGATCCGCCGCGTCGCGAACGAGCACCTCACGGACCCGGTCGAGATCGCCGTCGCCCGCCAGTCCTCCACGGTGACGAGCGTGCGCCAGACGTACGCCGTCGTCCCGTTCCGGCACAAGACCGGCTCGCTCGTGCGCGTCCTCGCCACCTCCGACGCCGAGGCCGCGATCGTGTTCACCCGCACGCGCGGCGCCGCCGAGGAGGTCGGGTCCGCGCTCGTCGAGCGCGGCATCTCCGCCGCCACCATCTCGGGCGACGTCGCGCAGAAGGAGCGCGAGAAGATCGTCGAGCGCCTGCGCTCCGGCGCGCTCGATGTCCTCGTCGCGACCGACGTCGCCGCGCGCGGCCTCGACGTGGACCGCATCGGCCTCGTCGTGAACTTCGACCTGCCGGGCGAGCCCGAGGCGTACGTGCACCGCATCGGCCGCACCGGCCGTGCCGGACGCACCGGCGAGGCCCTGAGCTTCGTCACCCCGCACGAGCGGGGCCGTCTGCGCGCCATCGAGCGCACGACCCGCACCCCGCTGCAGGAGATCGAGATCCCCTCCCCCGCGGACGTGTCCGCGCACAAGGTCCGCACCCTCCTCGGCCAGGTCCCGGCCCGCCAGGAGGCCGGCCGCCTGTCCATGTACGCCGACATGGTGCGCACCTTCCTCGCCGAGCACGACGTCGACCCCGTCGACCTCGCGGCGGCCATGGCGGCGCTCGCGGTCGGCGACGACGGCCCCCGCGCCCGCGAGGAGCAGGAGCGGTTCGAGGCCGAGCGCGCCGCCGCGCGCGAGCAGGCGAAGGCACGCCGCACCGAGCGCACGGGCGAGCGCCCGCGCGGCGAGCGCGCGTCGGGCCGCCGCGAGGGCGACGGCACGCGCGGCATCCGCCGCGACGCCGTCGGGACCCGCTACCGCCTGTCCGTGGGCCACAAGGACGGCGTGATGCCCGGCGGGATCGTCGGCGCGCTGACGAACGAGGCCGGCCTGGCCGGGTCGGACGTCGGCAAGATCGACATCTTCCCGTCGTTCTCCCTCGTGGACATCACCGCGCCGCTCGACGCGGAGACCATGGACCGCATCTCCCGCGCCCGGGTCGCCGGGAAGGCGCTGCGCATCCGCGTGGACGAGGGCGCGCCCGCCTCGCGCGGCCCGCGCGGCGGTCACGGCCCGTCGGGCCGTCGCGACGAGCGTCGCGACCGCTTCGACCGCGCCGACGACCGGGGCGAGCGCAAGCCCCGCCACCGCACGGCGTACTGACGCACCCGCGTCGCCGACGGCGACGCGAGCAGAGGGACGGCCCCGGATCCGCTGGATCCGGGGCCGTCCGTGTTCTGCCCCTGTGCCGTCGCGCGTCAGGTCCGCGGGCCCTCGTGCGCCTCGCCGTGCGCCTGGACCAGTGCCGCCAGGCGGCGCGCCTCCGCGTCCCCGCGCGCGCCGTCGGCCCGTTGGATCCCCATGACGGCGAGCGTCGACCCGTCCGCGAGGTCCAGGCGCACCCACGCGTCGCCGGAGCCGAACCGGACGGACACGACCTGCGCCCACTCGAGCTCGCGCGTGTAGATGACGTTGCGCACCCGCAGCCCCTCGCGCGTCGGGACGGCGTGCACGCCCCCCAGGCGCCACAGCAGCCACGCCGCGAACAGGGCGAACGCGGCCAGCGAGAGGCGGTTCACCCACGACGTGCCGAGCGGGCCCGTCGCCGACAGCCCGACGACGACGCACCCGCCGACCACGACGACGCCCGTCGCCCACGCCGACACCAGGCCGAACCGGGGCCGGAACGGCCGGTAGGGGTCGTCGTGGCGCTCCCCCGGCAGGCCAGGATCAGGGAACGGGTCGGTGCTCATGCCGCCACCGTCTCACACCCGCACGACGCCCACCGGCGCCGCGCCCCGGGGCGAGCGGTGTCAGAGGCGGGACGCGTGGATCCGGGTGACGAGGATCGCACGCGCACCCACGTCGTACAGGGCGTCCATGACCTGGTTCGTCTGGTCGCGACGCACCATCGCCCGCACCGCCGCCCAGTCGCGGTCGTGCAGCGGCGACACCGTCGGCGACTCCAGGCCCGGCGTGATCGCGACCGCACGCTCCACGAGCGACACCGGCACGTCGTAGTCCATGAGGACGTACTGGCGCGCCGTGAGCACGCCCTGCAGGCGCCGGCTCAGCACCTCCACCCCCGCCGGGACGTCCGCCTCCGCGACCGCGCGCGGACGGATCAGCACCGCCTCCGACACGAGGATCGGGTCGCCGAACACCTCCAGGCCCGCGCCCCGCAGCGTCGTGCCCGTCGAGACGACGTCCGCGACGACGTCCGCCACCCCGAGCTGCACCGCCGACTCCACCGCGCCGTCCAGGTGCACGACCGTGGCCTCCACGCCGTGCGAGCGCAGGTGACCCTCGACCAGCACCTCGTACGACGTCGCGACCCGCAGGCCCTGCACCTGCTCCAGCGACGTCACCGTGCCCGCCGGGGCCGCGTACCGGAACGTCGACCCCCCGAACCCGAGCTGCATGTGCTCCACCGCGTCCGCGCCCGAGTCCAGCAGCAGGTCGCGGCCCGTGATTCCCACGTCGACCGTGCCCGACCCCACGTACACCGCGATGTCCCGCGGGCGCAGGAAGAAGAACTCGACGTCGTTGTCCGGGTCGGCCAGCACCAGCTCGCGCGAGTCACGACGCTGGCGGTACCCCGCCTCGCGCAGCATCTCGACGGCGGGCTCGGACAGGGACCCCTTGTTGGGGACGGCGATACGCAGCATGACAGGACCTTCGTTCAGGGGATCGGGCAAGGAGCGGGGAACAGCAGGGACGAGCGAGGGGCGAGCGGCGCTCGCGGCCGGGAGCGGGGACGCTCACCGGCACGGCCGCTCACAGATGCTCGTACACGTCCTGCAGGCTCAGACCCTTCGCCAGCATGAGGACCTGCAGGTGGTAGAGGAGCTGGGAGATCTCCTCCGCCGTCTTCACGTCGCCCTCGTACTCGGCGGCCATCCAGACCTCGGCGGCCTCCTCGACCACCTTCTTCCCGATCGCGTGCACGCCGGCGTCCAGCTCCGCGACCGTGCCGGAACCGGCAGGTCGCGTCGTGGCCTTCTCGGACAGCTCCGCGAACAGGGACTCGAACGTCTTCACGCGCCCAGGGTATCCGCCGCCCGGGCAGGGCCGGGGCGCGGTCCGCCCAGCGGGCACGCCCCGACCCGGTCCGTCACAGGTCGCGCAGCGCCACCACCGTCGCGACCGCCGCCTCCGCGGCCTCCGCACCCTTGTCCTCGCGCGACCCCTCCAGCCCCGCCCGGTCCAGCGCCTGCTGCTCGTCGTCGCACGTCAGCACGCCGAACCCCACCGGCACCCCCGTCCGCACGCTCACGTCCGTCAGACCCGACGTCGCCGCCTGGCACACGTACTCGAAGTGCGGCGTCCCCCCACGGATCACCACCCCCAGCGCCACCACCGCGTCCGCGCCGTGCTCCACCGCGCGCGCCGCCGCCACCGGCAGCTCGAACGAACCCGGCACCCGCACCACGCTCACGTGCGACACGTTCGCCGCCGCCAACGCCCGGCGCGCACCCGCCAGCAACCCGTCCATCACCTCCGTGTGCCAGCTCGCCGCGACCACCGTCACCCGCAGCCCCGACCCGTCCACGCTGATCGACGGCGCACCTGCCCCGCTCATCCCTCGTCCTCCTTCGACTCCTCGGCACCGGACCCGTCGTCCGGCCCTCCCCGGGCAGCCCCGTCCGGGACCGCCACCGTGTCCAGCAGATGACCCATCGCCACCTTCTTCGTCACCAGGTACGCCCGGTTGTGCTCACCGTGACCCACCTCGATCCGCTCCGTCCCCACGACGTCGATGCCCGAGGCCACCAGCCCCGTCACCTTCGCCGGGTTGTTCGTCAGCAACCGCACCCGCGACAGCCCCAGGTCCGCCAGGATCGCCGCCGCCGCCCCGTACTCCCTGCGGTCCACCGGCCACCCCAGCTCCAGGTTCGCCTGCACCGTGTCCAGACCCGCGTCCTGCAGCTCGTACGCCCCGATCTTCGCCAGCAACCCGATGCCACGCCCCTCGTGCCCCCGCAGGTACACCACCGCGCCCCCCTCCGCCGCGACCCGCCCCATCGCCGCCTGCAGCTGCGGACCGCAGTCGCACCGCAACGACCCGAACGCGTCCCCCGTCAGGCACTCCGAGTGCACCCGCACCACCGGCACCACCTCCGGCCCCACGGCGCTCGCGGCCTCCGCACCGGCCTCACCGCGGTCTACCGAGCCGGCCGGGGCGACCGCAGGAACGAGAGCGACGTGCTCCGCCCCCGTCCGCAGGTCCCGGTACCCCACCACCCGGAACCGGCCGTGCGCCGTCGGAAGATCCGCCGAGGCGGTCCGGTGCACCCGCCGCGCCAGCGCCTCACGGTCCGGCACCTCCACAGCCGCCGCCGGTGCCGGGTCGTGCACGCGCCGCCACGCCACCAGGTCCGCGATCGTGAGGAGCACCAGCCCGTCACGCTCCGCCAGGGCCGCCGCGTCCCCCAGCCGCATCATCGTCCCGTCGTCGTGCACCAGCTCCGCGATGCCCCCGACCTCGCCCCTCCCCGCCAGGCGCACCAGGTCCACCGCCGCCTCCGTGTGCCCCGCACGGTGCAGCACACCCCCCGGCACCGCCCGCAACGGCAGCACGTGACCCGGCCGGATCAGGTCCACCGGACCCGACGCCGGATCCGCCAGCACCCGCAACGTCCGCGCCCGGTCCTCCGCCGAGATCCCCGTCGTCACCCCCGTCGCCGCGTCCACCGTCACCGTGTACGCCGTGCGCCGCGGGTCCTGGCTGTGCGGCACCATCAACGGCAGCTCCAGCGCGTCCGCCCGCGACGCCGGCATCGGCGCGCACAGGTACCCCGACGAGTGCCGGATCGTCCACGCCACCCACTCCGCCGACACCCCCTGCGCCGCGAACACCACGTCCGCCTCGTTCTCCCGGTCCGGCGAGTCCGCCACCAGCACCGGCCGCCCCGCCCGGATCTCCGCCAGCGCCTCCTCGACCGACCCCAGGCGCACGCCCCCCGACCCCTCCGGCACGGCGGCGCTCGCGGACGGCGCGCGTCCGCCCGTCACGACGCGCTCCCGGAGGTGGTGCCGGCACCGGAGCCCGACTGGAGCAGGCGCTCGACGTACTTCGCGAGCACGTCCACCTCGAGGTTCACCCGGTCGCCCGGGACGAGCCCGCCGAGGATCGTCGCTTCGAGCGTCGTCGGGATGAGGGAGACGCCGAACGTCTCGTCGTCCACCCGCGTCACCGTCAGCGACACCCCGCTCACCGCGATCGAGCCCTTCTCCGCGACGTACCGCGTCAAGCCCGCAGGCGCCGAGAACACCAGGTCGTCCCAGCGCTCGCCCGGGTCGCGGCTCACCAGCGTCCCGACACCGTCCACGTGCCCCTGCACCACGTGACCCCCCAGCCGCGCGTCCGCCCGCACCGCACGCTCCAGGTTCACCGGCGAGCCCACCACGAGGTCGCCCAGGGCGGTCCGGCGCAGCGACTCCGGCATCACGTCCGCCGTGAACGACCCGTCGCCGCCCAGGCCCGTCACCGTCAGGCACACCCCGTTGACCGCGATCGAGTCCCCCGGCGCCGCGTCCGACGTGGCGAGCGGCCCCTCCACCGTGAGCACCGCATCCGCTCCCTCGCCGCCCGGGAACCCGACGTCCCGAACCTTCCCGATCTCCTCCACGATCCCCGTGAACATCAGCCGACCCGTCCTTCCGTGCTCGTCCTGGACACCACCAGCGCGTCGTCCCCGACCCGCCTCACCTCGACCGTGCGGAACCGGTGCGCGTCGGCGATCGTCGCCACGCCCAGCCCGTCCACGGCCCGCCGACCGCTCCCCAGCAGCACCGGGGCCACGTACGCGTGCAGCTCGTCCACCACGCCCGCCGCGAGGAACGCCGTCGCGAGCGTCGGGCCGCCCTCCACGAGCACGTGCCGCACCTCGCGCTCCCCGAGCCGTTCCAGCACCAGCCCGACGTCGCGCGTCAGCAGGTGCAGCAGCTCGCCGCCCTCCCCGCGCACGCGCGCCGCCGGCGGGATCCCCCGCAGCCCGACGACGACCCGCAGGGGCTGGTGCGCCGCGAGGGCCTCGGCGCTCGCGGCGTCGTGCGTGCGCACCCGTGCGGTGAGCGCCGGGTCGTCCGTGAGGAGCGTGCCCGTGCCGACGACGATCGCGTCGACCTCGGCGCGCACGCGGTGCGCGTGCTCGCGGGCCGCCGGCCCGGTGATCCAGCGGCTCGTGCCGTCCTCGGCCGCGACGTACCCGTCGAGCGTCGTCGCCGTCTTGAGCGTCACGTACGGCGTACCGCGTCGCACGGACGTCAGCCACACCCGGAGGAGCTCCTCGCCCTCGGCGGCGCGCAGGCCGCGCACGACGCGCACCCCGGCCGCGCGCAGGCGGTGCGCACCACCCGTCGCCACGGGGTTCGGGTCGTCGACGGCGTGCACGACCTCGGCCACCCCCGCGGCCACGAGCGCGTCCGCGCACGGCCCCGTGCGGCCGGTGTGGGCGCACGGCTCGAGCGTCACGACGGCGGTCGCGCCGGTGACGTCGACGCCGCGCGCCCGGGCGTCCGCGAGGGCGGCGGCCTCGGCGTGCGGCGTCCCCGCACCTCGGTGGTATCCCTCGGCGAGGACCGGCCGCGGGTGCGGGTCCACCGAGTCGGGCGCGGCGCCGTCTGGCAGGGCAGGGCCGTGCGGGGCGGGCCCCAGCAGGACGCAGCCGACCCGGGGGTTGGGTCCGTGCGCGGGTCCGCGTCCCGCGAGCTCGAGCGCGCGCGTCATCGCGGCGTCGATCGTCAGGGTCCTGGGGTGCTCGCCCATCGTCCTCCTCCCGGGCACGCGTGCTCCGGGGTGAGGGCGGGCGGCGGGGTCAGGCCTGGACGGGCCCGACGGCGTCGCTCACCACGGCGAGGCCGTCGCCGTCACGGACGGGTGCTCCGACGGGTCGCCGGAGCACCACGCCCAGGCGTGGCCGCGCCGCACGTGCTTCCTCCCATCCGGACTGTCACCGTCGGTCCTGGAGTTCCACCAGGTCAACCGCGCGTGGGCGCGGGTCGCGGACTGTCACCGCCGGCTCGGAATTGCACCGACCCCGGAGCACGTTCGTGCGTACTGCTGCTTCCAACCGAGCATGCTACTCGCGCATTCCCCGGGGCCCGCCTGTCCGCCTGCCGAGCAGACGTGACCGAACGACTCCTCCCCTCCGTGCTGTGTGGTGACCGGCCTCGGTAGGTGGGGGTCGTCATGACCGCTTGGCACACTATTTTTGTCGCTACGAGAGAGGGAGCCCGAGGTGCGGGCTCCCTCTCGGCCGGTCGTCAGTGTGCGTGCGCCGACGCCTCCGCCAGCTCGCGCAGCGCCTGGATCTCACCCGGCACGCTCTCCGCCCCGTACACCGCCGACCCGGCGACGAAGACGTTGGCCCCCGCGTCGGCCGCCCGCTCGATGGTCGTGCGCGACACTCCCCCGTCGACCTGGATCCACACGTCCAGCCCGGACTCGCTCACGGCCTCGCGCGCCCGTCGGATCTTCGGGAGGGTCCCTTCGATGAACGACTGCCCGCCGAAGCCCGGCTCGACCGTCATGACGAGGATCATGTCGACCTCCGCCAGGAGGTCCAGGAAGGGCTCCACGGGCGTCGCAGGGCGCAGCGCGAGGCCTGCACGGGACCCGAGGCGCCGGAGCTCGCGTGCGAGCCGCACAGGGGCGGCAGCGGCCTCGGCGTGGAACGTCACCGACGCGGCACCCGCCTCCGCGTACGCCGGCGCCCAGCGGTCCGGGTCCTCGATCATGAGGTGCGCGTCGATCGGCACCGGCGACACCTGCGCCAGGCGCTCGAACACCGGCAGCCCGAGCGTGAGGTTCGGCACGAAGTGGTTGTCCATGACGTCGACGTGCGCGTAGTCCGCCGTCGAGATGGCGTTCAGGTCGCGCTCGAGGTTCGCGAAGTCGGCGGACAGGATGCTCGGTGCGATGAGGGCTGCCATGGCTCCAGCCTAGGGTGCCTCCGCCCGCCCTCGACGCTCGTAGGCTCGTCCCGTGAGCAGCCTCCCCTCCCCCGGCACCCGACGCCCACCTGCGCCGACAGGGCCGACAGGGCCGACACCGGTCCCCGCGGGCGTCCGGGTGCGCGCCGCCACGCGGGCCGACCTCGGCCGCGTCGCCGCGATCGCCGCGCCCTTCGTCCGCGACACGTGCGTGACGTTCGAGGAGGAGGTCTGGGACGTCCCCGCGTGGGAGCGCAAGCTCGACGACGTCACCGCTCGCGGCCTGCCGTTCCTCGTCGCCGAGGTCGACGGGCCGCCAGGTCCGGACGGCACGGGCCACCCGGTGGTCGCTGGCTACGCCTACGCGTCCGCATGGCGCCCGAAGCCCGCGTACCGACACACCGCCGAGGACACGATCTACCTCGACCCCGACCACACCGGGCACGGGATCGGCACCGCGCTGCTGGGCGCGCTGCTCGACGCGTGCGTCTCCGCAGGCGTCCGGCAGGTCGTCTCGGTCGTCGCCGACGTCCCCGAGGCGGCGGGCTCGCTCCCCCTCCACCGGCGCTTCGGCTTCGTCGAGACCGGCCGCCTCACCGCCGTCGGCTTCAAGCACGGCCGCTGGGTCGACACGATCCTCCTCCAGCGCTCCCTCTGACCCGGCGACGAGACCCTCACAGCCCGCCCGACGCGCCGAGGTAGAGGCGTGGTCGTGCCGTCGGGCACGACCAGGGCTCTACCTCGGCGAGCCGGGATCAGGCGAGGATGCCTCGGCGGAGGTCGGTGGTGCGCTGCTCGACGGTGCGCCAGGCGTGGCGGCTCACGCCGGGGTGGGCGTCGCGGTCGACGTCCGCGAGCGCCGCGAGGAGTGCGTCGAGGGTCTGGACGACGGCGCGCTGGGCGCGGCGGCGGGGCAGGCCCCAGGTGGTGCCTTCGGTGACGAGGTGGTCGGCGGTGAGGCGGTCCATGTCGCGTTCTCCGGCGACGTCCATGGCGAAGACGCGGGAGGCGTGGTCGTGGTGGAGGTGCATGGAGACGTCGTAGGCGGGGGCGAGGCGGACGGTGCCGTCGGCGTGGCGGAGGACGGAGATGTTCTTGGCGTGGGCGTCGGTGTTGCCGAGGGCGAGGTTGAAGGTGGTGAGGGCGAGGAGGGGGTCGGGGCGGGTGCCGTCGTCGCGGAGGGTGCGGGCGATGGCGGCGAGGGAAGGGAAGCGGCGTCCGTGCTGGAACTTGCGTTCGGGGTCGCGGGTGTTGATGCCGAGGGCCTGGGCGGCGTCCTCCTGGTGGAGGCGGGCGGTGCCGCTGGGTTCGCGGGGGTCGGGGATGCGGTCGTAGCGGGTGACGACGATGGCGCGTTCGCCGTCGAACTCGGTGACGTGCGCGTCGACGGTGGTGAGGCCGACGCGGCGGGCGAGGTCGAGGGCGGCGGCCTCGGTGTTGACGAGGTCGGCGGTGGGTGAGTCGGAGGGGCGGGCGACCTTGAGGATGTGGGTGGTGGGGGCGGATCCGTGGGGGCGGGCCCAGCCGTGCTCGTCGTGGAGGAGGGTGATCTTGGGTTCCATGCCGGGCAGGGAGCTGGTGAGGTGCTTGCTTCGTCCGACGCCGCCGAATCGCGCGACGCCTTCTCGAAGGAGCCTGGCGACCGCGGCGTCGTCGAGCCGTTCGGCGGGAACGGATCGATGGCCGGCTTGGCCTGGAGGGCGCAGCTCTACGGCCCCGATGGTGTCGCCTGCGTACGCCGTGAAGAACGAGAGGTGGTCCTCGGGGTCGACGGCGGCTTCCATGGCCATCTGGTCGCGGGCGCGGCCCTCGGGCATGAGCCCGTCGAGCCATGCGGTGGCCCGGGCGGGGTGTGGTGGTTCGTCGGGTTCCATCGGGAGGAGGTGGGACAGCGTTCGCGCGCCGATCCCCCACCGTTCGTAGGCCTCGTCTGTCCATGTGAGGTCGACGCGATCGTCTCGTCGTCGCGTGAAGCGCCCGGCGTGAGTCCCGTAGAGCCAGAGGTCGAGCTCCTCGGCCCGTCTCACGATCGGTCCTCGAGGCGGAGGGAGATGTCGAGGTGGTCGAGGACCTCGAAGAGCCGGGTGATGTAGAGGTTGTCGACGCCGTTCTCGAGCTCGGAGAGATACTGGCGGGTGATTCCGAGGTCGTCGGCGAGCTCCGCCTGAGTGATGCCCTGCGCTCGCCGTACCCTGCGGACGGCCGCGCCGATGTCGCGCGCGCTCCGGGCGCCCGTCCAGTGTCCTGTCATCGCGTCTTCCCTCCTGCCAGCGAACCATGTCCGACTATCATGACACAGACTTCCGCCGAATATCCTGACAAAGGCACTGTGGCCTGGTCAGACGCGACGGAGGAGCGTGAGGTGCATGGCGTCGGTGCCGTGGACGTGCGGCCAGAGCTGGACGTCCTGGCGGTCGCCGAGCTCGATCGTGTCGCGCGCCTCGGGGCGCACGACGTCGCGCACGACGGCCGGGGCGTCGAGGACCTCGACGTCGTCGCGGCGGCGGAGCACGTCGGCGACGACGACCTGGGTCTCGGCGAGGTGGGGCGAGCACGTGACGTACCCGACCACTCCCCCGGGCCGGACGGCGTCGAGTGCGGAGTCGAGGAGCTCGCGCTGGAGCCCGGTGAGGGTCGCGAGGTCCGCCGGGGTGCGCCGCCACCGGGACTCGGGACGACGGCGCAGCGCACCGAGGCCGGTGCAGGGGGCGTCGAGGAGCACGCGGTCGTACGCACCCGGCTCGTCCTGCCCGACGGCGCGCCCGTCGCCCGTGCGCACGGCCTCCACGGCGTCCGCGGGCACGGCGGCGAGCGCGTTCTCCACGAGGCGTGCGCGGTGCGGCTGGACCTCGTTGGCGACGAGGCGGGCCCCGCGCTCGGCCGCGAGCGCCGCGAGGAGCGCGGCCTTGCCGCCGGGGCCGGCGCACAGGTCGAGCCAGCGCGCGTCGTCGCCGGTGGAGCCGGGCTGCGGTCCGGTGAGCGGTGCGGCGGCGAGCGCGAGCGCGACGAGCTGGCTGCCCTCGTCCTGGACGCCGGCGCGGCCGTCGCGCACGGCGCCGAACGCGGCGGGGTCGCCGCCCTCGAGGCGCAGCGCGGTGGGGGCCCAGCGCGAGGGCGTGACGCGGTCGTCGCCGTCGGCCAGCTCGTCGGGGTCGGCGAGGCCGGGACGGGCGACGAGCGTGACGCGGGGGGCGTCGTTGTCGGCGGCGAGGAGGGCGTCGAGCTCGGCGACGGGGCGCCCGTTGCCGGCGAGGGCGTCGCGCAGGGCGCGGGCGATCCACACGGGGTGGCTCTGGGTGGCCGCGAGCGCCGCGAGGGCGTCCGGGGCGTCGTCGGCGATGGTGGTGAGCCAGTCGTCGAGGGGGGTGCGGGCGACGCGGCGCAGGACGGCGTTGACGAGCTGGGCGCTGCCGGCGCCGGTGCGCTCCCGGGCCAGGCCGACGGTCTCGGACACGGCGGCGTGCTGGGGCACGCGCATGCCGAGGAGCTGGTGCGCGCCGAGCCGCAGGACGTCGAGCACGGGCGGGTCGAGGCGCTCGAGGGGGCGGTCGAGGCACAGCGCGAGGATCGCGTCGTAGCGCCCGCGCAGGCGCAGGGTGCCGTAGGCGAGCTCGGTGGCGAACCCCGCGTCGCGGCCGCGGATGCCGCGCTCGCGCAGCAGCGGGGGCAGGACGAGGTTGGCGTAGGCGTCGGAGCCGTCGACCTGCCGCAGGACGTCGTAGGCGACGGCGCGGGCGGGGTCGGTGCCCTTGCGGCGCTGGGAGGGTGCGTGCGCGCTGCGGGACGTATCGCCCCGGGAGCGGGCGGCGCCGCGCTGGCGCCCGCGGGCGTCGCGGCGATCGTCGGCACGGCGGTCCTGGCCACCGTCCGACCTGTTCGAACGGGCGTTCGAGCCGTCGCGCCCGGCCTCTCGGCGCGCGCTCGAACGCGCGTTCGACTCGCGGCCGTCCCGGGCGGATCCGTTCGCCCGATCGTTCGAACGTGCGTTCGATCCCCTGGTCGACGGCCGGCGGTCCATGGCGGCGCGGTCGCGGTCCGCGGGCGTGCCGCCGCTCATCGGGCGACCTCCGCGCCGAGCACGAGCTCTTCGGGGAGGCGTGCCCCGCGCGCCCAGTCGGCGGCGGGCATCTGCTTCTTGCCGACGGGCGCGACGTCCCCGAGCCGGACGGCGTGCGTCGCGGTGCCGACGAGCACCTCCTTCTTCCCGGCGCGCACCTGCCCGGGGGCGAGGTCCGTGACGTCGGGGCGCGGCGTCACCGGGCCGAGGCCGAGGCGGGCGCGCGCGCCGTCGGGACCGGGGACCGTGGTCCAGGAGCCCGGCGCCGGGGTGCAGCCCCGCACGAGGCGGTCGACCGCGAGCGCCGGGTGGTCCCAGCGCACCTCCGCGTCGGCGGGCGTGAGCTTCGCGGCGTGGGAGACGCCGTCGGCGGGCTGGGGCTGCGGGCGCAGGGTCCCGTCCTCGAGCGCGTCGAGCGTCGCGACGAGCAGGCCCGCGCCGGACACGGCGAGGCGGCCGAGGAGGTCCCCGGCGGTGTCGCGAGGACGGATGGTCTCGGTCGTCGTGCCGAGGGTGGGGCCGGAGTCCAGGCCCTCCTCGATGAGGAACGTCGTGGCGCCGGTGACCTCGTCCCCGGCGATGATCGCGCGCTGCACGGGCGCGGCGCCGCGCCAGGCCGGCAGGACGGAGAAGTGCAGGTTGACCCACCCGTGCCGCGGCACGGCGAGCACGTCGGGGCGCAGGATCTCCCCGTACGCGACGACGGGTGCCGCGTCGACGTCGAGCTCCGCGAGGCGCGCGAGGAACTCCTCGCCGCGGGGGCGGTCGGTGATCACGGGGATCCCGGCCTCCTCCGCGCGCACGCGGACGGGGCTCGGGGTCAGGCGCCGCCCCCGGCCCGACGGCGCGTCGGCGCGCGTGAGGACGGCGACGACGTCGTGGCGGGAGTCGAGGAGGGCGTCGAGGGACGGGACCGCGGTATCCGGGGTCCCGGCGAACAGCAGGCGCATGGGCCCGAGTCTAGGTCGCGCGGCGCTCCCGACCGCGCGGTCGGGAGCCGCGCTACCCGAGCGCGGGAGTCTCCTCGTGCCCTGGTCCGCCCACCGTCCGCGCGCCGAGCGGCACGTCCAGGGGGACGTCCACCCGGCGCGAGATCGCCGCCTCGGTGCACACGGACCCCTCCTCCGGTCGCCGGACGACCACCCGCACGGTGATCTCGACCGCGTCGTCGCTCTCGACGACGTCGACGCCCGCGTACTCCTCGCAGGCGGCGCCGTGCTCGACCACGATCGGCAGCACGTCCCCCGCGAGGTCCGCGTCCGGAGCGACGTGCCACCGTGCGGTCGCGCTCGGCGCGCCGTCGGAGCAGGCCGCGAGCGCCGCCACCACGAGCAGCGCGGACGCCATGAGGGCCGGTCGCCGAGCGGGGAGCACGGCTCTCATCCCAGCAGACGCCGCGCACCCGCGGAAGGGTCGGCGCCCGTCAGCCCGGGGACCCCGGTCGACCACGTCCGGCCCGCGCGGTGCGGGACGCGCCACGGACGCCCGCGGCGACCGTCACCGCGCGACGGGCACGCCGAGGTCGCGCAGGGCGGCGCGCAGGCCGGGCGTGCCGTCGAAGAGGTGCGTGCGCAGGCCGAGCCGGGCCGCGGCGTCGATGTTCGCGGGACTGTCGTCGGTGAAGAGCGTGCGCGCCGGGTCGAGGCCGAACCGGTCGACCGCGAGCGCGAAGATCGCGGGGTCGGGCTTGGCGAGACCCTCGCGCCCGGAGACGAGGACGTCCTCCATGAGGGTCGTGGCCGGGGCGGCGGGCCCGGCGTGGGGGTACAGCTCGGCGGACCAGTTCGTCAGCCCGTAGAGGCGCAGCCCGAGGTCGCGCAGCTCGCGCACCAGCTCCTCGGAGCCCTCCACGGGGCCGGTGAGCGTCGCGGGGAACTCCGCGACGTAGCGGTCCAGGAGCGCCACGTGGTGCGGGTGGGACGCCGCGACGGCGGCGCGCGCGTCCGCCCACGTGGCCCCGGCGTCGCGCTCGTGGTTGAGGACCCGGAAGTCGACGTCGGCGAAGAACGCGTCGACCACCTCCCGCTCCAGCCCGGCGTACGCGCCGTACGGGTCCCAGCCCACCAGCACGTTGCCGAAGTCGTACAGCACGGCGTCGATCGCGCGCTCGGGGGTGCCGCTGGTCGGCGCGGGGTGGTGAGTCGTCACAGGATCTCCTTCGGGTCGAGCTCCACCCGCACGCTACCCGGCTCCCGGCGCGCCGACCGCACCGCGAGGGACGCGGCGAGCTCACGCGCGAGCCGCCGGCCGTCGCGCACGGGCACCCGCACGACGGCGCGCACGGGTGGGGCGTCCAGCATCCCCGGCCCCGGGCCGTCGACGGCCCCGCTCCCTGGGCCGCCCGCCCCCGGCGCCCGCCCGCGCGGCGGGGGCGCGGGCACCTCCACGGGACCGAGGACGGCGTCGGGCCGCGCCAGCTCCACCCGCCCCAGCAGCGCCGCGACGGCCGGGCGGTCCCCCGTCACCGCCGCCACCCGGACGGCGGGCGGCAGGGACAGCTCGGCCCGCTCGTCGAGCTCCCGGTCCGCGAGGAGCGCCGGGTCCCAGCGCACGAGCGCGTTGGTCGGCGCCGGGGCGGCGTCGCCGACGAGCAGCACCTGCCCGCCCGCGGTCGCCGGACGCACGAGCGCCGCCGCGGCGAGCCAGCGCGCGAGCGCGTCCTGCGCGACGTCCAGCCCGACGTGCGCGGTGCTCACGGCGGCGTCGAGCAGGAGCGCCGCCGCGTACCCGCCCTCGGCGACCGGCTCCGCACCCGGCGTCGCGACGACGAGCGCCGGTCGGGACGACACCGCGCCCAGCACGCCGCCCGCCGCGGCCGCGCCGGACACCTGCACGGGCACGCCCGCGAACGCGCGTCCCAGCTCCTCCGCCGTGCGCTGCGACCCCACGCGCACCGACCGCAGCCCCGTCCAGTGGCACTCCGCGCACGACCACCCGCCCGCGAGCGCCCCGCACCACGCGCACTGCGGCGTCGCCTGCGGGCCGGACAGCGCGAGCGGGCCGTGGCACACGGTGCAGCGCGCCGGCGTGCGGCAGCGCCCGCACGCGACGACGGGCACGTACCCCGAGCGGGGCACCTGCACCAGCACAGGCCCCTGCTCGAGCGCGGAGCGAGCCGCGCGCCACGCCGCGGTCGGGATGCGGGCCGCGGCGCCCGGGCCCTCGGCGGCGAGCTCCACGGAGGTCAGGGCGCGGACCCGGGGCGCCCGTGCCCGCACGACGTCGCGCGGCGCCGCCAGATCGTGCGCCCAGCCCCGGGTCACGAGCGCGTGCGCCGCGACCGTGCGGCCGTGCGACCCGAGGAGGAACGCGGCACCCTCCTGGTCGCTGCGCAGCGCGAGCACCTCGCGCGCGTGCGGGTAGGGGGCACGCGGCTCGGCGAGCGTGTCCTCGCCGTCGTTCCAGCACACCACGAGACCGAGGTCCGCCACCGGGGCGAACGCCGCCGCCCTGGTCCCCACGACGACCCGCGCCCGGCCGTGCAGCACCGCGAGGAAGCCGCGGTACCGGGGCGCCGGTCCCTCGTCCGCGGTGAGGCGCACCACCTCGCCCCCGGTCGCGGCGTCCCACGGGGGCAGCCCCGCGGCGTCCAGGGCGGCGCAGACCTGGTCCACGTCCCGCGCGTCGGGCACGACGACGAGCGCCCCCCGGCCGCCCGACCGGGCCGCGCGCACCGCCTCCGCGACGGCCGCGGCCCAGTGCGTCACGGGCAGCGGGTCCGCCGCCCGGCGCACCCGCGCGGCACCCTTCCCGCGCTCGACCTGCCCCGGCACCGAGGCAGGAGGGGCGGGCGGCGCGAGGCCCGGCAGCGCGGTCCACACCGCCCGCGGCGCGCCCCCGCCCGCGACGTGCGCGAGGAACGCCGCGCCGGCGCGGTACGGGGCCCACACGGACCCGCCGGACGCCGCACCGGACCCTGCGGCCTCTGACGGGGCGGGGTGTGCCGCGCCGGACTCGCCCGCCGGCGTCGTGGCCCCCGCGGCGCCGCTCCCGGGTGCCGCGGCGACGGCGGCCGCGAGCGCCTGCTCGGCGCGCGCGTGCCGGGGCGGGACGGCGAGGCGGAGCACGTCCGACAGGGTGCCCGCGTAGTGGTCGGCGACCGAGCGCGCGAGCCGCGCCACGGCCGGCGAGAGCACCGGCTCCGGCGAGACGACGCGGCGCAGCGGCAGCAGGCGGCCGTCGTGGTCGGAGCGCTCGGTCCGCTCCAGGACGTACCCGTCGACGTCGCGGCCGGCGAACCGCACCTTGACCCGCACGCCGGGCTGCGCGTCGTCGGACATCGTGGCGGGCACGAGGTAGTCGAACGCGCGGTCCAGGTGCGGGGGCGCCAGGTCGAGCGCCAGGCGCGCGACGGGCAGGTGCGCCGCGACCTGCTGGGACGCCGGGACGGCCGGGCGCCGTGCCGCGGGCGCCGAGACGCCCGGCAGGGTGTCCTGCACCGCCTGCGACGTGTCCTCGGGCTCGCTCACGACGTCATCGAACCACGCGCCGCCGTCACGACCGGGCGGGCGGGCGGCACCTCGCCGAGCGCGCGGACGCTCGGGCACGCCAGCAGGTCGACCGGCAGGCGAACCGGCGCGGCCGTGCGAAGCCGGGCCGGGCTCGTCACACCTGGGACTGCAGGTCCGCGACGCGGTCCGTGCGCTCCCACGTGAACTGGTCCAGCTCGCGCCCGAAGTGCCCGTACGCGGCCGTCGCGGCGTAGATGGGGCGCAGCAGGTCCAGGTCACGGATGATCGCCGCGGGGCGCAGGTCGAACACCTCGCGGATCGCGGCCGTGATGCGCTCGACCGGCACCTTCTCCGTGCCGAACGTCTCCACGTACAGGCCCACGGGGTGCGCCTTGCCGATCGCGTACGCGACCTGCACCTCGCAGCGGCGCGCGAGGCCCGCCGCGACGACGTTCTTCGCGACCCAGCGCGTCGCGTACGCGGCGGAGCGGTCCACCTTCGACGGGTCCTTGCCGGAGAACGCGCCGCCTCCGTGGCGGGCCATGCCGCCGTAGGTGTCCACGATGATCTTGCGCCCGGTGAGGCCGGCGTCGCCCTGCGGGCCGCCGACGACGAAGGTGCCCGTCGGGTTGACGAACAGGCGCGTCTCGCGCGTGTCGAGGTCCACCCCCGCGGCCTCCAGGACCGGCGCGACGACGTCGTCCGCGACGAGCCGGTGCAGCGTGTCCTGCCGCACGTCCGGGTCGTGCTGCGTGGACAGGACGACCGTGTCGAGCGTGACCGCACGGTCGCCGTCGTACCCGATGGTGACCTGCGTCTTGCCGTCCGGGCGCAGCCCCGGCACCGTCCCGTCGCGCCGCACGAGCGCGAGACGCTCCGCGAGGCGGTGCGCGAGCCAGACCGGCAGCGGCATGAGGCTCGGGGTGTCGTCGCTCGCGTACCCGAACATCAGGCCCTGGTCGCCCGCGCCCTGCACGTCGAGGGGGTCGTGGTCGCGCTGGTCGTCGCGCTCCTCGAGGCTCTTGTCGACGCCCTGCGCGATGTCGGGCGACTGCTGCCCGATCGACACGGAGATGCCGCACGAGTCCGCGTCGAAGCCGATCGCGGACGACGTGTACCCGATGCGGCGCACGACGTCGCGCACGATCTGCGGGATCTCGACGTACGCGTCCGTGGTCACCTCGCCCGCGACGTGCACGAGGCCCGTGGTGACCATGGTCTCGACCGCCACGCGGGACGTCGGGTCCTGCGTCAGGAGCGCGTCGAGGATGGAGTCGGAGATCTGGTCGCAGACCTTGTCCGGGTGCCCCTCGGTGACGGACTCGGACGTGAACAGACGCAGATCAGCCATGCCGCACAGCCTACTGTCCCGAGGCGTGGGCGCGGGCATCCGGCACGCGAGACGAGACGGGCGTCTACTCGACCCGTGCGGCCCCGACGTCCTCCGTCGCCGCGGCCACCCGGCCCGCGACGACGTCCCAGACGGCGTCCGCCACCGCGCGCTTGGTGCCCCCCGCCGTCGCGACGACGTCGCCGGACCCGTCGACGACGGTCACGTCGTTCGCGTCGACGCCGAACCCGAGGCTCTCGCCCACCGCGTTCACGACGAGCAGGTCCGCGCCCTTGCGGCGCGCCTTCGCCCGGCCGTGGTCGAGCACCGAGCCGTCCGCGTCGCCCGTCTCGGCCGCGAACCCCACGACGACCTGGCCGGCGCGCAGCCGGTCGTGCGCGAGCTCGGCGAGCACGTCCGGGTTCTCGACGAGCGCGATCGGCTCCGGCCCGCGGCCCGGCACCTTCTTGATCTTCGCCCCGGGCGCGTGCGCCGGGCGGAAGTCCGCGACCGCAGCGGCCATCACGACGACGTCCGCCGACGCCGCCGCGGCGCGCACCGCGTCGCGCAGCTGGGCCGTCGTCTCGACCCCGACCACGTCGTCCAGGCCGGCGTCCCGCACCAGCGCGGCGACGTCCGGGGCCAGGTTCGCCGCGACGAGCGTCACGTGGGCGCCCCGCGCCCGCGCCGCCCGCGCGAGCTCGACCCCCTGGCGCCCGCTGGACCGGTTGCCGATGAAGCGGACCGGGTCGATCGGCTCGCGCGTGCCGCCCGCGGAGACCACGACCCGACGACCCGCGAGGTCGCGCACCGGCGCCGGTTCCCCGCTGGCGCCCGCCTCGTCGGCGGCGCCCCCCGCGACGGCCAGGGCGACGCGCGCGATCTCGTCGGGCTCGGGCAGGCGCCCCGGGCCCGTGTCGGCACCCGTCAGACGGCCCGACGCGGGCTCGATCACGTGCACGCCGCGCTCGCGCAGCGTGGCCACGTTCGCGCGCGTGGCCGGGTGCTCCCACATCTCGGTGTGCATCGCGGGTGCCATCACGACCGGGCAGCGCGCGGTCAGCAGCGTCGAGGTCAGCAGGTCGTCCGCCCGGCCCGACGCCGCCCGCGCGAGCAGGTCCGCGGTCGCGGGCGCCACGACCACCAGGTCCGCGCCCTGGCCCAGCGCGACGTGCGGGACGTGCTCCACGTCCTCGAACACCTGGTCCGTCGCCGGCTCGCCCGACAGCGCCTCCCACGTGGGCGCGCCGACGAACCGCAGCGCCGACGCCGTGGGCACCACGCGCACCCGATGACCCTGCTCGCGCAGCAGCCGCAGCAGCAGCACGGCCTTGTAGGCCGCGACCCCGCCGCTCACCCCGAGCACGATCCGCATGTCGCTCCTCCCGCCGGTCCCGCTCGAACTCCGCGTCCACCCCGGGGGCGGACGGCCGTGGACGCACGAACGCCGCGCCCTCGTCGTGAGGGGCGCGGCGTACGGGCTCAGGCCTCGTCGGCCTCGTCGGGCTCGGCCTCGATCGTGAGCAGGCCCGCGTTGATCTCGCGCATCGCGATCGACAGCGGCTTCTCCTGGTTGCGCGTCTCGAGCAGCGGCCCGACGTTCTCCAGCAGGCCCTCGCTGAGCTGCGAGTAGTACGCGTTGATCTGGCGCGCGCGCTTGGCCGAGTAGATGACGAGCGCGTACTTCGAGTCGACGTGCTCCAGCAGGTCGTCGATCGGCGGGTCGGTGATGCCCTCGGGGGCGGCGACGGTTCCGGACACAGTTCGCTCCGTGGGTTCAAGGGTCTGCAGCCGACGGCTGCAGCTGGTCGATGGCGGCGGCGCGCCGACCGCTCCGTCCGGGGCCGGGCGGCGCGGCCCCGGGCAGTCGCCGGGTCCGCGGACCGGGCCTGCGGCCCACCGGGGAGCGGGCCCGCGCGCGGGCACCGCAGGACAGTCTACTCGGTGTGCTGCTGAGTGTGCTGCTCGGTGCGCTCGGACGGCGCAGGATCCGCCGACCGCGCGGCGTCACCCGTCCCGCCCACGACGGGCCGGGGCTCGAGCCCCATGACGCGCACGAGCTCGTCCGTCGCGCGATGCACCTCGTCGTTGACGATGACGTGGTCGAACTCCGACTCCGCCGCGAGCTCGACCCGCGCCGTGGTGAGCCGACGCTCGCGCTCCTCCGCGTCTTCCGTGCCGCGGCCGACGAGCCGGCGCACCAGCTCGTCCCAGCTCGGCGGGGCGAGGAACACGAAGCGCGCCTCGGGCATCGAGGCCCGCACCTGGCGGGCGCCCTGGAGGTCGATCTCCAGGAGCGCCGGCACGCCCGCGGCGAGCTTCTCCTCGACCGCACGCCGGGGCGTGCCGTAGCTGTTGCGACCGTGCACCACCGCCCACTCGAGCAGCTCCCGGTCCGCGACCATGCGGGCGAACTCGTCGGCGCCGACGAACAGGTAGTGGACGCCGTCCACCTCCCCCGGTCGCGGGTCGCGCGTGGTGGCGGACACGGACAGCCACACCTCCGGGTACCGGGCCCGGATGTCCGCCGACACCGTCCCCTTCCCCACGGCGGTCGGACCGGCAAGGACGGTCAGGCGGGCGGGGCCGGGTGAGACCACCGACGCCGACGTCCCCTCGGCGGGGGCGTGCGGCGTCGGGTCGGACGGGTGCGCGGAAATGTCAGCCAAACCTCTCGATGAGGGCCGCGGACTGGTGGGGGCCGAGGCCGCGGACACGACGTGTCTCGGCGATCCCGATCTCCTCCATGATCGCCCGAGCCTTCACCTTACCCACGCCGGGCAGGGACTCCAGCAACGAGACCACCTTGAGCTTGCCGATCATGTCGTCCGTCTGCCCGCGCTCGATGACCTCCTTCAGGGAGCCCTGGGAGTACTTGAGCCTGTTCTTCACCTCGGCGCGCACGCGTCGGGCCTCTGCGGCCTTCTCGAGCGCCGCCGCGCGCTGTTCTGGGGTCAGGGGTGGAAGTGCCACGCAAGTCACCTACTCGTCGTCAGGCGGATGGGCCCACTCAGTCGTCCCGGCGTGCCCCGACGAGGAGCCCTAATCGGGTGAATCACCCGGGCGACCTGCGCCGACGCACGGAGCCGACCCCTCGAAAGTAGCGAGCCTCGACGGATCGGGCAACGACTGGGCAGGGCGCGTCGCGCGCCGTCGGCGCAGCGAGGGGCGTCGTGAGGTGACCGAGGGGGACCGTCAGGACGCCACGAGGCGCGCGACGAGCGCGTCGCGCACGGCCGTGGTCACCCCGCACGCGACGAGGTAGCCGTCCACGCTCCCGTGCTCGCGGGCGGCGAGCTCCCACGCCGCCTCGAGGTACTCCGGCTCCACCGTGAGGACCGGGGCCAGCGCGTCCGGGGACAGGCCCGGGATGGGCGGGACGAGCGCGGCGAGTCCACCCACGGCCGACCGGCTCGCGAGGTACTCCGCCAGGCGGTCCTCCTCCCCGACGCCCGCGACGTACTGGGCGAGGGCGACCACCCACCCGGTGCGGTCCTTGCCCGCCGAGCAGTGCACGACCGCGGCGCCGTCCGACGACGCGACCTCGCCGAGCACGCGCCCGACCGTCGCGCGGATGCCCGGGTCCTGGACGAACGTCGCGTACACGCCGTGCATCATGCGGCGCGCGACCGCGGTCGGGTCGTCCGCCGCCAGCAGGCCCGCGATCAGCGCCGCGGGGTCGGCCGACGCTCCCCCGCCGCCCCCGGCCTGCAGGCCCTGCGCGGGGTCCATGCCGCGGCGCAGCACCCGCACGCCGCCCGGCACCGCGTCCGCACCGTCGCGCTCGAGCTCGTCGTCCCCGCGCAGGTCGAGGACCGTCGTCACCCCGAGGTCGGAGAGCGCCGCCTGGCCCGCCGGGGTCAGGCGCGACAGGCTCGCCGTCCGCAGCAGGACGCCGGTGCGCAGGGGCTCGTCGTGGCCGATCGGGACCGCCCGTCCTCCGACGTCGCGCGCGTTCCACGTGCCCGGCACGTCCAGCGCGCCCGGCACGGCCGCGCCCTCGGGTGCCGGTACGGCGGCAGCCGCCTCCGTGGGCGTGCCGGAGCCGCGCGGGCCCGCGTCGTGGGACGTGTCGTGGGAGGTCATGGGCGCAGTCTCGCACGGCACGACGACGACCAGCGTGCCCGGACCCTCGCCGACCACGTCCCGGAACGACGGCGGGGCCGGCACCCGCAGGTGCCGGCCCCGCCGCCCGGGTCGGTCTCTCAGCCGCGCAGGGCCTGCGCCGCCTCGTCCGTGGCCGCTCGCGCCGCGGCGCGCAGGGCGTCGGCGTCCGGTCCTGCACGCAGGACGCCGCGCGAGGAGGACGCGAGCACCTGGCGCCGCGCGTCCCCGAACACGGCGGCGAGCTCGGCCGCTCCCGCGCCCTGCGCACCCACGCCGGGGGCCAGGAGCGGGCCCCGCACCGCCGCGAGGTCCGTGCCGGTGCGGGCCGCGGCGTCGGCGATGGTCGCACCGACGACGAGCCCGACCGGTCCGAGCGCGTCGCCCGACTCGACGACGGGCACGTTGAGCCGCGCGGCCTCGCGCGCCACGTGCGCCGCGACCGACTCCACGTCGGCCCCGGCGCCGCGGCGCGCGTGCTGCACCTCGGCCCCCTCGGGGTTCGAGGTGAGGCACAGCACGAACAGCCCGCGCCCGGTCTCCAGGGCGGCGTCCACCGCGGGCTGGAGCGAACCGAAGCCGAGGTACGGCGAGACCGTCAGCGCGTCCGCCGCCAGCGGGGAGCCGTCGCGCAGGTACGCGTCCGCGTAGGCGGCCATGGTCGAGCCGATGTCGCCGCGCTTGGCGTCCATGATCGCGAGCGTGCCCGCCGCACGGGCCGCCGCCAGCACCTCCTCGAGCGCCGCGACGCCACGCGACCCGTGCCGCTCGAAGAACGCCGACTGCGGCTTCACCGCCGCCACGCGCCCGCCGACCGCCTCGACGACCCGCAGCCCGAACTCGCGCAGCCCCGCCGCGTCGTCGGGCAGGCCCCAGTCCGCGAGCAGGCCCGGGTGCGGGTCGATCCCGACGCAGAGCGGCCCGTGGTCGTCCGTCGCGGCAGCGAGCCGCGCGCCGAAGCCCGCGCTCACGCGCCCACCCGCTCCGCGGCGGCGGGCAGCGTGACGCCGGCCGTCAGGCCCTCGCCCGCCATGTGCTCCTGGAGGCTGGCCACCGCGAACGGTCCCGCGAGGACCGCCTCGATGCCCTGCACCGCCGCGGCGAGCTGGTCGACGGTCGTCGCGATCGGCTTGTCCGCCGCGGTCGTGGCGGCCCGGATCTCGTAGCCGTCGGCCCGCGCGCCCTGGCCGGACGGGGTGTTGATGACCATGTCCACCTCGCCGGCCGTGATGAGGTCGACGATCGTCGGCTCGCCGTCCGCCCCGCGGCCCGCGGAGAACTTGCGCACCACGCGCGACGCGATGCCGTTGCGGCGCAGCACGCTCGACGTGCCGTCCGTCGCGAGGATCTCGAACCCGAGCTCCGCGAGGCGCTTGACCGGGAAGACGATCGAGCGCTTGTCGCGGTCGGCGACCGAGACGAACACGCGGCCCGACGTCGGCAGCCCGCCGAACGCGGCGGCCTGCGACTTGGCGAACGCGTGCGGGAAGTCACGGTCGAAGCCCATGACCTCGCCCGTGGAGCGCATCTCCGGGCCGAGGACCGTGTCCACGACGACGCCGTCCGCGGTGCGGAAGCGCTTGAACGGCAGGACCGCCTCCTTGACCGCGATCGGCGCGTCGAGCGGCAGGGTGCCGCCGTCGCCGTCGGCGGGCAGCACGCCCGCGGCCCGCAGCTCGGCGATCGACTCGCCGGCCATGACGCGCGCCGCGGCCTTCGCGAGCGACGTGCCCGTCGCCTTCGAGACGAACGGCACCGTGCGCGACGCGCGCGGGTTGGCCTCCAGGACGTACAGCACGTCGGAGACGAGCGCGTACTGCACGTTGAGCAGGCCGCGCACCCCGACGCCCTGGGCGATGGCCTCGGTCGAGCGGCGGATGCGCTCGATCTCCTGCTCCGAGAGGGACACGGGCGGCAGGACGCACGCCGAGTCGCCGGAGTGGATGCCCGCCTCCTCGATGTGCTCCATCACGCCGCCGAGGAACAGCTCGGTGCCGTCGTAGAGCGCGTCGACGTCGATCTCCATCGCGTCGTCGAGGAAGCGGTCGATGAGCAGCGGCGCAGGCAGCGTGCCTGCCGTGCGGTCCTCGGCGGCGGCCGCGGCGAGCGCACGCTCGACGTAGCCCGTGAGCTGCTCGGCCGAGTAGACGATCTCCATGCCGCGACCACCGAGCACGTAGGACGGGCGCACGAGCACCGGGTAGCCGATGCCGGCCGCGACGTCCTTCGCCTCGTCGAGCGAGCGCGCCGTGCCGAACGCCGGGGCGGGCAGGCCCGCCTCGACGAGCACGCGGCCGAACTCCCCGCGGTCCTCGGCGGCGTCGATCGCCTCGGGGCTCGTGCCGAGGATCGGCAGGCCCGCGTCCGCGAGGCGCTGCGCGAGCGCGAGCGGCGTCTGCCCGCCGAGCTGCACGATGATGCCCTTGACCGGCCCCGCGGCGAGCTCGGCCTGGTAGACCTCGAGCACGTCCTCGAACGTGAGCGGCTCGAAGTAGAGACGGTCGGACGTGTCGTAGTCGGTCGAGACCGTCTCCGGGTTGCAGTTGACCATGACCGTCTCGTAGCGCTCGCGCAGCGTGAGCGCCGCGTGCACGCACGAGTAGTCGAACTCGATGCCCTGGCCGATGCGGTTGGGGCCTGAGCCGAGGATGATCACGGCCTCGCGCTCGCGCGGTGCGACCTCGGTCTCGAGGTCGTAGGACGAGTAGTGGTACGGCGTGCGGGCCGCGAACTCGGCCGCGCACGTGTCGACCGTCTTGTAGACGGGGCGCACGCCGAGCGCGTAGCGCACCTCGCGCACGGTCGCCTCGCCGGCGGGGCCCATGCCGCGCAGGCGCGCGACCTGCGCGTCGGACAGGCCGTGCTTCTTCGCCTCGCGCAGCACGTCCTCCGTGAGCGCGGGCGCGTCGGCGACGGCCGCCGCCACCTCGTTGACCAGCTGGATCTGGTCGAGGTACCACGGGTCGATCTTCGTGGCCTCGAACACCTGCTCCACGCTCGCCCCGGCGCGCAGCGCCTGCTGGACGCCGATGATCCGGTTCTCCGTGGGGCGCGCGATGCGCACCAGGAGCTCGTCGAGGTCCGCGCCGGAGACGGGGTCGCCGTCCCAGTGGAAGACCGAGCCGCCCTTGTCGATCGAGCGCAGCGCCTTGCCGAGCGCCTCCGTGAAGTTGCGCCCGAGCGCCATGGCCTCGCCGACGGACTTCATGGTCGTCGTCAGCGTCGGGTCGGCGGCCGGGAACTTCTCGAACGCGAACCGCGGCACCTTGACGACGACGTAGTCGAGCGTCGGCTCGAACGAGGCCGGCGTGACCTGCGTGATGTCGTTGGGGATCTCGTCGAGCGTGTAGCCGACGGCGAGCTTCGCCGCGATCTTCGCGATGGGGAACCCGGTCGCCTTGGACGCGAGCGCCGACGAACGCGAGACGCGCGGGTTCATCTCGATGACGATGACGCGGCCCGTGTCCGGGTCGACGGCGAACTGGATGTTGCAGCCGCCCGTGTCGACGCCGACCTCGCGGATGACCGCGATGCCGATGTCGCGCAGCTTCTGGTACTCGCGGTCCGTGAGCGTCAGCGACGGCGCGACCGTGATCGAGTCGCCCGTGTGCACGCCGACGGGGTCGACGTTCTCGATCGAGCACACGACCACGACGTTGTCGTGCTTGTCGCGCATGAGCTCGAGCTCGTACTCCTTCCAGCCGAGGATCGACTCCTCGAGGAGCACCTCGGTCACCGGGGAGTAGTGCAGGCCCTGCCCGACGATGCGGCGCAGCTCCTCCTCGTCGTACGCGAAGCCCGAGCCGAGGCCGCCCATCGTGAACGACGGGCGCACGACCATCGGGTAGCCGAGGTCGCCCGCGGCCGCGACGGCCTCGTCGACCGTGTGGACGATGACCGAGCGCGCCGACTCGCCGCCGCACTTCTCGACGACGTCCTTGAACTGCTGGCGGTCCTCGCCCTTCTGGATCGCCTCGATGTTCGCGCCGATGAGCTCCACGCCGTACTCGGCGAGGACGCCCGCCTCGTCGAGCGCGATCGCCGCGTTGAGCGCGGTCTGCCCGCCGAGCGTGGGCAGGAGCGCGTCGGGGCGCTCCTTGGCGATGATCGAGGTGAGGACCTCGGTCGTGATGGGCTCGACGTACGTCGCGTCGGCGAACTCGGGGTCGGTCATGATCGTGGCCGGGTTCGAGTTCACGAGGACGACCCGCAGGCCCTCCTCCTTGAGCACGCGGCACGCCTGGGTGCCGGAGTAGTCGAACTCGCACGCCTGGCCGATGACGATCGGGCCGGACCCGATGACCAGGACGCTGGAGATGTCGGTTCTGCGAGGCACGGTCAGCTCTCCTTGGTGTTCTGGTCGGCGGCTGCGGAGCTCTGAGCGCGTCGGGACGCCATGAGCTCGACGAAGCGGTCGAAGAGGTACGCGGCGTCGTGGGGGCCGGCCGCGGCCTCGGGGTGGTACTGGACGGAGAAGGCGGGCAGGTCGAGGCACTCGAGCCCCTCGACCACCTGGTCGTTGAGCCCGACGTGGGACACGACGACGCGCCCGTAGCGGCCGCCGTCGTGCGGGGCGACGGACTCGCCGTCCAGCGGCGCGTCCACGGCGAACCCGTGGTTGTGCGCGGTGACCTCGACCTTGCCGGTGCGGCGGTCCATGACGGGCTGGTTGATGCCGCGGTGTCCGTACGCGAGCTTGTACGTGCCGTACCCGAGGGCGCGCCCGAGGATCTGGTTGCCGAAGCAGATCCCGAAGAACGGGGTGCCGCGGTCCAGGACGCCGCGCAGCAGCTCGACCTCGTGCGTCGCCGCCCCGGGGTCGCCCGGGCCGTTGGAGAAGAACACGCCGTCGGGCGCGTACGCCTCGATGTCCTCGATCGTCGACGCGGCGGGGACCACGTGCACGCGCACGCCGCGCTGGGCGAGGCGCTGCGGCGTCATGGACTTGATGCCGAGGTCGACGGCGACGACGGTGGCGACGGGCTCGCCGTCGGGCGTCGTGCCCTCGAAGGGCTCGACGACGTACGCCGTGTCCGTGCTCACCTCGCGCGCGAGGTCGGCGCCGGCCATCGCGGGCGCCGCCTTCACCTCGGCGACGAGGTCCTCCACGGTGCGCGGGTAGCCGTCGCGCACGAGCGCGTCGCCGGAGAAGATGCCGGCGCGCATCACGCCGAGCTCGCGCAGGTGGCGCGTGAGGGCGCGCGTGTCGACGTCGCTGATGCCGACGACGCCCTGCGCGGCGAGCTCCTCGTCCAGGGTGCGCTGCGCGCGCCAGCTCGACGCGCGGCGGGCCGCGTCGCGCACGACGTACCCGGCGACCCAGATCTTGCCCGACTCGGGGTCCTCGTCGTTGACGCCGGTGTTCCCGATGTGGGGCGCCGTCATGACGACGATCTGCCGGTGGTAGGAGGGGTCGGTGAGCGTCTCCTGGTAGCCGGTCATGCCGGTGTTGAAGACGATCTCGCCGACCGTGGTGCCGCGCGCGCCGTAGGCGCGCCCGGTCTGCACGGTCCCGTCCTCGAGGACGATCAGGGCCCGCTCGGCGGGCGGTGCGGTCGCTGAGGCCAGGGTGGTCGCTGTGTTCACTGGGGCGGTCACGGTGCTTCCTCGTCGTTCTCGTCGGTGCCGGGGGCCGCGCTCTCGCGCGTCGGCGCCGGGTCTGCGGGGTCTGCGGGGGCGGCGCCGCTCGGCGCCCCGGGTCGTCGCTCGTGCGTGCCGGCGGCTACGGGTTCGTCGCGGTCGGCGTCGGCTCGTCCGGCGAGACCGCGGACGGCCTCCAGGAGGCGCGCGACGTCGTGGTCGTGGCGGGGCAGGAGGCCGGTGTCGAGCCGGACCTCGGGGTTCGCCGGAGCCTCGGGCGCGTCGGCAGGGACCGGCTCCCCGGGCACGGTCCACGTCACGACGACGATGGCCTCCTTGCCGACGAACTTGCCGGCCATCCCGGGCGTGAGGGCCACGCCCCCGACCGCGGCGGCGGGCACCCACAGGTCCGGGGCGCCGCTGCGCTCGACCAGCAGGCCGCCGTCGTGCACGGTGGCCTGGGCCTGGGACCGGTCGCCGAGCCCGTGGGCCCCGACGCGGGCGAGCCAGTCGCCCGCGAGCGTGCTGGACACGTAGAGCGCGTCGAGCGGCCCGAGCACCACGGCACCCCGCGCGGCCTCGGCTGGCACCGCCGGGGGCGTCGGGACGACGCCGGCCGAGCGACGCACGAGGCGCCGGCGGCCGACGAGGACGAGCGTCAGGAGGACGACGCCGAGGACGACCCAGATGCCGACCGCGACGGGCTGGGGCAGGTTCACGCCCCCACCCCCTGCGCGTCCGCGGGTGCCGGGACGGGTGCGCCGTCGAGCACGGTCGCGCGCCCCCGCAGGAACGTGGCGACGACGGCGCCGGGCAGCTCGCGGCCCTGGAACGGCGTGTTGGTGCTCGCCGTGACCTGCCCCGCACCGTCGACGACCCGGCGCGCGGCCGGGTCGACGAGCGTCACGTTGGCGGGCTCGCCGACCTCGAGCGGGCGGCCCTGGGCGCGCGCGCCGGTGTCGATGCGGCCGATGCGCGCGGGCGCGCTCGAGAGCACGCGCGCCACGTCGGCCCACGTAAGTCGGCCGGTGTCGACCATGGTCTGCTGGACGACGCTGAGCGCCGTCTCCAGGCCCGTCATGCCGAACGCGGCCGCCGCCCACTCGCAGTCCTTGTCCTCGCGCGCATGCGGCGCGTGGTCGGTCGCGACGATGTCGATCGTGCCGTCGGCCAGGCCCTCGCGCACCGCCTCGACGTCCGCGGCCGTGCGCAGCGGCGGGTTGACCTTGAACGTCGGGTCGTAGCCGCGCGCCAGGTCGTCGGTGAGGACGAGGTGGTGCGGCGTGACCTCGGCCGTGACGTCGATCCCGCGGCCCTTGGCCCAGCGCACGATCTCGACCGAGCCCGCGGTGGACAGGTGGCACACGTGCAGGCGCGAGCCCACGTGCTCCGCGAGGAGCACGTCGCGCGCGATGATCGCCTCCTCGGCGACCGCGGGCCAGCCCGCGAGGCCGAGCTCGGCAGAGACGACGCCCTCGTTCATCTGGGCGCCCTCGGTGAGGCGCGGCTCCTGCGCGTGCTGGGCGACGACGCCGTCGAACGCCTTGACGTACTCCAGCGCCCGGCGCATGAGGATCGGGTCGTCGACGCACTTGCCGTCGTCGGAGAACACGCGCACGCGCGCGGCGGAGTCGGCCATCGCGCCCAGCTCGGCGAGCTGCTCGCCGGCGAGGCCGACGGAGACGGCGCCGACCGGGTGCACGTCGACCCAGCCCGCGTCGCGCCCGAGGCGCCACACCTGCTCGACGACGCCGGCCGTGTCCGCGACGGGCGTCGTGTTCGCCATGGCGTGCACGGCGGTGAACCCGCCCGCCGCGGCGGCGCGGGTGCCGGACTCGATCGTCTCGGCGTCCTCGCGGCCCGGCTCGCGCAGGTGCGTGTGCAGGTCGACCAGGCCCGGCAGCGCGACGAGGCCGGTCGCGTCGACGACCACCGTCTCGTCGTCCGCGGACCCGGCCCGCGCGGCACCGACCGGCGCGATCTCGGCGATCACGCCGCCGGAGAGCACGAGGTCGACGGGGTCGCCCCCGAGCGGGCGCGTGCCGCGCAGGACGTACGTGGTGGTTGCGGCGCTGCTCACGAGGCGGGGACCCTTTCGACGACGGGAGGCTGGACGGGCGGGTGCGGGACGGCCGTGGCCGGAGCGGCGTCGGTCTCGTCGCTGCCCGCGAGGAGGAGGTAGAGCACGGCCATGCGCACGGCGACGCCGTTCGCGACCTGCTCGACGATGACGGCGCGCGGCGAGTCCGCCGCCTGCGCGGAGATCTCGAGCCCGCGGTTCATCGGGCCGGGGTGCATGACGATCGCGTGCTCGGCGAGCAGCCCGAGGCGCCGGGCGTCGAGCCCGTACTTGCGGCTGTACTCGAGGGGGTTCGGGAAGAACGCTCCCCCGCCGGCACCCGAGCCGCTCATGCGCTCGCGCTGCACGCGCAGCATCATCACGGCGTCCGGGCCGCCGTGCGCGGTGTCGCCGGCGAGGGTCGCGTCGAGGTCGTAGGAGACCGCGCACGGCCACGTCTGGACGCCGACCGGCAGGAGCGTCGGCGGGGCGACGAGGGTCACGCGCGCACCGAGCGTGTGCAGCAGGTGCACGTTGGAGCGCGCGACGCGCGAGTGCAGCACGTCCCCGACGATCGCCACGTGACGCCCGTCGAGGCCCGCGCCGCGCGCGGCCGCGTCGTCCGGGCCGCTCGCGCCGGGAGCGGTGAGGCCCGTCCCGGACAGGTGGCGGCGCAGCGTGTACGCGTCGAGCAGCGCCTGCGTCGGGTGCTGGTGCGTGCCGTCGCCGGCGTTGAGGACCGCGGCGTCGAGCCAGCCCGCGTGGGCGAGCAGGTGCGGAGCGCCGGACGCCTGGTGCCGCACGACGACCGCGTCCGCGCCCATCGCCTGGAGGGTCAGCGCCGTGTCCTTGAGCGACTCGCCCTTGGACACGCTCGAGCCCTTGGCCGAGAAGTTGATGACGTCGGCCGACAGGCGCTTGGCCGCCGTCTCGAACGAGATGCGGGTGCGCGTCGAGTCCTCGTAGAAGAGGTTGACGACCGTGCGGCCGCGCAGCGTCGGGAGCTTCTTGATCTCGCGCGCCTGCGTCGCGGCCATCTGCGCGGCCGTGTCGAGGATGCGCACCGCGTCGGCGCGCGCGAGGTCCTGGGTGGACAGCAGGTGCCTCATGCGGGGGCCTCCGTCCCGGTGGTGGCGGACCGGATCACGACCGCGTCCGTCGAGGACCCGTCCGCGGGCGCGCCGTCGACCTCGGCGAGGCGCACGCTGACGCGCTCGGACGTCGACGTCGGCAGGTTCTTCCCGACGAAGTCGGGGCGGATCGGCAGCTCGCGGTGGCCGCGGTCGACGAGCGCGGCGAGCTGCACGGCACGCGGGCGGCCCAGGTCGCTGATCGCGTCGAGCGCGGCCCGAATCGTGCGCCCGGAGTACAGCACGTCGTCGACGAGGACCACGACCTTGCCGTCGATGCCCGACGCGGGCAGGCGCGTCGCGCCGATCGTGCGCGTCGGGTGGCGGTGCAGGTCGTCGCGGTACATCGTCACGTCGAGCTCGCCGACGATGGCGTGCGGGTCCGGCGCGCCGTCGGCGGGCGTCCCCTCGATCGCGGCGAGGCGCTCGGCGAGCCGCGTCGCGAGCGGGACGCCGCGCGTCGGGATCCCGAGGAGCACGAGGTCGTGGGCCCCCTTGTTGCGCTCCACGATCTCGTGGGCGATGCGCGTCAGCGCGCGGGAGATGTCGGCGGCCGTCAGGACGACGGTCCCGGCCTCGGGCGTCGTCTCCGGGGTCGATGGGGGTGGTGTGGGCACAGCAGCGCCAGAGCTCATGTCCGGCGACCTCCTTCCCCGCCTCACGGGACGGGCCTTAAAGGATGTCTGACGGTCACCCACCCTACCGCCGCGGGCCGCGGCGGCGGGTACGCGTCCCGCCGGATAAGACGCGGCGTCGGTCACACCCGTGACCGACGCCGCGTCGAGGGTCGCGCCGGCCCGCAGCGGGGCCGTGGAGCGCTCAGGCCGTGATCGTCGGCTTCATCTCGACGATGCGGGCGAGCAGCCCGTTGACGAAGGACGGCGAGTCGTCGGTCGACAGGGAGCGCGCGAGGTCGACGGCCTCGTCGATCGCGACGACGTCCGGGACGTCGTCGTTGAAGAGGATCTCCCAGCCGCCGATGCGCAGCAGGGCCCGGTCGACCGCCGGCATCCGCTCGAGCGTCCACCCGTGGGAGTACGTCTCGATCAGCTCGTCGATGCGGTCGCGGTGCGCGAGCACGCCCTCGACGATGTCGACCGCGTACTGCGGCAGGGCGGTCTGCGCGGTGCCGGGGTCGGCGACGCGCTCCGCAAGGAGGGTCGCCGGGTCCACCTGGCGCTGCTCCGCCTCGAAGAGGACGTCGAGCGCGCGCTTGCGCGCCTTGGTGCGTGCGGCCATGTGTGTCGTCAGCCCGTCGTGCCGGCGGTCAGTCGTTCACGCGGCCGAGGTACGAGCCGTCGCGCGTGTCGACCTTGACCTTGGTGCCCTGCTCGAGGAAGAGCGGGACCTGGATCTGCGCGCCCGTCTCGAGCGTGGCCGGCTTGGTGCCGCCCGTGGAGCGGTCGCCCTGGAGGCCCGGCTCCGTGTACGTGATCTCGAGGACGACCGAGGCGGGCAGCTCGATGTAGAGCGGCTGGCCGTCGTTCGACGCGATGAGGACGTTCTGGTTCTCGAGCATGTAGTCCTTGGCGTCGCCCACGATCTCGGCACCCACCGTGATCTGGTCGTACGTCGAGGTGTCCATGAACACGTAGTCCGCGCCGTCCTGGTACAGGTACTGGAAGTCACGGCGGTCGACGTTGGCCGTCTCGATCTTGAGGCCGGCGTTGAACGTCTTGTCGATCGTCTTGCCCGTCATGACGTTCTTGATCTTGGTGCGGACGAACGCGCCACCCTTGCCGGGCTTGACGTGCTGGAACTCGATCACGGTCCACAGCTGGCCGTCGAGTCGCAGCACGGTGCCGTTCTTGATGTCGTTGGTGGTCGCCACGTTCGTCTTCCTGTCGGAGGGTCTGCGGTCTCCGCCCCACGCGGAGCCGCGTGCCGGGACGGCACGACAGGGTCCTCGAGGACGGGATGCGGAAATGGGCCTTGACGATCTTACCGGAGCGCGACGAGGACCGCGTTCGCGACCACGCCCACGGTCGCCGCCCAGCACATCGAGGCGAGCGTGCCGATGACGAACCGCTCGGACGCGACCGGGTGCTCCCGCAGCTCCGGGTAGCGCCCGAGGCCCTTGATCGCCACGACGAAGGCGATCCCGCCGGGCTCCCCGGCGAGGAGGCAGCCGGTGATGGCGAACCGTTCGAGGATCCCGATCCACGTGCCACCGCGCAGCGCCTTCACGGCCTCGGTCCCGATGGGTCCCGTCGTGGGAGGCGGCGGCGGGGGGACGGGGACGGAGGCCGGGTCCGCCGCGGCGGCCCGCGACCTCGCGCGCCCCGCCCGCCGGGAGCCCGCCCGGGCCGGGTCGCCGGAGCGTGCCGCGGCGCGCAGCACCCACTGCGTCACGGTCCCTCCGCCGAGGACGCTCACCGCGAGCGCCACGACCCACACCAGCACGACCAGCACGACCGACACCGGGTCCGTCATCTCCCGCCCTCCCGCAGATCCTCCGACGGCTCACCCCGTCGGCTCGCCCCGAGCTCGCCCAGCAGCCTCGCCACCACGGGCCGCACCGCCGCCTCCTCGGGCCACAGCGCGACGCGCAGCCGCTGGCTCACGGCCTGCTCGGAGACCCCGAGCACGCGGGCCACATCCTTCTGGGTGCCACCCACGCGCGCGAGCGTGTCGACCGCCTCCCACCCCGGCGCGGTCCGCCGGTCCACGACCGCCGCGAGGAGGCGCAGGAGGGCCTCGACCTCGGCCGCCCGCGCCGACGGCTCGCCCCGGACGGCGACGGGCGCCGTCGCCGTGCGCGACTTGGCCTGCTCGACCGCCTCGCGCGCCCGCACGAACGCCTCTCCCGACGCCTCGCGCGAGACGGCGGGCAGGGGCTCGTCGACGCTCCCGGCGCCGACGCCGACGCTCCAGCCGCCGTCGCGCAGCAGGTCCAGCACGACCTCGACCACGGTGCCGGCGTCGTCGAGCACGCCCTGCACCTCGTCGCCCACGGTCCGGTCGAACGGGACCACGACGCCGGGGCGTCCGTCGAGGAGCTCGCCCAGGCGCGCGAGCACCTCGGGCACCCGGTCCGGGTGCCCCGTGCTCCCGCGCTGGTCGACGGTGAGGACGAACATGAGATCCAGGCTAGGCCCTTGAGAAGGTCTAATCAAGCATGAGGGCTTGAGAGAGAGGGATCAAGGCCGACGCTCGGCACGGAGGGCGCCGCGTCAGCCCCGCAGCCGGGCCGCGAGCGCCTCGAGCGCGAGCCGGTACGAGTCGAACCCGAACCCCGCGATCGTCCCCGTGGCGACCGCGCCGACGACGGACTGGCTGCGGAACGACTCGCGCGCCGCGGGGTTGCTCAGGTGCACCTCGACGAGCAGGAGGCCGGAGGTCGTGACCTGCGCCGCGGCGTCGCGCACGGCGTAGGAGTAGTGCGTGAACGCGGCCGGGTTGAGCACCACGTGGGTGCGGGCGTCGACGGCCTCGTGGAGCCAGCCCACCAGCTCGGACTCGTCGTCGGTCTGCCGCACGTCGACCGTGAGGTCGAGCGCGCTCCCCCACGCGACCGCGGACTCCTGGAGGTCGGCCATCGACGCCGAGCCGTAGATCTCTGGCTCGCGGACTCCGAGCCGGCCGAGGTTGGGTCCGTTGAGGACCAGCACGCGTTCCATGGCGCCCGAGCCTAGCGGCGCCGCGGGGCGCGGCGCGTGGGTGCTCGTGCCGTGGTCGGGCCCACGGCACGCGACGGGCTTCTCGACGCGCGGCGGCCGGCGCCGTCGGGCACGCTGGCGGGGTGAGCCTCGTCGCCGCCACCCGTGCCCGCTGGGAGCCCGACGCGCTGGTCGAGGGGTGGGAGTCGCTCGGGCTCCCGGCCCCGCGGCTGCCGGGCGTCGCCACCCCGGGCAGCGCGCGCGAGGCGGTCCCGCCGGTCCTGACGCTCGTGCGGCGCGCGCACCGGCCAGCCCGACCTGTCGGGACGGTCGTCCTCGTCCACGGCTACAACGACTACGTCTTCCAGGACCACGTCGTCGGGGCGCTCGCCGAGGCGGGGTGGGACGCGCTGGGCGTCGACCTGCGGCGGGCGGGCCGGTCGCTGCGCCCCGGGCAGGTGCCGCACTACGTGGACGACCTGCGCGAGACCGCGGCGGACCTCGGCGTGGCGGTCGCGGCCGCGCGGCGGACGCCGGGCCCGGTGGTCGTGCACGCGCACTCGACGGGCGGCCTCGTCGCGGCGCTGTGGGCCCACGCTCACCGGGGTGGGGGCGGGTGCGACGCGCTCGTGCTCGACAGCCCGTTCCTCGACCTGCGCGCGTCGTGGGTCGAGCGGACCGTGGGGACGCGGGTGCTGGACGCCGTCGGGCCGTGGAGCCCGCTGACGGTCGTCAGCGCGGGGCCTTCCGCGTACACCGGGCACCTGCTCGCGGACCGGGGCGGCCGGTGGACCTTCGACACCACGCTCAAGCGCCCCGAGGGCGTGCCGGTGCGGGCCGGCTGGCTGCGGGCGGTGCGCCAGGGGCACGCGCGCGTGGCGCGCGGCCTGGAGGTCGCGTGCCCGGTGCTCGTCGCCCGGGCCGAGCGGTCCGGGACGGACGACCCGACGAGCCCGGACCGCGAGCGGGACCTCGACGCGAGCGACACCGTGCTCGACGTCGCCCAGATCGCCCGGCTCGCCCCGCGGCTCGGGCGCGACGTGACGGAGCTCGTCGTCCCCGGCGCGGTGCACGACCTCACGCTCTCCGCCGACGGGCCGCGCGCGAGCTACCTGGGGGCCCTCGCCGGCTGGCTCGACGAGCGCGTCGTGCGGGTCGCGGCGTGAGCGTCGCCGCGGGCCGCACCGGCGGCTACCTGGAGGCGCCGTTCGTCGCGCTCGCGCACCGCGGCTTCTCGCGCGCGGGCCTGGAGAACTCCATGGCGGCCTTCGCCGCCGCCCGCGACCTCGGGCTGCGGTACGTCGAGACGGACGCCCACGCGACGTCGGACGGCGTGGCGGTCGCGCTCCACGACGCGTCGCTGGACCGCACGACGGACGCGCGCGGGCTCGTCGCCGACCTCCCGTGGCGGACCGTGCGCGCGGCCCGGATCGGCGGGACCGAGCCCGTGCCGTCGCTCGAGGACGTGCTGGGCACGTGGCCGGACCTGCGCGTGAACGTCGACGTGAAGTCGGCGGCGGCCGCCGAGCCGGTCGCGCGGGCGATCGAGCGCACGCGCGCGCACGACCGCGTGTGCGTCGCGTCGTTCGCGGCGTCGCGCCGGGAGGCGACGGTGGCACGGCTCTCGCGCCCCGTCACCGTGTCGGGGGCGCGGGGCGCGGTCCTGGGCATGTTCCTCGCCGGGCGGGCGCGGACCGACGCCCTGGCCCGGCTCGCGGCGCGCTCGGTCGACTGCCTCCAGGTCCCCGTGCGCGGGGGCTGGGTGCGCGTCGTCGACTCGGGGTTCGTCCGGGCCGCGCACCGGGCGGGCGTCGCGGTGCACGCGTGGACCGTGAACGACCGCGCGACGATGCACCGGCTGCTGGACCTCGGGGTCGACGGGATCGTCACCGACCGCGCGGACCTGCTGCGCGACGTGCTCCGCGCACGCGGCCTGTGGGCGTGAGCGGCTCCGGGCTCCCCGCGGCGCTCCCCGGGCGCCGCGTCAGAGCGCGACGGGGCCGCGTCCCACCGGCGCGTCGGCCGCGATCTCGGCGTAGGCCGCAGCGAGGAGCGTCGGGTCCGGGCCCTCGAGCCGCGTGGGCCGCGCGACGTCGTCGAGCACGACGAAACGCAGGAGGTCGCCGCGCGACTTCTTGTCGCGGCGCATGGCGGACAGGAGCTGCTCCCAGCGGTCGCCGCGGTACGTGAGCGGCAGCCCGAGCGAGCCCAGGATCGCGCGGTGCCGCTCGACGACCGCGTCGTCGAGCTTCCCGGCGAGGCGCGACAGCTCCGCCGCGAACACCATGCCGACGGACACGGCCGCGCCGTGGCGCCACTGGTAGCGCTCCGTGAGCTCGACCGCGTGGCCCAGCGTGTGCCCGTAGTTGAGGATCTCGCGCAGGCCGGCCTCCTTGAGGTCCTCCCCCACGACGCGCGCCTTGACCGCGATCGAGCGCTCGACGAGCTCGGCGACGACGGCCCACGTCTCGTCCGTGGTCGGGCGCGTGCCCCACGCGCTCAGCGCGTCCGCGTGCTCCTCGACGAGCTCGAGGATGCGCTCGTCGGCGATGAAGCCCGTCTTGACGACCTCCGCCATGCCGGCGACGAAGTCCCAGCGCCCGAGGGACTCGAGCGCGGCGAGGTCGCACAGCACGCCCGCGGGCGGGTGGAACGACCCGACGAGGTTCTTGCCCTCCGCGGTGTTGATGCCCGTCTTGCCGCCGACCGCCGCGTCGACCATCGCGAGCAGCGTCGTCGGCACGTGCACCACGCGGATGCCGCGCAGCCAGGTCGCGGCCACGAACCCGCCGAGGTCGGTCGTCGCGCCGCCGCCGACCGTCACGACCGCGTCCGTGCGCGTGAAGTCCAGCTGCCCCAGCACGCCCCACAGGAACGCCGCGACCTGCGCGGTCTTGGCCTCCTCCGCGTCCGGGACCTCCGCGACGTACGCCTCGTACCCCGACGCCTTGAGGTCCTCGTGGATCACCTCCGCCGTCGCGGCGAGGGCCGCGGGGTGGACCACGAGCACGCGGCGCACCCGGTCGCCGAGCATGGTGGGCAGCTCGCCGAGCAGGTGCCGTCCCACGACGACGTCGTACGGCTGGTCCCCGGCGACCCGCACGCGCGTCGGGACGGAGGCGGGCTGCGCGTCGGCCGGCCCGACGACGGGCTCGGTGGCTGCCCGGGTGCCAGCCTGGGCGTCGGGGACGGGGGTCGTGTCGCTCACGCGTTCTCCTGTTCGGCCGGGGTGTCGGCGGGGGTGGGCGCCGCGGCGCGGTCCGCGTCGGCGCCGCCCGCGAGGTGCGCACGGATCTCCTGGGCGACCTGCGCGGGCGTGCGCGCGTCGGTGACGACGTGCAGCGTCGCGACCCGCTCGTAGACGGGACGCCGCGCCTCCATGAGCGCGGCCCACCGCGCGCGGGGGTTGCCCAGGAGCAGCGGGCGGGACTGGTTGAGCCCGACGCGCGGGGCCGCGTGCGCGAGGCTCACGTCGAGGAACACGACGGCGCCGCCCGCCGCGACGTACGCCGCGAGGGCGGCCTGGGTGTGCTCGTCGAGGACGGCGCCGCCGCCCAGGGCGAGCACGCCGTCGTGGGTCGCGAGCGCCGTCGTCACGGCCTCGCGCTCGAGCTCGCGGAAGTGCGGCTCGCCGTGGTCGACGAAGATGTCGGCGACGGGCTTGCCCGCCGTGGTCTCGACGTCGGTGTCCGTGTCGCGCTGCGCGAGGCCCAGCAGGTCCGCGAGGTGGCGCGACACCGTCGACTTGCCGCTGCCGGGCGGGCCGACGAGGACGACGACCGGGCGCGTGCCCGGAGGGACGGGCGTCATCAGCGCTGCAGCTCCGGGATCGCGGCGAGATAGGCCTCGGCGTTGCGGCGGACCTCCGCGACGGAGTCGCCGCCGAACTTCTCGAGCGCCTGCTCCGCGAGCACGAGCGCGACCATCGCCTCGGCGACGACCGCCGCCGGCGGGACCGCGCACACGTCCGAGCGCTGGTGCTGGGCCTTGGCGACCTCGCCCGTGACCACGTCGACCGTCGCGAGCGCGCGCGGCACCGTCGAGATGGGCTTCATCGCGGCGCGCACGCGCACGACCTCGCCGTTCGACATGCCGCCCTCGACGCCGCCCGCGCGGTTGCTCAGGCGGTGGATCAGGCCGTCGGCGCCGCGCTCGATCTCGTCGTGCGCGGCGGACCCGCGGCGGCGCGCGGTGCGGAAGCCGTCGCCGACCTCGACGCCCTTGATGGCCTGGATGCCCATGAGCACCGCGGCGAGCCGCGCGTCGAGGCGCCGGTCGCTCTGCGCGTAGGTGCCGAGCCCGGACGGGACGCCGTAGGCCAGGACCTCGACGACGCCGCCGAGCGTGTCACCGGCCTTCTGGCACGCGTCGATCTCGGCGACCATCGCCGCGGACGTGGCGGCGTCGAAGCAGCGCACCGGGTCGGCGTCGAGCGCGGCGACGTCGTCGGGCCCCGGCACCGCGGCGTCCTCGGGGACCTCGACGGGACCGATGCCGACGACGTGCGACACGAGGCGGACGCCCAGCGCCTGCTCGAGGAACTTCGCGGCCGCCGCGCCGAGAGCGACGCGCGTCGCCGTCTCGCGCGCCGATGCGCGCTCCAGCACGGGGCGGGCGTCGTCGAAGCCGTACTTGCGCATGCCCACGAGGTCGGCGTGGCCGGGGCGTGGGCGCGTGAGGGGCCGGTTGCGCGCGATCTCGCGCGCGTCGCCCGTGCCGGCGTCGACCAGCAGCGCCTCGGGCGGCACCGGGTCCGCGGACATGACGTCGACCCACTTGGGCCACTCGGAGTTCGCGATCTCGAGCGCGAGCGGGCCACCCTGGGTCACGCCGTGGCGCAGCCCGCCCAGGACACGCAGCACGTCCTGCTCGAACTTCTGGCGCGACCCGCGCCCGTACCCGAGGCGACGGCGCGCGAGCGCGGCCTTCACGTCGTCCGTCGTGAGCTCGACGCCCGCGGGCAGCCCGTCGAGGATCCCGACCAGCGCCTCACCGTGCGACTCACCCGATGTCAACCAACGCAGCATGATCGCCATCCTCCCACGTCGGCACGCACGTCCCGGCGGGCGCCCGCAGTGCGGACCGGCGGTCGCCGACGAGGTCCCGGACGGCCGACACCCGGGGATCGGGGAGGCGGAGACACCGTCCGGCGCGCTGTGGACGACGGCGGCGCGCGCGGTGGCGGGCACGCTACGGTGCCGCGCATGGTCCAGCAGGGGGACGGGACGACGACGGACGGCACGCCGGCGCGTGTCGCCGCACCGGAGGCGGTCGAGCGTGTGACGGCCGACGACGAGCCGCCCTGGGCGCGACGCCGGGGCGACGACCTCGTCCGCGAGCTCCGGATCGCCGGGCGGCTCGGGGCCGTCCTCGCGGGGCTCGCCGCGGCCGGCGCGGCGTGGTGGTCGGGTCCGTCGTGGGCCACGCCGGCCCTCGTGCTCGTGGCCGCGGCCGGAGCGGTCGTCGCCGTGGTCGACGCGCGCACGCACCGGCTGCCCGACATGATCGTCCTGCCGTCCTGGCTCGCGTCCGCGCTCCTGATCGGCGCCGGCGCGGTCGCCACCGGTGACGGCGCCGCCCTCGGCCGTGCCGTCGCCGGCGGTCTCCTGGGCTTCGGGGCCTACGCCGCGCTCCGGATCGCCTACCCGCCGGGCCTCGGCTTCGGCGACGTGAAGCTCGCGGGGATGCTCGGCACGCCGCTCGCCTGGCTCGGGTGGGGTGAGCTCGTCGCCGGTCTCGTCCTGCCGTTCCTGCTCGGCGGCGTGTGGGCGCTCGCGCTCGTCGTCACGCGGCGCGCGCGCCGTGACACCGCGGTCCCCTTCGGCCCGTTCATGGTCGTCGGGGCGGGGGTCGCCGCCGTGCTCGGCGACGCAGCGCTCCGGGCGTACGCGATCGCCTGACAGCGGCGTCCGGCGCGCGCGACCCTGTCCGACGGTCTCCGACCGGCCGTCAGGCCGCGACGCCGAGCGCGGCCTCGAGCGCCTGGTCCATCGCGGCGAGCGGGGCCACCTTTCCCGTCATGAGGCGCACCTGCTCGGCCGCCTGATGCAGGAGCATGCGCTCGCCGCCCACGACGATGCCTCCCGCCGCAGCCCAGGCGGCCGAGAGCGCCGTGGGACGGGGGTCGTAGACGACGTCGAGCAGCACTCCCGTCACGCGCGGGGCCGCCTGCGCCAGCGCGTCGGCCACCGGGTCGGCCGCGCGAGACGGAAGGGTCGCGACGACGACCTCGGCCTGCCTGAGGCGGGCGACGAGCGCGGGCGACGAGTCGAGGATCTCGAACCGCGGCTCGACGCCCATGCGGTGCGCGGCGCGCTGGAGGGTGCCCGTGCGCCCGAGCGAGCGCACCAGGACCGTCGGCGCGGTGCACCCGAGCTCGGCGAGGGCCGCGAGCGTCGACGCGGCGGTCGCGCCTGCGCCGAGCACGACGGCAGTCCGGGCGCCCCGCTCCCCCAGTCCCTCACGGAGCGCGGCGACGAGACCGTGCACGTCGGTGTTCGTCCCGACGAACGTCGGGCGCCGCCCGCCCGTGGGCTGCACGACGAGCGTGTTCACCGCGCCGACGACGTTCGCGAGCGGGTCGATGTGGTCGAGCAGCGGGATCACGGCGTGCTTGAGCGGCATGGTCAGGCTCAGGCCCGCCCACGACGCGTCGAGCCCGTTGACCAGCGTCGGGAGCTGCTCCTCGGTCGTGTCGATCGCCTCGTACGACCAGCCGTCGAGGCCGAGCGCCTCGTACGCGGCCCGGTGCAGCACCGGGGACAGCGAGTGGGCGACGGGGTGGCCGAGGACGGCCGCCCGTCGCGGAGCGCGCGCGGCGCTCACCCGCCGTTCTCCGCGAGCCACTGCCGGTACTCCTGCTTGAACTGCTCGAACTCGGCGTACGTGTCGGTGAACTTCGTCTCGCCCGTGTCCAGGTTGACGGTCACGTACCAGAGCCAGGGGCCCTCGGGGGCGTTCATGACCGCCTCCACGCTCTCGCGGCTCGGGCTGCCGATCGGCGTCGGGGGCAGGCCCTGGTGGACGCGCGACGCGTAGGGCAGGTCGGGGTTCTGGAACTCCTCGGTCGTGATCTGGTCGGCCGGCTTGCCGAGCCCGTAGACGTCGATCGCGTCCATGCCGAGCGGCATGCCGTCCTCGATGCGGTTGTAGATCACGCGCGCGACCATCCCGCGCTGCTCCGCGTTCTTCCCCTCCCACTCGACGATCGACGCCATCGTGAGCACCTCCTGGAAGCGCTCCGGCGGGACCCCGAGATCGGCGAGCTCGCTCGTGGTCTGGCTGACCATGCCCTGGATGATGCCTGTCGCGTTGACGTCTCCCGGCTCGAGGACGTACGTCGTGGGGTAGAGCCAGCCCTCGTAGTTGCCGTTGGCCTCGGCCGGCAGGCCGGTGGCGGCGATGTCGGCCATCGCCGCCTCGAAGTCCGCGACCGGGATACCGGTGACCGACGACGAGCGCTCGAGGATCTGCTTGACCGTGTAGCCCTCGGGGATCGTGATCTTGGTCTCGACGCGCGAGTCGTTCGCCACGAGGCGCGCGACGGCGTCCTTGGCCGACATGCCGAGGAGCAGGGTGTGGGTGCCCGGCTGGATCTTCCCTGCGTTCGGGTTCTCCTCGAACGCCTTCGCGAAGGCCGCCGAGCTGGCGACGACGCCGGCCTCGGTGAGCACCGCGCCCATGTCGCGGCCGGTCGAGCCGGGCTCGATGACCACGTCGACGGGGTCGGTGCCCGGGCCCTCGAAGTCCTTCGCCTCGAGAGGGTTGTCGAACCCGAAGAGTTCGGAGGCGTTGTCGAGCAGCAGGTACCCCGCGCCGCCCACCACGAGGAGGGAGACGAGCAGCACCACGAGGGCGCGGCGACGCCGGCGCTGGCGTCGCTTCTTCGCCGCCCGGCGGGCGCGCTGCTCCGAGCGCGACGAGCGCGCGGGCTGCTGCTCGCCCTGGACGGCGGGCCGTTCGAACAGGTCGGTCACGGTCGGTGGTCTCCTGTCGGGTCTACAGGTTCTCCGGCGCGCGCCCCCGCGCCCCGCTCGGCGTCGAGAGCGGATTGCAGAATGATAACGGCGGCCGCCTGGTCGACGACGCTCCGGTGCTTGCGACCGGCGCGCCCCGACGCGTGCAGCGCCTGGTGCGCGCTGACCGTCGTCATCCGCTCGTCGACGAGGTGGACCGGCACCGGCGCGACGGCGCGTGCCACGAGTCCAGCGTACGCCCGCGCCCCCTGGGCGGCGGCACCCTCGCCACCGGAGAGGTGCCGTGGGAGGCCGACGTAGACCACCCGGGCGCCGCGCTCGTCGACCTCGGCCGCGATCCGCGCGACGTCCGCCGGGACCGCAGCCCCGGCCTTCGTGTCGCGCGCGAGCGTCTCGACGGGGGTCGCGACGAGCCCGTCGGGGTCGCTCGCCGCGAGGCCGACGCGCACGCTGCCCACGTCGACGCCGAGGCGCGCCCCCCGCGGGAGGGGGACGCGCCCGTCGTCACCGGGCGGTGGAGGGACGGCCGTCACGCGGCCGCCGCGGCGCCGTCGCGCACGCCCTGGAGGGCGGCCGGCAGCGCCGACACGTCCGTGCCGCCGCCCTGGGCCATGTCGTCCTTGCCGCCGCCACCGCCACCCAGGGTCTGGGCGGCCGCCTTGGCCAGCACGCCGGCGCGAAGGCCCGCGGCACGGGCCGACGCGTTGGTCACGACGACCACCTGCGGGCGGTCCTTCGCGACCCCCCCGACCGCCACGACCGCCGGCTCGGACTCGCCGAGGCGGCCGCGCACGTCGAGCGCGAGCGCACGGAGGTCGTCCGCGGAGGCGACCTCGCCGGCGTCGTGCACGACGACGCGCGTGCCGCCCGAGAGCTCCGCACCCGCGGCGAGCGTGCCCGCCACCGCGAGGAGCTGGGACTGCCGGAGCTGCGCCAGCTCCTTCTCCGCGTCGCGCAGGCGGGACACGAGCGCGCCCACGCGGTCCGGGAGCTCCTCGGTCCGCACGTTGAGCAGACCGGTGAGCTGGCCGACGAGCGCGTGCTCCTTGGCCTGGAAGCCGTACGCGCCGTCGCCGACGAGGGCGTCGACGCGACGCACGCCCGAGCCGATCGACGACTCGCCGAGCAGCGTGACGAGGCCGAGCTGGCCCGTCTGCCGCACGTGCGTGCCCGCGCACAGCTCGCGCGACCAGTCGCCGCCGATCGACACGACGCGCACGACGTCGCCGTACTTCTCGCCGAACAGCGCCATCGCGCCCAGCGCGCGCGCCTCGGTGATCGGCATGAGCTGGTCCGTGACCTCGAGGTTCTCCTGGAGCTGGGTGTTGACCCGCTCCTCGATCTCCGACAGCGCGCCCGCCGGAACGGCGGACGAGCGCCGGAAGTCGAACCGGATGCGGCTCGGCGCGTTCTCCGACCCGGCCTGGGTCGCGTCCTTGCCGAGCGACTCCTGGAGGGCCTTGTGGATCATGTGCGTCGCCGAGTGGGCGCGGCTGATCGCCTTGCGACGGTCACGGTCGATCGTCGCGGTGCCCGGGTCGCCGAGCGCCGCGGTCCCCTCGACGAGGCGGCCGCGGTGCACCGACAGGCCCTTGATCGGGCGCTGGACGTCGTCGACCTCGATGGTCGCGCCGCCGTCGAGCACGATCGTGCCGTGGTCGGCGAGCTGGCCGCCGGCCTCCGCGTAGAACGGCGTGCGGTCGAGCACGACCTCGACGTCGGCGGGCGCGGTCGCGGCGGGCGCGGGCACGCCGTCGACGAGCAGCCCGGCCACGCGCACGGCGGCCGAGGACTCGGTGTAGCCGAGGAACTCCACCGGAGCGGACAGCTCCGACGCGAGCGACTCGTAGGCCGCCGTGTCCACGCCGCCCGAGCGCTTGGCGAGCGCGTCGGCGCGGGCGCGCTGGCGCTGCTCGGTCATGAGCGCGCGGAACGCCTTCTCGTCGACCTGGACGCCCTGCTCGGCGGCCATCTCGAGCGTGAGGTCGATCGGGAAGCCGTAGGTGTCGTGCAGCGCGAACGCCTGGTCGCCCCCGAGCACCGGCACCCCGCCGGTCCCCGCCGCGGACTTCGCCTTCGACACGGCCGTGTCGAGGATCGTCGTCCCCGAGGTGAGGGTGCGGCGGAACGCGTCCTCCTCCGTGTAGGCGACGTTCGAGATGCGCTCGAAGTCGGTCGCGACCTCCGGGTACGACGGCGCCATCGCGTCGCGGCTCACGGGGAGCAGCGCGGGCATCGCGCGGTCTTCGACGCCGAGCAGGCGCATCGCGCGCACGGAGCGGCGGAGCAGGCGGCGCAGGACGTAGCCACGACCCTCGTTGGAGGGACGCACGCCGTCGCTCATGATCATGAGCGCCGAGCGGACGTGGTCGGCCACGACGCGCATGCGCACGTCGTCCTCCTGGTTCGCGCCGTAGCGCCGGCCCGAGAGCGCCTCGGCGGCCGCGATGACGGGGAACACCTCGTCGATCTCGTAGAGGTTGTCCTTGCCCTGGAGCAGGTAGGCGACGCGCTCCAGGCCCATGCCCGTGTCGATGTTCTTGCGCGCGAGCTCCGAGACGATCCGGAACTCCTCCTTGGACTTCACGTCGTCGATCGCGTACTGCATGAACACGAGGTTCCAGATCTCGAGGTAGCGGTCCTCGTCGACGACGGGGCCACCCTCCTGACCGAACTCCGGGCCGCGGTCGATGTAGATCTCCGAGCACGGGCCGGCGGGACCGGGCTGGCCCGTGGACCAGTAGTTGTCCTTCTTCCCGCGGGCCTGGATGCGCTCGTCCGGCAGGCCGGCGATGCGCTTCCAGAGCTGCCGCGCCTCGTCGTCGTCGTGGTAGACGGTCACCCAGACGCTCTCCGGGTCGAACCCGTACTTGCCCTCCTCGCGCGAACCCGTGACGAGGTCCCACGCGTAGGTGATCGCGCCTTCCTTGAAGTAGTCACCGAAGGAGAAGTTGCCGTTCATCTGGAAGAACGTGCCGTGACGGGTCGTCTTGCCGACCTCGTCGATGTCGAGCGTGCGCACGCACTTCTGGACGCTCGTCGCGCGGTCCCAGGGCGGGGTCTGCTCGCCCGTCATGTACGGGATGAACGGGACCATGCCCGCGATCGTGAACAGCGTGGACGGGTCCGGGGAGACGAGCGACGCCGAGGGCACGACGGTGTGGTCGCGGTCGGCGAAGTAGTCGAGCCAGCGCTTGCGGATCTCGGCGGTGCGCATGATGTCCTTCGGGCAGTCGGTGGGTCGTGCGGGGTGCTTGCTGTGGGTCGCGGCGGCCGGGCCGCGCGGGTCCTAGAAGGAGTAACCGAGGAGGTCCTCGACGTCGTCCGTGTCGTCGAACGGGCTGGGGTCTCCCGCGGCCGGGCGCGTGTGGCGGCCGGACGCGCGCCGCGCTCGGACGACGTCCGGGTCCTCCTGGCCCTCCGCGAGGAGCGCCGCCATGAGCTCCTGCTCGCGCGCGTCGCGCGCGAGCGTGAACTCGGTGCGGAAGTCGCGGGCGATCTCGACGACCTTCTCGCCCAGACCGTTGACCTGCTCCGTCGCCTGGTCCACGAGCGACGCGGGTGCGTACCGCGCGAGGATCTTCTTCCCGCGGACGACGACCACGACCGTGATCGCGACCCCGACGCCGATCCAGAAGACGCGGCGCATCAGCGCGATCCCTCGGCACGTCCGGTGCCGTCCGACGAACGGCGTCGGCCGAACGAGCGGGCGGCCGCCTGGCGCACGCCGTAGGTGAACGCGGCGACCTTCACCAGCGGGGCGCCGAACGTCGCGGCGTACAGCCCCGTGAGCGCGGACACGTTCTCGCTCACCTGGGCGGCCGACGTCGTGATCGTGTCGACCTTGACGAGCTGGCTGTTGGTCGTGGCGACCGTGGTCGCGGCCTCGTCGAGGATCGGGACCGAGTGGTCCGTCACCTCCTTGATGCTCGCGCGCGCCTCGTCGAGCACGCGGCCGAGCTTGAGGAGCGGCACGGCGAGCAGGCCGACGAGCAGCACGAACGCGATGGCTGCGATGAGGCCGGCCACGTCTCCCAGGGACATTCTTCCTCCAGTGCCAGTCAGGGTGCGTCGTGCACGGACGTCGCGCGTCGTGCGCGGGACGGTCCTCCTCGTCGCGGGGTCCTCGCGGACGTGCCCACGACTCCGCGAAACACTACCCGCACCAGGGCGGGGACCGCCGTCGGGCACGACACGACGACGCCGTCGCCGCGGTGCGGCGCGCGCACCGGTCCGGACGCACGAACGCCTCGCTCGCCGACGAAGCGGTGAGCGAGGCGTCCGGAGCGAGGGTCAGCGAGCGTAGTACTCGACGACGAGCTGGACCTCGCACTGCACGGGGACCTCGGCGCGCTTGGGGCGACGCGTGAGGATCGCGCTCAGCTTCTCGAGCTGGACGTCCAGGTAGCCCGGGACGGCCGGGAGGACGTCGCGGTGCGCGCCCGCGGCCGCGACCTGGAACGGCGTGGTCGCCTGGCTCTTCGGCTTGACCTGGAGGGTCTGGCCGGGCTTCACGCGGAACGACGGGCGGTCCACGATCTTGCCGTCGACGAGGATGTGGCGGTGCGTGACCGCCTGGCGCGCCTGCAGGATGGTGCGGGCGAAGCCGGCGCGCAGCACGAGCGCGTCGAGACGGGTCTCGAGGTTCTCGACGAGCGCCTCACCGGTCAGACCCTTGTCCTTGCGGGCCTCCTCGTACGCACGCGCGAGCTGCTTCTCGCGGAGCATGTACTGGGCGCGCAGACGCTGCTTCTCGCGGAGACGGACCGCGTAGTCCGACTCGGTGCGGCGGCGGGCGCGGCCGTGCTCACCCGGGGGGTACGGGCGCTTCTCGAAGTGCTTGACGGCCTTCGGGGTGAGGGCGATGCCCAGGGCGCGGCTCAGGCGGACCTGGCGGCGCGAACGCTTGACAGACGTCACAGCGGTATCTCATTCCTGTCGTGTGGGTACTGACGTCACACCTGGTCCCGGGAGTCCGGGTCCGGGTGCGGGACCAGCCGATGGACCGCGCGCTTCTCCGAGGGAGAGTGCGGGTCGGGGCCGAGGTCCCAGGTGGTCGCCGTGAAGGCAACCTGAGAAGTCTACCGCACGCCCGGGTGGCGATCCCCCGACGGGTCAGCGCGCCGGCTCGTCCTGCGCCAGGATGTCCCGGATCCGCCCGAGGCGGTCGGAGACCTGGCGCTCGTACCCGCGGTCGGTCGGCGTGTAGTACCGCGACCCGACGAGCGTGTCGGGCAGGTACTGCTGCGCCGCGACGCCGTGGGGCGCGTCGTGCGCGTACCGGTACCCGGTGCCGTGGCCGAGCTGCTTCGCGCCCGGGTAGTGCGCGTCGCGCAGGTGCGACGGGACGGACCCGGCCTTCCCGGCGCGCACGTCCGCGAGCGCCGCGTCGATCCCGAGGTAGGCGGCGTTGGACTTGGGCGCGGTCGCGAGGTGCACGACGGCCTCCGCGAGGACGATCCGTCCCTCGGGCATGCCGATGAGCTGGACGGCCTGGGCCGCGGCGACGGCGGTCTGGAGCGCGGACGGGTCGGCCATGCCGACGTCCTCCGCGGCGGCGATGACGATGCGCCGGGCGATGAAGCGCGGGTCCTCCCCCGCCGCGATCATGCGGGCGAGGTAGTGCAGGGAGGCGTCGACGTCGGAGCCGCGCATCGACTTGATGAACGCGGACACGACGTCGTAGTGCTGGTCGCCGTCGCGGTCGTAGCGCACGGCGGCGACGTCCACGGCGCGCTCGACGGCCTCGAGGTCCACGCTCACCGGCGAGCCGTCCGCCGGGCCGGGCTCGCCGTCCTCGTCGGTCGTCGCGTCCTCGGAGGCCGCCACGGGGGCCGGGACCGGGGCGTCGGAGAGCGCGGCGCCGGCCGCCGCCTCGAGCACGGTGAGCGCCTTGCGCGCGTCGCCGCCCGCGAGGCGCACGAGGTGGTCCTCCGCCTCGTCGGTGAGCGCGACGAGGCCGCCCAGCCCCCGGTCGTCGGCGACGGCGCGGCGCACGAGGGCGCGGACGTCGTCGTCCCCGAGGGGCTGGAGCGTGAGCAGGAGCGAGCGGGAGAGCAGGGGCGAGTTCACGGAGAAGCTCGGGTTCTCGGTGGTCGCCGCGACGAGCGTGACCCAGCGGTTCTCGACGCTCGGCAGGAGCGCGTCCTGCTGGGACTTGGAGAAGCGGTGCACCTCGTCGATGAACAGGACGGTCTCCTCGCCGCCGGTCGCGAGGCGGCGGCGGGCGTCCTCGACGACGGTGCGCACGTCCTTCACGCCCGCGGTGACGGCGGAGAGCTCGACGAAGCGGCGGCCGGACGCGGTCGCGATGAGGTAGGCGAGCGTCGTCTTGCCCGTGCCGGGCGGGCCCCAGAGGATGACGGAGCCGGGCGCGGCCCGGCCGCCGGACGCGTCCGACTCGATGAGGCGCCGCAGGGGCGAGCCGGGGACGAGCAGGTGCGCCTGGCCCGCGACCTCGTCGAGGGCGGCGGGACGCATGCGCACGGCGAGCGGGGCCCCCGGTCCGGGTCGCGGCGTGCCCTGCGCGCCGGAGGTGGCGGCGCCGAAGAGGTCGCCGCCGAACAGATCACCGGTGGACATGCCCCGAGCCTACGCACCGCCGCCCACGCGCCCGGCCACCGCCGGCGTGGGGAGGTCGGGTGAACGTCGTCCACAGCGCCGCGAGGGATCTGACACGCGGCGCGGACGGATGGGATGCTGGCGCTCGTGTTCTCGAGCCTCGGTCGTCGTGTCGCCCGCCATCCCCGCCTCACGGTCGTCGTGTGGGTCGTCCTCACCGGACTCGGGTTCGCGCTCGCGCTGTTCGGCGTGCACGGGGAGAGCGTGTTCGACCGGGTGACCACGGGGGCGCCCTCCATCCCCGGCTCGGACAGCGAGCGCGCGACCGAGATCCTCGCCGAGAACGACGAGGGCGGTCCGGAGATCACGCTGCTGGTGAGCGAGGTCGACCCGGGGGACGCGCAGGTCGTGGAGGCCATGACCGAGGTGAACGCGGACCTCGTGGCGATCGAGGGCGTGGACACGGTCATCAACCCGTACGTGATCCCCGGCGGGGTCGAGGACCCGGCCGCGCAGTCGCTCGTCGCGAGCGACGGGGACGGGTTCCTCACCGTGGTGACGCTGCGCACCGACCTCGACGCCGAGCGCACGGACGCCGTGGCCGAGCGCGTCGTCGAGCAGCTCGAGGCGGTGCCCGGCGTCCTCGCGGAGGCGGCTCCGGACGCGGCCGGGGACGCGACGGGCCTCGTGGGCTCGAACGCGCTCATCGTCGACGCCATCACGGGGCAGGTCGAGGAGGACCTGACGACGGGCGAGAAGGTCGCGCTGCCGGTCGCGCTGCTCATCATGGTGCTCGTCTTCGGCGGTTTCCTCGCCGCCGCGATGCCGATGGCGGGGGCCGTCGCGTCCATCGGGACGGGCCTGGGCGTGCTGCTGGGCCTCACGTACGTGCTCGACGTCGACGCGTCCGTGGTCAACGTCGTCACCCTGCTCGGGCTCGGGCTCTCGATCGACTACGGGCTGCTCGTCGTGTCGCGGTTCCGGGAGGAGCTGCACCGGCTGGTCGCCGCGGGCGACGACCCGTCCCTGCGCCGACGGCGCGGGGACGGCGTGGTCCACGCGGCGCTGATCCGGACGATGGAGACGGCGGGCCGCACGGTCGCGTTCTCGGCGCTCACGGTCGCGATCTCGATCGCCGGGCTCATGGTGTTCCGCCCGGACATCCTGCGGTCGGTCGGCGCGGGCGGCCTCGGCGTCGTCCTCGTCGCGGTGGCGACGGCGCTCACGCTCGTCCCCGCGCTCCTCGCGTTCTCCGGCCGCCGCCTCGCGAAGCCGGGGATCCTCGGCCGGATCCCCGGCCTGCGCCGCGTCCTCGCCCGGACCGCGGACGTGCAGTCCGACGAGGGTGCCTTCTCCCGCCTCGCCGCGCGCGTGCAGCGCCACCCGGTGTGGGTGCTGCTGACGACGGTCGTCGTGCTCGTCGTCCTCGCGCTGCCCGTGCTCGGCCTGCACATGCGCAACTCGGGCATCGAGCTGCTGCCCCAGGGGTCCCCGCAGCGGGAGTTCGTCGACGAGCTCGCGGCGCAGTACCCGTCGAGCGAGAGCGCCCAGGTCGTGGCCGTGGTCGACGCGAGCGTCGAGGACGCCCAGGCGTGGGCCGACGAGGTCACGGGGCTCGACGGCGTCGCGAGCGTCGACCCCGCGGCACCGCTCGGCGACTACGCCGTCGTCGGCGTGCACGTCGACGCGGACGACGCCGGCGGGCCGGAGGCGGTGTCGGTCGTGCGGGAGGTCCGTGCTACCGACCCGGGGTTCGAGGTGTGGGTCACCGGGCAGGCGGCCGGGCAGGTCGACTTCCTCGACGCGCTCGGCGAGCGCGTGTGGTGGGCCGTCGGGATCGTCGTGGGCGCGACGCTCGTGCTGCTGTTCCTCATGACGGGATCGGTCGTCGTGCCGGTCAAGGCGCTGCTCACGAACGCGCTCTCGCTCGCGGCCTCGCTCGGCGTGCTCGTGTGGGTGTTCCAGGACGGGCACCTGGAGGGCCTGCTCGACTTCTCCTCGGTCGGCGGGATCGAGACCTACGTGGTCGCGCTGGTCGTCGCGTTCGCGTTCGGCCTCGCGATGGACTACGAGGTGTTTCTGCTCGCGCGCGTCAAGGAGCTCTACGACGCCGGCCACCCGAACGACGAGGCCGTGCGCCTCGGGCTCCAGCGCTCCGGGCGGATCATCACGTCCGCGGCGGCGATCATCATCGTCGTCTTCGCGGGCTTCGTCTTCGGCGACCTCCTCGTCATCAAGGAGGTCGGGTTCGCGCTCGCAATCGCGGTGCTCATCGACGCGACGATCGTCCGCCTGCTCCTGGTCCCCGCGACGATGACGCTGCTCGGCCGGTTCAATTGGTGGGCGCCCCGCCCGCTGCGCTGGGTGCACCGCAGGCTCGCGATCACGCACTGAGCGTCCTCGCGGACAGCGCCGCCGGACGCCGCCCTCAGCGGCGCGACTCGAACTCCTGCGTCACGACGAACCCGAGCGCGGCGTAGACGCGGCGGGCGGCGTCGTTGTCGGCGTACATGCCGAGCACGACGATCCCCTCCTCGTGCAGGCACGCCCGCGTCGCGACCGCCACGACCGCCCGGGCCGCACCCCGGCCGCGCGCCGCGGGATCCGTGGCGACACCACCGAGCGACCACGGGACGCCCGGCCCCGAGCGCCGCGCACCCGCGACGCTGCGGACCGTCCCCGTCTCGTCCCGCCAGCCCCACCAGCGGGTCCCGGGCTCGGACGGGTCGAGCTCCGCCGACGGGTTCGCCACGTCGAGCACGGCGCGCACGCGGGCGCGACCCTCGTCGCCGTCGAGCGCCACGACCCGCTGCTCCCCCGGCTGGGCGGGCGGTTCGGACGTCGCGGTGAACCAGTCCCAGCGCGAGACGGGCTCCGCGCGCAGGTGCTCGGGGACCGCGCGACCGGTGCGACCGCCGAGGGCGGCCGCAGCCGTCGTCGTCCCGCGCGGGAGCGACGACCGCACCTCCCCGGCGGCCAGGTCCGGCCGGTCGAGGAGGAGGTCCGCGACCCCCGTCGGCGTGCCGAGGCCCCACAGCGCGGCGGACCCGGCGTCGAACGCGCGTCGCACGACGAGCGCGTCGTCGCGCGCCACGGCGTCCAGGACGTCCCAGCCGTCCCGCTCTGCACGGACGACCGGGTGGTCCGCCCAGCGGCCGAGGCTCGGTACGACGCGCGAGGGCGCGGTGCGGGTCGTCACGCCTCCGGCGTCGGCTCGCCCGGGTCGCTCTTCGGTACGGGCTTCGCGTCGACGCCCGCCTCCTTGCGCTGCTCGGGCGTGATCGGCGCGGGCGCCTGCGTCAGCGGGTCGAACCCGCCGCCCGACTTCGGGAAGGCGATCACGTCGCGGATCGAGTCCGACTTCGTCAGCAGCGCGACGATGCGGTCCCAGCCGAACGCGATCCCGCCGTGCGGCGGCGCGCCGAACTTGAACGCGTCGAGGAGGAAGCCGAACTTCTCCTGCGCCTCCTCGGGCCCGATGCCCATGACGTCGAACACGCGCTCCTGCACGTCGCGGCGGTGGATACGGATGGAGCCGCCGCCGATCTCGTTGCCGTTGCAGACGATGTCGTACGCGTACGCGAGCGCCTCGCCCGGGTTCTGCTCGAACGTGTCGACCCAGTCGGGCGTGGGCGACGTGAACGCGTGGTGCACGGCGGTCCAGGCGGAGTTGCCGAGATCGACGTCGTCGTCCTCGCCGGTCGGCTTGAAGAGCGGCGCGTCCACGATCCAGACGAACGCCCAGGCGTCCTCGTCGATGGCACCCGTGCGCTTCGCGATCTCCTGGCGCGCGGCGCCGAGCAGGGCGCGCGAGTCCGACGTCTTGCCCGCGGCGAAGAACACGGCGTCACCCGGCTGCGCGCCGGTCGCGTCGCGCAGACCCTCGCGCTCGGCGTCGGACAGGTTCTTCGCGACGGGGCCGCCGAGCGTGCCGTCCTCGCCGAACGTCACGTACGCGAGGCCGCGAGCGCCGCGCTGCTTGGCCCACTCCTGCCACGCGTCGAACTGGCGACGCGGCTGCGACGCCCCGCCCGCCATGACGACGGCGCCGACGTACTCCGCCTGGAACACGCGGAACGGCGTGTCCTGGAAGTAGTCCGTGAGCTCGACGAGCGGGTTGCCGAAGCGCAGGTCCGGCTTGTCCGACCCGTAGAGGCGCATGGCGTCGTGGAACGTCATGCGCGGGATCGGGGTCGGGATCGTGTATCCGATGAGCTCCCACAGCGCGACGAGGATCTTCTCAGCGAGCGCGATGACGTCGTCCTGCTCGACGAAGCTCATCTCGACGTCGAGCTGCGTGAACTCCGGCTGGCGGTCGGCGCGGAAGTCCTCGTCGCGGTAGCAGCGCGCGATCTGGTAGTAGCGCTCCATGCCCGCGACCATGAGGAGCTGCTTGAAGAGCTGCGGCGACTGCGGCAGCGCGTACCAGGAGCCGGGCGCGAGGCGTGCCGGCACGAGGAAGTCGCGCGCTCCCTCGGGCGTCGAGCGCGTGAGCGTCGGCGTCTCGATCTCGACGAACTCCTCCGCGTCGAGCACGCGGCGCGCGGCCTGGTTGACCTTGGCGCGCAGGCGCAGCGCGTGCGCGGGCGCGGGGCGGCGCAGGTCGAGGTAGCGATGCTTGAGACGCGCCTCCTCGCCGATCGTCTCGGTGTCCGCGAGCGCCGTGGAGACCTGGAACGGCAGCGCCTCGGACGTGTTGAGCACGACGACGTCGCTCGCGACGACCTCGATCTCGCCCGTGGGCAGGGCCGCGTTCTCGTTGCCGTCGGGTCGGCGCGAGACCTCGCCCGTGACCTGGAGGACGAACTCGTTGCGCAGCGGGTGCGCGACGGCCTCGTCGCGGATGACGACCTGGGCGATGCCGGACGCGTCCCGCAGGTCGATGAAGGCCACGCCTCCGTGATCGCGCCGACGGTCGACCCAGCCCGTGAGGGTGACGGTCTGACCGGTGTGCTCGGCCCGCAGTGAGCCGGCCGTTCGGGTGCGCAGCACGGAGGGTTCCTTCCAGGTGGGCGGTGGGGGCGGCGCTCCCGGGGGCGGGCGCGCGTCCGCACGAGTCTAGTGCGGGCGGGCGCGCTGCTCGACCGGATACCGTGGCGGTGCCGCCGCTCCACCCGCGCTCCGACCGTGTCGTGCGTCCGGGCCGGCGGCACCGGCGCGCGCCGACCGGCCCGCCGCCCGCACAGAAGGGGTGATCGTGGCACGCACCATCGCGACGAACCGGCGCGTCGAGCGCGACGAGCTCGAGCAGTTCCTGCGGTCCCGGCACGACGGCGTCCTCGTCACGACGCGCGCCGACGGGCGGCCACAGCTCAGCCCCGTCACGTACGGGGTCGACGACGCGGGCCGGGTCGTCGTGTCGACATACCCGGAGCGCGCCAAGGCGGCCAACGTACGTCGCGACCCGCGCGCGTCGCTGCTCTCGCTGGGCGAGCGCTTCTCGGACCCGTGGGTGCAGGTCGACGGCGAGGCCGAGGTGATCGACCTGCCCGAGTCCGTCGAGCCGCTCGTCGACTACTACCGCTCCGTCAGCGGCGAGCACCCGGACTGGGACGAGTACCGCGAGGCCATGGTGACGCAGGGCAAGTCGCTCGTGCGCCTGACGATCACGCGCTGGGGCCCGGTCGCGACGGGCGGGTTCCCGGCGCGCCTCGCGGACGGCTGACGATCCCGCCGGCGCGGCGGCGTAGCGTGCCGACCATGCCGATCACCCTGTGCGTGATGCTGTGGCCCACCGAGGGCAGCGCCGACCTGCTGAGCGAGTACGAGGACGACGTCCTCGCGCTCGTACCCGCGCACGGCGGGCGCGTGCTGTCGCGCGTGCGCGCGCTGCCCGGTCAGGAGGCGTCGCTGCCGACCGAGGTGCAGGTCATCGAGCTGCCCGATGACGACGCGCTCGCCGCGTACCTGGCCGACCCCGCCCGGGTGGCGCTGGCCGACCTCAGGGACCGGGCTGTGGCACGGACGGACATCGTCCGTGTCGGTGCCGTCCCGCACCGCGACCAGCCCTCCTGACCCGGCCGCCGGACGCGCGCCGGCGTCGCGGTCGCGGTGTCGCCCGGACGGCGCCACCAGGTCAGAACAGGACCTGCTCCACTCCCCCGCCGACGACGTCCAGACCCCCGCCGTCCACCGGCATGCCCGCGAGCGCGCCGTCGTGGCCACGCCGGTCGGATTCCTGAGGCGACCCGGCGAGGCTCCCCCTCGGGTAGGCGCCGTCCGTCGGCGGCCCCGGGTCGCGGTGACCGTCCCCGAGACCGCCGAGCTCGCCCCGGCGGTACCGCCCCTCGACGCCCGCGGGACCGCGGTGGCCGGACACCGCGAAGCCGCGCGCCTCGAGCATCGGGCGCACGCGGTCCCACAGCCACGAGCGGTACGCCTTCGAGGCGTACGCGCCACGGGCGTAGACCCGCTCGTAGCCGGGGACGAGCTGCGGGTGCTCCCGCGCGAGCCAGCCCAGGTACCACTCGCGCGTCCCGGGCTTGAGGTGCAGCGGCAGCACGGTGACCCCCGTGGCCCCGGCGTCCTTCACGGCGTCGAGCAGGTCTGTCAGCGCGCGCGTGGAGTCGGTGAGCCACGGCAGCACGGGCGCGACCATGACGCCGCACGGCAGGCCCGCCTCGCGGACGGCGCGGATCAGGTCGAGGCGGGCGCGCGGTGAGGGCGTGCCCGGCTCGACGCTCGCCTGGAGCGTCGGGTCCAGCAGCGCGAGCGAGACGCCGATCCCGACCTCGACGCGCGAGGCGGCGTCGGCGAGGAGCGGCAGGTCGCGGCGCAGGAGCGTGCCCTTGGTGAGGACCGACAGGGGCGTGCCGGAGCCCGCGAGCGCGTCGATGATGCCCGGCATGAGGCGGTAGCGCCCCTCGGCCCGCTGGTAGGGGTCCGTGTTCGTGCCGAGCGCGACGGGCTCGCGGCCCCACGACGCGCGGGCGAGCTCGGCGCGCAGCACCTCGTCGACGTTCACCTTGACCACGACCTCGCGGTCGAAGTCGTCGCCCGCGTCGAGGTCGAGGTACTGGTGGGTGGGCCGGGCGAAGCAGTTGTGGCTCACGACCCCGGCGGCGACGAAGTCCCGCGTCCCGGTGGTGATGTCGACGAGCTCGGTCTCCTCCCCCGGCCCGTCGAGCGCCTCGAGCGAGTCGACGCGCAGCGCCTCGTCGCCCGTGACGTCCCGGCCCTCGAGCGCGACCCGGCCGCCCGCGAGCGCGGCCGACCCCGGGCCGACGAGGACGTCGCCCAGCGCCAGGTGGGCGCGGCGCCCGGACCCGCCGACGACATGGCGCCAGCCCCGTTCGGTGAGGAACCGGTGGTCACCGCTCGCGACGAGGCGCGTGCCGTCCGCGAGGGTCACGCGGTACGCGCGCTTGCGGGTGGTCCAGCGGTCGAGCACGCGCGTGCGCACGTAGCGCCGGTAGGCGCCGTGCGGTGCGGTCCCCACGATCTCGTCGCCGACGCGCAGCTCGCCGATCGGGCGCTGCGTGCCGTCGGCGAGCAGCACCGGGGTCGACGGCGCGAGGCAGTAGGAGCAGGCGTGGCTGCAGCCGCGGTACGGGTTGACCGTCCAGCGGAACGGCATGCGCGACATCGCCGGGACCTTCGACAGCGCGCTCTTGGCCGTCACCTCGTGGAACGTGATGCCCGCGAAGTCGGGCGTGCGCACGCTGCGCACGAGGCCCGCCCGCTCTAGCCCCGGGAGAGCGCCGTCGTCCGCGCCGAGCGCCTGTCCGTCCCACCTCATCCGCACATTCGAACAGGTGTTCGATCCTCAGGTCAAGCCCCGCGGTCCTCCCCGGGGGACGCCTGCTCCGCGTCAGCGGCGACCCGCACCCTGCGCAGGGCCGGTGCACGGGCGGCCCAGGGCCCGTCCCGCGGGCTGAGACGCCGGGATTGTCCGCGTGGCCCCGAGGGCCTAGGGTCGGGCCGAACGCCCCCGGGGAGCGCACGAGCGCTGAGAGTGCAGGCCGGACACCCGTCCCACCTGCAGACCCGTGGAACCTGATCTGGTTCGTACCAGCGAAGGGAGCAGGGCCGACGTCACCGTCCCCTGCGCGCTCGTGCCCGTGCACCCCGCACGCGGCCGGGCGCGCCGGGGCCCGGCGGTGGCGCGCCGTCGTGCACCCCTCGCCCCGGGGGCCCGACGGAGGGAACCCGCATGGCCGAGCCCCGCACCACCCCGCAGCAGGCGACCCCGACTGCCGCCGCACCCACCGACCAGCCGCCCACCGGATCGGCCGGCGTGCCGGCCGACCTGTCGGCCGGCGGGGTGCCCGATCTCGCGGTCCGCCCGACCGGGCGCCCCGCACGGCGCCGCGGGCTGACGCTCCACGAGACGGTGCTCGTCGCCGTCCTCGGCGTCGTCTTCGGGTTCGTGTACTGGGCGTTCGTCCAGCTCTGGGCCCCGCTCCAGCTCGCGATGGGCCCCCTCGCGGACCTCGCCGCGAACGTCCTCGCGGGCGCGTGGATCGTCGTCGGCCCGCTCGCCACGTACATCGTGCGCAAGCCGGGGGTCGGCATCCTTGCCGAGACCCTCGCCGCGCTCGTCGAGGTCGTCTTCCTCGCGTCCCCCGCGGGGCCGCTGCTGCTCGTCGTGGGCCTGGTCCAGGGCGTCGGCGCCGAGCTGCCGTTCGCGCTCACGCGCTACCGCCGGTTCGGATGGTGGGTCTTCGTCGCGTCGGGCGTGAGCGCGGCCCTGGTCACGTTCGCCTTCAACGCCGTGCGCTTCGGCTGGCTCGGTCAGGACTACGCGATGCTCCGGCTCGGGATCCAGGTCGTGTCGTGCGTCGTGCTGTGCGGCCTCGCGGCCCGCCTCCTCGGCGACGCGCTCGCCCGCACGGGCACCCTCGACGCGTTCGCGATCGGCACGGCCCGCCGTGGCTGAGGCGACCGCGCGCGTGCGCGACGCCGTCGCTCCGGACGCCGTCACGGTCGCCGACGTGACCGTGCACCTCGGGCACGACGGCACCCGGGTGCTCGACGGCGTCGACGTCACCGTCCCGGCCGGGACGAGCCTGCTGGTCCTCGGCCCGTCCGGGTGCGGGAAGTCGACCCTCCTGCGCGCGCTGGTCGGCGTCGTCCCGCACACCCTCCCGGGCGTCGTCCTGGGCGGCCTCCGCGTGACCGGCGCCGACCCGCGCGAGGTGCCGCCGCCCGTGCTCGCCGCCCGCGTGGGCCTCGTCCAGCAGCGGCCCGGCGACCAGCTCTGCCTGGCGCGCGTGGACGAGGAGCTGCGGTTCGCGCTCGAGAACCGTGGCGCCGACCCCGGCACCACGGACGCCCGCGCGACCGCGGCGCTCGCCGCCGTCGGCGCCGCGCACCTGCACGACCGCGCGACCCACGCGCTGTCGGGCGGCGAGGCGCAGCGCGTCGCGGTCGCCGCGGCGCTCGTCGCCGAGCCGGAGCTCCTCGTCCTCGACGAGCCCACCGCGCTGCTGGACCCCGCCGCCGCCCACGACGTCGGGGCCCTCGTCGCCCGCCTCGCGCGCCGCCCCGGACCCGACGGCCGTGACGACGCCGCGCCGCGGCACCGCTCGGTCGTGCTCGTCGAGCACCGCCTGGACGACCTGGGCGCGCTGCCGGACGCGACCCTGGTCCTCGGGCGCGACGGCAGGGTCGTCGCGCACGGCCCCACCGACCGCGTCCTGCGCGAGCACGCGCACGACCTCTCCGGGCTGGGGTGCTGGCTACCCCTCGCCGTCCGCCTCGAGCAGGCGGGCGCGCCCGGGGCGCTCGGCTCCCCCGAGACGGACGACTGGCTGGTCGACCTCGTGCGGTCCTCGCCGTCGCGCTCGACGACCACGGACCGGCCCCCGTCCGGCACGGCGCGACCGGTCGCGCTCCGGGCGCGCGGTCTCTCCGTCCGCCGCAGCGGACTCCGCGCCGGGCGGTCCCGGAGCGACGACCCGGCCGTCGTGCGCGGTGTGGACCTGGACGTCCGCGCGGGCGAGGTGCTCGCCGTCGTCGGTCCCAACGGGGGCGGCAAGTCGACGCTCCTGCGCGGCCTGGCCGGGCTCGAGCGCACCACGGGCGAGGTGGCGACCGCGACCGGCGAGCCCGTCGCGATGGTGTTCCAGGACCCCGAGCACCAGCTCGTCGCCCGCACGGTGCGCGAGGAGGTCGCCTGGTCGGCCCGGCTCGCCCGCGTCGACGACGTCGAGGAGTGCGTGGCCCGGACCCTCGCCGCGTTCGGGCTCGCGCACCTCGCCGACACGAACCCGTACCGGCTCTCGGGCGGCGGGCAGCGGCGCCTGTCCCTGGCGACCGCGACCGTCCTGGACCCGCCGGTCCTCCTCGCCGACGAGCCCACGTTCGGGCTGGACCGGGCCCAGGCCGCCGCGGTCGCCCACGTGCTGCGGGGGCGCGCCGACGCGGGCGGCGCCGTGGTCGTCGTCTCGCACGACCTCTCGCTCGTCGCGGCGGTCGCCGACCGGGTCGCCGTGGTCGTCGGCGGCACCCTCGCGACGGTCGCCGAGCCGTCGACGGTCCTCGCCGACGACGCGCTGTGCGCGCTCGCGGGCCTGCGCCGGCCCCCGCTGCTCGACTGGTGGGCACGCGCGGGCCGCGGTCGCGGCCTCGACCCGGGAGCGCTCGTCCGCGCGCTCGACGCCGCGTGCGACACCCGGCACGACGTCGTGCCGGGCGCCGATCCCGGGACCGCGAGACTCCCCGCGCCCACAGCCGCGGTCGCCGCGGAGGTCGCCCCGTGACCGGTCCCCGCCCGACGGCCCTCGAACGGTGGAACCCGACGGTCAAGCTCGCGACGGTGCTCGTCGTCTCGACGGCCGCGCTGCTCGTCACCGACCCGGTCACGCCCGCGACCGGCTGGGTGCTCACGGTCGCCGCGCTGCTGACGCTCGGACGCGTTCCCGTCCGGACCCTCGCGCTCGCCCACGTCCCGTTCGTGGTGTTCGCGACGAGCCTCCTGGTGGTCAACGTCGTCACCCGGCCCGGGGGCGCCGCGGTCCCGCTGGGTCCGTTCACCGTCGGTGCGGACGGCCTGACCATCGGCGCGGCGCTCGCGCTGCGCACGCTGCTCGTCGGCGCGTTGTCCCTCGCGCTCGTCCTGACGACCGACCCCGTGCGCCTCATGACGAGCCTGCACCAGCACGCCCGCCTGCCCGCGACCTGGACGTTCGCGGTGCTCGCCGCGCACCGCCTCCTCGTCGAGCTCCCCGACGCGTGGCAGACGATCCGCTGCGCCCAGGCGGTCCGCGACCCCCGGCGCCGGCCCGGCCGGCTCCCCCGGTCGCCGCGGTCGCTCGGCGCGGCCGCCTTCGCGCTGCTCGTCGGGGCGGTGCGCCGGTCCGAACGGCTGACGGTCGCGCTCGAGTCGCGCGGGCTGGGCTCCGGCCCCCGGACGTCCTCGCGGCCCGTCCCGCTCGGCGTGCCCGACGTCGTCGCGGCGGGCGCCGTCCTGGCCGTCGCCGGCGCGGTGGTCGCGGCGGGCGTCCTCGGGGGGTGGGTGACCGGGATCGGCGCGCTCACCGCGTGAGACGACACCGCCGTCGCCTCCCGGGCGAAACCCACCGGGGCGAGGCCGCGTCACGCAGGCTCGACGACCGTCCCCTCGCCCGGGACCCCGAGCGCGACGCCGCGGACGCCCGCGTCGCGCCCGTGCTCGCGGTACGTGCGGAACGCGAGCGGCACGCCGCGCGCGACGTGCGCGTCGGGCCCGTCCATGGCCTGCACGTGCACGTGCGGCTGCGTCGAGTTCCCCGAGTTCCCGCACCGACCCACCACGTCGCCCGTCGTCACCCGTTGCCCGAGACGCACCTCGACCGACCCGCGACGCAGGTGGGCCAGGACCACGAACACGCCCGGGACGTCGAGCGCGAGCACCACGTGGTTGCCCGCGAGCGCCGCGCCGCCGGCACGCGCCCGGGACGCCTGCGTGAGCGCGTACCCGAGCAGCGCGAGCGGCGAGCGCCGGGCCTCGTGGTCGGGCTCGCCGTCGTGCGCCGCGACGACCGTGCCCGCGCCGGGCGCGAGGACGGGCAGGCCGAAGCCGAGGAACCGTTCGGGCGGCTCGGTGCCGAGCACGGTGCGCCAGTCGCGCACGTCCGCGGTGCGGCGGCCGCGGACCGCGACGAAGTCGATCGCGTAGGTCGTGGCGAACAGGTGCGTCCCGTGGCTCGGGACGCGCCGTGCCGGGCTGTTCTGCACGAGCCACGTGCCCGCGAACGGCAGGGCGAGCTCGACCGCGTCCGCCACGTCGTCGCGCCTCCCCTCGCCTCGCACGCCGTCCGGTCGGTCCGTCAGCCGCCCGCCGGCACCACCCGCGGGTGCAGGTCCTCGGCGGGCGGCGCCCACGTCGCGGCGTCGGCGTCCACCTGCTCGCCCGAGCGGATGTCCTTGACCTGGTCGGGCGAGCGCGTCCCGTCCTCCTCGACGCGCCCCGGGAACCAGACGAACGGGATCCCGCGCCGGTCGGCGTAGCGGATCTGCTTGCCGAACTTGGCGGCGGCGGGCGCGACCTCGACCGGGACGCCCCGCGAGCGCAGCGCGGTCGCGACCGCGTCGGACGCACCGCGCGTCTCCTCGCTCGTCACCGCGACGACGACGGCGCTCGGCACGGAGCGCGTCGCCCGGACCAGGCCCGCCGAGAGCAGGCGCGAGACGAGGCGGGACACGCCGATCGACAGGCCGACGCCCGGGTAGGTGTTCGCGCCGTCAGACGCGAGCGTGTCGTACCGGCCACCCGAGCAGATGGACCCGAGCTGCTCGTGCCCGACGAGCACGGTCTCGTAGACCGAGCCCGTGTAGTAGTCGAGCCCGCGCGCGATCTTGAGGTCGGCGACGACGACGCCCGGGGCGCGCACGCTCGCCGCCTCGACCAGCGCGCCGAGCTCGCCGAGACCCGTCTCGAGCAGATCGCTCACCACGCCGTGCTCGGCCGCGAGCGCCCGCACGCGGTCGACGACGCCCGTGTCGCTCCCGCTGATCGCCGCGAGCGCGAGGCACGCCTCGGCCTGCTCCGGGGTGGTGCCCGCCTCGGCGACGAGGAGCCCCGCGACCTTCTCCGGCCCGATCTTGTCGAGCTTGTCGATCTGGCGCAGGACCTCGTCCACGGCGTCGATCCCGAGTCCGCGGTAGAAGCCCTCGGCGACGCGACGGTTGTTCACCAGGACGCGGACCTCGGGCACCCCGATGTCGCGCAGCGCGCCGAGCGCCTCCGCCATGACGAGCGGCAGCTCGACCTCGTAGTGGTAGGGCAGCTCGCCCGCGCCGACGACGTCGACGTCGGCCTGGGTGAACTCGCGGAAGCGTCCGTCCTGGGGGCGCTCGCCGCGCCACACCTTCTGGATCTGGTAGCGCTTGAACGGGAAGGCGAGGTGCCCGGCGTTCTCCAGCACGTAGCGCGCGAAGGGGACCGTGAGGTCGAAGTGCAGGCCGAGCTGCTTGTCGCCCTTGTCCCGGCGGGTGTCGTCGGCGTCGCCGGCCTCCTCCTGCAGGCGCCGCAGGACGTAGACCTCCTTGGACGTCTCGCCCTTGCGCAGGAGCTGGTCGAGCGGCTCGACCGCGCGCGTCTCGATCCCCCCGAACCCGTGCAGCTCGAACACGCGGCGCAGGGTGTCGAGGACGTGCTGCTCGACGATCCGACCGTCGGGGAGCCATTCGGGGAAACCGGAGAGGGGTGTGGGCCTGGCCATGGGTCAGATCTTCCCAGACGCTGGCAGGGTCGTCCGCATCGTCCCGGCCGACGGACGGGCCGGCCCGCGCACGTCAGGCCGCGAGGAACGGGTTGGTCGCGAGCTCGCGCGCGACCGTGGTCGCGGGCCCGTGGCCCGGCAGCACGTCCCACGCGGGGTCGAGGCGCCCGACGACGTCGCGCAGCGTGCGGGCCATCGTCGCGCCGTCCCCGCCGGGCAGGTCCGTGCGGCCGACCGAGCCCGCGAAGAGCACGTCGCCGCTGAGCACGATCCCCGTCCCGGGCTCGCCCACGAGGTAGAGGGTCGACCCTTCGGTGTGCCCCGGGGCCCCGACGGCGCGCAGCACGAGGTCGCCCCAGCGCAGCACCCGCTCCTCACCCGCCGCGACGTCGAACGTCTCCACGCGGGTCGGCTCGCGGTAGTCCTCCGGCCGGGCCCCGGCCGCGGCGAGGGCCGCGCCGAGCGGACCGGAGACGAGCGAGCGCGCGCCCCGATCGCCGGTAGGCGAGCCGTGCTCGAGGCTGCCGAACGGGTCGGCGAGCCGGTAGGCGTCGGCCGCGTGCAGGACGACGGGCACGTCGAACCGGTCCGCGAGCGCCGCGGCGTCCCACGTGTGGTCCACGTGCCCGTGCGTCGCGAGCACGGCACGCGGGACGAGCCCCGCGGACTCGACGAAGGCGACGACGGCGTCCGCCACTCCCGCGCCGGCGTCGACCACGACGCAGTCGCCGCCCGGGGCGCTCAGCACCGTGCAGTTCGTCCCGAAGACGGGCGCCACGACGACGCGCACCGTCACGGCAGGCACGTCGCGGGGCTCGGCACCGGGCTCGTCGGAGGGGGCGTCGGACGGGGGCGTGGGCGGGTTGCCACGGGGTCGGTCCACGCGCCCGAGGGTAGCCCGCGCCGCCTCGCCCGGTCTCCGGCGACGGGCTCGCGCCCGGGCGGGGCCGGAGCGGTCGATACCGGACCGTGACCTGCGCGCGGCAAATCCACCCGCCACCAGGGCGCTCGGTGCCTAGACTGTCCCGTACCGACCGCGGCCGCACCGGGGTCGACCGTGCGCGCCACGACGGCGCCGGACGAAGGAGCTGGGGTGTCGACGAAGAGTCGCGAGCGCGAGCAGGCGCGCCGTCGTGAGGAGAAGTGGGACCGCCACGTGGCCCAGCTCCGCGCGAAGCGCCAGCGGACCTGGTCGATCGTCGGCGTCGTCGCGGCGCTCGTCGTGATCGGCGTCGCCGTGTGGTGGGCGCTGTCCGCCACCCAGGCACCCGGCACCGACGCCGGCGGCGACGGCGACGCGACCGCTCCGTCGGCGTCCGGCGAGCACACCCTGCCCCCGGCCTCCGCCGCCGAGGGGCGCGACTGGACGTCGACGCTCACCACGAGCGCGGGCGACATCACCCTCACCCTCGACGGAGCGGACGCGCCGCAGGCCGTCGCGAGCTTCGTGTCCCTCGCCGAGTCCGGGTACTTCGACGGCACGTCGTGCCACCGCCTCACCACGTCGGGCATCTACGTGCTCCAGTGCGGCGACCCGACCGGCACCGGAACCGGCGGCCCGGGCTACTCGTTCGGCCCCATCGAGAACCCTCCGTCCGACGACGTGTACCCCGCGGGGACCGTCGCCATGGCGCGCCAGGGCGGCAACGCCGAGTCGATGGGCTCCCAGTTCTTCCTCGTCTACGAGGACTCGACCATCCCGTCCGACGCGGCGGGTGGTTACACGGTGTTCGGCACCATCACGTCCGGCCTGGACGTCGTCCAGGCAGTCGCTGACGCGGGGACGCAGGACGGATCCGGCGACGGGTCCCCCGCCACCCCGGTCACCATCGAAGGAGTTGAGACCCAGTGAGCGATCCCGCCAAGGACCAGGCGAGCGCACCGGCACCGGAGCCCGCGGAGGCGAGCAAGACCGGACGGGTCGACGCAACAGACGTGGAGACGACGGATTCCGCGGCCGTCACCGACGCTTCCGCCGGGAGCGCCGACGCGAGCGAGGTCTCGACGACCGAGACCCCGGTCCCCGCGGCCGTGCAGCCCACGGCCGAGGAGCCCGCCGAGGCGCCGACGACCGAGCAACCCGCCGAGGAGCCTGTCGTCACCGAGCAGCGGCCGGACGCTGCCTCGGAGGCAGCCGACGCGCCGGGGTCCGCGCCGAGCGGCGAGGAGACCGCGCCGGCCGTCGCCGAGACCGCGAGCGCGCCGGGTGACGCGCCCGTCCCGGACGCCGAGCCGACCGACGAGCCCGCCGCCGGCGCCGAGCCGACGGACGAGGCCGCCGTCGAGACCGAGCCCGGCGACGCGTCGACCACCGTCGCGCAGGACGCCGAGACAGCCGAGGACCCGGCACCCGCCGAGGCCGAGACCGGGGCCGAGGCCGAGACCGCGCCTTCCGCCGAGGCTCCGGCTGCGGCGAAGCCCGCCGCCCCGCGGCCGGGCCCGCGCCCCAAGCCCTCGGCCGTACCCCGCCCGCCGCGCAAGCCCGCTCCCGCGGCCGGGGGCGCCCCGGCCGCGCCGGCCGCCGTGCCCGAGGTGCCCGCCGTCCCGGCGCTCGCCGACGACTCCGCGGCGGCGAAGGCCGCGGCCGAGTTCGGCCGGGTCGACGAGGACGGCACCGTCTACGTCCGCGAGAGCGCCGGCGAGCGTTCCGTGGGTCAGTTCCCCGGCGTCGACACCGACGAGGCGCTCGCGCTGTACGTGCGGCGCTACCTCGACCTCCAGGCGAAGGTCGCGCTCTTCGAGGCGCGGCTGACGAGCACGGACCTGTCGGTCAAGGAGATCGACCAGACGATCGCCCGCCTGACGGAGGAGACCGCCGAGCCGTCCGCCGTCGGCGACCTCGACGGCCTGCGCGCGCAGGTCGAGTCGCTGCGCGGTGCCGCGGCCGAGCGCCGCAGCCAGCTCGAGGCGGAGCGGGCCGCCGCGAAGGCCGCGGCCCTCGAGGCGCGGACCGAGATCATCGAGGCGGCCGAGAAGATCGCCGCGACCGACCCGAGCCGCATGCAGTGGCGCCCCGCCGGCGAGGAGCTGCGCGGCCTGCTCGACCGCTGGAAGGAGGCGCAGCGCTCCGGCCCGCGCATCGACCGGGCGAGCGAGGAGGCCCTCTGGAAGCGGTTCAGCCACGCGCGGACCGCGTTCGACCGGGAGCGCCGGCACTACTTCGCCGAGCTCGAGCAGCGCAACGCCTCCGCCAAGGCCGCCAAGGAGAAGCTGGTCGCCGAGGCCGAGGCGCTCTCGGCGAGCACCGACTGGGGCCCGACCGCCGGCGCGTACCGCGACCTCATGGCGCGCTGGAAGGCCGCGGGGCGCGCGAGCCGCAAGGACGACGACGCGCTGTGGGCCCGGTTCCGCGCCGCGCAGGACACGTTCTTCCAGGCCCGCGACGCGGTGAACTCGGCCACGGACGCGGAGTACGCCGCCAACCTCGAGGTCAAGGAGGCGCTCCTGACCGAGGCGGAGAAGCTCGTCCCGGTCAAGGACCTCGGGGCGGCGAAGGCCGCGCTGCGCGACCTCCAGGAGCGGTGGGAGGAGGCCGGCCGTGTGCCCCGCGGCGACCTGCAGCGCGTCGAGGGTCGCCTGCGCGCTGTCGAGAACGCCGTCCGCGACGCCGAGCAGGCGCAGTGGACGCGGACCAACCCCGAGACGCGTGCGCGCGCCGAGGGTGCCGCGGCGCAGCTGGAGGCGGCGATCGAGGGCCTCGAGGCGGACCTCGCGGCCGCGCAGTCCCGTGGCGACGCCCGCGCGGTCAAGGATCTCGAGACCGCGCTGACCGCGCGCCGCGCCTGGCTCGAGCAGGTCGTGCGCGCGGCGGAGGACTCGCGCGGCTGACGCGCCGTCCTTCTGCTGCTCGGTCCGGAGGGGCCGGCACTCGTCCACAGGCGAGCGCCGGCCCCTTCCGCGTGCCCGGGCCGATGGTGCACGGTGTGCGCATGCCTCCCGCCCCTCGCACCGCCGCACCCGCTGCCGGAGCCGCCGCGACCCTGGCGCGCCTCCTCGCGCCCCGCAGCACCGACGTGGGGCTCCTGGTCGTGCCCGCCGACGTCGGTGGGCACGCGGCCTTCCAGGACCTCGTACGGTCCGGTGCGCTCCGACTCCTCTGGGGCGACGTCGCCGCGCCCGCGCTCGTGCCGGACACGCCGACCCTCCGCGCGCTCGCCGTCCGTGACCTCGTCCCGCCGGGGACCGTCCTCGCCGGGAGCGCCGCGGCCTGGGTGCTGTGCGGGTCGACCGCGCCGCGCGTGCTCGACGTCGTGTACCCGCCCGGTCGGCACCGTCCCGCGCCGCTCACGGGCCGGGCCCCGCGCCAGTCCCACGTGCTGCGCGACGACCGCACCCTGGTCGCGGGGGTGCTGGTGACGTCGGTCGTGCGGACCGCCCTGGACGTCGCCACGCGCTGCGAGCCCGCCGAGGCGCTCACGACCCTCCGCCGGCTGCGCGACGTGTGCGGGCTGGAGCCGCGGGTCGCGACACGGTCGCTCGAGCTGCGCCACCGGTGGGCCGGACGACCGCAGGCACGGCGCACCCTCGCGCTCCTGCTCGCCGGGGAGGACGACCCGGTCTAGGTTGGTCGGCATGGCCGCAGCCACGACCCCTCCCGTCGAGCTCGACGTCCGCGGCCGGACCGTGCGCGTCACGAGCCCGGACCGCGTCGTCTTCCCCGCCCGCGGGGTGACCAAGCTCGACGTCGTGCAGTACTTCCTCAGCGTCGGGGACGGGATCCTCGGCGCCCTGGTCGACCGCCCGACGACGCTCGAACGCTGGCCCAAGGGCGTGTTCGAGGGTGCACGGATGAGCACGCGCACTGACAACACCGGCGACGCGTTCTACCAGAAACGCGTCCCCAAGGGCGCGCCGGACTACGTGCGCACCGCCCGCATCGCCTTCCCGAGCGGGCGGACCGCCGACGAGGTGTGCCCGACCGAGCTGGCCGTCGTCGTCTGGGCCGCCAACCTCGGCACGCTGACGTTCCACCCGTGGCCCGTCCGGGGCGAGGACGTGGAGGCCGTCGACCAGCTCCGCATCGACCTCGACCCGCAGCCCGGGACCGACTTCGACGACGCCGTGCGCGTCGCGCCGCACCTGCGCGAGCTGCTCGACGAGCTCGGCCTGCCTGGCTACCCGAAGACGTCCGGCGGCCGCGGCATCCACGTCTTCGTGCCGATCGCGCCCGAGTGGGACTTCGTCGCCGCGCGCCGCGCGACGATCGCGATCGGGCGCGAGCTCGAGCGTCGCCTCCCCGACCAGGTCACCACCAAGTGGTGGAAGGAGGAGCGCGGCGCCAAGATCTTCGTCGACTACAACCAGATGGCGCGCGACCGCACCATCGCCTCGGCGTACTCGATCCGCTCCAACCAGCGCGCGACCGTCTCGGCGCCGCTGCGCTGGGAGGAGCTCGGCGACGTCCACCCGGACGACTTCGACGTGCTGTCGATGCCCGCGCGCTTCGCCGAGGTGGGCGACCTCTTCGCGCCGCTGCGCGCCGACCGGGACGACGCGGGGGCGTCGCTCGAGGCAGCGCTCGAATTGTCCCGGAGGGACGAGGCCGAGCACGGGCTCGGCGATCTCCCCTATCCCCCGGAGTACCCGAAGATGCCGGGCGAACCGAAGAGGGTCCAGCCTTCCCGCGAGCGGCGCGATTCCAACGAAAACTAGTCAGTCTCGGTGTGTGGTGTGAGCACCATACCGTAGGTTCTCGCGATAACGTACCGCCATGGAACCCGCGAGTCTCGACGACCTGGCGCGCTCGTTCGCCCGCCATCTGCGCGCCGAGGGGCGCTCCCCCGCGACCGTGCGCCTCTACGGACAGTCCGTCCGGTTCTTCACCGACTGGCTCGCCGCCAACGGGCACCCGACGACCGCCGACCAGCTCAACCGCCGCAACGTCGTCGACTGGCTCGCCGACCTGCGCACCGACCGCGAGGCCTCGACCGTCCGCACCCGGCACCGCGGCCTGTACCGGTTCGCCGGATGGGCCGTCGCCGAGGGCGAGATCGCCGCGAACCCGCTCGACGGCGTGTCGCTGCCCAAAGCCGAGAACAAGCCCGTCCCGGTGCTGTCCGACGACGAGCTGACCGCGCTCGTCAAGGCGTGCAAGGGCCCTACGCTGCGCGACCGTCGCGACGAGGCCGTGATCCGGTTCCTGCTCGACTGCGGCGTCCGGGTCGGCGAGCTGTGCGCGCTGACGACCGCCGACGTCGACCTCGACGCTGGCATGGCGATCGTGCACGGCAAGACCGGCACCCGTCCCGTCTACTTCGGCAACCGCACCACGGCCGCGCTCGATCGGTACGAGCGGGCGCGCCGCACGTCCCCGCACGCGCAGCTCGGCGCGTACTTCCTGTCCCAGCGGGGCGCGCTCAGCGCCGACGGCGTGCGCGAGCTCGTCCGGCAGCGTGGCGCCCAAGCCGGTATCGCGGGCCTGCACCCACACCGCTTCCGACACACCTTCGCCCACGACTACCTCATGGCCGGTGGCCAGGAGCGCGACCTCAAGCGCCTGGCCGGATGGTCCTCGGACGTCATGCTCGACCGCTACGGGTCCAGCGCCGCCGACGCCCGCGCCCGCGTTGCCGCCCAGCGACTCAAGCGAGGAGACCGGGTATGAACACCGCCGAGCGAGTCGAACAGACCATCCGATGCCCCGGAAGATGCCGGGACCGGCCATGGATCGCGCGAGTTGTCGTCCGGAACGGCGTGCGACACCTAGACCTGCGCGGCGGCAGGACAGGTAATGGAGCGACACTGCGACAGCACCATGTGTCCGCCCTGGAGGAGTCGCTGAGTTCCTTCTCTCCCGCGACGCCGGCCTGGAGGGAAGCTCGGGCGAGACTCGATGAGTTCGAGCCTTCCGAGCTCGCACAGCAACTTCAAGGTTGGTCGCTCTCACTCAACGACCTCGACCCCAACGTTTACGCGCCCGTCGCGCCAGGCCGCGCGCCAATCGGGTTCCGAACCGTCTGCCCCAGGTGCAAGGCCCTGCAATGGATCACCGTCGAAGTCGACGACGCCGGGGCTGCCCACGTAGCACTCCATGCAAGGACGATGTAGGGAAGTGTCCGTTCGATGAAACCACACCGCTAGTGCTACGTTCGGTGCAACGTCCCGGCGGATTTGCCCGCTAGAACTGCTCGCGACTGGTACCCGCGAGAGTCCCTCGAAAGGGTCTCTCCGCCATGCCAGCCACCGCATCCGAGCGACGTTTGGCCTCCCAGATGGGCGCCAACATCTCGTGGGCTAACACCGAAGATCGCACCGCCCGCACAGCACCCGCCCGACGCGCCCTTGAGGCTCGATTCCTCGCCGAGGCGGGTGGCGACCCGAAGCGCGCCGAGAATCTGCGCCGCGCACACTTCCAGAGGCTCGCGCTGAAGTCGGCGCGGGCTCGTCGTCGCGCCCGAGAGCTGGCAGAGAAGGCGGACGCTCTCTCGTCGGCGTCCGTAGTTGCGGCTTGCTCCGCCGAGGCGGCGGACGCGGAGGCTCGTGCCGCGGAGGCCGAGCTCGCCGACCCCGACGCCGTGATCGGGGGTCGCTGACCATGGGCCGCCCGATCAAGATCGAACTGGATGCGGAGACCACCGCCGCGGAGCGCGGGCTCGACCGCACCGCGGACGCCCTGGACGACGTCTCGGACGCCCTGGACGACGTCGACAAGGCGACCCGGGACGCGGACCGCGGGCTCGACGACGTCGCGGACGCGGCCCGCGACGCCGAGCGCGGACTCAAGGACGTCGAGGACGCCGCGTCGGACACTGCCCGCACCCTCGACCGCGACCTCACCAAGGCGCTTGAGAGCGTCGAGGACCAGGCCGAGCGGACCGGCAAGCGGGTCGGGGACGACTCGGAGCGCGGGTTCCGGCGCGCTGGTGACTCGGTCGCCGAGTTCAAGGACGAGGCGCGGCAGAACTTCGGCGAGGTCGCAGCGTCGTTCTCGGGCGAGATCGACTCGGCGGCCGACCTCGTCCAGGGCACGCTCGGTGGTCTGGCGGGATCGATCGCCGGGCCGGTCGGCGCGATCGCTGGTCTCGGTGCGGGCATCTTCGGAGCGTGGTACGCCTCGGCCCAGGAGAACGCGGAGAAGACCGAAGAGCGCGTCCAGGAGATGTTCGATGACCTGCTCGAATCCGGCGCGGAGTACCTGTCCAGAGACTTCATCGCCCAGCGGCTCCAGGACATCTACAAGCAGACCGAGGACATGGCGGTCTCCTGGGAACGCCTCGAAGAGATCGTGAAATGGACGGGCGCGACCGAGCAGGAGGTCGCCCTCGCGTTCGCTGGCGACGCGCAGGCTCGCGCCAGTCTCCTCGACACCCTGCGCCAGAAGCACCAGGAGGTCGCGGACGACGCGAAGCGTCTTGACCTGGAGCACTCCCAGACGTTCAAGGACGCCGAGTTCCGATACGAGTCGATGATCAAGGACCTCGAGCGGCAGGACGGCGAGCTCCTCAAGGCGCAGGACATGGTCAACAGCTACCGCGCCGCCATCATGGCCCTGCCCGATGAACAGGTCACTGACATCCGCACCAAGATGAACGCTGGCGACGTCGAGGGTGTCCGCAGCGCGCTCGACGGGCTCTCCGAGGACCAGCGCGTCGAGATCGTGCCGTTCCTCGCTGTCGAGGCTGCCCAGGCTGCCGTTGACCGTGCGATGGCCGCGATCCGGCCACCGTCTGTCGTGATCACGCCCCGCCTTGGCCGCGAGGCCGTGTGACATGGCACCGATGCACATCCGGTCCCTCGGCCACGCCCGCCCCTCGGCCGGCCTGGAGATGACGCACCGCCGCCGCGTGCGCGACGCCGAGGACACCTACGCCGCCGCCCTGGCGGGCGGCGACCCCGAGACCATCCGGGTCGCGATGAGCGACCTGGACGACGCGCGCATGCGTGCGCGCCTGTGGGCGCGCTGACCAGCGCGCCCGGACACCCCGAGTAGAGAGGGCCACCCCATGGCCAAGACCCTGAGCGAGAACGCTCACCTGCCCGCTGGCTACGACGACAAGGGCTCGCGCTGGTTCGTGCCCGAGGAAGCGCGCCCGTACTACGGCCCGGTCGACAAGGACCAGGAGCACAAGGTGTTCGACTCCTCCACGAGGGAGGTGGGCACCGGATGGAACCCCAACCGGCACGAGTACGCGCTCTTCGTCCTGGAGCAGAGCGGTGAGGCGAAGGAGTGGGCGGAGAAGTTCCGGGAGCACCGCGACGACCGCTACAAGCTCCCCACCTTGCGTGAGGAGTACAAGCGCCGGGTGTCGTCCCTCGTCAACACCATGACGTACGACGACGAGGCGTGGTGGATCCACCACTCGCTGCGGCTTCCCGCGGCCCTGTCCGCGCACCAGTACGCGCGCGCCGCTGTCCGGGTCGCCGAGCGTGACCGGCTCCGGGAGACGTGCGAGGTGTGCGGGCTGCACGACGTGGCCGAGGTGTCGTCGTACCAGGTCGATGCGATCCCGGTCGTGAAGGACAACACCCTGCGGAGCCCGTTCCTGTGCCGCCCGTGCGCGGCGCTGGTGCCGGTCGTTCGGGCGGACACGCTCGTGAACGGCCACTCGCGTCGTGAGCTGGTAGCCGAGTGGGTGGCGCGTGGCACCCGCTGACGAGCCGACCTACGAGTCAGCGCTCCACGACGCCCTGGACGAGCCCGTACCGCCACGGTCGGCACCGTCCACGGGCGTATGCGAGGTGTGCGAGGCCACGGCGGTTCCCCGCCGCCGTCACCGGGTGCTGGACGTCGAGGTGCTGGCGTGCGCGGCGTGCCGGTTGCTCGTGCCGTTGGTGTTCGCCGACTCGATCGTGAACGGCCGGTCGCGCCGTGAACGGATCGCGGAGTTCCTGGCGCGGACTCTGTCCGGCTGACGGTCGTGTGGGGCCTGGCGTTCCCGCGCCAGGCCCCACATGACACCCCGAGTTTCGAATCGAGCACCGTGCCGTAGGCGGGCCGGGCTCGTCACTGCACCGCTGCGCAAGAGAGGCTACACGGCCCGTGACCCACCCACCGGCTCCCGCGACGGACGACTCGTCGTGGTTCGTCCCCGAGCCGCTCGACGACGCACCTTCCGACGTCCTCGCGGCGCGCGCGCTCGAAGCGTTCGCCGCCGCGACCGGTCACCCGATCACCGGGGCAGACCTCGGCCAAAATGAGCCCGACGAGCCTCCCCTGTTCGCCGACGTCGCCGCCCTCCTCGACGGGACGATGCCCGAACCGCCACGCCCCGAGCTGATGGTGTGCTCGGACGGCGCGGCCCTCTTCTACCGGTCCCAGCTCAACCACGTGTACGGCGACCCGGAGTCCGGCAAGACGTGGGTGTGCCTCGCGGCCGTCGCCACCGACCTCCAGGCCGGGAAGCGCGCCGCCGTGATCGACGTCGACCACAACGGCGTCGCCGCGACCGTGACGCGTCTGCTCGACCTGGGCGCGCCGACGTCGTCCCTGCGCGACCCGGACCGGTTCCGGTACTCCGAGCCCGAGGACGGCGCGCAGCTGCGCCAGGTCGTCCTCGCGCTCGTCGAGTGGCGCCCCGATGTCGTCGTGCTCGACAGCCTCGGCGAGGTGTTGCCCCTGTTCGACGCCTCGTCGAACAGCCCGGACGACTTCACCCGCGTGCACGCCCTGGTGATGAAGCCGCTTGCCCGGGTCGGTGCAGCGGTGCTCGCGATCGACCACCTGGCCAAGAGCGAGAGCTCGCGCGCGATGGGCGCCACGGGAACTGCGGCGAAGAAGCGCGCGATCGGTGGCGTCTCGCTGCGCGTCACGGTCGGCACCGCATTCGCCCCTGGCCGGGGTGGGTCGTGCTACCTCGCGATCTCGAAAGACCGCCACGGCGGGCTGCGCGCCCGGCGACCCGGGACCGGGGACAAGGAGCCGCTGGCCGCGGTGTTCCGGCTGCACGACGACGCGTCTTTCGCGCTCTACGCCCCGAAGCCGGACGAGCGAGATCCCGCGCTGATGGCACCGCCCGAGGACGTCGCGGCGATCGCGGCCATGGACCCTCCACCGACGTCGGTCAAGGGTGCACGCGACCGCCTGGGGTGGAACATGCAGCGCACGGTGAACGCGATGCGCGACTGGCGGCAGTCGCAGCCGTCATGATGCGTTACCCGTTACCCGACCGTTTCTCGGTAACGGGTAATGACAAATCGGCCCTCATGTGTCGTTACCCTGACGCGTGTAACGCGCACGGCGGGATCGTTGAGATTCCGCGGTTCCTGAGCGTTACCCGTTTCCCTACCCCTGGTGTCGGTAATGGGTAACGACACGGGACGACCTATTCGTCAGAATCCTGGCAAGGGTGCTCGCGCGGTGCGGGATGAGCTGGTGCGGGCGGCCGAGCGGCGCGTGCTGTACGCCGCACTGTGGGACCGCTCGACGGCGGACGAGCTGCGCGTGACGCTGCCCCCGGACGCGTTCGATGGTCCTGCCGCGGCGGTGTGGGCGCTCGTCGAGCACCATGACGCGTCGGTCGAGGCGTGGCCGGCGTCTGGTCCGGCGACCTCGTCGTGGTCCGGCCCGGGCCGGGTGCTGGCGGTCCAGGCGACCGCGCTCGCGTTGCCCGCGGTCGCGCCGTCGCACGACGCCCGCGCGGTCTCGCTCGCCGCGGCCCGGCGCTTGGTCCTCGCGCATGGGCTGACCTCGGTCGTGGTGATGCCCCCGGGTGGCTGGCCGGTAGACCTCGACACGGCGTGCCGGGTGCTCGCGCTCGCGCCCGCGTACCGCGTCGCGGCCCTCGCCCTGGCGCAGCTCGACGCGATCGCGCACTCGCTTACTCGCCCTGGACCAGCGAGGTGAGACAACGTCCACAGGTGGCCTGTGGACCCGGGACCACACGACACCCCCGATTTGTCAGCAAACCTCGGCCCGTCGCTCAGACGCGCCGCTGCCCAAGACGACAGGAGTCCCGCTCGATGAACGACCACGATCACTCGCCCGTCCCGACCGCGTCGCCCGTCGTCGCTGCCTACCTGGCCCGGCAGGATCGCTGCCCGGTGTGCGGCGAGTGGACGAGCGAGCCGCCGCTGACGTCGCGGTGTCGCGACCTGCACGAGCGGCCCGCGGCCCGTGGTCGTGCGCGTCCTCGCCGTGCCGGGTGACGCGCCGTGTGGGTCCGGGTGGTGTATGTTCCTCGCGGTAGCGCTCCGCCCACGAGGGTGGGAGTGGTGGGGGAGGTATGTCCGAGGGACGGCGTCGCCGTCCATCTCGGAGCGTCGGTCGCCCGCGTGGTCGCGTCGGTCGTGTTGCCTCGCCTCGCGAGGCGGGTCCGTTTTTCCGGTGCGGGTCTTGGAAACCCCGCTCGCCGTTTCCATTTCCCCCCGAATCGCCAGAAAAAAACCGGATCTCAGGCAGGTCGCGACGGAACTCCTGGGAGGATGCTCCGATGACCGGGAATCCTCGAACGTCGATGCTGGCAGCCATCGGTGCCGTGGCCATGAACAGCGCTCATGCGTCCATGGCGCTTCAGCAGGTCGCTGAGCACGTGACCGGGACGGGTCTGGTGCACTTCACGCTCCAGGACATGACTCTCGGCTCGCAGGTCAAGCAGGTCAAAGTGTGGGTCGAGAAGGCCGGGACGAACGAGTGGATCGAACACCCTCCTGTCCACGCAGGTACGCGCGAGATGATCTTGTCCTCCCTGTCGGCCCTCTCCTGGCTTGCGTCCTTGCGTAACCGCGTCGTCCATGACGTTTGGGACCCTGTGCCGACAGTTGAGAATCCGGGCGCCATTCGCGGGTCGGCCGCTGCGCGGTGGGGCTCGCGTCCCGATGTCGAGACCACAGTCGGCTCGTTGCGGGTACTCGCCAGCACGCTCTTCTTGTCCGCGTGCTTCCTGAGCAACGCAGGCATGGCCCTCGTCGAGCGGCGGGAGCATGGCGACCTAACTTCACGGACGTCCGCCATTCGTGAGACTGAGCGGTATCACCGTGAGCTGGCTGCCCGTGTGGAGGCAATGCGCGTCGGGGAGCTTGAGGGGTGGGACTGGCCGCGAGGTCGATGAACCTACGTCCGCGATCGCCTGACGGATGCGCATCCGAGCGGTGCGCGCGGCGTCGCTCTGCCCACTGATCCGACGCTGCTCGTCCTCGGCGCGCTCGGCAGCGCGAAGGGCCCGTCGCTCGGTCCGCTCGGCGTCGTCTCGGCGTCGTCGCTCGCGCGCAGTCTCATGGCCTGCAGCTCGTGCCTGGCGGATCGTCCAGGCCAACCACGCGACGGGCTGCGCGGCGTCCCGGCCGAGCGAGGTGCGATGCGTTGTCGTGTGCCAGGCGTCGACGAGCTCGACGGCGTCGTGAGCGGTGAGGTCGTGGCGCTGGAGGACGGCGACGACGTGGCCGACGTGTCGCGTGCCGCTCGGCGCGAGCCAGGGCCACCGCGCGGCGAGGTGCGCGGCCTCGCGCTGCAAGGCAAGGGGACGCGGCGCTTGCGCCGTCGTCCGGGCTCGTCGTCGGGTCGTCGTCGTTCTCGCGCGTCGCGCGCTTGGTGATGTAGTCCTGCTGGAAATACCTCGCTCACTACGTGAGCGGGTAGGGGTGACAGCAACTCCGGCAGGGTGCGTGAGCGCGCGCACGGTGGCGAACCGGTGCACAAGCCGGCCGGTGGCGTCGTGGGCACGCTGCCGCTCGTCACGGGTGGTGTGCCGACCGCGGACGACGTCGACGAGCAGCCCGGCCGCGCGCGCGTCGGCCAGGCGACGGAACACCGTGCGCACGCTGACGCCGACGCGCTCGCCGATGCTCGCGGCGCTGACCGTGACGTCGCGGCCCGTCGTCGGGTCGGCGACGTCGACGAGCACGCGAACGACGTCGACGAACGACGCCCGTCGCGGTGAGCGCCAGCCCGAGGCGGCGGCCGCTGCGTCGATCGCGGCGAGCTGCGAGTCCCGTGAGGTCCAGGCGACGACGCGCGCGTACTCCCCCGGCGCAACCTCGACCGACCACCAACGACGGCGGGCCGGGCGCGCACGGGTACGGGAGGCCACCGGGGCGGCCGTAGCCGCCCCGGTGTGAGCCTGTCCCACTACCTCGCGCCGACCGGCTCGGGGCTGCGCGTGGTGGCGCGCGCGAGCCCGACGACGGCCTCGCGGAGGCGGTCGTCGGCGACCTCGACGTAGCGGCGCGTCGTCTCGGGCCGGGCGTGCCCGAGAGCCTGCTGGACCACGAACACGTCCCGCTCGCGCTCGTAGAGCCGGGTCGCGAACCGGTGCCTCAGGGCGTGCATCGTGACCCCTGCCGGCAAGAGATGGGCGACGACTTTGCCCACGTATCGCGGGGTGAGGTGCCCTCCGGTGCGTGAGGGGAACGCGAACCCGGGTGGCAGCGCGTGCAGCTCTGCCACGAGCTCCGCTGGCAGTGGCAGGATGCGGGTGCGGGCGCCCTTGCCATGCACGACGAGGGACCAGCCGCCGTCCTGCTCGACCAGGTCACGCGAGTGAACGGCCGCGACCTCGCCGCGACGCATCCCGAGCTCGGCGGCGAGCCGTACCATGAGCCGCTCGCGGCGGGTGGCGGTCATGACCGCGAACTGCACCGCGGTCTCTGACGCCGGGCGCGGCATGGGCGCTGTCGCCGCGACCTTCGGCAGTCGTGCCGAAGGGTCGTCGACGGCGTGGCCTGCCTCGTGCGCCCACCGGTAGAAGCTGGGCAGCGCGGCGCGTGCCATGCGTCGTGTCTCGTTCGCCCAGCCGTCGTGGCCGGAGAGCCAGTCGACGAGGTCGTAGCCCGATACGTCGAACGGCCCGAGGTGTGGGTAAGCGCGTGCGAGGCGTCGCACGTACGCACCGTGCGAGGTGATCGTGCTCCGTGACAGGCCGCGCGCCCGGCACTCGCGCTCCCAACCGGCCAGTGCCCGTTCCCACGCGGACGGCGTCCATGCTGGCAGGGGTCCGCTCGCCCCGATCGGGCGCTCTCGACGGCGGGCGATCGGGCGCCCACCGTTGGCCGCGTCGAGGTAGAGCGCGAGGTTCCGGTCGGTGTGCCCGACCCGCTCGGCCCAGGCATAGAACATGCGCAGCGCCTGGCGGTGAGCGTAGGCGCTCTTCTCTGTCCCGGCCCGGGTCGCGACCCAGGCCGTCATGTCCTCGAGCACGACCGACCACGGGTTCGTCGCGCCGGTGTCCCGGGCGAAGCCGCGCACGTACTTCACCCGGGCGGCGATGGTCGACGCGGCGCGTCCCTCGACCCGCATCGCGTCCGTCCAGGTGTCCAGTGCCTCCGTCCACGCGACAGAGAGTCGCGGTGCGGGGCTCACCGCTCGTCCTCGGCTTCCGCGATGTCGGCGGCGGCGAGCAGTCGAGTTGCAAGCTCGCGGGCGTCGGCCGGTGACATGGCGTCCTGCTCGTCGGCGATGATGACGCGTGGGCCGCTGGAGATGTGCCCGTCCGCAGTAACGACGACCTCGGCGTCGACGTACACCCCGACGTCGCCACGAGTCCCGATCGAGCGCTCGAACGTGACGAGCGCGCCGCCCTCGTGGTCCAGCGGGAGGACGTCGGAACGGTGCGCCCATGGCGGCGGGGCGAGGTCGGGCAGCGGCTCGACGAGCGCCAGGGGGAGGCCGCCCCGCTCCCCCGCGTCGTCCCAGACCGTCGTTCGGTGGTAGTCAGCTGCGATGAGCGCGTGGTCCGCGTCGACGAGCACGGCGTCGAACGGCTCGTCGTCGAGGTCCGGGTCGAGTGGGAGCAGCGCCGCGACCATGCTCACGCTCGGGTGCTCGTCGAAGATGCGGACGGCCCAGCGTCCAGCGTCGGACACGAGCCGCGCCACGAGGACACCCCGGCCCTCGTGGCCGCGCTGGTACGTCCCGCTGGTACGCCGGGCGCGGCCGACGAGGGCGAGGACGTCCGTCACGGCGTGCTCGTAGTCCAGGAGCGCGGTGACGTCGTCGTCGAAGCTCTCGCGCGCGGTAGAGTCGTAGGACATGGCAGCGACCTCCTGCAAGGTCTCTCGCCTAGGCCCGTCAGGTGTTCGCGCACCTGGCGGGCCGACCTGTTACGAGGCCGGGTAGGCACTCCCGATAACCTCGACCACAGCGCTAGGTCTGCTAGCCACCGATCCCAACGTTTCCGCTGGTCCGCACAGCGTTGAGCGGGTCAGCACCCCGAAGATGCCGGGCGAGCCCAAGCGCGTCCAACCGAGCAAGGATCGCGACCGGCCCCGCGCCTAGCCCCGAGCGTCCCGACGCCCGGCCGCGGCACGACCCACCCGTCAGACGACGCCGGGAGCGCCTGGCAGGATGTCGGTGAGGTCGTAGCTGACCGGCTCCTCGAGCTGGTCGTACGTGCACGACGACGGGTCGCGGTCGTCGCGCCAGCGCCGGAACTGGGCCGTGTGCCGGAACCGTGTGCCCTCCATGTGGTCGTACGCGACCTCGAGGACGCGCTCGACGCGCAGCGGCGTGAACGACAGGTCCTTGCCGGAGCTCCACCGGGAGACCGCGCCCGGCATCCTCTCGCCCGCGGGGTTCTCCCACCCGGACCAGGGGTGCGCGTCGGCTTCCGGCGTGCCCGGCTCGACGACGAGCGGCGCGAGCTCGGCGACGAGCGCCGCCCGGCGCGCCGCCGGGAACGACGCGGCGACGCCCACGAACTGGAGCTGGCCGGCGTCGTCGTACAGCCCGAGCAGCAGCGACCCGAGCAGCGGCTTCGCGGGCGTCGACGTCTTGTGCAGCCGGTACCCGGCGAGCACGACGTCCGCCTCGCGCCCGTGCTTGATCTTGAGCATCGCGCGCTTGTTCGGCTGGTACGTCCCGTCGAGCGGCTTGGCGACCACGCCGTCCAGGCCCGCCCCCTCGAACGTGTCGAACCAGTCGCGCGCCACCGCGACGTCGCGGGTCCGCGGGGTGGCGTGCACGTCGGGGCCGTCGAGGCCGAGGGAGTCCAGCACCTCGTGGCGGCGCGCGAGCGGCTGACCCGTCAGGTCGTCGTCGCCGAGCGCCAGCACGTCGAAGACGACGAGCGCGGCCGGCGTCTGCTCGGCGAGGAGGCGCACGCGGGACGCCGCCGGGTGGATGCGCTGCTGCAGGACCTCGAACTCGAGGCGACCGCCGCGCGCGACGACGATCTCGCCGTCGACCACGCAGCGCGCCGGGAGCGCCGCACGCACCGCCTCGACGACCTCCGGGAAGTAGCGCTCCATCGGTCGCGCGTTGCGGCTGTCGAGCCGTACCTCGTCGCCGTCGCGGTACACGATCGCGCGGAACCCGTCCCACTTCGGCTCGTACACGTACCCGCCCTCGACCGCGTCGGGCTCGGGCACCGCCGGCACGGACTTCGCGAGCATGGGCAGCACGGGAGGCATCACGGGCAGGTCCATGTGCCGATGCTGCCACCGGGCGCGCGGCGCGGCACGACGACGCGGCCGGGGCGCCGCTCCGGGATGCCGCGCTGCACGGGCGGGCGGCTCCGGGTCAGGCCGGGAGCTGCGTCGCCTCGGCGGCCTTCGTCCCGGTGATGCGGTAGACGTCGAACACGCCGTCGACCTTGCGGACCGCGCTGAGCACCTGCGCGAGGTGCGCCGGCTCGGCCATCTCGAAGACGAAGCGCGACATCGCGACGCGGTCGTTCGAGGTCGACACGGTGGCCGAGAGGATGTTCACGTGGTTGTCGGACAGGACGCGCGTGACGTCGGAGAGCAGGCGCGCCCGGTCGAGCGCCTCGACCTGGATCTGGACCAGGAACATCGCGTTGCTGCCGGTGGTCCACGAGACGTCCACGATGCGCTCCGGCTGGTTGCGCAGCCCGACGACGTTCCCGCAGTCCGCGCGGTGCACGCTCACGCCCTGGCCGCGCGTGATGAACCCGATGATCTCGTCGCCCGGGACGGGGGTGCAGCACTTGGCGAGCTTGACCCAGATGTCGTCGACGCCCTTGACTATGACTCCCGGGTCGCCGGTCCGCACGCGGCGCGCGGTGTGCCCGGGGCGCGCGGTCTCCGCGACGTCCTCGACCGTGCCCTCCTCGCCGCCCATCGCCTGGACCAGCTTGGAGACGACGTTCGCCGCCGACACCTGCCCCTCGCCGATCGCGGCGTACAGCGCCGTGACGTCGGCGAAGCGGAGCTCGTTGGCGAGCGCGACGAGCGACTCGTGCGACAGCAGGCGCTGGATCGGCAGGTTCTGCTTGCGCATCGCCTTGGCGATCGCGTCCTTGCCGTGCTCGACGGCCTCCTCGCGGCGCTCCTTGGAGAACCACTGGCGGATCTTGTTGCGCGCGCGGGGGCTCTTGACGAACGCGAGCCAGTCCCGGCTCGGGCCCGCGTTCTCCGACTTCGAGGTGAGGACGTCGACCGAGTCGCCGTTCTCGAGCGTCGAGTCGAGCGGCACGAGGCGCCCGTTGACGCGCGCGCCCATGGTCCGGTGCCCGACCTCGGTGTGCACCGCGTACGCGAAGTCGACCGGGGTCGAGCCGGCGGGCAGCGCCATGACGTCGCCCTTGGGCGTGAAGACGTAGACCTCGGCGCCGCCGATCTCGAACCGCAGCGAGTCGAGGAACTCCGCGGGGTCCGCCGTCTCGCGCTGCCAGTCGACGAGCTGGCGCAGCCACCGCATGTCGTTCGCCGCGGTGTCGTCCTTCGCGGTCTTCCCGCCCGACTTGGCGGTCTCCTTGTACTTCCAGTGCGCCGCGACGCCGTACTCCGCGCGCCGGTGCATCTCGTGCGTGCGGATCTGGATCTCGACCGGCTTGCCGCCGGGGCCGATGACCGTCGTGTGCAGCGACTGGTACATGTTGAACTTCGGCATCGCGATGTAGTCCTTGAACCGCCCGGGCACGGGGTTCCACCGCGCGTGCAGCGCGCCGAGCGCCGCGTAGCAGTCCCGGACGCTGTCCACGAGGACGCGCGCACCGACGAGGTCGTAGATCTCCGCGAAGTCGTGCCCGCGCACGATCATCTTCTGGTAGATCGAGTAGTAGTGCTTGGGTCGGCCGGTGACCGTCGCCTTGATCTTCGCGCTGCGCAGGTCCGCCGTGACCTGCTCCCGCACGACGGCCAGGTACTCCTCGCGCGCCGGCGCCCGCTCCGCCACGAGGTGCACGATCTCGTCGTAGACCTTGGGGTACAGGGCCTGGAAGGACAGGTCCTCGAGCTCCCACTTGATCGTGTTCATGCCGAGGCGGTGCGCCAGCGGCGCATAGATCTCGAGCGTCTCGCGCGCCTTGCGGCCCGCCGACGACGACGAGACGTACTTCCAGGTGCGCGCGTTGTGCAGACGGTCGGCGAGCTTGATGACGAGCACGCGGATGTCGCGCGCCATGGCGACGACCATCTTGCGCACCGTCTCGGCCTGCGCGGCGTCCCCGTACGTCACCTTGTCGAGCTTGGTCACGCCGTCGACGAGCATGGCGATCTCCTCGCCGTACTCCTCGGTGAGCTGCGCGAGGGAGTAGTCGGTGTCCTCCACCGTGTCGTGCAGCAGCGCGGCGGCGAGCGTCGACCCGTCGAAGCCGAGCTCGGCCAGGATCGTCGCGACGGCGACCGGGTGCGTGATGTACGGGTCGCCGCTCTTGCGCAGCTGCCCCCGGTGCGCGCGCTCCGCGGTCTCGTAGGCGCGCTCGATGACCGTGAGGTCGGTCCGGGGGTGGTTGGTGCGGACGGCCTGGAGCACGGGCTCGAGCGCGGGGCTGCCCGCGTTCGGTCGGGCACCGAAGCGGACGAGGCGCGACCGCACCCCGCGACCGCCGGAACCGCCCGCGCCGGGAGCGGGCTGCGCGCCCGCCTTCTCCGGGGCGCGCGACGTCCGGGTGTTCTCGCTCATGCGCGCCTCCTTCCGCAGGCCGGCGATCGCCGACACCGTGTCGGCGACCAGCCGAGACGACCGGAGTGGCAATCCTACGACTCGACGTGGACCAGCGTGGTCACGTCGCGGCCCGCGAGCCGCTCCCGACCACCCAGTCCCTCGAGCTCCAGGAGGAACGCGAGGCCGACGACGACGCCTCCCCCGCGCTCGACGAGCTCGGCGCCCGCGGCCGCCGTGCCCCCGGTCGCGAGCACGTCGTCCACCACCAGAACACGCGCACCGGGCGGCAGTGTTCCCGACCGGAGCTCGATCGTCGCGGTGCCGTACTCGAGGTCGTAGGTCACGGCGTCCGTCGGCGGCGGCAGCTTGCCGGCCTTGCGCAGCGGCACGAAGCCGACGCCCAGGTGCGTCGCGAGCGGGGCTCCGATCAGGAAGCCCCGCGCCTCCATGCCCGCGACGAGGTCGATGCCGCCCGCCGCGCGGGCCACGTCCCCGAGCGCCTCGACGACGTGCCCGAAGGCGGCGCCGTCGGCGAGGAGCCCGGTGATGTCGCGGAACGTGATGCCGGGCCCGGGGTAGTCGGGCACGGCGCGGACGAGCTCGAGCACGCGGGAGGCCCGCTGTGCGCCGAGACCGGCGAGGCCGACGGCCCGCAGGCCGTCCACCTCGCCGGTCGGCGTGTGGTGCAGGTCCGTCATCGGGGACGACGGCGACGCGGCTGCGCCTTGTTGCCCAGGTGCTCGCCCGGCTGGAGCTGACGGTGACCCGCCACGCCCGCCGCGGCGAGCACGGCGTCGTCGTCCGACTCCTCGCCCGCGTCCGCGAGCCGCTCGGCGCGCAGCGCCTCGACCTTGCGCGTGTGCGCGGCGATCGCCGGCTCCCGCGTGCGGAGCCAGACCTCGAGCGGCGTCGCGAGGAAGATCGACGACGCGGTGCCCACGGCGATGCCGACGAAGAGCGAGAGCGAGATGTCCCGCAGCGTCCCCGCACCGAGGGCGAAGGCACCGATGAAGAGGATGCCCGCGACCGGGAGCAGCGCGACCACACCGGTGTTGATCGACCGGACGAGCGTCTGGTTCACACCGAGGTTGGCCCGCTCGGCGTAGGTGCTGCGGGTCTGGTCGAGGATGCCCGCCGTGTTCTCGCGGACCTTGTCGAAGACCACGACCTTGTCGTACAGCGAGTAGCCCAGGATCGTGAGGAACCCGATGATCGTCGACGGCGTGACCTCCCACCCCACCGCGGCGTAGACGCCCGCGGAGATGAGCAGGTCGGCGAGCAGCGCGATGATCGCGGCGAGCGACATGCGCCAGGCGCGGAAGTAGATCGCCATGAAGACCGCGACCAGGCCGATGAACACGACGACGCCCCACAGCGCGCGCGACGACACGTCGGCGCCCCAGGTCGGGCCGACGAACGCGCTCGCGACCTCGTTCACGTCGACGCCGTAGGCGTCCGCCAGCGCCTGGCGCACCGCGTTGACCTGGTCCTCGTCGGCGAGCTCGGCGGTCTGGACGCGGAGCGCGCTCTCGCCGACGCTCGACACGCGCGGCTCGGCGTCGGGCGCGACCGAGTGCACGGCGTCGACGGCCGGCTCCTGCGACTTGTCCGTGATGCTCGTGACCGTGAACTCCGAGCCGCCGCGGAAGTCGAGACCCAGGTTGAGCCCCTGGACGGCGATCACGATGACGGACAGCAGGCTGAGGACGCCCACGACGATGAACCAGCGCTTGCGCTGCTGGACGATCGGGTAGGACTTGCGCCCCGTGTAGAGGTCGTTGCCCCACTGCGCGAAGCTACGGGCGGCCATCAGCGGTTCTCCTCGTTCTCACCGTCGATGGCGGACGGCGCGGCGTCCGCCGGCCCGTCCGTTCCACCGGGTGCCGGTTCCTGGGCGGCCGCGCGACGCTCGGCCGCGCGCCGCTCGGCGATCGTCAGTCGTCGTCCGTCCTCGGTGCGCGCCGGCGTCCGCGGGGCGGAGCCGGCGAGGACGAGCTCGTCCTCGCCCTTCGCACCGGTGGGCTCCTGCGCGGCCGTGGGGGTGCGACGGTCGGCGGGCTGACCCGGCCCGACCACCTTCCCCGCGCCCACGTAGCGCGGTCCGCGGGTCTGGAGCCGGTCCGGCGAGAGGCCCGACCACTTGTGCCCGTCCCGGAAGAACGGGACGCGCGCGACGAGCTCCATCACCGGGTGCGTGAACCAGAAGACGACGGCGACGTCGATGATCGTCGTGAGACCGAGCGTGACGGCGAAGCCCTGGACGCCACCCACCGCGAGGAAGTAGAGCACGATCGCGGAGATGAGGTTGACGGCCTTCGCGGCGAGGATCGTGCGGCGGGCACGCCCCCAGCCCTTGGAGACCGCCTGCTGGAGCGTGCGCCCGTCGCGCAGCTCGTCGCGGATACGTTCGAAGTACACGATGAACGAGTCCGCGGTGAAGCCGATCGCGACGATGAGGCCCGCGACGCCCGCCAGGGAGAGCCGGTAGCCGATCCCCCACGACATGAGCGCGATGGTCAGGTAGGTGACCACGCCCGCCACGATGAGCGACGCGATGGTGAGGAACCCGAGCATCCGGTACTGGAAGAGCGAGTAGATGAACACCAGCAGCAGACCGATGACTCCGGCGATGAGGCCCTTCTGGAGCTGCTCGCTGCCGAGCGTCGCCGAGATCTGCTCCTGGCTCTGCACCTCGAACGTCAGCGGGAGGGCGCCGAAGTTGAGCTGGTTGGCGAGCGTCGCGGCCGAGTCGCGCGTGAAGCTGCCGGAGATCTCCGCCTTGCCGTCGGGGATGACGGCCTGGGAGACCGGGGCGGAGATGACGAGCCCGTCGAGGACCATCGCGAACTGGTTCTGCGGGGCCGGCAGCGACGTGAGGCGCGTGGTGACCTCGCGGAACTCCTTGGTGCCCTCGGAGTCGAACTCGAGGTTGACGACCCACTCGTTCGTGACGACGCCGTTCTGCCCGACGCGCAGGCCGGAGTTCGCGTTCGAGATGTCGGTGCCCTCGATCTCGACCGGGCCGAGGATGTACTTGGCCGAGCCGTCGTCGGCGCACGAGACGAACGCGGAGTCGGTCGGGCCGCTGTCGCCGCCGACCTGGTTCTCCGGCAGGGTGCAGTCGAGCGCGTCGAACTCCGCCTGCAGCTCCGGCGTGATCTGCGCCAGGTCGCTGGGGTTCTCCGGGCGGGTCGCCTCCGTGTCGGTCCCGGTCGTCGCGTCGTCGGCGGGGGCGTCCGTCGCCTCGTCCGCCGCGGGATCGGTGGCCTCGTCAGCAGCCGGGTCCGTGGCCTCGTCCGCCGCGGGGTCCGTCGCCTCGTCGGTCGCGGGGTCCGCGGACTCGGTCGCGGGGTCCGCGCTCTCCTCCGTCGCCGCCTCGTCGCCCGTCGCGTCCTCGGCGGGCGTCGCGGTCGGCATGCCGACCGCGAGGACCGGCCGGAACCGCATCTGCGCCGAGGCGCTGACGAGGTCGATCGTCTCCTGGGACGGCTGGCCCGGGATGCCGACGACGATCTTGTCGCGCCCCTGGCTCGTGATCTCCGTCTCGGAGACGCCCTGCGCGTCGATGCGCTGGCGGATGACGTTGATCGCCTGGTTGATCGTCTCGGGGGTGACTGCGGACGCGTCCTCCGTCACGGGCTGCAGGACGATCTGCGTCCCGCCCTCGAGGTCGAGCGCGAGCGCAGGGGCGAAGGAGGCGCCTCCCGGGTTGTCCGCCGAGCGGCCGTCCGTCTTGGTCCCTGCGAAGAGCACGCCGAATAGGACGACGCTCAGGAGCAGGAACAGGACGATCGTCCGGACGGGCCGGGAACGGCGCGTGCTGGAGTTGGCCAACTGTCTGTCTCTTCTCGTGCGGTCGGCCGGGAGGCCGACCAGGTCAGGCGCCGGTCGCTCGGGGCGACCGGCGCACGGTCACTTGCTCTCGGTGCCTTCGTCGCGACGGTCACGGTCCTTGTCCGTGGGCCCGCCGGTCAGGCCGGACAGGTCGTCGGGGACGACGAGGTCGTCGACGTCCTCCTTGGACCCGGACGGCGCGCTGCCGTAGAGCGCGTCGCCGTCGGTCGCCTCGTCGGACGCCGACTCCTCCTCCTCGGGCTCGACCGGCGGGTCGACGAGCTTCGCGATGGCGGCCCGGAGCCACCGGGACTGGTTGCCCGGCGTCGACTCGATCGTGATGACGTCGGCGTCCTCGTCGACGTCGACGATCGTGCCGAACATGCCGGAACCCGTCATCACCTCCTGCCCGGGGGCGAGGTTCGCCCGGAAGTTCTGGGCCTCGCGCTGCTGCTTGCGGGTGCGGCTGGTCATGAGGAACATCGCGCCCGCCGCGAGGGCGAGGATGAGGATGAAGCTGATATCCATGACGGAGTCTCGTGTCCTGTTCTGTGCGGGATCTGCGCGCAGTCTAGGCGTGCGCGCACGGTTCACCAACGAGCCGTCCCGCCGGGGAGTTCCGCCCGCTCGGGCCCCACCCATTCTAGGACCACGTTCGGCGCACCTGTGACCGTCGTCACGGGACGCGCGCCGGACGCGCGGACGGGCTCGCCTCCGGGCTCCCGACGGGACCGCCGTCAGGCGTCGAACAGGGTGCCGCCCTCGCGCGGCGGCGTGAGCCCCAAGTGCGCCCAGGCGGCGGGCGTCGCGACCCGGCCCCGGGGAGTCCGTCCGATCAGACCTTCGCGCACCAGGTACGGCTCGGCGACCGTCTCGACCGTCTCCGCCTCCTCGCCGACCGTCACGGCGAGCGTCGTCAGCCCGACCGGGCCGCCGTTGAAGCGCGTGCACAGGGCCGTCAGGACCGCCCGGTCGAGGCGGTCCAGGCCGATGGGGTCCACCTCGTAGACCTCGAGCGCTGCGCGCGCGGCCGCGAGGTCCATGCTCCCGTCGCCGCGGACCTGCGCCCAGTCGCGCACGCGCCGCAGCAGGCGGTTGGCGATGCGGGGCGTGCCCCGCGAGCGACCGGCGATCTCGCGCGCGGCGTCCGGGTCGAGCACGACGCCGAGCAGCCCGGCGGACCGGGAGAGCACGCGCTCGAGCTCCTCGCTCGAGTAGAAGTCGAGGTGCCCGGTGAACCCGAACCGGTCGCGCAGCGGCGCGGGCAGCAGGCCCGCGCGCGTCGTGGCGCCGACGGCGGTGAAGGGCGGCAGCGAGAGCGGGATCGCGCTCGCGCCCGCGCCCTTGCCCACGACGACGTCGACCCGGAAGTCCTCCATCGCCATGTAGAGGAGCTCCTCCGCGGGGCGCGCGAGGCGGTGGATCTCGTCGATGAAGAGCACCTCGCCCTCCTCGAGCGAGGACAGGACGGCCGCGAGGTCCCCGGCGTGCTGGATCGCCGGCCCGGACGTGACGCGCAGCGACGTCCCGAGCTCCGCCGCGATGATCATGGCGAGCGTCGTCTTCCCGAGCCCGGGTGGCCCGGACAGCAGCACGTGGTCCGGCGAGCTCCCGCGGGCGAGCGCGGCCTGGAGCACGAGCGAGAGCTGGTCGCGCACGACGGCCTGCCCGACGAACTCCTCGAGCCTGCGGGGGCGCAGCGCCGCCTCGGCGGCGCGCTCGAGGTCGTCCGCTCCCGCCGCGACGATCCGCTCGGACGAGAACGTGCCGTCCTCGCCGAAGCCGTCCACGCCCACCTGGTCGAAGTTCGCCACGGTCAGCCCCTCGGTCCGCCGAGGACGCGCAGCGCGGCACGCAGCGCGCCGGCCACGTCGGGCGCCTCGACGACGTCGACACCGGCCTCGGCGAGGACGGTGGAGACGGCGTCGTCCGCGGCCTTGAGGTTCCAGCCGAGCCCGACGAGCGCCTCGACCACCTGGTCCCGACGGTCGTCGACCGGGCGCGGGCCGGTCCCGGTGGCCGGCGCGCCCGCCTCGGGGGCGTCGGCCCCGGTGGGCGGCCCGAGCTTGTCGCCCAGCTCGAGCGCGATCCGCTGCGCGCCCTTGGTACCGATGCCGGGGACACGCACCAGGGCGGCGATGTCGCCACCTCCCACGGCGCGTCGCAGGGCGTCGGGCGTGTGCACCGCGAGCATCGCGAGCGCGAGCCGCGGCCCGACGCCGCTGACGGTCTGGACGGTCTCGAAGACGGTCCGCTCGTCGTCGTCGGCGAACCCGTAGAGGGTGAAGGAGTCCTCGCGGACCACGAGGCTCGTCGCGAGCCGAGCGTCCTCGCCCACGCGCAGGCCCGCGAGGGTCGCCGGCGTGGCGTGCACGAGGTAGCCCACTCCCCCGACCTCGAGCACGGCGCGGTCGAGCTGGACGCTCGCCACGACTCCGCTCAGCGACGCGATCACCCAGGCTCCTCTCCCGGTCGGCTCCGCCGACCTGGTCCGATGGTCCGCCGGCGCGACGACCGCGGACGGCGCCGAGAAGGTGTGTCGAACACCCGTACGACCGCGGTCACTCTAGCAAGGTGCGCCCACGCCCGGGCCGACCGACACGGGCGCCGTCAGCGCGGTGCCCGCCGGGCCTTCGCCGCGTGCTCGGCCGCGGCCCAGGCGCGCTGCGCCGGCGTCAGCTCGTGCCGCTCGCCGCCCTGGAGCGCGCCCGAGGGTCGCCACAGGTGGCAGATCGCGAGCGCGAGCGCGTCGGCGGCGTCCGCGGGCCTCGGCGGCTCCGCGAGCCCCAGGATGCTCGCGACCATGCGCTGGACCTGCTCCTTGCCCGCGCGCCCGCTCCCCGTGACCGCGGCCTTGACCTCGGACGGCGTGTGCAGCGCGACGGGGACGCCCCGCTTTGCCGCGCCGACCATCGCGAGACCTGCGGCCTGGGCCGTGCCCATCACGGTCCCGACGTTGTGCTGGGCGAATACGCGCTCGACCGCGACGACGTCCGGAACGTGCTCCTCGAACCACGCGTCGAGCCGCTCCGCGATCCGCAGCAGCCGCAGGTCCACGCTGAGGTCCGGGTCCGTCCGGATCACGCCGACAGCCACGAGCTCGGCCCGCCGCCCCCGGGCGGAGTCCACCACCCCGACACCGCACCGGGTCAGCCCAGGATCCACACCGAGAACGCGCACCCCGCTACCCTCCCACGAGCCGACGACGGAACCTCGCCGCCTCGCGGGCACGCACCGAGGTGAGCCGACACCGGCGGGGTGGGTGGGACGCGCGCGGTCGTGGCGGGCCTGGCGGGAGCCGCGAGGGACGAGCGGCGGATGGTAGACCGCGCCCGTCCCACCCACCCCGCACCCAGGGCGACCAGATCTCACCTCGGGCGAACCCAGCGGTCAGTCGTCGTTCTCGAGCTCCGCCATGACCTCGTCCGACGCGTCGAAGTTCGCGTAGACGTTCTGCACGTCGTCGCTGTCCTCGAGCGCGTCGATGAGGCGCAGGATCTTGCGCGCGCCGTCGGCGTCGACCTCGACCTCCATGGACGGGTGCCAGATCGAGTCGGCGGAGTCGTACTCGAGCCCCGCCTCCTGGATCGCCGTGCGCACGGCGACGAGGTCGCTCGCCTCGCACAGGACCTCGATGACCTCGCCGGAGTCGGTGACCTCCTCGGCGCCCGCCTCGAGCGCGGCGAGCATGACGTCGTCCTCGGTCACGCCGTCCGACTTCGGCACGACGACGAGGCCCTTGCGCGAGAACAGGTACGACACCGAGCCGGGGTCGGCGAGGTTCCCGCCGTTGCGGCTGAAGGCGAGGCGCACCTCGGAGGCCGCACGGTTCTTGTTGTCCGTGAGGCACTCCACCAGCACGGCGATGCCGTTGGGGCCGTAGCCCTCGTACATGATCGTCTGGTAGTCGACGGCGTCGGCGCCCGTGCCGGACCCGCGCTTGACGGCGCGGTCGATGTTGTCGTTGGGGACCGACGACTTCTTCGCCTTCTGGATGGCGTCGAACAGCGTCGGGTTGCCCGCGGGGTCGCCGCCGCCCGTGCGCGCCGCGACCTCGATGTTCTTGATGAGCTTCGCGAAGAGCTTGCCGCGCTTGGCGTCGATGGCCGCCTTCTTGTGCTTGGTCGTGGCCCACTTGGAGTGCCCTGACATGCGTTCCTACCCCTTCGCGATTCTGACGAACAGCTCGTGCACGCGCGCGTCCCCGGAGATCTCCGGGTGGAACGAGGTGGCGAGCAGCGATCCCTGCTGGACTGCGACGATCCTACCGGCGGCGGCCGCGGGGATGCCGGGCGCCTCGTGATCGGGGATGCGGGCGAGCACGTCGACGCCAGGGCCGACCTCCTCGACCCACGGCGCGCGGATGAACACCGCGTGCACGGTGCCCGCCCCCTCGGCCCCGGCGCGACCGCCGTCCTGGGGGGCGATGCCGGCGAACGCGAGGTCGGTCTCGAACGAGTCGACCTGCCGGCCGAACGCGTTGCGCCGGACCGTCACGTCGAGCCCGCCGATGGTCCGCTGGTCGGCCGTGCCGCCGAGGATGCGGTCCGCGAGCAGGATCATGCCGGCGCACGAGCCGTAGACCGGCAGGCCCTCGGCGATGCGTGCGCGCAGCGGCTCGTCGAGCTCGAAGATCCGCAGGAGCTTCTCGATGGTGGTCGACTCGCCCCCGGGGAGCACGAGCCCGTCGACCGCGGCGAGCTCCTCGGGGCGCCGCACGCCGACCGTGCGCGCGCCGGCGGCCTCGAGCGCGGCGCGGTGCTCGCGCACGTCGCCCTGCAGCGCCAGGACTCCGATCGTGATCGTCACGAACGGGAATGATACGTCCGTCGCCGCCCGCACCCCGCCACGCCGGTTGCTAGCCTCGCCGTCGTGACCACTCCGACCGGCCCCGGACCGACACCGCCGTATCCTGCCCAGCCGCCGTCCGGGTATCCCGGTCCTTCGGTCCCGTACCCCGGTCTCCCGCCCCGTCCGCCGCGGAGCACGCGCGGCGCGACGGTCCTGATCGTGGTCGGCGCGGTCCTGCTGGTGGTCGCGCTCGTCGCCGGCGTCCTGGGCGCCACGACCTTCCTGCGGGCGCTGCCGACGGGCGTCGTCGACAGCACGGGCGCCCCCGGCTCGGCCGCGCTCGCCTCCGGCGACGTCCCGGGCGAGGCGGACGTCGCGCTCTCGGGCGGTCGACCGTACAGCGTGTGGGCGGTCGTGCCGATCGGCGCCGAGGGATTCGACGCGGACGACGTCACCGTGACCTGCCCCGACGGCGACCTCGACGTGCGGCACCCCTCCGTCTCGGGGAGCTCCGGCTTCGGCTCGCACGAGGCGACGACCGTCGCCGAGGTGACCTCGCCGTCGGCCCAGACGTGCACCGTGGCCGTCGCCCAGGGCGACGCGTCCCCCGGGGCGACCTTCGTCGTCACCGAGGGCTGGCAGTTCGGCGAGTTCTTCGCGACGGTCGGCGGCACGATCCTGCTGTGGTTCGTCGCGATCGGCGGGGCGGTCCTCGGTCTGGGGCTCCTCGTCGGCGGGATCGTGTGGCGGGTCGTCGCCCGTCGTCCGTAGCACCGGGCAGGCACTCGCGCGCCGCGGCGGGACTGCCGCGTCGGCCCGGACCTCAGTCCTCGCGAGCGGTCCCGAGGTGGTGCGTGACGCCGTCCCACCCGCGCAGCAGCGGCGCGACGAGGTCGGCCAGGCCCTCGGGGAACACCTCGATCTCGACGCCGCGCAGGTCGTCGAGCGGCCACCAGCGCATCTCGTCGACGACGTCGTGCTCGACGTCGGTCCACCCGTCCCGGCTCAGCTCGCCGCGGGCGGTGGCGCCGTCCGTGCGCGCGAGGTAGAGCACCTCGTCCTGGCGGCAGTGCCGGCGGTAGAAGTCGAAGATCGCGCTGCGCGTGTAGACCGGACCCACGAGCGCGTCCGGGTCGAGCCGGATCCCGGTCTCCTCGTGGACCTCGCGCAGCGCCGCGTCGCGGTCGCTCTCACCGGGGTCGACGCCCCCGCCGATGGTGAACCACCACGAGCGCTCGGGCTGGTCCACGTCGTGCCCGCGGGCCAAGAGGATCCGGTCGGCGTCGTCGAGGAGCAGGACGCGGGCGCCCCGACGGAAGTAGAGCCCGTCGTCCCCGAGAACCCAGTCGGGTCCCAGGGACGACGGCGCTCCGGCGGCCTCGGCCATGCGCGCGCGTCAGCCGTCCGTCGCCGGCACGGCGACGGACGGATGGCCCGTGGCGCGCTCCGTCACCAGCCGCGCTCGGCGAACTGGATCGACCGCGCCGGCTCGTCGACGTTGAGGCCGACCATCGCCTCGCCCAGACCGCGCGAGACCTTCGCGACGACGTCCGGGTCGTCGTAGAACGTCGTCGCCTTGACGATCGCGGCGGCACGCTGCTCCGGGTTGCCGGACTTGAAGATGCCGGAGCCGACGAAGACACCCTCGGCGCCGAGCTGCATCATCATCGCGGCGTCCGCCGGCGTCGCGATGCCGCCCGCGGTGAACATGACGACGGGCAGCTTGCCCGTGGCGGCGACCTCCTGGACGAGGTCGTACGGCGCCTGGAGCTCCTTCGCCGCGACGAACAGCTCGTCCTCGGGGAGCGAGGCGAGGCGGCGGATCTCGGCGCGGATGGTGCGCATGTGCGTCGTCGCGTTGGAGACGTCGCCGGTGCCCGCCTCGCCCTTCGAGCGGATCATCGCCGCGCCCTCGGCGATGCGGCGCAGCGCCTCGCCGAGGTTCGTCGCCCCGCACACGAAGGGGACCGTGAACTGCCACTTGTCGATGTGGTGGGTGTAGTCGGCGGGCGTGAGCACCTCGGACTCGTCGACGTAGTCCACGCCGAGCGACTGGAGGACCTGCGCCTCGACGAAGTGGCCGATGCGGGCCTTCGCCATGACCGGGATCGAGACGGCCTCGATGATGCCGTCGATCATGTCGGGGTCGGACATGCGCGAGACCCCGCCCTGCGCACGGATGTCCGCGGGGACGCGCTCGAGGGCCATGACCGCGACCGCGCCGGCGTCCTCGGCGATCTTCGCCTGCTCGGGCGTGACGACGTCCATGATGACGCCGCCCTTGAGCATCTCGGCCATCCCGCGCTTGACCTTGGCGGTGCCGACGGCGCCGGCGCCCTCCGCGGTCGCGGCGCCCGGGGCGCTCTCGGCAGGGACGTTCTGGTCGGCCACGTTGGTCACCGGTACCTCACACCTTCAGGTCAGGGGAACGTCGCGCGCACGCGCGCGGACGCCGTCGAACAGGCTCGACGGCACATGCTCCCACGCGCTCCCATCCTATCGCCGGGGCGTCCACCCGACCGGGCCGCCGGGGCTCGCGCGGAGCGCGCTGACACCCGCCGGCACGGGGTCAGTCCGGCGTCGTGGCGGACGCGGCCGGGCGCACGAGGGCGTCGGGTGCGGCGTCGTCGAGCTCGACGGTCGCCGGCATCGGGGCGTGCCCGGCGAGGTGGAACAGGCGCACCCACCACTTGCGCCGCACCCGCTCGGCCTGCGCGACGGCCTCGTTGTGGAACCGCCGCGCGAGCTGCGCGCGGTACCAGGCCGCGGAGAGCGTGCCGAGGAGCTCGTCGCCGACGGGACCCGACCGGAGCTCGGCGACGTCGTCGGCGTCCTCGAGGGCCGAGCGCAGCGTGGCCGTGAGGTCGCTCTCGGCGAGGGCGCGGGACTCGGCCATGCCGCCGAGGAGGCGTCGGGGCCGGGGTCCCTCGCCGCCCGCCAGGCCGGGCACCTGGTCCGCGAGCCGGCGCGTGTCGTCGTCGTCGTCCAGGACGGCGTGCGCGGCCTCGGCGACGAGCATCGAGCTGGCCGGGTCGAGCTCGCCGGAGGCCGCCAGGTCGACGGCGGCCGAGGCACGCCGCACGAGCTGCGCGTCGAGCGCCAGGCGCGAGGCCATCACCTTGCGGTGGAGCCGGTCGAGCCGAGACGCGGCGACCCACAGGACCCACGCCACGAGCGCGGCGACCACGAGGACGAGGACGGTGATCTCGGACCAGGTCACGGGCGAGCCCCTTCGTCGTCGCGCGCCCGGCCCAGGAGGCGACCGCCCCGGCGCGAACGCGGGTCCTCGTGGACCGGGATGACCGCCTCGGACGCCGCGAGCACCGTCTCGTAGACGGCGAGCACCTGCGCGGTCACGGCGGACCAGTCGAAGCGCCGGACGAACTCGCTCGCCCGGGCGCGGTAGGCGTCGCGCCGCGGCGGGTCGGCGAGCACGTCGAGCACCGCGGCGGCGAGCGCGTCCGGGTCGCCCACCGCGAACAGCGCGCCCGCGGCGCCGTCGTCGAGCACGCGGCGGAACGCGCCGAGGTCGCTCGCGACGACGCACGCGCCGGCGCTCATCGCCTCGACGAGCACGATGCCGAAGCTCTCCCCGCCGGTCTGCGGCGCGATGTACAGGTCGACGGATGCGAGCATGCTCGCCTTGTCCTCGTCGCTCACGCCGCCGAGGAACTCGACGGACGCGGCGTGCGCCCCCAGCGCCTCGATCGCGGCCTCACGGCCGTCGTCCCCGCGTCCGGCGACGAGGAAGCGTGCGCCCGGGACCTTCTCGAGGATCGCCGGGATCGCCGCCGCGAGCACGGGCAGGCCCTTGCGCGGCTCGTCGAGGCGTCCGAGGAACCCGATGGTGGGCGCGTCGGGCGTCCCCTGCCACGCGGGGTTCGCGGTCGCGGACGCGAACGTGTCGACGTACACCCCGTTGGGGATGACGACGGCGTCCCCGCCGAGGTGGTCGACGAGCGTGCGGCGCGCGTCCTCCGAGACCGCGATGCGGGCGTCGATCTTCTCCAGGCTCTGCCGGACGAGCGGGTAGGCGACCTGGAGGGCGCGCGAGCGCACGATGGAGGTGTGGAACGTCCCGACGATCGGGCCCTGCGCGATCCACAGCGCGACCATGCTCAGCGAGGGGTTCACCGGCTCGTGGATGTGGAGCACGTCGAAGCGGCCCGCCTCGAGCCAGCGGCGGACCCGGCCGGCGGTGCGCGGCCCGAACGTCACGCGCGCGACCGAGCCGTTGTACCGGACCGGGACCGCGCCTCCGGCGGGCGTCACGTACTCGGGGACCGGGGTGTCGTCGTCCGCGGGAGCGAGGACGGAGACCTCGTGACCCTGGGCCATGAGCGCCTCGGCGAGGTCGCGGACGTGGAACTGGACCCCGCCGGGCGCGTCGAAGGAGTAGGGGCACACGATCCCCACGCGCAGGCTCATGCGGCGCGCTCCGCGTCCTGCTCGCCCGCCGCGACCCGGGTCCGGGCGTACCGCTCGGGGTCGAGGTCGTCGACGAACACCTTCTGGAGCATGTGCCAGTCCTCGGGGTGCTCGCGGATCGCGACGCTCAGCGCGTCGACCCAGCCCTGGGTCGCGGCGGCCACCCGCTCGGCGCGGGGGACGTCCTGCGCGACCTCGACCCGCGGGAAGAAGCGGATGACGAGGCCCCAGGGCGACCGCGCGGCGCGTCGGCGCGCACCGTGGAGGCGCTCGTAGTAGATGCCCGCGGGGACGAGCGGCGTGCCGGTCGTCACGGCGAGCGCCGCGGGGCCGGCGGCGACGCGCGCGCGGTGGCCGAACAGGTCGACCTCGACGCCACGGTGGGTGAGGTCGCGGTCCGCGAGCAGCGGGATGATCCGTCCCGGCCTGCTCGCCCCGCGGACGAGGTCGCGGAAGACGTCGCCGTCGCCGAGGGCGAGGATCTCGAGGCCGATCGAGTTCCGGAACGCGAGGAACTCCTCGAACAGCTCCTCCGGCTCGAGCCGCTCCGCGACCGTGAGCACGGGCGCGATGTTCGGCGTCGCGTACGCACCCGCCAGGTCCCAGTTGCCCTGGTGGGACAGCGCGAGCACCGGGCTCCGGTCGCCGTCGAGGTGCGGCGCGAGGTTGTCGAGCCCGACCACCCGCACCCGGGCCCGGACGAGCTCGGGGCCCCAGGCGGGCAGCGTGAACGCCTCGCGGTAGTAGCGCATGTACGAGCGCATCCCGGCGCGCGAGAGCCGGCGCAGGGCCCGCGGCGCGAGCTCGGGGCGCACGCGCGCGAGGTTGCGCTCGAGCTGGCGCACTCCCCCGCCGCGCAGGAGCCACGTCACGTCGGCGATCGCGGTGAACAGCCCGCGCAGGACCGGTTCGGGGACCTTGCGCGCGTTGCGCCAGGCGAACGTGAACGCCTTGCCGGCGTCGAGGGCCATCAGCGACCGTCCTCCTTCTCCTCGGGGCGTGCGGCCACCAGCGCGAGGGCCTGGCGGCGCACGGTGGCGACCCGCTGCACGACGGTGACCGCGCTCGCGAGCGCGAGCAGCCCGAGGACGACGACGAGCACGACGGGCGGGACGCCCAGGCCCACGATGCCGGCGGCGACGAGCGCGGCGACGAGCCGGTCGGCACGCTCCGCGATCCCGACCTGCGCCGTCATGCCGACGCTCTCGGCCCGGGCGCGGGCGTAGGGCACGACCGCGCCGAGCGCGAGGCACGCGAGCGCGACGCCGGTCCCCCAGGCAGCGAGGTCGGGGGTCAGGCGCGGGTCGTCCGCCCGGACGAACCACAGGGTGAGGCCGACGAACACGGCCGCGTCCGCGAGCCGGTCGAGCGTCGAGTCGAGGAACGCGCCCCACGGGCCGGACCGGCCCGCGCGGCGCGCCATGACGCCGTCGAGCACGTCGGCGAAGGCGCAGACCATGACGACCATCACCCCGGCGAAGAGGTGTCCGGTCGGGAAGAGCCAGAGGGCGCCGACGACGACGCCGAGGGTCCCGGCGACCGTCACCGCGTCCGGGCTCACGCCCAGGCGGAGCAGGAGCGCGGCGAGCGGCGTGAACAGACGGGTCGTGAGCGCGCGCAGGCGTCCGAACATCAGGCACCCTCCCCGTCCGCGGGGCCACCCGCTCCGCCCGGCCCCGCGAGGTCCGGCCAGGCGGCGGCGAGACGCGCCCGGGTGTCGCCGAGGAGCTCGGGCACGGCCTTGGTCTGCGCGACGATCGGCAGGAAGTTGGCGTCGCCCGCCCAGCGCGGCACCACGTGCTGGTGCAGGTGCGCGGCGATGCCGGCCCCGGCGACGGCGCCCTGGTTCATGCCCAGGTTGAACCCGTCCGGTCCCGACACCTCGCGCACGACGCGCATCGCGGTCTGCGTGAGGTGCGCGACCTCGACCGTCTCCGCCTCCGTGAGGTCCGTGTAGTCCGACACGTGGCGGTAGGGCACGACCATGAGGTGGCCGGGGTTGTACGGGTAGAGGTTGAGCACGACGTACGCGGTCTCGCCGCGCGCGACGATCAGCCCGTCCGCGTCGGAGCGGTCCGGGATGCGACAGAACGGGCACTGCCCGCGGGAGTCGTCCGCCGGCTTGTCCTGCCCGCCGATGTACACCATGCGGTGCGGCGTCCAGAGCCGGTCCAGGCCGTCGTCGAACCGCGGGTGGGCGTCCGGCGTCTCGACCGTCGCGCCTGTGCCGGGCGCCCCCGTGCGCTCGTCGCTCACGCGCCGTCAGACCTGGACCCGGTCGCGGACGGCGGCGACGATGCGCTCGACCGCCTCGGCGACGGGCACGCCGTTGTCCTGCCGGCCGTCGCGGTAGCGGAACGACACGGCGCCCGCCTCGGCGTCCTCGCCGCCCGCGATGAGGACGAACGGCACCTTGCGCGTGCTCGCGTTGCGGATCTTCTTGCCGAAGCGGTCGTCGGAGTAGTCGACCTCCGCGCGGATCCCCTGGGCCCGGAGCTGCGCGACGACGTCGGCCACGTAGTCGTTGAACGGCTCCGCGACCGGGACGGCGACGACCTGGACGGGCGCGAGCCACGCCGGGAACGCGCCCGCGTAGTGCTCGACGAGGATGCCGAAGAACCGCTCGATCGAGCCGAACAGCGCGCGGTGGATCATGACCGGGCGCTGGCGCGTGCCGTCGGACGCCGTGTACTCGAGCTCGAACAGCTCCGGCTCGAAGAAGTCGAGCTGGATCGTCGAGAGCTGCCACGTGCGGCCGATCGCGTCCTTCGCCTGGACCGAGATCTTCGGGCCGTAGAACGCCGCACCGCCCGGGTCCGCGACGAGCTCGAGGCCCGACTCCGTGGCGACCTGGCGCAGGACCTCGGTCGCCTCCTCCCACGTCGCGTCGTCGCCCACCGACTTCTCCGGGTCGCGCGTCGACAGCTCCAGGTAGAAGTCGTCGAGCCCGTAGTCGCGCAGCAGGTCGAGCACGAACGACAGGAGCGAGCTCAGCTCGTCGCGCATCTGCTCGCGCGTCGTGTAGATGTGCGCGTCGTCCTGCGTGAAGCCGCGGGCCCGCGTGAGCCCGTGCACGACGCCCGACTTCTCGTAGCGGTACACCGTGCCGAACTCGAACAGGCGCAGCGGCAGCTCGCGGTACGACCGCCCGCGCGAGCGGTACACGAGGTTGTGCATCGGGCAGTTCATGGGCTTGAGGTAGTAGTCCTGGCCGGCGCGCTTGACGTTGCCCTCGTCGTCCAGCTCCTCGTCGAGGTGCATCGGCGGGTACATCCCGTCCGCGTACCAGTCGAGGTGGCGCGACGTCTGGAACAGGTTCGCCTTGGTGATGTGCGGCGTGCTGACGAACGAGTAGCCGGCCTCGACGTGCCGCTTGCGCGAGTACTCCTCCATCTCCATGCGGATCGTCGCGCCGTTGGGGTGGAACACCGGCAGGCCCGAGCCGATCTCCTCCGGGAAGGAGAACAGGTCGAGCTCGTTGCCGAGCCGGCGGTGGTCGCGCCGCTCCGCCTCCGCGAGCCGCTCGAGGTACGCCTTGAGCTCGTCCTTCGTCGGCCACGCCGTGCCGTAGATGCGCTGGAGCTGCGGGTTCTTCTCGCTGCCGCGCCAGTAGGCCGCGGCCGAGCGCATGAGCTGGTAGCCGTTGCCGATCAGGCGCGTGCTCGGCAGGTGCGGGCCGCGGCACAGGTCCTTCCAGACCACCGTCTCGCTCTCGCGCCCGGCGCCGCGCACGTTGTCGTAGATCGTCAGCTCGCCGCCACCGACCTCGACGCTCGCGCCCTCGGTGTCGTCCGCGGTGCCGGAGCCCTTGAGCCCGATGAGCTCCAGCTTGTACGGCTCGTGCGCGAGCTCTGCCCGCGCCTCGTCCTCGGTCACGACGCGGCGGCGGAAGGTCTGGCCCTCCTTGACGATCCGCGACATCGCCTTGTCGAGGGCCTTGAGGTCCTCCGGCGTGAACGGCGTCTCGACGTCGAAGTCGTAGTAGAAGCCGTCCGTGATCGGCGGGCCGATGCCCAGCTTCGCGTCCGGGTTGACCTGCTGGACCGCCTGGGCGAGCACGTGCGCCGCCGAGTGGCGCAGCACCGCGAGCCCGTCCGGCGAGTCGACGGTCACGCCCTCGACCACGTCGCCGTCGGCGACCGGCGTGTCGAGGTCCTTGAGGACGCCGTTGACGCGGATCACGACGACGTCGCGACGAGCGGCGAACAGGTCCGTCCCCGTCGTGCCCGTCGTCACCGTGGTCTCCTCGGCGTCGAGGGTGATGGTGAGGGGTGACGAGACGACGTCAGACACGTCCGTGCTCCGATCTGCTGGCGGGAGGCGCGCGGCGCGCGCCCGGTCGAGGTCCTGCGGCCGGCGGGCCCTGCCCGACAGCACGAAGGGCGCCGTCGTGGACGGCGCCCCTCGATCGTACCGACCCGCAGGTCAGTCGTTCGCCTCCTTGGCCTTCTCGGCCAGGGTGTCGATGTGCTGGTCGACCGAGTCCGGGGCGACGGACTTGATCTTCTCCGCCACGTCGTCGATCCGGTCGTCGGTGAGGAACTCCTTCGCCTTGCCGAGAAGGTCGCCGAGGCCCCCCTCGTCCTTCGGTGTCTGCTCGCTCATGTCGGCTCCCTCGAGGGTGGTGGTGCGCGCGTCCCGCGCCCGGGCGTCGGACCGTCCCGCGCCCGTCCGGAAGGCTACCCGCGCCCGCGGCGCCCCGCGACGGGAGCCGCGACGTCGGCCGCCCGCACCGTGCACCCGCACCGCGCCCGTGCCGCCACGTGCCGCGGCCTGTCACAATCGTCGCCATGGACGACGACGTGGCACCCGGCGAGCGGACGGCGCGGGTCTTCCGCCGGCGGCTCAACGAGCTCTTCGCCCGCGGGCGCAGCGGACGGCCCGTGACCAACCGCGAGGCCGCTCAGTGGATGACGGAGCGCGGGTACTCGATCAACGAGGCGTACCTCAGCGCGCTGCGCGGCGGGCACCGCACCTCGCCCAGCCTGCGCGTCGTCGAGGGTATCGCCGCGTTCTTCCACGTGAGCACGGGCAGCCTCGTCGACCCCGAGGAGAACCCCGACGACCGCCTCCGGGCCGCGCTCGCCGACGAGGGCGTCGAGCAGTTCGCGCTGCGCGCCCAGGGCCTGTCGCCCGAGAACGTCCGGGCGATCATCGAGATCGTCGACCGCGTGCGACGCCTGGAGCAGCTGCCTCCCGTGACACCGCCCGCGTCGGACGACGGCCGTGGATGACCTCCTGCGCGCCGCGGGACTCGACCGCGCACGCAGCCTCGAGGAGGCCTGCCGTCTGGTCGCGGCGGTACGCGGCCGGCCCCTCGAGGTCGTCGAGGGCGACCTCGGCCCCGGCGTGAGCGGGCTCTGGCTCGCATTCCCCGAGCGCGACCTCGTGCTCGTCGACGCGCGCCAGACCCTGCCCGGCCCGCACCGCGACCACGTCGTCGCGCACGAGCTCGTGCACGTCCTCGACGCGGCCGCCACGGCGGGCGCCCCCCGCGTCGGCGCGTGCCGCGACGGGTACGACGACCCCGACGAGCTGCGCGTCGAGCGCCTCGCGAGCGAGCTCATGATCTCGATCGCGTCCCACGGCAGCTCGGGGACCCGGCTCACGTCCCTGGAGCTGTACCGGTGAACCACGCCCTCGACGTCCTCGCCGTCGCGCTCTTCGCCACCGCGGCCGTGTGGACCGGCCTGCGCGCGCGCACGCGCGCCGACGCGGCCCTCCCCCTCGGCCTGGGCTTCGTCGCGGTCGCGAACGCGCTGCGGGCGCCGGTCGTGGCCGACCTCCTCAAGGAGCACGCCCCCGGAGGGACGCACGAGGTCGCCAAGCACGTCGCGCTCGTCATCGGCTGTCTCTTCGTCGGCGTGTGGGCCTACAGCGCGACCACCGGCCGGGCTCCGCGCACCCGGCACGTGGCGCTCGCGGCCGTCGCCGTGGGGACCGCCCTGGTCGCCCTCGCGGCGGCGAGCGGACCGTGGGCCACCCACGACCTCGACGCGCAGGTCCACGACCGCCCCCTCATGTGGGGCTACTGGGCGCTCTACTACGGGACGTTCCTGACGGCGACCGCGACCTTCGCCGTCTCCTGCCTGCGCACGCGCTCGGACCGGCCGCTGCGGCTGCGCTGGGGCATGGACGTGGCGGGGGCGGGCGCGGTCGTCGCCGTCGTGTGGGCCGTCGTCAGCTTCGTGGCGATGGTGCAGCACGAGCCGGGCAGCACCGAGCCGTACCTGGTCCTCGGCCTACGGACGCGGTACCTCGTGCTCGCCGCCACGATCCTGCTCACCGCCGGCATCGTGGGCCAGCTCGCGTCGTCCGCCGCGTTCGCGCGCGAGCGCCGACGCGACCTCGGCTACCTCCACACGTTCCTCCGCGCCGTCGTGGGCGACGGCGGCCTGCGCGGCTCGAGCGCCGCGGTGGACGAGTACCACCGGACCATCGAGATCTTCGACGGGCTCACCACGCTCGCGCTCCACTCGCGCCGCGACGACGTGGACCACGTCCGGATCGCCGTGCCCGGGAGCCCGCGCGAGGTGATCCTCGCCTACCAGCTCCAGGTCGCCGCGATCCGCAAGACCCGGGGTGACGCCCCGAGCGACGACCCGGACGACTGGTCCGGGCTCCTCGCCGACGACGACGCGCTCCGCCGGCTGGGTCGTGCGCTGCGCGACCGGACGAACCGGGAGGGGACGACCCGCGTCCTCGTGGGCGTCTGAGACGGGCCGCCGTGGCTCGACGCCAAGCTCCCCCTGCGCGCTTGGCCCCGCGCCGAGCCTCGGCCGGCGGGCCTCAACCTACAGACAGACCACCTACGGCGCAACATGCCTCTCAGTTGAAATCTCAACGTTCCCGGTGCCACGAGCGGTCTCGGCGACGACGCCCGGGAGCGGACCGGTGAGGTAGCCCTGGATCGTGGGCCCGACCGCCCGCACCACGGTCTCCGCGGGAGACCCCGCGAGCGGCTCGACCCGGAGCACGTACCGCGCCACGACGAGCCCTGCGAGCTGGCTCGCCATGAGCGCGCCGCGCCACGCGGCCCGGTGCGGGTCCGCCTCGCTCCGCGCGACGGTCGGCCGCACGACCCGGGCCAGCACGAACTCGCGCAGCATGCGCGCCGCCCGCTCGGAGCTCGTGGCCGAGCGCAGGAGCGCGAGGGCGACCCGGCCGCGCGGGGAGTCCCAGGCGCGCAGCAGCGTGCGCACGACGTGCTCCCCCAGTCGCGCCGTGTCCTCGGGCGCACCGTCGAGCAGGAGCTCCTGCGGGTCGAAGGGCACGTCGACGGCTGCCTGGAAGAGCTTCTCCTTCGTCCCGAACCAGTGGTGCACCATGGCGGCGTCCACGCCCGCCCGGGCCGCGATGTCGCGGACGGTCGCACGGTCGTAGCCGTGCTCCGCGAACGCGTCCCGCGCGGCGGACAGGACGTCGGACCGCGTGTCGGACCTGCCCGGGCGCCGCCCCCGCCGGCCCGTCACGCCGCTCCCGCCCGGGTCGTGGCCGCGCGGTCCACGAGCACCATGGTCTCCTCGAGCGTCGCCGGGACGACGTCGCAGGTCGCGACCACGCCCGCCGCGGCGAGCGCGTCCCGGACCGTCGCGAGCGTCGTCCCCGCGACGCGCGCGGCCCGGCCGTCGAGCATGACGGGCAGGCCCGCGGCGTCGAGCGCCGCGAACGCCGCCTGCCACTCCCGGGACCGCACGCCGACCGCCTCGCGCCCACCGACGACGTCGACGACGGTCCCCGACGCCACGGAGCGTCCGCGCGAGAGGACGTGCAGGCGGTCGCACTGCTCGGCCTCCTGGAGGTAGTGCGTCGTCACCAGGACCCCGACGCCCGCGTCCGCCTGCGCGTGGATCGCGTCCCACGCGCGCGCCCGCGCGAGCGGGTCGACGCCGGACGTCGGCTCGTCGAGGACCAGCAGGCGTGGCGCGTGCAGCAGGGCGCAGTGGAACGCGAGCTGGCGCCGGCGCCCCAGCCCGATCTCCACCACGGGCCGACGGCGGACGGCCGCGAGCGCCGGCGGCAGCGTCGGCACGTCCCGCACCCCGTACACCGCCGCCACGAACTCGACGTTCTCCTCGACGCTCAGCTCGCCGGAGAGCCCGAGGCCCTGCGGGACGTAGCCGACCGCCCGGCGGCCCGCGCGGTCCGGCGGTGCGCCGAGGACCTCGACCCGCCCGCCGTCGAGCCGGTCGAGGCCGAGGACCATGCGCAGGAGCGTCGTCTTGCCCGCGCCGTTCGCGCCGAGCAGGCCCACCACCTCGCCGGGGCGCACGACGAGCGAGACGTCGTCGACGGCCGCGACGTCCCCGAACCGCCGCTCGGCGCCGTCGACCCGCACGAGGGGAGCGTCCGCCCCGGCGGCGAGCCAGCCCGGGCCGTGCGGCGCCGGGCCCACCGCGTCGCGGGCGGCGTCGTCCGTGCCGTGCGCCTCTTCCGCGCCGGCCGTGCCGTGCGCGCCGCGACCGAGCGTGAGGGCCACGACGGCATCCTCCAGGTCGGCGTCCACGGGACCCCCGGTCGGCGAGGACGAGCCGTCGGGCCACCAGGTGCGGACGGTCCGGCCGCGTCGCCACGACCGGTCGGCCGCGCCCGCGGGCGCGACGGACGCGACGGTGATCCGGCCGGGGGCGGCGGCGCGCACGTCGTCGGGCGTCCCCGCGGCGAGGACCGTGCCCGCGTCGAGGACGACGACGTCGGCCGCCCGCTCGGCCTCGTCGAGGTAGGTCGTCGTGACGAGGACGGCTGCGCCGGACGCCGCCGACTCGGCCACGAGCCGCCACAGCTCGACGCGGCTCACCGGGTCGACGCCGGTGCTCGGCTCGTCGAGGAGCAGGACCTCCGGCTCGTGCAGCATCGCGAGACACACGCCGAGCTTCTGCCGCATCCCCCCGGAGAGCTGCGACCCGAGCCGGTCCCGCGCCTCGGCGAGCCCCGCGCGCTCGAGCAGCTCGTCCGCGCGCCGGTCCCGGCGCGCGGCCGGCATGCGGTACGCGTCGCCGACGAGCTCGACGTTCTCCGCCACGGTCAGCCCGGGCCACACGCCGCTCGACGACGGCTGGTAGCCGACCCGTTCGCGCGCCGGGACGTCCACGGTGCCGCCGGCGACCGGCACCTGCCCGAGCAGCGCGCGCACCAGCGTGGTCTTGCCGGCGCCGTCGCCGCCCACGACCGAGGTGACCTGTCCGCGCGGGAGGTCGAGGTCCACGCCCGCGAGGGCGCGGACCACGTGCCCGCGCCCGGGGCGGAAGGTGACGTCGAGACCGCGTGCGCCCCAGGTCACCGGACCGCTCCGCTCGTCGTGGGTGCGACGGCCGCGGGCGCGTCGGCGCGGCGTCGGCGGTGCTCCCGTGCGGGCGAGAGCTCGCGCGAGAGCCGCAGGACGGCCATCCCGAACACGACCACGGCCATCACCGCGAGCACCGCGAGCGGCAGCCACAGCGCGGACCACGACGCCCCGCGGACCATCACGCCCTGCGAGACCTCGGTGAACCACGTGAGGGGCAGGAGGTACCCGATCCAGCGCACCCCGGCCGCCATCGCGTCGAGCGGGAAGATCATGCCCGAGAGCAGCACCTGCGGGAGCATCGTCATGAGCGCGACCTGCACCGCCTGCCCGGTGGTCTGCGACACGGTGGAGATGAGCGCGCCGATGCCGAGCACGACGAAGAGGAACAGCGCGGCTCCCACCACGAACGGGGCCACCGGTCCGGCGAACGGCACGTCGAAGATCCACATGCCGAGCAGCGTCACCGCGACCATGTCGAGGCAGGCGAGCAGGAAGTAGGGCGTGATCTTGCCGAGGATCACCGCGGCGGGGCCGAGCGGCATCACCGCGAGCTGCTCGAACGTCCCCGCCTCGCGCTCCTTGACGAGCCCGATCGACGTGATGATCGTCCCGATGAACGTGAGGATGAGGCCGATCAGCGCGGGCACCATCACCCACGAGGTGTCGCGGTCGGGGTTGAAGAGGATCTCCGAGTCCACGGCGTCGCCGAGGGACGCGACGAGCACCTTCGCCGACTGCGCGGCGAAGAGGTTGGACCCGTCGACGTAGACGGTCGGGCGGTCGTCCCCCGGTGCGGGCGCGACGACCGCGACGTCGCTGCGGTCGTCGCGCAGCGCGGCGCGGGCGTCGGCGTCGGTCCCCGCGGGGTCGACGCTCACGACGTCGAGCGCGTCCGCGGCGGCCGGGTTCGCCTCGATCGCGGCGACCGCCTGCTCCGCGCCCGGGCCCACGGCCGTGACGGTCAGCGTCTCGACCGTGAAGTTCGCCGCGAACCCGAACACGACGAGCAGGAGCAGCGGCATCCCGACGAGCATCGCGACCGTGCGCCGGTCCCGGCGCAGCTCGCGGAACTCCTTGACGACCATGGCGCGCACGGCGACCTCCCCAGGGGCGACCGCCCAGAGTCCTGGGACGGAATTCAACGACTGTTGAACTCCACGCTAGAACCGGACTCGCGCGAGGTCAACGGCCGACGACCGGCCTGCCCGCCCGTCAGGCGAGGCCCGCCAGGCGCTCCAGCACGAGGCTGCCCGCGTCGCCGACGGCGAGGGTCCGCCGGTGGTGCGGTGTGCTCGGCGCGGCGAGACGCGCCCCCACGGCGTCGCGCGTGCGCAGGAGGATGCTGATGTTGGCGTCGTACGCGACCCACAACGGCGGGACGACCAGGTGTCCCCAGCAACCGTGCCGGGACGTCCACCGGCCGCCCAGACGCGCGTCCCCGACACGACAAAGGCCCGGAACCATGCGGTTCCGGGCCTCGATCTCGGTGGGCGATACTGGGTTCGAACCAGTGACCTCTTCGGTGTGAACGAAGCGCGCTACCACTGCGCCAATCGCCCGAGTGCGTGGTCGATACTAGCCTGAAACGGACCGGATCGAAAAACCGGCCCGGATCAGGGGTCGAGACGGTCGCGACGGCGCCGCTCGAAGAGCTCGCGCGCGGCGAGCGACAGCTCCCCGGCCGCCACGTCGACGCCGTCGAGCCAGGTCACGGGCTGGACGTTGCGGACCGAGCCGGTGAGGAGCAGCGCGGCGTCCCCCGCGGTCACCTCGTCGAGCACCGCGAACGGCAGCTCTCCGGGGCGGGCCTCGCGCACGGGCAGCCCGTCCTCCGCGGCCCACTCGAGCAGCAGCTCGCGCGTGATACCGGCGAGGCACCCCGACGCCAGGAGCGGCGTGACGAGCTCGCCCCCGCGCTCGACGAACACGTTCGCGCCCGTGCCCTCGCACAGGTCGCCCGCGGTGTTGGCGAGGAGCGCCTCGTCTCCGCCCCGCGCGACGGCGTCGGCGAGCGCGACGACGTTCTCGGCGTACGACGTCGTCTTGAGCCCGGCGACGGCCGACCGCTCGTTGCGCGTCCACGGCGAGCGCACGGCTCGCCCGGTGGGGCTGAGGGTCGCGGGTCCCGCGGCGACGACGACCGTCTGCGCGCCGGGAGTCCGGCCGGACCCGAGCGGGCCGACGCCCGCGGTCACGGTGATGCGCAGGCGGCCGACGTCACCCGCCCCCGCGCGCGTCCGGGCGTCGGCCTCGGCGAGGACGGCCGCCACGCCGTCCAGCACGCGCTGCTCGTCCGGCGCGTCGAGGCCCAGACCCGCGGCGGACCGCGCGAGCCGGCGCAGGTGGCGGGTGAGCGCGAAGGCCCGCCCCTCGAACACGGCGCACGTCTCGAACACGCCGTCCCCGACCGTCAGGCCGTGGTCCACGGCGCTCAGCGCCTCCTCGCCCGGGCGGACGAGACGTCCGTCGGCCCAGATCACGAGGTTCTCGGACGGGCGGTCGGACGTCGGCGTCGTGGCGGCAGCGGAGCTCATGGGTCCAGTGTGCCGGAGGCGAGGCCGACGAGGCGCCGCGCCTTGAGCTCGGTCTCCTCCCACTCCCGCGCCGGGTCGCTCCCCCACGTGATCCCGGCCCCCGTGCCGAACCGGAGCACGCCGTCGGCCCACCAGAAGGTCCGGATCCCGACCGCGAGCACCGCCTCGTCGCCGTCGACCCAGCCGACCGCGCCGCAGTACGGGCCGCGCGGAACGGGCTCGAGCGCGTCGATGATCCGGAGCGCCGACGACTTCGGGGCGCCGGACACGGACGCGGGCGGGAACGTGGCGTCGAGCAGCGCCGGCCACAGCGACGGGCCGGAGCGCAGCCCGGGACGCAGGCGGCCGGTGACCGTGCTCACGAGGTGCACCAGGCCCGGGTGGGGTTCGACCGCGAGCAGGTCCGTGACCTCGACGGTCCCCGGGTCGCACACGCGCTGGAGGTCGTTGCGCACGAGGTCGGTGATCATGACGTTCTCGGCCCGGTCCTTGGCGGTGAGCCCGTCCGGGGCGGGCGCCGTCCCCTTGATGGGGCCGGAGGTGACCGTCCCGCCCGCGACGCGGAGGAAGAGCTCGGGCGACGCCGTCACGACCCACGCCGGGTCGACGCCGGAGCCGGCCGGGACGTGCAGGACGCCCCCGTACGGCGCCGGGTTCCCCCGGGCCAGACGCCGGCCGAGGGCCAGGGCGTCCGGCTCGCCCGCGTCCGGGCCGACGAGCGGGGCGGACAGCACCCGGCAGACGTTGGCCTGGTAGACCTCGCCCTCGCGGACCTCGTCGCGCACCCGGGCGACCGCGGCCTCGTACGCGGCCCGGTCCATCGAGCTCGTCCAGCCCGACGGCGCGGGTCCGCGCCACGCGCCCCCGCCCTCCCGGGAGAGCGCGGCCGGGTCGACGCGCTCGGCGAACCGCCACGCGCGCGCCCGCCCGCCGCGGGCCGGCGCGTCGAAGTCCGCCACGACGAACCACGGCCCGTCGTCGGCGAGCCGCTCCGGCTCGCGCCACAGGTCGACGACCTCCACGGCGCCGGTGGCGGCGCGGTCCGCGAAGAGGGCGAGCCCCGGCCTCGACGACGTTCTCCCAGGTCCTGGCACGGGACCACGCTACCGACCGCCAGCGCGCCGCTCGCCCGGCGCCCGGACGACCTCGACGCGCACGGGACGGCGCCGGTTGGACGCCGGGCGCGAACGTGGACTAATGTCTGGGACGCGCCGGAACGCCGGAGGGCAGCAGGAACCGATTCCTCGCCACCTTCCAGGGACCGGCCGCGCGGATGTGGCTCAGTTGGTAGAGCATCACCTTGCCAAGGTGAGGGTCGCGGGTTCGAGTCCCGTCATCCGCTCGGAGGCCCACTCTCCGTCCGCCTCGCGGCGGCGGAGGGCAGGTCGCGGTGGAGTGGCCGAGAGGCGAGGCAGCGGCCTGCAAAGCCGTATACGTGGGTTCGAATCCCATCTCCACCTCGCAACAGCACCACCCTTTGGGCGATTGGCGCAGCGGTAGCGCGCTTCCCTGACACGGAAGAGGTCACTGGTTCGATCCCAGTATCGCCCACGAGCACCTGCGAGAGGCCGCCCCGGCACCGTCCGGAGCGGCCTCTCGCGTGCCGACCGCCTCCCGGACCGGATGCACGGTTCAGGTCGGAAGTCGGCTAGTATGTGCTTCGCGCCGGAACACCGGAGGGCTCGCGAGAGCTCTCGCAGGACCGGGCGCGCGGATGTGGCTCAGTTGGTAGAGCATCACCTTGCCAAGGTGAGGGTCGCGGGTTCGAGTCCCGTCATCCGCTCGGAGGCCCACTCTCTGGCCTGCTCCTCCGGGAGCGTGAGAGGACGCGTCTCAAGGTGGAGTGGCCGAGAGGCGAGGCAGCGGCCTGCAAAGCCGTATACGTGGGTTCGAATCCCATCTCCACCTCGCAGCAGTGCAGCACCCCGGGCGATTGGCGCAGCGGTAGCGCGCTTCCCTGACACGGAAGAGGTCACTGGTTCGATCCCAGTATCGCCCACCGGCTCGAAGGCCGCCCCGGTTCCCCGGGGCGGCCTTCGTCGTCCACTACCCTCGGCCCATGCCCGACCTGAGCCCCGCCCACGACGTGCTGCCGTTCGGCGCCGCCCCGCGACCCACGACCTCCGTCGACCTCCGCGCCCGGCTGCGCCCCGCCCTGCTCGACCTGCTCGGGCCGACCGTCGAGGGTGCCGACCGGGCCCGCCTCGACGCCGAGCTCGACGGCCCCGACGTCTCCCGGCTCGACGTCGACCTGACAGGGGTCCGCGTGCGCGTCGGAGGCCAGGGAACCGCTCCGGGCGCGGAGCGCGCCTCGACCGACGGGCACGAGACCCGCGACGTCGAGGACGTGCGGGCGCGCGAGGACGCGGTCCTGCGCCGGGTGCGCGTCGACGCGCACCCCCTCCTCGTCGAGGACGTACCGGTCGACGTCGTCGCGGAGGCCGAGGGCCTGCGGTTCCGCTGGGTCGAGGACACCGCCGGCGGTCTGGGGATCGAGCCCGTCGAGCCGGACGACGCCGCGCATCTCAGCGGCCACGTCCGCGTCGCCGCACCCCGCGACGCCCTCGTCGAGACCGCCCGGCGCCTCGTGGCGACGGAGCTCCAGAACCTCGGCCTCACGCTGGCGTCGCTCGACGTCGACCTCGAGTCCGCGGGGCCTCGCAGCGTGACGCTCCGCGGGTTCGCCCGGGTCCGCAAGGGCATCCTCTCCGCGAGCGTGCGCGCGGCAGGGACCGCCGAGGTCGACGCGCACATGGTGCTCACCGTCCGGGACCTCGAGCTGTCGAGCCGCAACCCCGTCGTCGCGGCGCTGCTCCTGGCCGCGCGCGGCGAGCTCGCCAAGGCGGAGGGGCACCGGGTCGACCTCGTGTCCGACCTGCCCCCGGGCGTGCGGCTCGCGGACGTCCGCGTCGACGTCGGGGAGACGCTTGCCGTCACCGCACGCTTCGCCTGACGGGGCCGCCCTTGTGATGCTCCTCGCTCGCACGTAGCGTCGAGGGCATGTGCCGGAACATCACGACCCTGCGCGGCCTCGAGCCCCCTGCCACGGACGAGGAGATCGAGGCGGCCGCACGCCAGTTCGTCCGGAAGGTCACCGGGATCCAGCGGACCAGCGCCGCGACCCAGGAGCCGTTCGAGCGCGCGGTCGACGAGGTCACGGCCGTCGTCGCGCGGCTGCTCGGCGAGCTGCCGGAGCGCCGCAACCCGCCGTCGACCGTGCCTCCGCTCCGTCGCGAGGAGGTCCGGGCGCGCATCGCCGCGCGCGAGGCCGCCGAGCGGGAGCACGAGCGGGCGCACGCCCTGGGGATCGCGCACACCCACTGAGCGGGAGCAGGTCCGGCGCCCGCACGGTCGGAGCGCGGCGACCGTGCGTGCGCGGCAGCGCGACGAGGCCGTCTAGGCTCGGGACCTGTGAGTGCCGCACCCGCCCCGAACCCGTCGCCGGAGGCCACGCGCCCCGAACCCGTCAGCGCGAGCATGCGCCGCGCGAAGGCGGACGCGCGGTCCGCGCACGTCACGATCGGGCAGGTCCGCGAGGAGGGGGCCGGGCGGGTGGCGATCGACTGCTCGTGCGGCATGTCGCTCACGAACGGCCCGGACTGGACCGTCGACGAGCACATCCGCCTCCATCGGGCGGAGGCCCGCTACCTCGCGCTCAGCGCGGTCGCCCCCGCCGGGATGCCCCGCCTCATCCCGGTCGACGCCGACCGGCTGCCGCGCGTCGACTGACCCGGCAGCACCGGGGTGCAGACAAGACGTTTCCACGCCTGTCTAGACCTACGGTCCACCAGTGACGCTCAGAGCTCGTCGGGGTCGTCCCAGGACGTGCCCGACGACGCACCGTCGATCGGCCGGCGCTCGTTCTCCGACAGCGACTGCGGGGCCTTGGTCGCGTCCCCACCGGTCAGCACGTCGCCCACGGCCTCCCCCTCCTCCTCGCGGCGCGGGGACAGTCGTGCGGAGGCGACGTCCGACTCGTTGAGGTCGTCGCGGTGGTCTGCGTGGGTGCTCATGGCACGGGTCTACCAGGTCCGACGCCCCGATGCACGACCGTCCGCGGCCGCGTCGTCGTGGAGACCCGTTCCGGGCTGGGGCGGTGAGACGAGCGCGGGCCGAGCCGCGGGACCTATGGGCGCTTGGCACACTATTTGATGGCGAGTGTCCGTCGTCACCCGGCGTCGGGCGTCGTCTGCGACGACAGCGACCCGGGGTGCGTGGAATCCTCAGGGGCATGCAGACCTGGCCCGGCCACCCCTACCCGCTCGGCGCCACCTACGACGGGACGGGGACGAACTTCGCCCTGTTCTCCGAGGTCGCGGAGCGCGTGGAGCTCTGCCTCCTCGGCGACGACGGCACCGAGACGCGCGTCGACCTCGAGGAGGTGGACGCGCACGTCTGGCACGTCTACCTGCCCGGGAAGGGCCCCGGCACGCGCTACGGCTACCGCGTGCACGGGCCCTACGACCCGGCGAACGGTCACCGGTGCAACCCGGCCAAGCTGCTCCTCGACCCGTACGCGAAGGCGATCGAGGGGCAGGTCGACGGCGACGAGGCGCTGTTCTCCTACCGCTTCGCCGACGCCGGCGACGCGGCACCGGCGGACGAGGCACCCGAGGGCGCCGACGCGGACGACGCGCCCCCGCCCGCTCCCCCGCTCAACGACGACGACTCGGCCGGGCACACGATGGTCTCGGTCGTCATCAACCCGTACTTCGACTGGGGTCACGACCGCCCGCCGAACCGGGACTACCACGACAGCGTCATCTACGAGGCGCACGTCAAGGGCATGACGATGCTCCACCCGGACGTGCCGGACGACCTGCGCGGCACGTACGCCGGCATGGCCCACCCGGCCGTCGTCGAGCACCTCGTGACGCTCGGCGTCACGGCGGTCGAGCTCATGCCGGTGCACCAGTTCGTCAACGACCCCACGCTCGTCGAGAAGGGCCTGTCGAACTACTGGGGCTACAACACCATCGGCTTCTTCGCGCCCCACAACGGGTACGCGGCGTACGGCACGCGCGGGCAGCAGGTCATGGAGTTCAAGACCATGGTCAAGGCCCTGCACGAGGCGGGCATCGAGGTCATCCTCGACGTCGTCTACAACCACACCGCGGAGGGCAACCACCTCGGCCCGACGCTGAGCTTCCGCGGCATCGACAACAAGGCGTACTACCGCCTGGTCGACGGCGACGAGGCGCACTACTTCGACACCACGGGCACGGGCAACTCGCTGCTCATGCGCTCGCCGCACGTGCTCCAGCTCATCATGGACTCGCTGCGGTACTGGGTGACCGAGATGCACGTGGACGGGTTCCGCTTCGACCTCGCGGCGACCCTGGCCCGGCAGTTCCACGAGGTCGACCGCCTCTCGGCCTTCTTCGACATCGTCCAGCAGGACCCGGTGATCTCCCAGGTCAAGCTCATCGCCGAGCCGTGGGACCTCGGCGACGGCGGCTACCAGGTGGGCGGCTTCCCGCCGCTGTGGACCGAGTGGAACGGGCAGTACCGGGACACCGTGCGCGACTTCTGGCGCGGCGAGCCCTCCACGCTGCCCGAGCTCGCGAGCCGCCTCACCGGCTCGTCCGACCTCTACGAGCACAGCGGTCGCAAGCCCATCGCGTCGATCAACTTCGTCACCGCGCACGACGGCTTCACGCTCAACGACCTCGTGTCCTACGACGAGAAGCACAACGAGGCCAACGGCGAGGGCAACAACGACGGCGAGAGCCACAACCGGTCCTGGAACTGCGGGGCGGAGGGGCCGACCGACGACCCCGAGGTGCGGGCGCTCCGCGCGCGCCAGCGCCGCAACTTCCTCGCGACCCTCCTGCTCTCCCAGGGCGTGCCCATGCTCGCGCACGGCGACGAGATCGCGCGCACGCAGGGCGGCAACAACAACGGCTACTGCCAGGACAACGCGATCACGTGGATGGACTGGGGCGGCGAGGAGGGCCTCGACGACGAGCGGGCCGCGCTGCTCGACTTCGCCCGCCGCGTGGTGTGGCTGCGGCGCGACCACCCCGTGCTGCACCGGCGGCGCTTCTTCCTGGGCCGCGGCGGCTCCGGGACCGTCGACGACGAGCTGCCGGACATCGAGTGGCTCGACATCACCGGCTCGCGCATGGACCAGCAGGACTGGGACCACGCCTACGCGCGCACCGTCATGGTGTTCCTCAACGGCGACGCGATCCCCGAGAAGGACCGGCGCGGCGAGCCGATCGTCGACGACTCGTTCCTCCTGCTGCTCAACGCCCACTCCGACGCGCTCGAGTTCACCGTGCCGCCCGCGCGGTACGGCGAGGGCTGGGACGTCGTGCTGGACACCGACGGCACGGTGGACGTCGGCGACGCCCTGCGCCCGGGCGACACGGTCTCCGTGACGGGCCGCAGCGTCATCGTCCTGACCCGGCCCCCGCTGCGATGACGGCCACGCCCGACGTCGGCACGCCCGGCGCGCCGCCCCGCGTCCCCGTCTCGACGTACCGCCTGCAGCTCGGCCCCGGCCTCACGTTCGACGACGCCGCGCGCCAGGTGCCGTACCTCGCGTCCCTCGGGGTCACGCACCTCTACCTCTCCCCCGTGCTCCAGGCCGCGCCCGGCTCGACCCACGGCTACGACGTCGTCGACCACACGCGCGTGAGCGCGGAGCTCGGCGGGCGCGAGGGCCTGGGGCGCCTGGCCGCGAGCGCCCGGGCGGCGGGCCTGGGTCTGGTGCTCGACGTCGTGCCGAACCACATGGCGGTGCCGACGCCCGCGTGGCACAACCACGCGCTGTGGTCGGTCCTCGAGGACGGCGCCGACTCGCCGTACGCCCGGTGGTTCGACGTCGACTGGTCGGCGGGCGAGGGCGCGGTGCTCATGCCGGTCCTCGGCGCGCGCCTGGGCGACGTGCTCGCGGCGGGCGAGATCACGGTCGACGAGGTCGAGGTCCCCGGGTCGCCGGAGCCGCGGCCCGTGCTGCGGTACTACGACCACGTCTTCCCGGTGCGGGCAGGCACCGAGGACCTGCCGCTCACCGAGCTGGTGGAGCGTCAGCACTACCGCCTCGCGTACTGGCGCGTGGGCGACGAGGAGCTCAACTACCGGCGCTTCTTCGACGTCGGGTCGCTCGTCGCAGTCCGGGTCGAGGACGAGGAGGTGTTCGACGCGACGCACGCGCTCGTGCTCGGCCTCGTCACGGACGGCACGGTCGACGGCCTGCGCATCGACCACCCGGACGGCCTCGCCGACCCGGCGCAGTACCTCCGGCGTCTCGCCGACCGTACCGACGGCGCGTGGGTCGTCGTGGAGAAGATCCTCGCGGGCGAGGAGCAGGTGCCCCCGGACTGGGCGACGGTCGGGACGACGGGCTACGACGTCGCGTGGCGGCTGCAGCAGCTCTTCGTCGACCCCGGCGGCCGGTCCGGTCTGGACGCGGTGATGACCCGCCTCACGGGCGCCGTGCCGGGCGGGCTGGGGGCGCTCGTCGAGGAGGCGAAGCGCGAGGTCGTCGCGGGCCCGCTCTACGCGGAGCTGCACCGCCTGACCGACCTCGCGGCCGCCGTCTGTCACGACGACCCGCGCCTGCGCGACCACACGTGGCGCGGACTGCACCAGTGCCTGCGCGAGCTGCTCGTCGCGTTCGACCGGTACCGGGCCTACGTGGTGCCGGGCACCCCGCCACGGCACGAGGCGGTCCGTGCGGTCGAGGACGCCGCCGCGCGCGCCCGGGCCCGCCTCGACCCGCAGCGCGCGGAGACGCTCGACGTGGTGGTCGACCTCGTGCTGGGCCGGGAGGTCGGGAGCGCGGGTCGGCGCCGCGAGGCGCGCCGCGACGAGCTCGTGGTGCGGTTCCAGCAGGTCTGCGGCGCGGTGACGGCGAAGGGGGTGGAGGACACCGCGTTCTACCGGTGGACCGAGCTCGTGAGCCTGTGCGAGGTGGGGGGCGAGCCGGACCGGTTCAGCCTCGGCGTGCACGACTGGCACGCGTTCGCGCAGCGGTTCGCCGCGCTCACCCCGCACGCCCTCACGGCGGGGTCGACGCACGACACCAAGCGCGGTGAGGACACGCGCGCGGCGCTCGGGGTGCTGTCCGAGGACGCGGCGGGCTGGTCGCGGCTCGTCGACGAGGTCCGCGCGGCGACGGCCCCGTACCGCGGGGCGCTCGTGGACGGCCTCGCGGAGAACCTGCTGTGGCAGACGGTCGCGGGGACGTGGCTGCCCGACGCGGGCGCCGGGGCCGACCCGGCCGACGGCGCGTCGGACGGCCCGTCCGGCGCGTCGATCGCGCCCGACCGCCTCGTCGACTACCTGCGCAAGGCGCTGCGCGAGGCGAAGGTCGCGACGTCGTGGACGAGCCCGGACGACGCCTACGAGGAGGCCGTCGCGGACCTCGCGCGGCGCGCGCTCGCCGACCCCGCGGTGACCCGCGCGTTCGCCCGGTGGTCCCGCGACCACCGCGAGGAGCTGCGCGCCGCGAGCCTCGGGATCACGCTCGTGCGGCTCACGGCGCCCGGCGTCGCGGACGTGTACCAGGGCGCGGAGTCGTACGCGCCGACCCTCGTGGACCCCGACAACCGCCGCCCGGTGGACATCGGCGCGCTGACCGAGCGGCTCGCGCGGCTCGACGGCGGGGCCCCCGCACGCACGCTCGCGGACGAGAAGCTGCTCGTCACGGCGCGCGCGCTGCGGCTGCGCCGCGCCCTGGCCGGCGCGTTCGTCGGCGACGGCGCCGGGTACGCGCCCGTCGCGTCGTCGACGCCGTGCGCGCTCGCGTTCGCGCGCACCGCGCGGGGCCGCGGCGAGGCGGACGTCGCGCGCGTCGTGACCGTCGCCACGCGGCTGGCCGGCACGGTCGACCGGCTGGGCGGGTGGCGCGACCACGTCGTCGCGCTCCCCCCGGGCACGGGGGCGTGGGTCGACGTGCTCACCGGGCGGGAGCACGCGTCCGGCACGGTGCGCGTGGCCGACCTGCTCGCCGACCTGCCGGTCGCGCTCCTCGTCGACCAGGACGACGCGGCGGCCGTCGCCGTCGCGAGCCCGGGCGAGGCCCGGGAGCCCGCGGGGGACGCGCCGTGACGACCGACCCGACGAGCCAGGCGCCCGGGATCCCGCCTCCCCGCGTCCCCCCGCCTCGGTCGACCCCCGTGCTCTCGGTGCCCGGGCCGCGGCCGGTCGTGTGGGCGCCGACGGCGCGCAGCGTCGAGCTGCTCCTGCCCGAGCCGGGCTCCGGGACGTTCGAGGGCGCGCAGCGGCTCCCGCTGCGCCTCGTGGGCGCGCACGTGCCCGGGTGGTGGGGCTACGACCACGAGCTGCCGTGGGGCACGGACTACGGTTACGCGGTCGACGGCGGACCAGGCCGGCCCGACCCCCGCAGCCCGTGGCAGCCGTACGGCGTGCACGGTCCGAGCCGCACGTTCGACGCGACGTACGCCTGGACCGACGACGCGTGGACGGGCCGCGACGTGGGGGGCGAGGTCGTCTACGAGCTGCACGTGGGCACGTTCACGCCGCAGGGCACGCTCGACGCCGCGATCGACCGGCTCGACCACCTCGTCGACCTGGGCGTCGGCGCGGTCGAGCTCCTGCCGGTCGCGGCGTTCGGCGGCGAGCGGGGCTGGGGCTACGACGGCGTGCACCTGTACGCGGTGCACGAGCCGTACGGGGGCCCCCGCGCCCTGCAGCGGTTCGTGGACGCCGCCCACGCCCGGGGCCTCGCGGTCGTGCTCGACGTCGTCTACAACCACCTCGGGCCGTCGGGGAACTACCTGCCGGAGTTCGGCCCGTACTTCACCGACGCGCACACGACCCCCTGGGGCGCGGCGGTGAACCTCGACCGGCCGGGAAGCCGGGAGGTGCGCGAGTGGGTGATCGACAACGCCGAGCGGTGGTTCGTCGAGTTCCACGTCGACGCGCTGCGCCTCGACGCCGTGCACGCCCTCGTCGACGACTCCCCCACGCACCTGCTCGCGGAGCTCGCGCGACGCGTGGACCGCGTGGAGCAGGAGCTGGGGCGCCCGCTCACGCTCGTCGCCGAGTCGGACGAGAACGACCCGGCGACCGTGACGGGCGTGGAGCAGGGCGGTCGCGGCATGCGCGCCCAGTGGGCCGACGACGTCCACCACGCCGTGCACGCGCTCCTCACGGGCGAGCGGCAGGGCTACTACGTCGACTTCGGCTCCGTCGCGGTGCTGCGCAAGGCGCTCACGGGCGCGTTCGTGCACGACGGCACGTACTCCACCTTCCGCGCCCGCACGTGGGGCCACCCGGTCCCGGCGGGGACCGACGGGCACGCGTTCGTCGTGAGCTCCCAGAACCACGACCAGGTCGGCAACCGCGCGTCCGGGGACCGGACGTCGGCCACGCTCGACGGCGGCGGGCTCGCCGTGGCCGCCGCGCTCGTCCTGGTCTCGCCCTTCACCCCGCTGCTCTTCATGGGCGAGGAGTGGGGCGCGTCGACGCCGTGGCAGTTCTTCACCGACCACGCCGAGCCGGAGCTCGCCGAGGCGGTCCGGCGCGGGCGGGCCGCGGAGTTCGCCGACCACGGGTGGGGCGACGGCGCGCCCGTGCCCGACCCGCAGGACCCGGCGACCCGCGACGCGAGCGTCCTCGACTGGTCCGAGCGCGACCGCGGCGAGCACGCACGGCTGCTCGCCTGGTACCGGACGCTGGTGGCGCTGCGGTCGCGACCGGACGTCCGCTCGGGCGACCTCTCGGTCGTGCGCGTGCACGGCCCCGGGGGCGTGGACGACGACGCCTCGGGCGAGGAGACGGCGTCGGCGTCGGCGCCGCGCGGCGGTCCCGCGTTCGTCGTGGACCGTCGGACCGTCGCGGTCGCGGTCAACCTCGGCGAGGAGCGCCGTCGGCTCCGGCTCGCGCTCGGCGGCACGCCGCGCCTGCTCGCGGCGTGGGACCCGGAGACGACCGTGCACCGGCGCCACGTGGACCTGCCCGCGCGTTCGGTCGCCGTCCTGTCCTGGGTGTGACTACGCTCACGCCCATGTCGACGACGAAGAAGCCGAAGAAGAAGCACGGCAAGGGCGCTCGGTCCGGCTCAGGATCCGTGCCGGCGCTCGACGCCGACTGGGAGGTCGCCCCCACGAAGTCGTTGCGCGTGCCCGCCGGCTTCGACCTCGCGGCGTTCGACCGCGGGTCCACGCCGGGGTTCGCCGGCGACAAGGCGGCCGGCAAGGCGCTCGTCGCGCGGCACGCGGACGAGCTCTCCGAGCTGCAGGAGCGCCTGTTCGCCGAGGGCCGCTCGGGCGGGTCGCGCTCGGTCCTGCTCGTGCTGCAGGGCATGGACACCGCGGGCAAGGGCGGCATCGTGCGGCACGTCGTCGGGCTCGTCGACCCGCAGGGCGTCGCCCACCGGTCGTTCGGCGTCCCGACGCCCGAGGAGCGCGAGCACGACTACCTGTGGCGGATCCGCAGGGCGCTGCCCGCGCCCGGGTACATCGGCGTCTTCGACCGCTCGCACTACGAGGACGTGCTCGTCGCGCGCGTCGACGAGCTCGTGCCCCCGGAGGTCTGGGAGGCGCGGTACGACGAGATCAACCGGTTCGAGGAGGAGGTCGTCGCGGCGGGCACGACCATCGTCAAGGTCGCGCTGCTCGTTTCCTACGAGGAGCAGCGGGCGCGGCTCATGGAGCGCCTCGAGCGGCCGGACAAGTACTGGAAGTACAACCCGAACGACGTCGACTCGCGCCAGAAGTGGCCCGCGTACCAGGAGGCCTACCAGGCCGTCCTCGACCGGACGAGCACCGAGGTCGCGCCGTGGCACGTCGTCCCGGCCGACCGCAAGTGGTTCGCGCGCCTCGCGGTGAGCGAGCTCCTGCTCGACGCGCTGCGCCGCCTCGACCTCGGCTGGCCCCCGGCCGACTTCGACATCGAGGTCGAGAAGAAGCGCCTCGCCGCGACATGAGCCGCCCGGGCGGCGACGTGCCCGCTCGGGCCGGCCGTCAGGCGGAGGCGCGCGCGACCGCGCGGCCGTCCTCGGCGAGCGCGCCGAGGCGCGAGAGCGCGCGGTAGTACTTCTTGCGGTACCCGCCGCGCAGCATCTCCTCCGTGAACAGGCTCCGCTCCCCCGTGTAGTCGCCCGACCCGGCGAGCAGCACGGGCACGTCGCGGTCGTAGAGGCGGTCGACGAGGACGACGAGGCGCAGGGCGGCGGACTGCTCGGCCACGGTGTGCACGCCGGTGAGCGCGACGACCTCGACGCCGTCGAGCAGCGCGCGGTAACGGCTGGGGTGCACGTGCGAGAGGTGCGCCAGCAGGTCGTCGAACGCGTCCAGCGTGGCACCGGGCCGGCCCGCAACGGCGGCCCGCACGGCGTCCTCGGGCAGCGGGGCCGAGTCGGTGACGACCGCACGGTGGCGGTAGTCCTCGCCGTCGACGCGCAGCACCTCGAACCGGGCCGCGAGCGCCTGGATCTCGCGCAGGAAGTCCTCGGCCGCGAAGCGGCCCTCGCCGAGCGCCTCGGGCAGCGTGTTCGACGTCGCCGCGAGCGCGACGCCGCGGTCGGCGAGCTCGCGCAGGAGGCGCGACATGAGCACGGTGTCGCCCGGGTCGTCGAGCTCGAACTCGTCGATGCACACGAGCTTCTTCGTCGCGAGCGCGTCCACCGTCGCCTGGAACCCGAGCGCGCCCACCAGGTTCGTGTACTCGACGAACGTGCCGTAGGCGCTCACGTCGAGGCCCACGGCGTGCGCGAGCGACGTGAGGAGGTGGGTCTTGCCGACGCCGAAGCCGCCGTCCATGTAGACCGCGGGCGCGGTCTGCTTCCGGGTGCCGAAGAGCCCCTTGCGCGCGGGCTTGGCGACGGCGGCCGCGACCTCCTCGAGCCGCGCGACGGTGCGCGCCTGGCTCGGGTAGGCGGGGTTCGCGCGGTAGGTCGAGAAGCGTGCGTCAGCGAAGTGCCGCGGCGGCAGGAGGTCGGCCAGGAGCCGTGCGGGCGGGACGGACGGGCGGACGTCGGCAAGGGCACGCGCACGTCCGGGCACGGCGGGAGCCGCGTCGGAGGCCGACGCGCGGGCGGTGCCGGGGAGGGCTGCCGGGGCCGAGGCGCCACCGGCGACGGGCGCAGTCACGAGGATCCAGCCTACGCCTGCGGCTAGCCTGGCCGCTGTGACCTCCACCACGGCGCCCTCCGACGAGCCCCCTGCGGCACCCGCGGGACGCACCGACCTGCCCCCGCTCGACGTGCTCCTGCCCGCCGCGGAGCACCTGCCGCCCGACCCGCGCGAGGAACGCCTCGCGGCGCTCTACGCGTACGGCCCGCCCGCGCGCGGGGCGCACGTCGTGCGCGCCAACATGGTCGCGAGCGTCGACGGCGCGGCGTGGGGTCCGGACCACCGCTCGGGGTCGATCAACGACGACGCGGACTGGCGCGTCTTCCGGGTGCTGCGCGCGCTCGCCGACGTCGTGCTCGTCGGCGCGGGGACCGCCCGTGCCGAGGGGTACACCGCGCTCGACCGGCCGCGCGGGCTGCGGCACCTGCACGACGCGCCGCTCGAGCTCGCGATCGTGACGCGGACCGGCCGCGTCCCCGAGGCCCTCGCCCGCGGCGACCGGCCGCCCCTCGTGCTGACCGGCCCCGCCGGGGCGGCCACGGCGACGGGCGACGTGCCCGCGGACCGGGTGCTCGTCGTCGGGCAGGACACCGCGGGCACGCGGGACGGGCACGCGCCGGGAGCCGCCGTCGACCTCGCCGCGGGGCTCGCCGCGCTCGCCGAGCGCGGGCTGGCCCGCGTGCTCACCGAGGGCGGGCCGACGCTGCTGGGCGACCTGCTCGCGGCGGACCTCGTCGACGAGCTGTGCGTCACCACGACGCCGAGCGTCGTCGGGCAGGGCCCGGGCCGCATCGTGGCCGGGGCGGCGCCGTCGGGCACGACGGCGCTCCCGCCCCGGGGCGCCCGCCTCGCGCACCTGCTGCACAGCCCCGAGGACCGGCCCGGCTCCCCCGCCGGTACGACCGCCGCGCGCTGGCTCCTGCCGATAGGCTGACCCGCGTGACCGACACGATCCTCGTCCTGACCGAAGACACGTTGAACCCGGCCGACGTGCAGCACATCCTGTCGCTGCACGAGGGCGAGCAGCTCGCCTACCGGGTGCTCGTGCCCGCGGACACCGAGCGCAACGTGATCTCCGGGATCATCGACCACCTCAGCGTGGGCGAGCTCAAGGAGGCATGGGACGAGGTCCTCGGTCGCGAGCCCTCGCCGGTCCAGGCCACGGCGACGGCAGGCGAGCAGCTCGAGCGCAGCGTCGCGGAGCTGCGCGCGGCGGGCCGCGAGGCCGACGGCGCCGTCGTCGACGACGACCCGCTGCCCGCGCTGCACAAGGCCGTCGCCGCGGACGGCGTGCGCGAGATCGTCGTCGTGACCTACCCGCACGCGGTCGAGGACACGTTCCACACCGACTGGGCGTCCCGCGCGCGCGAGGAGCTCCACGTCCCGGTGCTGCACCTGTACTCGGGCACGAGCGAGCTCGGCTGACCCGGCTCCGAACCCCTCTGCCGAGGGAGAGACCCGGTCCGCCGAGGGAGAGAGGCCTGGTCAGCCCTCGCGCACGCGGTGCCCCGCGCGACGGATGGTCGCGCGGGCGAGCTGGTCGGTCGAGTCGAGGTAGAGCGGGTCGGCGAGCAGGTCGTGGTCGACGGCGACGACCGACAGCTCCGTGCAACCCAGCACGATCACCTGGGCACCCCGCTCGACGAGCCGCCCCGCGACGGCGCGGAACGTCTCGATGTCGACCGGCCGGCCGGCCTTGACCTGCTCGTAGATGATCTGCGAGACGAGCGCCTGGTCGGCCTCGTCCGGGACGAGCGCGTCGACGCCGTGACGCGCGAAGGCGTCCTGGTAGACGCCCGACGCCGCGGTCCCCGCCGTCGCGAGCAGCCCCACCGCGCGCAGGTCCGCGACCCGCGCCCGGGCGGCGTCGACTGTCGTGTCGATGATGGACACGAACGGGACGCTGATCGCGTCGAGCACCTGCTGGGTGAAGTAGTGCGCCGTGTTGCACGGCATGACGAGGAAGTCCGCCCCGAAGCGCTCGAGCCGTTCCGCGTCGCGCGCGAGCACCGGACCCGGGTCCGCGTCCGAGCGGCCGAGGATGAACGCCGTGCGGTCGGGGATCGTCGCGTGGTTGAGCACGACGGCATCCACGTGGTCCTGGTCGCGCTCCGCCTCCGTGAGCTCGACGAGGAGCTGGAGGAAGTACGCCGTGGCGAGCGGCCCGACCCCTCCGAGCACTCCGACGAGGGGCTGGGCGTGGTCCTGGTCCGGTCGCGACGTCACCCGTGGATCCTACGGCGGCCCGCCCCACCCGCCGCCACGGCCACAGGTCCCGGCCTGACGACCCCGCCGCTAGGGTGGCGGCCATGACCGTACGCCACGTCCTGTTCGACGCCGACGGCGTGCTCCAGCACATCCCCGACGGCTGGTACGCGGCGGTCGAGCGCTACCTCGGGGACCGGACCCGGGAGTTCCTGCTCGAGACCTGGAGCGAGGAGCTGCCCATGCTCGTCGGCGAGGGCGACTACCTCCCTGTGCTGGCTGCCGGGCTCGAGCGCTACGGCGTGACGGAGCCGGCGGAGGACGTGTACCGCGCGATCTGGTTCGACGCGCTCGAGGTCGTGGACGCGTCGTTCGACGTCGTGCGGGCGCTGCGCGCGAGCGGCTACGGCGTGCACCTCGGCACCAACCAGGAGAGCCGTCGCGTGCCGTTCATGCGCCGGACCCTCGGCTACGACGCGGAGTTCGACACGAGCTGGTACTCGTGCGAGCTCGGGCTCGCCAAGCCCGACCCGCGGTTCTTCGTCGAGGCCGCCCGCCGCATCGGCGCGGACCCGGACGAGGTGCTGTTCGTCGACGACACCGCGCGCAACGTCGAGGGCGCGCGCGCCGCCGGCATGGTGGGCGTGCACTGGGACGTCTCACGGGGCCACGACGAGCTCGTGCGCGTGCTGGCCGGGCACGGCGTCGTCGTCCGCTCGGTCAGGACCCCACGGGCGTGGGTGTCGCGGGCGAGGGCCTCGGCCCGGGCGCGGCCGTACCCGGCCCGTAGGATGGCGGACGCCCGCCGACCACACAGAGAAACGGACGACCCTCCGCGATGACGTACGGCAACGCCGAGTTCCTCCCCATCGTCCTGGGGACCAACCTCAACACCTACAACATCGCGAGGTCGTTGCACGAGGCGTACGGCGTCCGCACGCTGGCCCTGGGCCGCTTCCCGCTGCGCGAGACGGCGGACTCCCGCATCGTCGACGTGCGCACCTACCGCGACTTCGACGACCCGGAGCGCATCGTCGCGGTCCTGCGCGAGCTCGCCGAGGAGTTCCCGGGCCGCAAGCGCCTGCTCATCGCGAACATCGAGTTCTACACGAACGTCGTGATCGCGCACCGCGCCGAGCTCCAGGACCTGTACGTCATCCCGCTCGTCGGCCAGGAGCTGGCCGCGCGCCTCATGAACAAGACGGACTTCTACCGCACCTGCGCGGAGCTGGGCGTGCCGCACCCGGAGACGGTGATCGCGACGGCGGCGGACGTCGACGCGCCGGGCTTCGGCGAGGACCTGCCGTTCCCGTACCCGCTCATCCTCAAGCCGTCGGACACGGACACGTACCCGCGCCTGCAGTTCGAGGGCAAGAAGAAGGTCTACCTCGTCCAGGACGCCGCCGAGCTGCGCGACGTCGCGCGCCGCATCTACGCCGCGGGGTACGCGGACGACCTCATCGTCCAGGAGTACCTCGCGGGCGACGAGTCGGTCATGCGCGTGGTCAACACGTACTCCGACCGGCACGGCCGCCTGCGGTTCCTCTCCGCGGCGCAGATCGTGCTCGGCGAGTACGACCCGAAGCTCGTCGGGAACTACAACGCCGTCGTCACGATGAAGGACGACAGGCTCACCGAGTCGGTCCGGCACCTGCTCGACAGCCTCGGCTACGTGGGCGCGGCGAACCTCGACGTCATGTACGACCGCCGCACGGGCACGAGCAAGATCCTCGAGGTGAACCTGCGTCAGGGCGCCGCGAGCTTCTACACGATGGCCGCGGGCGGCAACCTCGCGCGCTGCTACGTCGAGGACCTGGTCCACGGGCGCGAGCTGCCCGAGCAGGTCACGTCGGAGGCGCGGCTGTGGGTCAACGTGCCCTACCCGGTCGTCCGGGCGCTCGTGCCGGTGTCGCTGCGCCACCGCGTGAAGAAGGCCCGCAAGCACGGCGTCTGGCACACGCTGCGCTACGCGCCGGACAGGAGCCTGCGCCGCCGGGTGGACGTGTGGCGCGTCGACCTGCGCCACACGCTCGACTACGTGAAGTTCGCGCGTTCACGCCCGTCGGCATGACCCTCCCGCCGACCAGGCGGTCTCGGCGCGTCCAGCATCGCTGACGCGCAGGGATCGCCTGGTCGGCCCGCGGGGATCGCCTGGTCGAGAGGCTCAGGCGCCCAGTGCCGACCGCACGGCCTCGACGATGCGGCGCGCCGTCGCGACCCCGACCGTCGTCGGCAGGTTGACGACGCGGGCCACGAGGTCCTCCGTCGTCGCGAGCGCGGGGTCGCCGGGCGTGTACCCGTAGACCGTCGGGTCGTCCGGGCCGGGGAACAGCGCGGGGCGGTACCACTTGCCGACGTAGAACCCGGCGACGGTGAGCTCCCGCACGAGCCGGTCGGCGGTCGCCGCGTCGGGCGCGAAGAACGGGAACCGGACGAGCGGCGCGCGCTCGCCGACCCCCGCCGGCACCTCGACGACGTCGGACAGCCCGCGCACGTACTCCGCCACGGTGTCCGCGCGACGCGCCTCGACGTCGCCGCTCGACCGCAGCGCGTCGACCATCCGGCCCGTGACCCACGACGACGGGCGCTGCGGCGGGTGCGCGAGGCCGCCCCGGTTCTCCACGGGGGCGATCGCCGGCTCGTACGCGCCGACGGCGGTGAGCGCGCCGCGCACCTTTCCCGCGGCGCCGCCCGGGAGCCGGTTGAGCACCCGCACCTGCGTCCGGAAGCTGCGCGCGGCGAGGTCGAGCCGTGCCCCCACCACCGGCAGCGCGTCGAGCGCGGAGACGATCGCGGCGCGCAGCGTCGGGTCGAGCGCCGGGCTCACCCACACGGCGCCGCCGAACCGCGTCGGCAGCATCTTCTCTACGCCGAACGAGTGGAACGAGACGTCCGCGACCGGCGACCCGTCGGCGTCGCGCGCGAGGCGCGTGACGCAGTGCGCGCTGTCCTCCACGAGGAGCGCCCCGACCGAGCGCGCCGCGGCGCGCAGCCGGAGCGCGGCCGCGTCGTCGACGATGCCGAACGTGTTCTGCAGCACGACGGCGCGCGTGGCCGGCCCGACCGCGAGCCGGTCGGGGTCGATCGCGACGGTCGCCGGGGACACCTCGGCGTAGACGGGCCGCAGGCCCGCGACGAGGACGGGGTCGACGGCCGTCGAGCACGTGAACACCTGGGTGACCACGTCGCCCGCGCCGCGCACGTCGGCGAGCGCCCGGAACACGACCTCCATCCCGTAGCGGGCCTTGAAGACGAGGAACCAGTCGGCCGGGTCGGTGCCCGTCCGGTCGGCGAGCATCCTCGTCGCGGTCGCGTCCTGGGGGTGGCGGCTCATCGTTCTCCGTGTCGTCCGGCGTCAGAGGGGGTCAGAGAGGTCGAGCCGACGCAGCGGCCCGCCGGGCCTAGCCTGCCACGTCACCCGACGGGCACGGTCCGCGCGTGCGGCGTCGGGCCCCGACCCGGGAGGGGCGGACACGCGACGGCGGCCGCCGCGCCGGAGCGCGACGACCGCCGTCGGTGCGTGCGGTGGCGAGCCGTCAGGCGTCGGACTCGGTCCGGTCGCCCGACCACTCGGTGTGGAACGTGCCCGGCTTGTCGACGCGGCGGTAGGTGTGCGCGCCGAAGAAGTCGCGCTGCGCCTGGATGAGCGCGGCGGGCAGGCGCTCGGCCCGGACGCCGTCGTAGTAGGCGAGCGACGACGAGAACGCCGGCGTCGGGACGCCGTTGAGGGCGGCCTGCGAGACCACGCGGCGCCAGGCCGCGAGGCCGTTGCCCACCGCGGCGGTGAAGTACTCGTCCGCGAGGAGCAGCGGGAGCTGCGCGTCGCGCTCGTACGCCTCGGTGATGCGGTTGAGGAAGCGCGCACGGATGATGCAGCCGCCGCGCCAGATGCGGGCCATCGCGCCGCGGTCGATGTCCCAGCCGTACTCGGCGGACGCCGCCGCGATCTGGTCGAAGCCCTGCGAGTACGCGACGACCTTCGACGCGTAGAGCGCGAGGCGCACGTCCTCGACGAACGCGTCGCGGTCCTGCACGTCCCACGCCGCGGCGTCGGCGGGCAGCGCGGCGCGACCCGCCTCGCGCTGCGGGACCGAGCCGGACAGCGCGCGGGCGAACGTCGCCTCCGCGATGCCGGTGATCGGCACGCCGAGGTCGAGGCCGTTCTGCACCGTCCAGCGGCCGGTGCCCTTCTGCTCCGCCTGGTCGAGCACGACGTCGACGAACGCCTTGCCGGTCTCCGCGTCCACGTGCTGGAGCACGTCCGCGGTGATCTCGATGAGGAACGACTCGAGGTCGCCCGTGTTCCACTGCGCGAAGATCTCGCCGATCTCCTGCGCGGACGCGCCGAGGCCCTGCTTGAGCAGGTCGTACGCCTCGGCGATGAGCTGCATGTCGGCGTACTCGATGCCGTTGTGCACCATCTTGACGAAGTGGCCGGCGCCGTCGGGGCCGACGTAGGTGCAGCACGGCGTGCCGTCGACCTTCGCCGAGATGTCCTCGAGGATCGGGCCGAGGCTCTGGTAGGACTCGCGCGTGCCGCCCGGCATGATCGACGGACCGTTGAGCGCGCCCTCCTCGCCGCCCGAGACGCCGGTGCCGACGAAGTGCAGGCCCTGGGCCGCGAGCGCCTTCTCCCGGCGGATCGTGTCGGGGAAGTGCGCGTTGCCGGCGTCGACGACGATGTCGCCCTCCTCCAGCAGCGGCACGAGCTCGTCGATGACGGCGTCGGTGGCCGCGCCCGCCTTGACCATGATGACGACCTTGCGCGGGCGCTCGAGCGACGCCACGAAGTCGGCCATCGACTCGGACGGGACGAAGTCGCCCTCGCTGCCCGCCTCGGCGATCAGGGACTCGGTCTTGGCGTACGAGCGGTTGTGCACCGCGACCGTGTAGCCGTGCCGGGCGAAGTTGCGGGCCAGGTTGCGACCCATGACGGCGAGTCCGGTCACACCGATCTGTGCGCGTGCTGACATCTGCTTCCCTGCTCCTCGAGGGTCGGTCCCGGCGCACGACGACCGCGCGCGGGAGGGCGCGGAGCCGTTCCGGGCCGGGCGCGGGCGCGCGGCCGGGTGCACCGGTGATGGATACGGCGCCAGCCTAGTCCTCGTGCGCCGCACCGCTCCCGAGGGGCCACGATCCGGTCACCCGCAGCGTTCTTGACGAAGTCGGGATCACGATTCGATGACAGCCGCGCGGCGCGCGTCCGGTTCGTCCGGTCGGCTCGTAGTGTGCCGAGAGTGATCACCGCTCACGGGACCGACGCTCCCCCGGCGTTCCGTGCCGTCCTCGACGCCCTCGGCGCGCGGCGGCTCCGACCCGAGGTGACGTTGCGCGAGGTCCCCGCCCCCCGCCGGATCGCGCCGTGGTCGGTCGCGCTCACGGGCGAGGTCGAGGCGGCACGGTCCGAGGACCCCGACCTCGCGTCGGGGCGGTTCATCGTGCTCCACGACCCCGAGGGCCAGGAGGCGTGGCAGGGCAGCTTCCGCGTGGTGACGATGGTGCGCGCGACGCTGGAGCCGGAGATGGCGTCCGAGGAGATGCTCGCCGAGGTCGCGTGGACCTGGCTCGAGGACGCGCTCCACGACACGGGCGCGGCCGTGCGCGCGGAGGGCGGCACGGTGACGCGCGTCCTGTCCCAGAGCTTCGGCGCCCTCGCCGGCAAGCACAACGACGTGGAGCTCGAGATGCGCGCGTCGTGGACCCCCGTGGCCGCGGGACCCGCGGGCGCGGCGGACCTCGGCGACCACCTCGCCGCCTGGGCGCAGCTGCTGTGCACGGCCGCCGGGCTGCCGCCCCTGCCCGACGGCGTGACGCCCCTCGGTGCTCGACCGGCCACCCGACGCAATACCGTGAACCCATGAGCTCGACCGCAGCACCCGCACCCCCGCCGCTCGACCCGACCCCTGCGACCGGAGTGGCCGGCGACGGGCCCGGGCCCGTCGTCACCCCGCTGACGGAGCCGTCCGACGGGCTCGGGCCCGTCGTCGACACCCCCGCCGCGTTCGCGCGCGTCGTCGAGGCGTTCGCCGCCGCGACCGGCCCGGTCGCCGCCGACGCGGAGCGCGCGTCGGGCTACCGCTACGGGCAGCGCACCTACCTCGTCCAGGTCCGCCGCGAGGGCGCGGGGACCGCGCTCGTCGACCCCGTCGCGGTGCCCGACCTGTCACCGCTGCGCGAGGCGGTCGGGGACGCGGAGTGGGTCCTGCACGCCGCGTCGCAGGACCTGCCGGGCCTCGCCGAGCACGGCGTGGTCCCGGCGAGCGTGTTCGACACCGAGCTCGCGGCGCGCCTGCTCGGCATGGAGCGCGTCGGCCTCGCGGCCGTCGTCGCCGACGTGCTCGGCCTGGGCCTCGCGAAGGAGCACTCCGCCGTCGACTGGTCGACCCGACCGCTCCCGGACGACTGGCTGCGGTACGCCGCGCTCGACGTCGAGGTGCTCGTCCCGCTGCGCCGCGTGCTCGGCGAGCGGCTCGAGGAGGCGGGGAAGGCCGGCTGGGCGGCGGAGGAGTTCGAGGCGGTGCGGACCGCGGGCCCGCCCGCGCCGCGCCCCGAACCGTGGCGGCGCACGTCCGGCACGCACACGCTCCGGGACCCGCGGCGCCTGGCCGTCGTGCGGAGCCTGTGGGAGGCCCGCGACGCGACCGCCCGCGCGCGGGACATCGCGCCGGGCCGGGTGCTGCCCGACCGTGCGATCGTCGCCGCGGCGGAGGCACTGCCCCGGACGGCCGGGCAGCTCGTCGACCTGCCGCCCTTCGCGGGCAAGGGCACGCGCCGCCGGGCGGCGTACTGGCAGCGCGCCATCGACTCCGCGCTCGCGCTGCCCGCGAGCGCGCTGCCGACCACCCGCGGTCCACGCACGGACGCCCCGCCGCCGCCGCGCGCGTGGGCCGATCGCGACCCCGGCGCGGCCGCCCGTCTCGACGCGGCGCGCGCGGTAGTCCAGGGCCTCTCCGAGCGCTACGCGGTCCCGGTGGAGAACGTGCTCCAGCCGGACGCGCTGCGCCGTCTGTGCTGGACGCCGCCGGACCCGTTGGACGCGGCGGCGATCTCCGCGTTCCTCCACGGGCGGGGTGCTCGCGACTGGCAGGTGGCGCTGGTCGCCCAGCCCCTCGCGGAGGCGTTCGCGAACATCGCCGGGGCGTAGCGAGCGGGTAGGGTCGTCCGCGTGCACGACGCGAACCTGACGATCCGGACAGTCACCGACCGCGCCTCCTGGGACGCCCGGGTGAACGAGCTCGGCGGCCACCCCCTCCAGCTCTGGGGCTGGGGCGAGGTCAAGGCCACCGGGGCGTGGACCCCGCACCGCGTGGAGGCGGTGGACGCCGACGGCCGCGTCCGCGGTCTGGCGCAGGTGCTCGTGCGCTCGCTGCCCGCGCAGTTCAAGGCGCTGTGCCACGTGCCCCGCGGGCCCGTGATCGCGCCGGCGGGAGACGGCTGGGGCGTCGGTCCGGGCGTGGGCGACGACGCGACGCGCGACGCCGTGACCCGTGCGGTCGTCGCGTGGTGCAAGTCGAGCGTGGGCGGCGTGGGCGTCACGATCGAGCCCGACTGGCCGGTCGGGACGCACCTCGCGCTGCCCGACGCCCGCCCCGCGGCGAACCCGATCCTCTACCCGGTCACGCTGATCCTCGACCTGACGAAGTCCGAGGACGAGCTGACGAAGGCCATGGGCAAGTCGACGCGGTACGACATCCGCAAGGCGGCGCGCACCGGGCTCGAGGTGCGGCGGGTGACGGACGAGGGCGAGGTCCGCCAGGTCCTCGACGTCTACCACGAGACGGCCGAGCGCGCGGGCTTCGCGCTGCACGACGACGAGTACTACCTCGCGATCCACCGCGAGCTCGGCGAGCACTCGGTGCTCGTCGCCGCGTTCTCCGAGGGCGCCCCGGTGTCGTTCGTGTGGTGCGTGTCGTCGGCGACGACGTCGTTCGAGCTCTACGGCGGCATCAACGACGCGGGACGCAAGCTGCGCGCCAACGCCCCGGTGAAGTGGCACGCCATCACGCTCGCCCAGGAGGCGGGGCTCGTGCGGTACGACATGAACGGGCTGCTCAACGACGGGATCAGCGAGTTCAAGCGCAGCTTCGCCCAGCACGACGACGAGCTGGTGCACAGCGTCGACGTGCCGTTCTCGATGTGGTACTCCGCCTGGAACAAGGGCCTGCCCACCGCGAAGAAGGTCGTGCGCAAGCTCCGCGGGAGCCGCTGACGCGGGCTCCCGACCGCCCCGAACCCCGGAGAGACCCGGTATCGCGCGATGCGATACCGGGTCTCTTCATGTCGTAGCATCGGTCTCGTGCTTTCCCGATACCCGCGGTAGCGTGTATCGCACGTACGACCCCCGAGCGGTGCCGCTCCCGGACACCGCCGTCCCGACCATCTGCATCGGATGGAGATGCCATGACCGTGGCCAACGAGGCCCCCTCTCCCACCTCGGCACCCACCCAGGCGGCCAGCCAGCGCTCGCGTCACCGCCCCGTGCGCGACGTCGTCTTCGTCGAGGGCGTGCGCAGCCCGTTCGGCAAGGCGCGCCCCGACGGGATCTACGCCGAGACCCGCGCGGACGACCTCGCCGTGAAGACGGTCCGCGAGCTCCTGCGCCGTCGCCCCGAGCTGCCCGCCGAGCGCATCGACGAGCTCGCGCTCGCCGCGACCACGCAGACGGGTGACCAGGGCCTCACCCTCGGCCGCAGCGTCGCCGTGCTCGCGGGGCTGCCCAAGTCGGTGCCCGGCTTCGCGATCGACCGCATGTGCGCGGGAGCGATGACCGCGGTCACGACCACGGCGGCGAACGTCGCCGTGGGCGCGCAGGACGTCGTCGTCGCGGGCGGCGTCGAGCACATGGGCCACCACCCCATGGGCGAGGGGTCGGACCCGAACCCGCGGTTCGTCGCCGAGCGCCTCGTCGACTCCTCCGCGCTCGTCATGGGCGCGACGGCCGAGAACCTGCACGACCGGTACCCGCACCTCACCAAGGAGCGTGCCGACGCGTACGCCGTCGCGAGCCAGGCCAAGTACGCCAAGGCCCTCGCGAACGGCGACATCTCCCCCGACCTCGTGCCGATCGCGACCCGGTCGACCGAGCTCGGCTGGGGCCTGGCCACGGCCGACGAGCTGCCCCGCCCCGGCACCACGGTCGACTCCATCCGCGACCTCAAGACCCCGTTCCGCCCCGGCGGGAAGGTCACCGCGGGCAACGCCTCGCCGCTGACCGACGGCGCGACGGCGTGCCTGCTCGCCGCGGGCGACGTCGCCGACGAGCTCGGGCTGCCGGCACGCATGCGCCTCGTCGCCTACGCGTACGCGGGCGTCGACCCCGAGGTCATGGGCATCGGGCCGGTCCCCGCGACCGAGCGCGCGCTCGCGTCCGCGGGCCTGACGATCGACGACATCGGCCTGTTCGAGATCAACGAGGCGTTCGCGGTCCAGGTGCTCGCGTTCCTCGACCACTTCGGCATCGCGGACGACGACGAGCGCGTCAACCAGTACGGCGGCGCCATCGCCATGGGCCACCCGCTCGCGTCGTCGGGCGTGCGCCTCATGACGCAGCTCGCGCGCCAGTTCGAGCAGCACCCCGAGGTGCGCTACGGCCTGACGACCATGTGCGTCGGCCTCGGCATGGGCGGCACCGTCGTCTGGGAGAACCCGCACCACGCCGACTACTCCGGCCACACCTTCGAGACCGCGGAGAACTGACGATGAGCGCACCGACCGACACCACGCCCACCATCTCCGCGGACGCGACGAAGGACGCCGCGCGCGGGGAGCGCGTCACGCACTCGCTCGTGCGCGACGTCGCGCTCCCCGGCGGGACGGGCACGCTCGCCCTCGTCACGCTCGACAACGGGCTCGACCACACCAAGCCGACGACGCTCGGCCCCGAGGGCCTCGCCGAGCTGCACGCGGCCCTCGAGACGCTGCGGCGCCGGGCCGCGGACGGCGAGATCGTCGCCGTCGCGATCACCGGCAAGCCCTACTTCCTCGCCGCGGGCGCGGACCTCACGCAGGCCGCGGCCGTTCAGGTGCGCGACGACGCGCTCGCCCTCGGGCGCGCCGGGCACGCCGCGTACACGCTGCTCCAGGACATGGGCGTGCCGACGTTCGCGTTCGTCAACGGCGTCGCGCTCGGCGGCGGCCTCGAGGTCGCGCTCAACTGCACGTACCGCACCGTCGCGTCCGACGCCGGCGCGCTCGCGCTGCCCGAGGTCGGCCTGGGCCTGGTCCCCGGCTGGGGCGGCGCGTACCTCGTGCCGCGCCTGCTCGGCGTCGAGAAGGCGATGGACGTCATCCTCGCCCGCCCGGCCGCGAACAAGCCGTTCAAGGCGAAGGAGGCGTACGAGATCGGGCTCGTCGACGCGCTCTTCGAGGCGCCCGACTTCCTCGAGTCCTCGCTGCGCTGGGCCGAGGCCGTGCTGCGCGGCGAGATCGTGGTCGAGCGGCGCGAGCTCGACCCGCAGCCCGTGTGGGACGCCGTCGTCGCCGGGACGCGCCAGCGCCTGGACGCCGTGGTCGCGGGCTCGCGCCCCGCCCCGTACCGCGCGCTCGACCTCGTCGCCGCCGCGCGCACCGCGTCGCGCGAGGAGGCGTTCGCCGCCGAGGACGAGGCCCTGGCCGACCTCATCATGAGCGACGAGATGCGCGCGAGCGTCTACGCGTTCCAGCTCGTCTCGAAGGGCAAGCGGCCCCAGGGCGCGCCCGACGCCAAGCTCGCCCGCCCCGTCACCCGCGTCGGGATCGTCGGCGCGGGCCTCATGGCCGCGCAGATCGCGCTGCTGTTCGCCCAGCGCCTCCAGGTGCCGGTCGTCATGCGCGACCTCGACCAGGAGCGCGTCGACAAGGGCCTCGGCTACGTCCGCTCCACCGTGGAGAAGCTCGTGCGCTCGGGCCGCATGTCCGCGGACACCGGCGCGCGCGTCGTCGGCTCCGTGCACGGCACGACCGAGCTCGGCGACTTCGCGGGCTGCGACGTCGTCATCGAGGCGGTCACGGAGATCCTTGGGCTCAAGAAGAAGGTGTTCGCCGAGCTCGAGGGCGTCCTGTCGCCCGAGGCCGTGCTGCTGACCAACACGTCCGCATTGTCGATCACCGAGATGGCGGCCGACCTGCAGCACCCCGAGCGCGTCGTCGGGATGCACTTCTTCAACCCCGTCGCCCAGATGCCGCTCGTCGAGATCATCCAGGCGGCGAAGACCGACGACGCCGCCCTCGCGACGGCGTTCGCCATGACGAAGAAGCTCCGCAAGACGGCCGTGCTCGTCGCCGACCGTCCCGGGTTCGTCGTCAACCGCCTGCTCATCCTGCTCATGGGCAAGATCGTCGAGGCGGTCGAGAACGGCACGTCGGTCGAGATCGCGGACCGCGCCGTCGCGCCGCTCGGCCTGCCGATGCCGCCGTTCGCGCTGTTCGACCTCGTCGGACCGGCCGTCGGCCTGCACGTCCTCACGTCGCTGCGCGAGGACCTGGGCGACCGGTTCCCCGAGTCGCCCGGCCTGCAGCGCATCGTGGACGAGCAGATCCCCGTCGTCCTCGACGCGCCGAAGGGCCTGCCCAAGCCCGTCGACCCGGCGATCCAGCGGGTCTTCGGCACCGGCGAGGCAGGCGGCGACGGGGCGCTGGACGAGGCCGGCGTCCTCGACTCCGTGCTCACGGCGCTCACGCGGGAGATCGGGCTCATGCTCGACGAGGGCGTGGTCGCGAGCCCGTCGCAAGTCGACCTGTGCATGATCCTCGGCGCGGGGTGGGGCTTCCACCTGGGCGGCATCACGCCGTACCTCGACCGCACGGGCTACAGCGAGAAGGTCCTGGGCCGCCGCTTCCTGCCCGACGGCGTCGCGAACGTCCCGGCGGCGTCGCGCGCCTGACCGACCGGGGTCGGACGCCGGGCCGCGAGCGCCCTCCCGTGGTCGTACGACGACCGCGCGGAGGTTCCGCTCGCGGCCCGATCCGCCGACGCCACGCGCTCCGTAGCGTCGTGGCCATGACGAACCGCACCCCCGCCCAGCCCGCCACCGACCTCCCTCTGACCACCACGCCCCGCGGCACGACCGAGCGCCGGATGCTCGGCGCCCTCACGCTCGCCGCCGGCGCTGCCCTCCTGCTCTCCGCGTGCGGCAGCATCGGCGAGGCCGTCGCGGAGAACCGTGCGGGCCACACCAAGACCTACGAGTTCGCGACGGGAGAGGCCGGCAAGGCCGACGGCGTCCTGCCCGACTGGGTGCCCGACTCGGCCACGGACGTGCGCGAGGTGGTCCGCACGACGGGCGACGAGCGGATCCTCTCGATGACCGCCGACCTGGGGGCGCTGCCCGCGAGCTGCACCGCAGTCTCGTCGGAGCACCCCCTGGAGCCCCGGCCCGAGCGCGGCGACCTGACCGCGGACGACTACCGCACCGCTGCGACGCTCGAGGCCTCCTGGTGGGAGGCGGGCACCGAGCAGGGCGCGACCGCGATGTGCGGGAAGTGGTGGGTCGGCGCGCAGGACGGCAGGCTCTACGGGTTCGCGCCCGAGCTCAAGGTCGTCACGATCGAGGAGCAGCCCGACCGGGCGTGAGTCAGTCCTCCCAGCCCATGCGCAGCACCTCGAACGCGACCGCGTGCGCGACCCCCATGCGCTCCCCCGTGGGCGCGCTCATGGACGCGAGGAACGCCGCGGGGTCGAAGTCCTCCCACCCCAGCCCGTCGAGGTAGGCGGCGTGCGCGCGCAGCGACGCGACCCCCGCGTCGAAGGTCGCGCTGACGTCGACGCCGTGCGCGGCGTCGGGCGAGCCCGCGACCCAGACCTGGCGCACGCCGCCCCAGGGCTCGACCCCGTCGGTCTCGACCTGCTCGCGGAACACCCACCTGTTCCCCGCGTCGCGCACGGCGTCGACGACGGCCCGTCCCGTCGCGATGTGGTCCGCCTGGTTGAGCATCCCGCCGGGGAACGTCTCGCGGTAGTTCCCGGTGATCACGACGTCGGGCCGGTGGCGCCGGATCGCGCCCGCGATCGCCCGCCGCAGCGGCAGGCCGTACTCGAGCACGCCGTCGGGCAGCCCGAGGAACTCGACCTCCTCGACGCCGACGACCCGCCCGGACTCGACCTCCTCCGCCTCGCGCACGCGTCGCGCCTCGTCCGGGTCCATGCCGTCGATGCCGGCTTCGCCGCTCGTGACCATGCAGTACACGACCCGCTTGCCCTGCCCCGTCCACCGCGCGACGGCAGCGGCGGCGCCGAACTCCATGTCGTCGGGATGGGCGACCACGGCGAGCGCCGTGGACCAGTCCTCGGGCAGCGGGGTCAGGGGCGGGGCGGGGATCGCGGACGTGCCGGTGTCGTCGGTCATACGACAGACGCTAGGCCGTCAGGCGCACCGGCGCGTCCGGACCGTCGCTCAGTCCTCGGTGACCGCGTCCTCGACCGACGTGACGGCGGGGTCGACGAAGAGCCGCGCCCGCTCGGCGTCGACCACGGCGCGCGCGAGCGACGCCTCGGACACGTCGACCGCGCCCGCGACCTCCTCGGCGAGCGCGCTGCGCCGCGCGTACGCGTCGAACAGCCGCGCCTTCGTCCCGAGCAGGCGCACGAGGTGCTCGTCGACGCTGTCGACCGTGAGCAGGCGGTGCACCTGGACGGTCTCGACCTGCCCCATGCGGTGGGCGCGCGCGACGGCCTGCGCCTCGGTTGTGGGCTTGGTCTGGGGCTCGCACAGGATGACCACGGAGGCCGCCTGGAGGTTGAGGCCCACTCCCCCGACGTCGATCTGGCTCACGAGCACGCGCGGGACCTCGGCCACCGTGAAGTCGTCGACGATCGTCTGGCGCGTCCGGGCGGGCACGGAGCCGGTCAGCGGAGCGAGCGCGAGGTCGCCGAGCGCGCGCACGACCGTGTCCACCACGTCGCGGAAGTACGAGAACACCACGACCTTGCGTCCGTTCTCGGCCGCCTCGCGCGCGAGCTCCACGAGTCGGCGGAGCTTCGCCGAGTCCTCCGGGTGGTCGACCGCGAACGCCGCTCGTCGCATCGCCATGAACGACCCCGCCGCGACCGCCGCGCGGTACGCCGCGCCGTCGACCGCCCCGAGCCGTTCCCACTCGTCGACCTGCACGAGCTCCGGCAGCTCCTCGAGCACGTCCTCGGCGTTGCGCCGCAGGTAGGCGGGCGCGACGGCGTGCCGGAACGCGTCGGGGCCCGCCGCGCCGTGGGCCGCGTCGAGGCGTGCGGCGAGCGCGGGCTGGAGGTAGCCCAGCAGGGTGCGGAACTCCTCGACGCGGTTCTCCATGGGCGTGCCCGTGAGCAGGAGCACGTGCTCGGTCCCCCGCGCGAGGGCCGCGACGGCCACGGACCGCTTCGCGAGCGGGTTCTTCACGTAGTGGGCCTCGTCCACGACGAGCACGGCGGGGGCGCTGGACCCCGCTGGCACGAGGATCTCGGTCCCCGCGCGGCGCAGGCCCGCGAACGTCACGACGGCGACGCCGCCGGACGCACGCCACGCCTCCGCCGCGTCGTCCCGGTCCTCGCCGTGGACGACGTGCACGGCGACGTCCGCGTGCGTCCGCAGCTCGCGCACCCAGTTCTCCAGGACGCTCGCGGGGCACACGACGAGCGCGTGCGTCGCGCCGCGCGCGAGGAGGTGCGCGACGACGGCGATCGCCTGCACGGTCTTGCCGAGCCCCATCTCGTCGCCGAGGACGACGCGCCGCTGGGCGAGCGCGAAGCGCGCCCCGAACGCCTGGTACCCGCGCAACGACACCCGCAGCAGGGTCTCGTCGAGCGCCTGCGTCTGCACGCGGTCGACGAGCTCCGCGGGCAGGTGGCCGGCGGCAGCGACGACGTCGCGCCCGGTGGGGGCCACGCCGTCGAGCAGCGCGTAGTACGCCGCGGACCGGCGCCGGAAGTCCGCCCAGGCGTCGTAGGGGCGCGCGGGCTCCGCGAGCAGCGCGGTGACGCGCCGGGCCTCCTCGTCCAGCCCCGTCTCCCGCGCCCGCTCCGCGACCCCGGCGAGCGTCGCCACCGCCGCGAACGCCCGACGCCGGCGCTCGCCCCAGGCGAGGAGGCGACGCGCTCCGCTCGCGGCGACCCGCGCGTCGTCGCGCACGCGCTCGTGCTCGGCGAGCGCGGCGCGCACCTGGTCGCCGTACCGCGCGACGGCGGCGTCGGCCTGGTCGAGCGTGTGCAGCGCCTGGACGAGCGCGGTCGCGACCGGGTCGGTCGGCGTGAGGTCGATCCGGAAGCGCAGGCTCTCGCGCACGGCGCGCGCCACCTGCTCGGCGGCCGCGAGCAGATGCGTCGCCGTCTGCGGGCCGATGTCCGGGACCCGCTCCAGACCGTCGCGCCCGAGCCGCGCGACCGCCCCGACCGTCCGCACGCCCGCGTCCGCGAGCGCCCCGAGCCGCAGCCGTTCGCGCGTCACGTCGCGCAGCGAGCCGACGTCCACCGTGTCGAGGCGCGCCAGGACCTTCTCCTCACGGCTGTCGCCGAAGGCGGCACGCACCTGGTCGCGGGCCGTCGCCGGCGCGGCAGAGAGCGCCGCGAGCTGCGCGGCGAGGGCGTCCGCGTCCGCGACGACCGCCCGAGCGGTGGCGACGTCGGGCAGCGTCGCGCGCGGCGCGGTCACGCGTGCCAGCGAGCGAGGCACTCGGCGACGTACGTCACGTCGTGCGTCGAACCGTCGGCGATCGACATCGTCAGCTCGTACACGTCGTCGTGGGGAGCACGCAGCGCGACACCGTTCATGCCGTAGAACACGACGACGGCGACGAGACCGAGCCGCTTGTTGCCGTCGACGAGCGCGTGGTTCTGGACGACGGAGAGCATCAGCGCGGCCGCCTTCAGGTCGAGCGACGGGTACGCCTCCTCACCGAACATCGAGGCGCGCGGACGATGCTCGGCCGAGTCGAGCGCACCCCAGTCGCGGACGACCGGCTCTGCCCCGAGCAGCGCGCGCGCCGCCGCGAGCAGGTCCCCGACCTCGAGGTACTCGACCTCTCGCGACGCGACCACCTCAGGCGAGCTTGTCGAGCACGGGTCCGTACTCGCGGATCGCGTCCGCGATCAGTCGATCACGGAGGGCGTCGCGCTCCGCGCCGTACCGTCGTACGGCCTCACGGACGATCTCGTTCTGCGAGCGCCCCTCGCGCTCCGCGGCCGCCTCGAGGACGCGCTTCTCGTCCTCGGTGAACCGCACGACCATCTGGTTGCCGCTCATCCCGCACCTCCCGACGTGGTATCACCACAGTATCGCTCCCGGCCGCAGGCACGCTCCGGCGCCCTCACGACGACCTGCCGGCCTCCGCCGTCCAGCGCTCCATCCGGGACTGCGCCGCGTCGAGGAACGCCGTCTTGTCGCGCGTGTAGTCGTCGTAGTCGTCGGCGTCCGCGTGGCGCGCGGCGAGGCTGCGCTTCGTCGCCTCGTACGCCGCGGCCTCGGCGGGGACGGCGCGCAGCCAGTCGCGGAACGCGACGACGTACGCCGCGAACGGCGAGTCGAGGCGCCGGATGTGCAGGATCACGGGCGGCTCACCCTCGTCACCGGGGCGGGTGAGCAGGCGCTTGGCGTAGAGCTCGGGGTCAGGGTCGGCGCCCGGGCGCGGGACGTCCCGGTACACGCCGGGCGAGTCGGGGCGCGCGCCGCGCTCGATCGAGAACCCGAGCGGCCCGAGCGCGGCGTCGAGCTCCGCCTCGGAGGGCAGCGGCGCGACGCGCACCTGGAGGTCGATGATCGGCTTCGCCGCGAGCCCGGGGACCGCCGTCGACCCGATGTGCTCGACGACGACAGGGCCCCCGCCGTCGGGGCTCGCGAGGTTGGCCAGCGCGCCGGCGACGCGCTCCGTCCACCGCCTCCCGGCGTCGGTCCATCGGGGGTCGTGGGCGTCGACGGTAGCGGCAGGCACCCGCGCACCCTACGACCTGACCCCGCCCCGGGGAGCGCGCACCCGCCGAGACGAGAGAAGTGGCCCCGGGAGCACGGCGGTCCGGGGCCACTTCTCACGTCTCGGCGAGCGGGCGCTCGTCGGCGGGTCGGGTCAGTACGTCGTCAGGCCGTGGGCGCGGAACTGGTCGCGCACGCGCTCCGTGAGCTCCGGGGACGGCGTGGGCGTGTCGTCGAGCTCGTAGGTACGCCCGAGGGCGTCCCACTTGTCGCGGCCCATCTGATGGAAGGGCAGCACCTCGACGCGTGTCACCGTGCCGGGGCGGATCGCGTTGAGCGACGCCGCGTACGCGGCGACCTTCTCGACGTTGTCCGGGTCGTCGGTGAGGCCCGGGACGAGGACGAAGCGCACCCAGACCTCGGGCGCGTGGCCGGTGAGCCCGCGCTCGGCGATCCGCCGCCCGAACCACAGGGTCGGCTCGAGGTCGCGGCTCGTGACCTTCGTGTACGTGTCGGGGTCGCCCGACTTCACGTCGAGCAGCACGAGGTCCGTGTCGTCGAGCATCGCGTCGGTGGCGTTCGCGCCGAGGAAGCCCGACGTGTCGAGCGCGGTGTGCACGTCCATCGCCTTGGCCCCGCGCAGCACGCGGGCGGCGAACGCAGGCTGCATGAGCACCTCGCCGCCGGAGAGCGTGAGCCCGCCGTGGGTGGCCCGGAAGACGGGCAGGTAGCGCCGGAGGCGCCCGAGGAGCTCGTCCGCCGTGACGGGCCTGCCGTCCTTCATCGCGAACGTGTCGGGGTTGTGGCAGTACAGGCACCGCAGCGGGCAGCCGTTGAGGAACACCGTGAGCCGGGTCCCCGGGCCGTCCACGGCGGTGACGAGCTCCCAGGAGTGGACCGAGCCGAGCTCGCCCGCGCGCATCGCCGCGAGCTTGTCGGCCCGGTCCACGTCCGCGACCGTCAGCCCGTCCAGGCCCGCGCCCGCCCGGCGGGCGTGGCCCACGGGCGTGCCCGACGCCGCGGGCTCGGCCGCCGAGGTCGGGGCGCCCGGGACGTCGAGGCGCGTGGCGTCGTCGGGCAGGTTGCTCTCGACGACGCCGCACCCGCGCGACGGGCGGACGGCGGGGCCGGGAAGGGTGACGGTCATGGCTGGCTCCTCAGCGCTCGTCAGAGCGCGCCGTGGAAGGTGCGCGAGAGCACGTCGAGCTGCTGCTCGCGCGTGAGGCGGACGAAGTTCACCGCGTACCCGGACACGCGGATCGTCAGCTGCGGGTAGTTCTCCGGGTGGTCCATGGCGTCCAGGAGCGTCTCGCGGTTCAGCACGTTGACGTTCATGTGGTACCCCTCGGACCCGATGTAGGCGTCCAGGAGGCCGGCGAGGTTGGTCACCTGCTCCTCCTGGGTGCGCCCGAGGCCGCTCGGCACGACCGTGTTGGTCAGCGAGATGCCGTCCTGCGCCTCGTCGTACGGCAGCTTGGCCACCGACAGCGCCGAGGCGAGCATGCCGTGCGTGTCGCGCCCGTTCATCGGGTTGGCGCCCGGGGCGAACGGCTCGCCGGCGCGGCGGCCGTCGGGCGTGTTGCCCGTCGCCTTCCCGTACACGACGTTCGACGTGATCGTCAGGACCGACTGCGTCGGCACGGCGTCGCGGTACGTCGGGTGCGTGCGCACCTTCGCCATGAACCGCTCGACGAGGTCGACGGCGATCGCGTCGGCCCGGTCGTCGTCGTTGCCGTACGTGGGGTACTCGCCCTCGGTCACGTAGTCGACGACGAGGCCGCGCTCGTCGCGGACGACGGAGACCTTCGCGTGCTTGATCGCCGACAGCGAGTCCGCCGCGACGGACAGGCCCGCGATGCCGCACGCCATGGTCCGCAGCACGTCCTTGTCGTGCAGCGCCATCTCGATGCGCTCGTACGCGTACTTGTCGTGCGACCAGTGGATGCAGTTGAGCGCCTCGACGTACGTCTCGGCGAGCCAGTCCATCGTCGCGTCGAACTTCGCCATGACGTCGTCGAAGTCGAGCACGTCGCCCTCGACGGGAGCCGCCACCGGCGAGACCTGCTTGCCGGAGATCTCGTCGCGCCCGCCGTTGATCGCGTAGAGCAGCGTCTTGGCGAGGTTCACGCGAGCGCCGAAGAACTGCATCTGCTTGCCGACGCGCATCGGGGACACGCAGCACGCGATCGCCGCGTCGTCGCCCCAGTGCTGGCGGATGAGCTCGTCCGACTCGTACTGCACGGCCGAGGTGTCGATCGACACCTGGGCGCAGTATTCCTTGAAGCCCTGCGGCAGCGCCGGGCTCCAGAAGACCGTCATGTTCGGCTCGGGAGCCGGGCCGAGGTTGTAGAGCGTCTGGAGGAACCGGAACGAGTTCTTCGTGACGAGCGGGCGCCCGTCCTCGCCCATGCCGCCGATCGTCTCGGTGACCCACGTCGGGTCGCCGGAGAACAGGGCGTCGTACTCGGGCGTGCGCAGGAACCGCACGATGCGCAGCTTGATGACGAAGTCGTCGATGATCTCCTGCGCCTCGGACTCCGTGATGCGTCCGGCCTCGAGGTCGCGGTCGATGAACACGTCGAGGAAGGTCGACGTGCGGCCGAGCGACATCGCGGCGCCGTTCTGCTCCTTCACCGCGGCGAGGTAGGCGAAGTAGAGCCACTGGACGGCCTCGCGCGCCGACGTCGCGGGGCCGGAGATGTCGTAGCCGTACTCGGCCGCCATCTCCTTGAGCTCGCCCAGCGCACGGATCTGCTCCGCGTGCTCCTCGCGCTCGCGCACGACCTGCTCGCTGAACGGCTGCGTGTCGAGACCGAGCTTGTCGAGCTTCTTCGCGGCGATCAGGGCGTCGACGCCGTAGAGCGCGACGCGGCGGTAGTCGCCGATGATCCGGCCGCGGCCGTAGGCGTCGGGCAGGCCCGTGATGATGTGCGAGCTGCGGGCCGCGCGCACGTTCGGCGGGTAGACGTCGAACACGCCCTGGTTGTGCGTCTTGCGGTACTCGGTGAAGACCTTCTTCAGGGTCTCGTCGACCTCGTAGCCGTAGGTCTGCAGCGCGCCCTCGACCATGCGCCAGCCGCCGTTCGGCATGATCGCGCGCTTGAGCGGGGCGTCGGTCTGCAGGCCGACGATCACCTCGTGCGCCTTGTCGATGTAGCCCGGGGCGTGCGCCGTGATCCCCGCGGGCGTGTGGGGGTCGACGTCGTAGATCCCCATCTCGCGCTCCTCGGGGAACATCGCGGACAGCGTGTCCCAGATCCCCGTCGTGCGCTCCGTGGGCCCGGCGAGGAACGACGCGTCGCCCGTGTACGGGCGGTAGTTGCGCTGGATGAAGTCGCGCACGTCGACCGTGTCGCGCCACGGGCCGTCGGTGAAGCCCTCCCACGCGGGGACGTGCGCGGTGTCGTGCTGCGCGTCGACGCCGCCCTCCACCGCACGGCCGCCGCTCGTCGTGCCGGGTGCCTCGGAAACGCTGGTCATCTGGACCTCCCTCGTGCCTGACGCGCGGGTCCGCGCGCCGGCCGGACCCGCCGGCCTCGCGGGGGCCTCGGGTGGAGGCCCTCGGTCGAGGTTCCGACGGGCTCCTTCGCCACCTCCAGGCTAGGTTCACGCGGCGTCGCGCGGAGGGGTTTCGGGCCGTCCGGGGACCTAGGTCCCGAGCCGGGCGGGACCCCGCAGGAACCGCGGGATCTCGCGGTTCTCTCGCCCCTCGCACCCTGTCGGGACCACCCCTTGTGATGACCTTCACAAGCCCTCGGGACCCGGGCGCGACCGAGGCGGCACGCGCCCGTGACGCACGACACGGACGCACGTCACACGCCCGCCCGACGTGCTCGCGGCTTCCGTGTGAGACTGCCCGGGTGAAGCGCACCGTAGGGGTCGAGGAAGAGTTCCTGCTCGTCGGCGACGACGGCCATCCGGTCGCCCGGGCCGCGGAGGCCCTGGAGGCGTCGGGCACCGACGAGAAGGGCGGCGGGACCGGCTCGCTCGAGTCGGAGTTCATGGAGGAGCAGCTCGAGACCGCGACCCACCCGCGTCGCGAGCTCGACGACCTCGCGACGGAGATCCGCGCGGGACGGCAGCGCGCCCAGGAGGCCGCGGACCGCGTCGGTGCCCGGGTCGCGGCGCTCTCCACCTCGCCCCTGCCCTTCGAGGGCACCACCGTCTCCCGCCTGCGCTATCTCGAGGCCCGCGCCGCGTTCGGCCTCACGGCGCGCGAGCAGCTCACGAGCGGGTGCCACGTGCACGTCGCCGTCGCGGACGACGCCGAGGGGGTCACCGTCCTCGACCGCATCGGGCCGTGGCTCTCCACGCTCCTCGCGCTGAGCACCAACTCCCCGTTCTGGCAGGGCCAGGACAGCGGGTACGCGAGCTTCCGGTCCCAGGTCTGGTCCCGCTGGCCGACGTCGGGCCCGACCCGCGCGTTCGGGACGCCCGAGGCGTACCGCGCGGCGGTCGACGGCCTCGTCGCGACCGGGACGATCCTCGACGAGAACATGGTCTACTTCGACGCGCGGCTCTCGTCGCGCTACCCGACCGTCGAGATCCGCGTCGCCGACGTGTGCCTCGACCCCGACACGGCGACGCTCCTCGCGGCCCTCAGCCGCGGCCTCGTCGAGACCGCGGCGCGCGAGGCCGCGGACGGCGTCGCGCCCCCGGAGCTCCGCCCCGAGATCCTGCGGACCGCGTCGTGGCGCGCCGGGCGCTCGGGCCTCGAGGAGGACCTCGTCTCGCCGCTCACCTGGCGTCCCGCCCCGGCGCACGACGTCGTCGGACAGCTCGTCGCGCACGTGCGGGACGCCCTCGTCGACGCGGGCGACCTCGACGCCGTGACGGAGCTCCTCGGACGCCTCTGGTCCGGCGGGAACGGCGCCCAGCGCCAGCGCGCGTGGCACGCGGCGTCCGGCGGGGACCTGCGTGCGGTCGTCGAGCAGGCGGTCGAGGTCACGCACTCCTGACGCCCCGCCGGGGCGCCCGTGGCCGGGTGCCCGGCGCGCGCTACGGCGCGGTGAGGGCCGCCGCGCGGGCGCGGGCGACGACGTCGTGCACCGTCGCCCCCAGGACGTCCGGCAGCAGCCCGTCCGTCCATGGGCGCCCGTGGGAGACCCAGCCGGTGCGCGTGCCGGCGGCCCGGCCGGCGGCGACGTCGGCGTGCGCCGCGTCCCCGACCATCCAGACCTGTGCGCGGTCGGCGTCGGTCGCACCGACGCGGTCCAGCGCGATCTCGAGGAGCCGCGGGTCGGGCTTGTCGACGCCCTCCTCGCCGGACACGACGACGGCGTCGACGTGCGCCCCGACCCCGCAGCGGGCGAGCTTGCCGCGCTGCTGGGGGGACGTCCCGTTCGTCACCACGACCACCAGGTCGCCGTCGGCGCGCAGGGCGTCGAGCAGGTCGAGCACGCCGTCGTACGCGCGCACGTGGTCGAGGATGCCGGCGCGGAAGCGGTCGACCGCGGCGGGCAGGTCCTCGTCCCAGCCGAGACGGTCGACGATGACGCGCGCCACGTCGGTCTTGACGGCGAACCCGCCCCGGTCGGCCGCGACGATCGCCGCGAGGTCGGACGCGTCACGACCGGCGTGGGCGACGGCGGCGGCCGCCCAGGCGGCGAAGGCGTCGTCGCGGCCGACGAGCGTGTTGTCGAGGTCGAGGAGCCAGATCACGCCTGGACCCTAGCCCGGACGACCCCCGCACCGCCGAGGCGTCCGCGACGAGCGCCCTCGCTCCGACGACTCAGCCGCGGGTGAGTGCCGCGAGCGCGTCCAGCACGTCGCGCGCGACGTCGGCCGGCGTGAGCCGGTACGCCGAGGCCACCTGGTCCCGGGTCGCGTGGTCGAGGAACTGCGCGGGCAGGCCGAGCGCGTGCACGGGCGTGCGGACGCCGCCCTCGAGCGAGCGCTGCGCGAGGAGCGCGCCCACGCCGCCGTCGGCGACGCCGTCCTCGACGCTCACGACGAGGTCGTGCTCGCCGGCGAGCTTGACGAGCGCGCTCGGCATCGGCAGGACCCACGTGGGGGACGCGACGGTGACGTCGACGCCGTGGGCCGTGAGCGTCTGCGCCGCGTCGAGCGCGACACGCGCCATGGACCCGGGGCCGACGATCAGGACCCGGGCGCGGGGGGCCGCACCCTGAGGAGCGATCTTCGGCGCGTCGTCCGGCACGGCGAGCAGGTCCACGCCGTCCACCGTGTCGACAGCGGGCAGCGCGTCCCCGAGCGCTCCCTTCGGGTAGCGCACGACCGTCGGGGCGTCGTCCACGTCCACGGCCTCGCGCAGCGCCGTCCGCAGCGTCTCCTCGTCGCGCGGCGCGGCGAGCCGCAGGCCGGGCACGATGCGCAGCATCGCCATGTCCCACATGCCGTTGTGGCTCGCGCCGTCGTCGCCCGTGATCCCGGCGCGGTCGAGCACGAACGTCACGCCGGCCTTGTGCAGCGCCACGTCCATGAGGACCTGGTCGAACGCGCGGTTGAGGAACGTCGCGTAGACGGCGACGACGGGGTGCAGGCCCGCGAACGCCATGCCCGCGGCGGACGTCGCGGCGTGCTGCTCGGCGATCCCGACGTCGAACGTGCGCTCGGGGAAGGCCTGCGCGAACGGCTTGAGGCCCACCGGCTCGAGCATGGCCGCCGTGATCGCGACGACGTCGGAGCGGCGGCGGCCGATCTGGACGATCTCGTCCGCGAAGACGCTCGTCCAGCCGAAGCGCGACGGCGCGACCGGGAGCCCGGTCTCGGGGTGGATCTTCCCGACGGCGTGGAAGCGGTCGGCGACGTCCTGCTCGGCGGGCGTGTAGCCGCGGCCCTTCTCGGTGATCGCGTGCACGATCACGGGCGCCCCGTACGCCTTGGCCCGGCGCAGCGCGTGCTCCATCGCCTCGACGTCGTGCCCGTCGACGGGACCGACGTACTTGATGCCGAGGTCCTCGAACATGCCCTGCGGGGCGACGACGTCCTTGAGGCCCTTCTTCAGGCCGTGCAGCCACTCGTACGCGAACCGACCCGGGGCGCCGGACCGGTTGAGGGTGCGCTTGCCCCACTGCAGGAAGCTCTCGTAGCCGTGCGTGGTGCGCAGCGTCGACAGGTGGTGCGCGAGCCCGCCGATGGTCGGCGAGTAGGAGCGGCCGTTGTCGTTCACCACGACGACGAGGCGCCGGTCCTGGCTCTCGGCGATGTTGTTCAGCGCCTCCCAGGCCATGCCGCCCGTGAGGGCGCCGTCGCCGATGACCGCGACGACGTGCCGGTCGGTGAGGCCGCGCACGACGTTCGCCTTCGCGATGCCGTCACCCCAGGAGAGCGCGGTCGACGCGTGCGAGTTCTCGACGACGTCGTGGTCGGACTCGGCGCGCGACGGGTAGCCGGACAGGCCGCCCTGCTTGCGCAGCGCGGAGAAGTCCTGGCGCCCGGTGAGGAGCTTGTGCACGTAGGACTGGTGGCCCGTGTCGAACACGAACGTGTCGGTCGGCGACGAGAACACGCGGTGCATCGCTATCGTCAGCTCGACGACCCCGAGGTTCGGACCGAGGTGCCCGCCGGTGCGCGAGACCGAGTCGACGAGGAACGCACGGATCTCGCCGGCGAGCTCCCGCGTCTGCTCGAGGGTCAGCCGTTGCACGTCCTCGGGCGAGGTGATCGTGCCAAGCAGGCTCATGCAGATGCTCCGTTCCGTTCCCGTGCGACCAGCCCGACAACTCTAGGCCGTCCGGGCAGGTGACCTGCGCAGCGGTGCGCGGGGCGACGGGACCTTCACGCCATTGACGCACACTCCGGCGCCCGACGCACGGACCACCCGTTCGTGGAATCTCACTTCCGCACTGCGGACAACGACGGGCTCCGACCTCGTAGGATGGGGGCATGCGCTTCCTGCCCGGCCAGTCCCCCGCGACCGACCTCACGTACGGCGACGTCTTCCTCGTCCCGTCGCGTTCCGAGGTCGCCTCGCGCTTCGACGTCGACCTCTCCTCCGCCGACGGGACGGGGACCACGATCCCCGTCGTCGTCGCGAACATGACCGCCGTCGCGGGCCGACGCATGGCGGAGACGGTCTCGCGCCGCGGAGGCGTCGCGATCATCCCGCAGGACGTGCCGACCGACGTCGTCGCCGACGTGGTCGCCGACGTGAAGTCCAAGGACCCCGTCATCGAGACGCCCGTGGTCGTGGGCCCGCACGACACCGTGCACACGGCGCTCACCCTCATCGGCAAGCGCTCGCACGGCGCGGCGGTCGTCGTGGACGACGGCCGGCCCGTGGGCGTGGTGACGGAGGCCGACTGCGCCGACGTCGACCGCTTCACCCAGGTCCACCAGGTCATGACCACCGACCCCCTCGTCCTCGACGCGTCCGTCCTCGACGGCGGTCGCGCCGGGCTCGAGGCGGCCTACGAGCAGCTCCACAGCGCGCGCCTCAAGGTCGCGCCCGTGACGCGCGACGGGGCGCTCGTCGGCGTCCTCACGCGCAAGGGCGCGCTGCGCTCGTCCGTCTACGCACCCGCGCTCGACGCAGCGGGCCGCCTGCGCGTCGGAGCCGCCGTCGGGATCAACGGCGACGTCGCCGCCAAGGCCAAGGAGCTCCTGGCGGCCGGCGTCGACGTGCTCGTCGTCGACACGGCGCACGGCCACCAGGCCAAGATGCTCCAGGCGCTCGACGCCGTGCGCTCCGTCGGCCCGGACGTCCCCGTGGTCGCGGGCAACGTCGTGACCGCGGACGGCGTGCGCGACCTCGTCGCCGCGGGCGCCGACATCGTCAAGGTGGGCGTCGGCCCGGGCGCGATGTGCACGACGCGCATGATGACCGCCGTGGGGCGCCCGCAGTTCTCCGCCGTCCTGGAGTGCGCCGCCGCGGCGCGCGAGCTCGGCAAGCACGTCTGGGCCGACGGCGGCGTGCGCCACCCGCGCGACGTCGCCCTCGCGCTCGCCGCGGGTGCCTCGCAGGTGATGATCGGCTCGTGGTTCGCGGGGACGTACGAGTCCCCCGGCGACCTGCACGACGACGGGACGGGTCGGCTCTACAAGGAGAGCTTCGGCATGGCGTCGGCGCGGGCGGTCGCGGCGCGCACCGCGGGCGGGTCGCCGTTCGAGCGTGCGCGCAAGGCGCTCTACGAGGAGGGCATCAGCTCGGGGCGCATGTTCCTCGACCCGCAGCGCCCGGGCGTCGAGGACCTCCTCGACCAGATCACGTCGGGGCTGCGCAGCTCCGCGACCTACGCGGGCGCGTCGAGCCTCGCGGAGTTCGCCGACCGCGCCGTCGTCGGGATCCAGTCCGCCGCGGGCTACGAGGAGGGCCGCCCGCTCCCGGTGAGCTGGTGACCGCCGACCCGGCGGGCTCGCGCCCGGCCGCGCGCGAGCAGCTCGCCGCGCTCGCGCGCGACGGGGGCGCCTGGCCCGAGCCGTGGCGGCACGCCGTCGGCGCCCTGCGCGCCGACGCCCGTGGGGCCGCCGTCCTCCTGCTGTTCGGCGCGCTCGACCGCGTCCCCGCGGAGCACGCCGCGGCCTCGGTGCCCCGCGACCTCGACGTGCTCCTGCTCGCGCGCGCCGCGACGCTCGGCCACCACCCCGGCCAGGTCGCCTTCCCCGGAGGCCGCCTCGAGCCCGAGGACGCGGGCCCGGTCGGCGCCGCGCTGCGCGAGGCCGAGGAGGAGACGGGGCTCGAGCCCGACGGCGTCGACGTGCTCGGGACGCTCGGCGAGCTGCCCGTGCCGGTGAGCAACCACCTCGTCACCCCGGTCCTGGCGTGGTGGTCGCGGCCCACGCCCGTCCGCGCGGTGGACGCCGCCGAGTCCGCGCACGTGTTCCGCGTACCCGTCGCCGACCTCCTCGACCCCGAGCGGCGGCGCACGGTGACGGTGCGGCGCGACCGCCGGGTGCACAAGAGCCCCGGCTTCCTCGTCGAGGCCGACGGGCGCGAGCACCTCGTCTGGGGGTTCACGGGCGGGATCCTCGACGCGCTGTTCGACCGGCTCGGCTGGACGGAGCCCTGGGACCGGACCCGCACGCTCGACGCCCCGCTCTGACCCGGCGGCACCCTCGCGTCAGGAGGAGGGCCCCTGCGCCGTCGGATCCTGCGCCGTCGGACCGGAGAGCCGCCTGCCGAACGCGGGGTCGTCCGTGAGCGTCGCGGAGGAGCGGCGCACGATCTCCTCGAGCACGTCGAGGTCGACGGCGTCGAGGTCCTTGACGTAGAGGCAGCCCTTGCCGACGGTGTGCGGGCCGAGCCGCTCCAGGAGCGCGGCGTGGGCGTCGACGCCGTCCATGAGGTACACGGTCGTCGCGGCCTTGCGCGGCGAGAAGCCCGCCGCCGCCATGTCGCCCTCGCGACCGCTCGCGTAGCGGTAGTGGTAGGTGCCGAACCCGACGATCGACGAGCCCCACATCCGCGCGGGCTCCCCCGTGACCCGTCCCATCAGCTCGACGAGCCGGTACGCGTCGCGGCGCCGGACGGGGTGCTCCACCGCCGTGAGGAACGCCTCGACGTCCGCGCCGCTCGGCCGGGTCATGTTCTCGGTACCCATGCCCCAGTCTCTCGCCGCAAGGCGGCGACGCGCGAGATCGGCACTCCGGTGACGGTTCGGCGATCGTGGCCGCCGATGTCGGCCGGACGTGCCGACCTCGACCGAGCATGCCGATCTCAGGGCGAGATCGGCGCGCCGTCCGGAGACGACGGCGGGGCGCCCACCTCGAGAGGTGAGCGCCCCGCCGGGGTGCGCGTGCGCCGTCGGGCCGGACCGGGTCAGGCGACGAGCGACCGGAGCACGTACTGCAGGATGCCGCCGTTGCGGTAGTAGTCCGCCTCGCCGGGGGTGTCGATGCGCACGACCGCGTCGAACTCGACCGTCGTGCCGTCGGCCTTGGTCGCGGTGACCTTCACGGTCGCGGGCGTGGAGCCGTCGTTCAGCGCCGTGATGCCGGCGATGTCGAACGTCTCCGTGCCGTCGAGGCCGAGCGACCCGGCGTTCTCGCCCGCCGGGAACTGCAGCGGCAGGACGCCCATGCCGATGAGGTTCGAGCGGTGGATGCGCTCGAAGCTCTCGGTGATGACGGCCTTGACACCCAGGAGCGCCGTGCCCTTGGCCGCCCAGTCGCGCGACGAGCCGGAGCCGTACTCCTTGCCGCCCAGGATGACGAGCGGGGTGCCCTGCGCGGCGTAGTCCTGCGCGGCGTCGTAGATCGTGTCCTGCGCGCCCTTGACGAAGTTGAAGGTGTAGCCGCCCTCGACGTCGTCGAGGAGCTGGTTGCGCAGGCGGATGTTCGCGAACGTGCCGCGGATCATGACCTCGTGGTTCCCGCGGCGCGAGCCGTAGGAGTTGAAGTCGCGACGCGCGACGCCGTGCTCGGCGAGGTACTTCCCGGCCGGCGAGTCCACCTTGATGGCGCCCGCGGGGCTGATGTGGTCGGTCGTGACCGAGTCACCGAGCTTCGCGAGGACCCGCGCGCCGGAGATGTCCGTGACCGGCGACGGCTCCATGCCCATGCCCTCGAAGTACGGGGGCTTGCGCACGTAGGTCGACTCGGCGTCCCACGCGAACGTGTCGCCCTCGGGCGTCTCGAGCGCGCGCCACCGGTCGTCGCCCGTGAAGACGTCCGCGTAGTCCTTGGTGAACATGTCGCGGTCGATCGACGCGTCGATCGTCGCCTGGACCTCGTCCGGCGTCGGCCAGATGTCGCGCAGGAAGATGGGGTGGCCCGCCTCGTCCCGGCCCAGGGGGTCGTGGTCGAAGTCGAACTCCATGGTGCCCGCGAGCGCGTACGCGATGACCAGCGGCGGCGACGCGAGGTAGTTCATCTTCACGTCGGGGTTGATGCGGCCCTCGAAGTTGCGGTTGCCGGAGAGGACCGACACCACGGCGAGGTCGTGCTCGTTGACCGCCTCCGAGATCTTCTCGTCGAGCGGGCCCGAGTTGCCGATGCACGTCGCGCACCCGTAGCCGACGAGGTGGAAACCGAGCTTCTCGAGGTACGGCCACAGGCCGGCCTTCTCGTAGTAGTTCGTCACGACCTGCGAGCCCGGGGCCATGGACGTCTTGACCCACGGCTTGGCCTCGAGGCCCTTCTCGACCGCCTTCTTCGCGAGGAGCGCGGCGGCGAGCATGACCGACGGGTTCGAGGTGTTGGTGCAGCTCGTGATCGACGCGATCGCGACGGCGCCGTGGAACAGGTCGAACGTCTTGCCGTCCGTGTCCGTGACGCTCACGGTCTTGCGGCCGTTGGGCGTGATGGCGGGCGAGTCGGACGCCGGGAACGACTCCTTCTCCGCCTCGTCGACGAGGTCGCGGACCTCGGGCGCGTAGGTGGGCAGGTCGCGCTCGAACGCCGACTTCGCGTTCGAGAGCTCGATGCGGTCCTGCGGGCGCTTGGGGCCGGCGATCGACGGGACGACCGTCGCGAGGTCGAGCTCGAGGTACTCCGAGAAGACGGGCTCGACGTAGCTGTCGGAGGCGGGGTCGAGCCACAGGCCCTGCTCCTTGGCGTACGCCTCGACGAGCGCGAGCTGCTCGTCGCTGCGACCCGTGAGGCGCAGGTAGTCGATCGTCACGCCGTCGATCGGGAAGATCGCGGCGGTCGAGCCGAACTCGGGGCTCATGTTGCCGATCGTCGCGCGGTTCGCGAGCGGCACCTGGGCGACGCCCGCGCCGTAGAACTCGACGAACTTCCCGACCACGCCGTGCTGGCGCAGCATCTGCGTGATGGTGAGCACGACGTCGGTCGCGGTCACGCCCGCCGGGATGGAACCGTTGAGCTTGAAGCCCACGACGCGCGGGATGAGCATCGAGACGGGCTGGCCGAGCATGGCCGCCTCGGCCTCGATGCCGCCGACGCCCCAGCCGAGCACGCCGAGGCCGTTGACCATCGTCGTGTGCGAGTCGGTGCCGACGCACGTGTCCGGGTAGGCGCGCAGCACGCCGCCCACCTCACGGGTCATGACCGTGCGCGCGAGGTACTCGATGTTCACCTGGTGCACGATGCCGGTGCCCGGGGGGACGACCTTGAAGTCGTCGAACGCCGTCTGGCCCCAGCGCAGGAACTGGTAGCGCTCGTGGTTGCGCTGGTACTCGAACTCGACGTTGCGCTCGAACGCGTCCGAGCGGCCCGCGACGTCGATCTGCACCGAGTGGTCGATGACCATCTCGGCCGGTGCCAGCGGGTTGATGCGCGACGGGTCGCCGCCGAGCTCCGCGACGGCCTCGCGCATGGTGGCGAGGTCGACGACGCAGGGCACGCCGGTGAAGTCCTGCATGATCACGCGCGCGGGCGTGAACTGGATCTCGGTGTCGGGCTGCGCGTCCGGGTCCCACGACGCGAGCGCGCGCACGTGGTCGGCCGTGATGTTGGCGCCGTCCTCCGTGCGCAGGAGGTTCTCGGCAAGGATCTTCAGGCTGTACGGGAGGCGCTCGACACCCTCGACGGCGGACAGGCGGAAGATCTCGTACGAGTTCTCACCGACCTCCAGCGTTCCCTTCGACCCGAACGTGTCGACGCTGCTCACTCGTAGCTCCTTCGTGGCGAGACGGTGGCACGGATGCCATGGTTCAGGGGGCTTCGCCCAGCCTACGCCGGGCCGGCGCGCCGCTCAGGCCGGGCCCGGAGGACCGCCCTAGCGGTGGTCGGCGGCTCGTCCACGACCCGCTGCGACCTGCACCGCGACCAGCATACCCCATATATCTTGACGTCAAGATATATGGCCGTCCCATCCGCTCAGAGGTCGCAGTCGCACAGCAGGTTGAGCTCGACGACCTGCTCCCCCTCGTCGGGGCGCGCCCACGCCTCCGCCTCGGCGCGCGACGCGAAGCTCCGCCCGGCGAGCCGTCCGTTCGGCAGCAGGACGCCGACGCCGACGACGTCGCGCACGTCGTCGGGCACGGGGAACGCCCGGTCCCCCGCCGGAGCCGTCACCGCCGTCGTCCCGCTCGCCGTGGTCTCGCTCGTCGTGCTGGTGCTCGTCACGTCCCTCACCGTCCCGCTCGTCCGACCGTCTTCTCATCGTCCTCCCGGCACGCGCTCCGGCGTACCCGGGTTCGCGCAGGGCCGAGCGCGTCCGGCGACGTCAGCGCGTCAGGACCGCGACGGCCTCGAAGTGGTGCGTCATCGGGAAGAGGTCGAGCGCGCGCAGGGACGCGAGCCCGTAGCCGTGGCCGGCGAGGTAGGCGACGTCGCGCGCGAGCGCGGCCGGGTCGCACGCGACGTACACGACCCGGGACGGCTGCCGGGAGGCGATCGCCTCGACCACGGCGCGGCCGGCGCCGACGCGCGGCGGGTCGAGCACGACGACGTCGGCGCCGGTCTCGTCGCCCGCGAGCACCTGCTCGACGGGGCCGTGGTGCAGCTCCACCCGGTCGAGCCCGTGCGCGTTGCGGCGCGCGTCGCGCACGGCCCGCTCGTCGCCCTCGATGGCGACCACCGAGCCGGTCGCCCCGACGGCCGCCGCCAGGGGCGCGGTGAACAGCCCGGCACCCGCGTAGAGGTCCAGCACGCGCGCGCCCTCGACGTCCCCCGCACCGTCGAGCACCGCGCGCGCCAGCGTGGCCGGTGCCTCGCGGTGCACCTGCCAGAACCCGCCCGCCGCGACCCGGTACTCGTGCTGCCGGTCGCCGAGCACGACACGCTCGGTCACGCTGCGGCGCGCGTTCGGGCGCTGGTCGGGCGAGCCCGACCGCCACGGCTCGCCGTCCACGAGGAGGACCGGCGCCGAGCCGGCCGGGGCGACGAGCTCGATCCGCGTGCCCGGACGCCAGGTGCGCGTGAAGACCTTCTCGCGCGCCGCGAGCTCCGCCACGTCCTCGGTGGCGAGCGGCATGCCGTCCAGCGCGACGACGTCGTGCGACCGGAAGCGGTGCATGCCCGCGCGGCCCGTGCCGTCGGCCACGAGATCCACGCGCGTCCGGTAGCCGAGGCCGCCGCGCTCGGCGTCGCCGGGCAGACCCTCGACCTCTACCTGAGGGTCAACCTCGTCGAGGTCGACCTTCCCGAGCCGACGGAGCTGCTCCGCCAGCACGTCCCGCTTCCAGCGGCGCTGCGCGTCGAGCGCGACGTGCGCCAGCTCGCCGCCCCCGACGCCCCCGGGGCCGGCCTCCGGCCACACCGACGGGACGCGGTCGGGCGACGCCTCGAGGATCTCGACGGCGTCGGCGCGCCAGAACTTCGCGGCGTCCCCGCCCTCCGTGACGCGGGCTCGCACGCGCTCCCCGGGCAGGGTGTGACGGACGAAGACGACTCGACCCTCGTACCGCGCGACGCAGTGTCCGCCGTGCGCGACGGGGCCGACCTCGAGCTCGACCTCGACCTCAGGTCGAGGGTCGACCCGTGCCGACTGTCGCGTCGCCCGCCCCGCCGCGCGACGGGTCGTGCGTCGGCCACCCCGCGCGGCACGGCGGTCGGCGAAGGGGTCGGACGGTCGGTCGGAGGGCACGGCAGGACCACGCGAGGAGGACGGCATGCCCCCAGTATCCCGGACCCGGCCCGACGCACCCGCCGGGACGCCGCTCCGCGCACGCCGAGGGCCCGCTCCCCCCTCGGGAACGGGCCCGGGTCACGACCGTGGCCGCGCGGGGATCAGTACCCGGTGAAGCGCTGGCGGAACCCCTCGCCCTCGAGCCCGGTCTGCCCCTCGGTCGAGGCGAGCTGCCACGGCACGGACGCCACGACGACGCCCGGCGTGAAGAGCAGGCGGCCCTTGAGGCGCAGCGCGCTCTGGTTGTGCAGGAGCTGCTCCCACCAGTGGCCCACGACGTACTCGGGGATGTAGACGACCACGAGGTCGCGCGGCGACTCTCTGCGGACCGAGCGCACGTACGACAGCACCGGGCGCGTGATCTCGCGGAACGGCGAGTCCAGGACGCGCAGCGGGACCGGGAGGTCGAGCGCCTCCCACTGCCGCATGAGGTCCTCGACGTCCTCCGAGTCCACCCCGACGGTGACGGCCTCCAGCACGGACGGGCGCGACGCCCGTGCGTACGCGAGCGCCCGCATCGTGGGGCGGTGGATCTTGGACACGAGGACGATCGCGTGCACGCGGCTGGGCAGGGCGCGGGCCGCGGCGGCCTCGTCGCCGAGCGCGAGCTCGTCGCGCACCCTGTCGTAGTGCTTGCGGATCGACTTCATGAGCACGAACACGAGCGCCATCGCGAGGATCGCGATCCAGGCGCCGTGGGTGAACTTCGTGATGAGGACGATGACGAGGACCGTCCCGGTCATCGCCAGACCCACCGTGTTGACCACGCGCGAGCGCCGCATGCGTGCCCGCTCGCGGGGCTGGTGCTCGGTGCGCAGCGCGCGCGTCCAGTGCCGCACCATGCCGAGCTGGGACAGGGTGAACGACACGAACACGCCGACGATGTAGAGCTGGATGAGGCGCGTGACCTGCGCGTCGAACGCCCAGATGAGCACGATCGCCGCGACGGCCAGCGTGATGATGCCGTTGGAGAACGCGAGCCGGTCGCCGCGCGTGTGGAGCTGGCGCGGCAGGTAGCCGTCCTTCGCGAGGATCGAGCCGAGGACGGGGAAGCCGTTGAACGCCGTGTTCGCCGCGAGCACGAGGATGAGCCCCGTCACCGCGGACACGACGTAGAAGAGCACGGGCGCCCCGCTGAACACGGTCTCGGCGAGCTGCCCGATCACCGGGTGCTGCACGTAGTCCACGGGCAGCGGCTCCCCGTTCAGCGAGAGCTGCGTGTGCGGGTCCTCGGCGTAGTGCACGCCGGTCGCGCGCGCGAGGAAGAGGATCGACATCATCATCACGGCGGAGATGCCACCCAGCAGGGCCAGCGTCGTGGCGGCGTTGCGCGACTTGGGCTTGCGGAACGCCGGGACGCCGTTGCTGATGGCCTCGACGCCGGTCAGGGCGGCGCAGCCGGAGGCGAACGCCCGGGCCACGAGGAACGCGCCCGCGATGCCGATCAGACCCTGGTCGAACCCGCTCTCCGCCGTGAGCTCGAACTCCGCGCTCTCCGCCGGGCCGAGGTTGCCGGTGACGTACTGGAAGAACCCGACGATCGCCGTCGTGCCGATGGCCAGCATGAAGAGGTAGACCGGGATCGCGAAGAACGTCCCGGACTCCTTGACCCCGCGCAGGTTGACGAGCGTGAGGACGACGACGAGCCCGATCGCGAAGGCCGCCTCGTGGTCGCGCAGCGCCGGGATGGCGCTGGCCGCGTACTGCGCCCCCGACGAGATCGAGACGGCGACGGTGAGGACGTAGTCGACCATGAGCGCCGACGCGACGCCGACTCCCGCCGTCGGGCCGAGGTTGACCGTGGCGACCTCGTAGTCGCCGCCGCCCGAGGGGTAGGCGCGCACGTTCTGGCGGTACGACGCCACGACGGTCAGCAGCACGACCACGACCGCGAGGCCCACCCACGGCGAGATCATCGTCGCGCTGAGGCCTGCGAGGGCGAGCGTCAGGAGGATCTCGTCCGGGGCGTACGCGACCGACGACAGGGCGTCGGACGCGAACACGGGCAGGGCTACACGCTTGGGCAGCAGCGTGTGCCCCAGGTGCTCGCTGCGGACCGGCCGCCCGAGCAGCAGCCGCTTCGCGGCATCAGCGATCTCCGACACGAGGCCACATGCTATGCCCGACGGCGCCCGGTCGCGCTGGTGCGCGCCCGACCGCGCCGCGAGCGGTAGCGTTCGGTGCGTGCACTTCGTCATCATGGGCTGCGGCCGCGTGGGCGCGACGCTCGCCCAGTCTCTCGAGTCGAGCGGCCACTCCGTCGCCGTCGTCGACCAGAACCCCGACGCGTTCCGGCGCCTCCCGGCCGAGTTCACCGGCAAGAAGGTGACCGGGGTCGGGTTCGACCGCGACACGCTCGTGCAGGCCGGGATCGAGGAGGCCTACGCGTTCGCCGCGGTCTCCGACGGCGACAACTCGAACATCCTCTCCGCGCGCGTCGTGCGGGAGACGTTCGGCGTCGAGAAGGTCGTGGCCCGCATCTACGACCCCCAGCGCGCGGAGATCTACCAGCGCCTCGGCATCCCCACGGTCGCGACCGTGCGCTGGACCGCGGACCAGGTGCTGCGCCGCATGCTCCCGTTCGGCGCGACCGACGAGTACCGCGACCCGTCCGGGCGCGTGCGGCTCGCGCAGGTCGACTTCCACCCCGACTGGGTCGGGCGCACCGTCCGCGCCATCGAGGACGCCACCGGCGCTCGCGTGGCGTTCGTCAGCCGCTTCGGCGACGGGGTCCTCGTCACCGACCGCACCGTCCTGCAGGAGAACGACGTGCTGCACGTGCTCATGGACGACGAGCAGGCCGCCGTCGTCGAACGCAAGCTCACCCACGCCCCGAAGGTCGAGGCCGAGTGATGCGCGTCGTGATCGCCGGGGCGGGCTCGGTCGGCCGCTCGATCGCCCGCGAGCTCCTCAGCCACGACCACGAGGTCATGCTGATCGACAAGCAGCCGGCGGCCATGCGGGTCGCCCAGGTCGCGGAGGCCGACTGGCTGCTCGCCGACGCGTGCGAGCTCTCGACGCTCGCCGAGGCCAAGGTCGAGGAGTGCGACGTCATCGTGGCGGCCACGGGCGACGACAAGGTGAACCTCGTCGTGTCGCTCCTCGCCAAGACCGAGTTCGGGGTGCCCCGCACGGTCGCCCGCGTGAACAACCCGAAGAACGAGTGGATGTTCGACGAGTCGTGGGGCGTGGACGTCGCCGTCTCGACGCCCCGCATCATGACCGCGATGGTCGAGGAGGCCGTCGCCGTCGGCGACCTCGTCCGCATCTTCACGTTCCACCAGTCCGGCGCGGACATCCTCGAGGTCACGCTGCCGCCGACCTCGCCGCTCGTCGGTCACCGGGTCGGCGAGGTGAGCTGGCCCGCGGACACGGTGCTCGCGGCGATCGTCCGCGGCACGCGGCCGATCGCGCCCAGCCAGGACGACACGCTCGAGGCCGGGGACGAGCTGCTGCTCGTCACGGGCGACGAGGCGGACGAGGGTGCCCTCGGCCGGCTCCTCGCCGGCCGGACCGAGGTGGAGCCGACCGCTCCGGACGCGCCCGTCGAGGCGCCCGAGGCCGACGACACCCTTCTCTGACGGGGCGCGCGGCCGCGGTCGTCGGCTCTACGCCGACGGGGCCGCCGCGCCGTGCGGCCGGCGCACCAGGATCCACGTGAGCCACAGGACGAGGGCCCACAGCGGGATGCCCATGACGAGGCGCGCGGTGCCGAGCCAGCCGACGTCGCCGTCGAGGTAGAGCGGGACCTGGACCGCGAGCCGGGCGGCGAACAGGCCGATCCAGAGCCACGTCGCGGCGGTGTACCGGCGCATCAGGGCCCGGTCGGACCGCCAGGCGCGGGCCCAGCGGGCGAACGCGCCGGGCTCGCCGCCGTTCGCGTCAGCAGGTGCTGCGGCCGACGTCGCGGCCCCCACGGGCTGCTCGGCCGAGGCGTCCGGGGCGGCGGCCGCGTCGGGCGTCCCCTCCGCCGTCGTCCCGGCCGACCCGGACGCGCCGCCCGCGCCGAAGCCGCTGCGGAAGCCCTCGACCACGAGCCCGACGAGCGGCCAGCGGGCCAGGACGGAGACGAGGAGCGCGACGAGGTAGGCGGCGTTCGTCCACAGGCCCCACGCGAAGTAGTCCTGCGCCTCGCCCGAGCGCCACGCCCAGACCACGCCGATGCCGACGCCCAGGAGACCGCCGAACGCCTGCGTGACGGGAGTGCGCTGGACCAGTCGCGCCGCGACGGCGATCAGCGCCGCCGCGACCGAGGTCACGAGCGCCCACCGCAGGTTCGTCGTGGCGACGTAGACGACGACGAAGACGAGGCCCGGGGCGACCGACTCGACGAGCCCGCGCACGCCCCCGATCGCGTCGGCCACGGAGAAGTCCTGCCCGGCGAGCGCGCGGACGCCCCGGGCGCGACCGTCCTCGGGCGCGGCGACGTCGTCGACGACCGTCTCCGCGACCTCGGCGTCGTGAGCGATCCCCTCCGGAGCCTGCCCGGGGCCGGGACGGCCGTCCGCGGGACCGCCGCTCGCGTCGCTGCTGGTCGTCATCTGGTGGCGTCCTCGGTGGCTCGGGATCGGTCGGTCACGGTCCGGGCGTGCGGCCCGATCGGCCACCGCACGTCCGCAGGATCGTACGGCACCGCCGCGCGGGCGGGCGCGAGGTCACTCCCCCGGCTTGGCGAGGAGCTCGTAGCGCGGGTTGAAGATGGTGCGGCGACCGTCGACGTCGCACACCAGGCCCTCGACGAGGGCGCGACGGCCGGGCTCGATCCCCGCGATGCGACGACGGCCCAGCCACACGAGGTCCACGACGCCGGAGCCGTCGAACAGCTCCACCTCGACCGTCGGGACGCCCTCGCGCGGACGCAGCACGACCGACCGGAGGACGCCCGAGATCTTGGCCCGGCGGCGGTTGGGCAGCTCGGACACGGCGCGGCAGCCCTTCTGCCGTGCGGCCTCGGAGCGCTCCTCGTCGGCGGCGAGCTCCTCCTGGGAGGCGAGAGCGGTGCGCCAGGCGTCCCGCAGGGTGGGGGCCATGTCAGCGGATCTCCGTGATCTCCGGCCCACGCGTCAGCGGGTCGAACGAGGGCGTCTCCGGCGCGCCGGCGGGTGCCGGTGCCGCCGCGGCCGGCCCCTTGCCCGGCAGGTGCAGGGCGAGGAGGTCGCGCGGCGGGCGCGGGCTCTGGTCGCGCACGACGACGATGTTGGCGAACACGGACTCGAGCAGCCGGGCCTCGGCAGGGTCGACCGCCGCCTTGCCCGTGAGGACGCCGCGGAGGAACCAGCGGGGGCCGTCGAAGCCCACGAACCGCGCGGGGCGCACGCCCGGGCGCCCGTCCGGCGTCTGCGCGGGGATGCGGGCGAGCAGCTCGCGGCCGAACGGGCCGGGGAGGTCGTCGACCGTGCCGCCCTGCTTGGTCACCGACGCGGCGATCTCGCCGCGGATCTCGTCCCAGATGCCCTCCGTGCGCGGCGCCGCGAAGGCCTGAACCTGCAGCCCGGAGCCTGCCACGGCGCACGCGACGCCGGTGATGCGCTGGGTCTTCTTGTCGACCTCCATGCGCAGCTCCATGCCGGGCACGCCGGGCAGCCACACGGCGCCCAGGTCGAGGCGGGGCCCGCGCTCGGGCACCTGGGAGGAGTCGTACGGGCCGCGGGCCGGCTTCGCGTCGGTCGGGTCGGCGACGGGAGCGCCGTCGTCGACCTGCTCGGACGTCGCGCCCGACGGCGCCGACGGCTCGGGCGACTCGGTCGGCTCGGACGACCTGGAGCGACGGAACAGACCCACGGAGGAACTCCTTCACCTGCCCGGCCCTCGGCCGGGACTCCTCGCGGGGCGCTCGCCCCGCGCTGCTTCCACACTAGCCCGCGCAGCGACGGTCGTGGTGCGACGTTCGCTGTGCGACGACGGGCGTGCGGCTCCCGCGCCGTCGCCCGTACGCGACCTGTCAGGTCGCCGCGCCCCACCCGCCGCTCGACCCGAAGCCGCCCTCGCCGCGGTGCGACCCGGGCAGCCGCTCGGCCTGCACGAACCGCGCGCGCTCGACCTTCTGCACCACGAGCTGCGCGACGCGGTCGCCGCGGCGCAGGGCGACGGCCTCCCGCGCGTCGGTGTTGAGCAGCGTCACCTTGATCTCGCCGCGGTAGCCGGCGTCGACGGTGCCCGGCGCGTTGACGACCGTCAGGCCGTGCTTCGCGGCGAGGCCGGAGCGCGGGTGCACGAACGCCGCGTAGCCGTCGGGCAGCGCGATCGAGACGCCCGTCGGGACGACGACGCGCTCCCCCGGTGCCAGCTCGACGTCGACGGTCGTCACGAGGTCGGCGCCGGCGTCGCCCGGGTGGGCGTAGGACGGCACCGGGACGTCGTCGAGGAGCGTGATGAGGACGTCGACGTCCCCGGTCTCGGGCTGGTGGTGGTTCGGCACCCGGCAGAGCCTAATGGTCCGGGGCGGGCCGGGCGAGCACGTCGGGCGACGCCCCGACTGCTGGGATGATGGACCCATGACGGACCCCGCCGACCGCAGCACGCCCTCCTCGACCCCGGGAACCGCCGGGGCACCCCGCGCCGAGGGCCTGACGTCGTACCGCGAGCGGCTCGTCCCGGGCGTCGGCGGCTGGGCCGCGGCCCTCGGGTTCGCCCTGGTGCTCGGGATCGCGCTGTGGCCCGCGAGCCACGCGATCGCGCTCGGCGTGGGCGCGCTCGCCGCGGTGGCGGGCGTCGTCGCGCTCTGGTGGACCTCCCCGGTCGTCGCGGTGGCGGACGGCGAGCTCCGCGCCGGGCGTGCGCACGTCCCGGCGTCGCTGCTCGGTCAGGTCACGACCCTGGACGCGGAGGCGATGCGCGTCCAGCTCGGGCCCCGGCTCGACGCCCGCGCCTACGTGTGCCTGCGCGCGTGGGCCCGCACCGGCGTGCACGTGGTGCTCGACGACCCGCAGGACCCGACGCCGTACTGGCTCGTCTCCACGCGCCACCCGCAGCGCCTCGCGGACGCGGTCCGGGCCGCACGCGCGTCCTGACGGGTGCGGCGCGAGGCGCCGCCAGGAACGGCGAAGGCCGCCGCCCCGGGGGAGGGGGCGGCGGCCTTCGGGCGTCGTGCAGGTCAGGCGGCGCACTCCGAGCAGATCTGCTGCCCGTTCTTCTCGTACGCGAGCTGGCTGCGGTGGTGCACGAGGAAGCAGCTCGAGCACGTGAACTCGTCGGCCTGACGAGGCAGGACCCGGACGGAGAGCTCCTCGCCGGACAGGTCGGCACCGGGCAGCTCGAAACCTTCCGCCGCCTCGGTCTCGTCCTCGTCAACGACGCCCGAGCTCTTGTCGGAGCGACGAGCCTGGAGCTCCTGGAGCGAGTCCTCGCTGAGCTCCTCTTCACTCTTGCGGGGGGCGTCGTAGTCTGTTGCCATCTGTGGGGTCACTCTCCGGAGTATTCGTCGATCGCGACAGTGCTCGTCCGGGACCACCGGCGATGGCCGGTCGTGCCGGGCGGCACAGGTGCGGGGCGCGGGGGCACCCCGTGACGTGTCGTGCCCCGAGGTCGTCGAGGCGTTGCACGCTGGTCAATGCACGGCGCACCGGAATTGTTCCCGGCGGGCCACCGGATTCTGCACCATTTCCGGGAGGGATGCACCCTGTGGCACCCCGCCCGCCCGGTGTCGTTCGTCACGGGCGAACACGGGGTCGTCCGGGCCGGCCGGGCGGGAACGCTCCCAGTCCACCCGGCCGCGCTCAGGAGTCCGAGTCGGCGTCCGCGTCCTCGAGGATCCGGACGAGCCGGGCGACCGCCTCGGGCGGCCCCGCGACGGTCATCTCGCGGTCCGCGGCACGGCCTCGCAGACCCGTCACGCGCGCGCCCGCCTCGTGCGCGACGAGGGCGCCCGCAGCCATGTCCCACGGGTTGAGGCCGCGCTCGTAGTAGAGGTCGAGCTCGCCCGAGGCGACGAGGCACAGGTCGATCGCCGCGGAGCCGAGGCGACGGATGTCCCGCACCCGGGGCAGCACGTCGACCAGCACGCGCGCCTGTGCGCGGCGCCGCCCCGCGTCGTACCCGAAGCCCGTGCCGACCAGGCACTGCCCCAGGTCGGTCTCGGCGTTCACGCGGACCGGACGCCCGTCCACCGTCGCCCCGGCCCCGAGGCCCGCGGTCCAGGTGCGGCCGTCGACGACGGAGTGCACCGCACCGGCGAGGACGGTCCACTCGAGCGGGTCCGGCGGGCCCACCACGGCGGCGACGGACACCGCGTACGACGCGATCCCGTAGAGGTAGTTGACCGTGCCGTCGACGGGGTCGATGACCCAGGTGATGCCGGACGTGCCTGCGGACGCGCCCTCCTCCTCGCCGAGGATCGCGTCGTCCGGGCGGGCCGCCGCGATGCCGCGTCGCAGGAGCGCCTCGGAGTCGGCGTCCATGCGCGTCACGACGTCCGTGGCCGTCGACTTCGTGGCGGCCACCTCGACGCGGTCGGGGCGGCCGGAGCGGACGAGGTCCCCGGCCTCGCGCGCGAGGCGCTCGGCGAGGTCGCGCAGGTCGGCCACGGTCACGTCGTCGGGCTGTCGGGGGTCGTCGATGAAGAGGCGCACGGGTCACATCCTGCCCGACCCACGGCGTGCGGTGCGACCCTCCCAGGGGCCCGGGGCGGACCAGCCCAGACGGAGGGAGACGAGGCGGAAGCCGAACACGAGCGCGAGGACCGCCGCCTGGGAGAGCAGGCCGAGCGCGCCGGCCTCCGCGAGCGCGGCGGTCAGCGCGGCGCCCGCGAGCGCCGGGATCGCGTAGAGCTGCTTGTCCTGGAACAGGAGCGGCGCCTCGTTGGTCAGCAGGTCGCGCAGGATCCCGCCGCCGACGCCGGTGATGACGCCCGCGAAGACCGCCGCGAGCGGGCCCACCCCGTACTCGAGGCCCTTCATCGTGCCGGAGAGCACGAAGAGCGCGAGCGCGCCCGCGTCGAGCACGATGATGCTCCGCCGCAGCCGTTCCAGACGTGGGTGCCAGAAGAACGTCACGACGCCCGCGAGCACCGCGACGGCGACGAGCCGCCAGTCGGAGATCCCGACCGGGGGGATCGCGCCGATCAGGACGTCGCGCAGCAGACCGCCGCCGAGGCCGGCGACCCAGGCGAGGACCAGGACGCCCACGAGGTCGAACCGCTTGCGCACGGCGGCGAGCCCGCCCGAGAGCGCCGCGAAGAAGACGCCGCCGAGCTCGAGGGCGTCGCCGGGCACGAGGTCGAGGATCACACCCGGCATCATCCCAGCCGCCCGCACCCGGGGCGCGGACGAGCGCGCGCCGAGTCCGCGGCACACCGCGCGTGCTGCGCGGCTCGCGGGTGGGACGATGGCACCCTCGAGGGAGCGGTGACGCGGTCGTCGCGGTCCGCCGGCCCGGGAGACGGGGTCGCGGCACGGCACCGGCGACCGGGGCGGCATCGGGCGACCGGGCGGCTCCGGGAGCGGCACCGCGAGCGCCACCGGGCGCGGCGACACGGGAGGGTCCATGGACGAGCTGGAGCTGGTGAGACTGCACGAGGACGGGGAGCACCTCGTCCTGCGCGCGCGGGGCGGCGCGGAGTTCACGCTGCCGATCACCGAGGCGCTGCGCGCGGCCGTGCGCCGCGACCGCCCGCACCTGGAGCACCTGCGCGCGGAGGGCGAGCGCAACCTCGCCCCGCGCGAGATCCAGGCCCGGTTGCGCGCCGGGGAGTCCGTGGAGGCGGTCGCCGAGGCCGCGGGCCTCGGGGTGGAGCACGTGCGCCGCTTCGCGGGCCCGGTCGTCGCCGAGCAGGAGTACGTCGTCGACCGGGTCCGCGCGTCCCGCCAGGGGCACGAGGAGGACTCGCCGACGGTCGGGGAGCTCGTCGCGCAGCGGCTCGCCGCGCGCGACGTCGAGCCCGACGCCGTGGAGTGGAGCGCCGCTCGCCAGCCCGGGGCGTCGTGGGTCGTGACCGCGGCGTTCGAGGTCGGGACGGGCAGCCGGACGGCCCGCTGGGAGTACGACGCGGCGACGCGCGCGCTCCAGGCGCTCGACGACGAGGCCCGCTGGCTCTCGGGCACCGACGCCCCGCGCGACCCGACGCCCGGCGCCGTCGCGGTGTTCGACGTCGACGCGACGGGGCGCGGTCGGGGGCTCCGTGCCGCTCCCCCGACCCCGCCCGACGACGGGACGGCCGAGCTCCTCGACGACCTGAGCCAGCGCCGGGGCGTGCGCCCGCGCAAGGCCCCGGCCGGCCCCGTCGAGGTCGAGGGTCAGGAGCCGTTCGAGGGGTTCGGGCCGCAGGTGGGGGCCCGGCACGACGAGGACGCGTCGCAGGACGCTCCGGACGACACGGCCGCACCCGCGGGGGCGACCGTGGTCCACCTCCCGACCGTCCGTCCGCTCGACGCGGTGCGCCTCCCGGACCCGGTGCCCGACGACGCCCCGGACGACCCCTCCTCGGGCCCGCAGGACGGCGCGGGCGGCCCTCCTCCGCGCGAGGAGCGCTCGGGCGGCACGGTCTCGGTGGACGCGGACGAGCCGCAGCGCGCGGCGCGGCCCCAGACCGCGCGCGAGCCCCGCAAGGGCAAGAACCGCTCCCGCGCGAAGGTCCCGAGCTGGGACGAGATCGTGTTCGGGGCGCGCCCCGAGTAGGCGCAGCGCGCCGGCCGAGGGCACCGTCGCCGGGCGCCTGCTCAGTGCGGCAGGTCGAACGGCAGCCCGTCGGCCGCGGCCTGGCGGCGCGCGACGGCCGTGGTCATGCGGCGCATGTGGTGCCGACGGCACAGCACCTCGTAGCCGATCTCCCCCGAGCCCGCCCCGACGTCCCCGACGACGACCTGGTCGCCCTCGACGACCATGCTGCCGTCGACCGTGCGGGCGTTGTGCGTCGCGCGTCGGCCGCACCAGCACAGCGACTCGACCTGCAGCACCTCGACCCGGTCGGCGAGCTCGATGAGCCGGGCCGAGCCGGGGAAGAGCCGCGTACGGAAGTCGGCCGTGATGCCGAACGCGAAGACGTCGATCTCCGTCTCGTCGACGAGCCGCGCGAGCTGCTCCACCTGCGCCGGGGAGTAGAACTGCGCCTCGTCGCAGACCAGGTAGTCCACCGGGTCCTGCTCGGCCGTGACGAGCGACCAGAAGTCCGTGTCGTCGCGCACCTCGCGCGCGACGACCTCGAGCCCGAGCCGCGACGAGAGCCGGTCGGAGCCGGCCCGGTCGTTGCGGGAGAAGATGAGCCCCCGGCGGCCACGGGCGGCGTGGTTGTGGTCGAGCTGCAGGGCGAGGGTGGACTTGCCGCAGTCCATGGTCCCGGAGAAGAAGACGAGCTCGGCCATCGGGCGTTCCTTCGCGAGGTCGGTGCGGGTCGGTCGGTGCGGTCGCGGGCGGCCGCGTCGTGGCGTGGCGCGGGGCGTCGCCGGGGTCAGGTCCCCGCGACGAGCAGCGGGACGCGCATCTCGCGCTCGGTGAGCGAGCCGTGCACGCCGACGAGCGCGAGCGACGCAGGCGTCTGGGTGCGCGAGTCGACCACCGTGGCGCGGCCGCGCAGCGCGACGATCACGTCGCCCGCCGCCGCGACCGCCTCCGGCCGCGGGTCGGGCCCGAGGAGACCCCGCGCGAGCACCTCCTCGCGCTCCAGGACGAGCGCGTCGTCGCCCAGGACGTCGCGCCAGCGCGCCGCGACGGCGGTCGTCTCCCCCGGCTCCGTGTAGACGTGCACCGCGCGCGGCTCGCCGCCGACGAGCGCGACGCCCCGCGCGAGCACCGGGTCCGTGGCGACGTCGCGACGCAGGGCCGGGTCGACGTCGACCATCCCGTGGTCCGCGGTGACGAGCACGAGGGTGCCGCGCGGGACCGACCGGGCGAGGCGGGCGAGCTCACGGTCGAGCGCCTCGAGCTCGTCGCCCCACTGCCAGGACGTGCTGCCGTGGTGGTGCCCCGCCTTGTCCACCTCGCCCCAGTACAGATAGACGAGGCCCGGCCGGGACAGGGCCCGCACCGCGGCGTCGACGCGCGCCCCGAGTCCCTCGGCGGCGGCGTACGACCCTCCCCGCAGGGCGGCGACCGTCATGCCGGACCCGGCGAACCGTGCGGGGCCGGTCGAGGTCACGGCGAGGTCCACCGCGGCGAGCCGCTCGAGCACGGGCGTCTCGCGCTGGAGCTCCGCGGGCGGCGGGGCGCCGTCCCACGACACCATGTTGGCGAGCCCGCCCGTCGCCGGGTTGCGCTGCGTGTACCCGAGCATGCCCGTGCGCCCGGGGGCGGTGCCGGTGCCGAACGCGCCGATCGCGGCGGCCGTCGTGCTGGGGAAGGTCGAGGTGAGCGCCCGCGCGTCGGGCAGGAGCGAGCGGAGGAACGGCGCGTGCCCGGCGCGCTCCGCGAGGTTGACGTGCCCCAGCCCGTCGACGAGGACGACGCACACCCGCTCGGCGCGCGGCAGGTCGAGCGCCGAGCGCGCTTCCTCGCTCCCGAGCCCCGTGGCGGTCGCGAACCGGACGCCGAGGGCGCCCGCCGCCCCGGGGAGCACCGCGGAGAGACCGCCCAGCCCGAGGTCGGGCGCGAGCAGGCCCGCGGGGAGCGCGGGGGTGGCTGGGGCCTCGTCCGTGCGTGCCTCGCTCACCGGGCGCTGTGCCTCGCGGTGGCGCGCGAGAGGGCGCGCGCGAAGTCGACCGCGGCGCGCACGGCGTCACGACCCTCCGCCTCGGCGCTCACGCGGACGACGACGTCGTCCGGCGTGATCTGCCCCGTGAGCCCGTGGTCGGCGTCGCAGCTCGGGTCCGCGCACCCTGCGGGCTCGAGGTCGACGCGCGAGACCGCGCCCCAGCCGAGGGCGAGCGTCACCTCGAGCGGGGCGGCGCCCGCGCGGTGCTCGTGCGGCTCGGCCACGACGTGCGTGAGCGACACGGACCGCACCTCGGCCAGCGGCACCGACTCGGTCGTGGCGGCGGCGGACGCGGACGGGTTCTCGCTGTCGGCCGGGTGGTCGTCGACGTGCGCCGTGACGAGCCGCGTGGGGGTCAGGACGAGCACGGTGAGGTGCCGGCGCACCTCGGACGCGTCGAACGTCGTCTCCGGGAGCACGAGGTGCGAGACGATCTCCTCCCCCGCGACCGCGAGGTCGAGGACGTCCGCGACGAGCTCCGGGTAGTAGCCGGCGCGGTGGAGCTGGGTCGTCAGGTCGGTCCAGGGGTTCGAGGTTGCTGAGGGCACCCGCGCATTCTCCCATCCGGCGAGCGGCCGCGGCCACCCGCTCGTACCGCCTGGGGACGGACGACCGGACGTCAGCCCGGCAGCGCGCGGCGCAGCGCGTCGGCGCGCTGGGCGTCCGCGAGCGTGACGCGCGCGCTGAGCACCGCGGCCTCGTGCTCGGACACGACGACGGGGTAGAGCTCGAGGCTGCGCACCTCCGGCAGGTCGTCCGCGAGCACGGACACCCGCGCCAGGACGTCCTCGAGCGCGGCCGTGGCCACGACGTGCGTGCCCATGTACCCGAAGAGCCGCGGGGCCGCCCGCACCGAGCGCACCATGGCCGCGACGTCCACGTCGGTCAGCGGCGGCACCCCGTACGCGACGTCGCCCAGGAGGTCGACCGCGTCACCTGCGAGGCCGAACGACACGACCGGCCCGAAGAGCTGGTCCTCCGTCGAGCGCACCACGCACGCGACGCCGGCGTCGGCCATCGCCTGCACCTCGAACGGCTGGTCGGCGGCGCCGGGCAGCACGGCCGCGAGCGCCTCGCGCATCTGCGCGACGTCGGACCGCAGCTCCGCCTCGTCCGCGATGTCGAGGCGCACGCCGCCGAGGTCCGCGCGGTGGCGCAGCCCGGCCGCCGTGCTCTTGAGCGCGACGGGCCAGCCGATCTCGCGCGCGGCCGCGACGGCCTCGTCGGCGGTCCGGACGCGGCGGGCGGGCCACACGCGGACGCCGTAGCACGCGAGCAGCTCGGCGGTCGTCGCGGGGTCGAGGTCGACGGCGTCCCGGCCCGCCAGGGCGCTCTCGACGAGGGCGCGGGCGCGGCTCGCGTCGACGCCCGCGGGGCGCACCGGCGTCCCGTGGTCCGCCTCGCGCCAGCGGGCGTAGCGCACGACGGCCCCGAGCGCGGCGACCGCGTCCTCGGGCGTGGAGTAGGCCGGGACCCGCAGCAGGACGTCGGACGCACCGCCCGACGCGTCGGGCGCCGGGGCCGCGAGCTCGTCGGTGAGGCCGTGGAGCCCGAGCATGCTCGCGACCGTCGTGCGGCCCGTGCGCGCCGCCGCGCGCGCGACGGCCCGGGAGAGGTCCTCGCGGCGCGGGTGCACCACGGGGACCTGGACCACCACGACGACGTCGCACGCGTCGGGCGCGTAGAGCGCGTCGACCGTGGCGGCGAGCTCGTCCGACGACGCGTCCTCGGGCAGGAAGTCCGACCGTGCGACGACGAGGCCCGCCGACGACGACGCCTCCGCCACGAGCGCGGCGAGCGACGCCGAGCTCGCGAGGATGCCGACGCGGCGCCCGCCCGGGAGCGGCTGGTGCGCGAGAAGCTGGGCGATGTCGATCATGTGGTGCGTGTTCTCGGCCCGGATCACGCCCGACTGGCGCAGCATCTCCTCGAGCGTGCGGCGGGGCGCACGGGTCGAGCGCACGGCGTGGCCCGGCGGCACGACCTGGCCGGAGCGCCCGGCCGTGACGACCACGACCGGCTTGACCGACGCGAGGCGGCGCGCGATGCGCGAGAACTTGCGCGGGTTTCCGATCGACTCGAGGTACAGGCAGACCACCTGCGTCGCGGCGTCGTCCTGCCAGTACTGCATGAGGTCGTTGCCCGACACGTCGGCCCGGTGCCCCGCGGACAGGAACGACGACACGCCCAGCCCGCGTCGCGCCGTGGTCGCGAGCAGCGTGACGCCCATGGGCGCCGACTGGCTGAACAGGCCCACGACGCCGGGCAGCGGCAGGTCCTCGGCGAGCGTCGCCGCGAGCGCGGGCCGCTCGCGGGTCTCGCCCGTGCGCAGCAGGCCGTAGCTTGCGGGCCCGACGACGCGGAGCCCCGCCGTGTGCGCGACGCGCAGGAGCTCGCGCTGGAGCGCGAGCCCGTCCGGCCCGGTCTCGGCGAACCCGGCGGACAGCACGACGACGCCGCGCACCTCGAGGCGCGCGAGCTGGCGGACCGCCTCGATCGCGTCCGAGGGCGGCAGCGCGACGACCGCGAGGTCCACGGGGCCCGGGACGTCGGCGAGGGTCGCGTGCGTGCGGGGCGCCGCCCCGCCGTCGGGCCCGCCCACGCCGGCACCCACCACGTGGACGGTCACGTCGGGGCTGCGCACGAGCGCGGCCAGGGCGCGGTGCGCGAGGACGCGGTCGAGGGGCGCGCCGTCGGGGTCCTGGCCGCCGTCGACCGGCGCGCCCGGGCCCACGAGCACGACGCTCGTCGCACCGAGCAGCCCCTGCATGCTCCGCGCCTCGGCGCGGTGCTCGCGGTCCGCCATGACGGCTCGCGACCGTTCCGTGGGGTCGAGGTCGACGCTCACCTGGACGAACCCGTCGTCCATCTGCTGGCGCACGTCGTACCCGGCCTCGCGGAAGACGGCGAGCATCTTGCCGTTCTGCGGCAGCACCTCGGCGGTGAAGCGCCGCACGCCGCGCTCGCGCGCCGCCGCGGCGACGTGCTCGAGCAGCACGGAGCCGAGCCCCCGGCCCTGGGCCGAGTCGGCGATGTTGAAGGCGACCTCGGCCTCGCTCGCGCCCGTGCGGTCGAAGCGCGCGACGCCGATGATGTCCTCGCCGACGTCGCCGGTCCTCTCCTCCCCGGCCGGTTCCGCGGGTCCGGCCGCCTCGTCGCGCGGACGGACCGCGACGAGCGCGACGCGGTCGACGTGGTCGACCCGCGTGAACCGCTCCAGGTCGCGCTCCGAGAGCCGTTCCATGGGGGCGAAGAAGCGCAGGTACGTCGAGCGCTCGGACTGGCCCACGTGGAATCGCTGCAGCGCGTCGGCGTCCTCGGGGCGGATGGGGCGCACGTGCGTCGTCGTCCCGTCGCGCAGGACGACGTCCGCCTCCCACTCCACCGGGTACCGGTCCGGGCCCCGCCCGGCTGCGCCGCCGTCGCTCACGCCCCCAGGCTATGCGGTGGGTGGCGCGGTGCGCCTGCGCCACCCCGGCCCGACCAGGGAGGACAATGGTCCCTCGACAGGCGACGCGACGCGGCATGTCGGACGGTTGGCGTACCCTCGCGTGCGGCGCGCGACCGCAGCACGTCACCACCGGCGCACGCCGGCACAGATCCCGCGCCCTCGCGGCGCACCGAACGGCAGGAGCCCGCAGGCACATGGCGCGCAAGTCCTCGACCCCCTCGCTCGACCCGGCCGAGGTGAACGAGAAGATCGTCGACGTCGACGTCCAGGCGGAGATGGAGACGTCGTTCCTCGAGTACGCCTACTCCGTCATCTACTCCCGCGCCCTGCCCGACGCGCGCGACGGCCTCAAGCCCGTCCAGCGCCGCATCCTCTACATGATGGCCGACATGGGCCTGCGCCCCGACCGCGCGCACGTGAAGTCGGCGCGCGTCGTCGGCGAGGTCATGGGCAAGCTGCACCCGCACGGGGACGCCGCGATCTACGACGCGCTCGTGCGCCTCGCGCAGGACTTCTCGCTGCGCCTCCCGCTCGTCGACGGGCACGGCAACTTCGGCACGCTCGACGACGGCCCCGCCGCCTCCCGGTACACCGAGGCGCGCCTCGCTCCCCCGTCGCTCGCGATGACGGCGGGGCTCGACGAGGACGTCGTCGACTTCGTGCCGAACTACGACAACAAGCTCCAGCAGCCCGAGGTGCTCCCGGCGGCGATCCCCAACCTGCTCGTCAACGGGGCGTCGGGCATCGCGGTCGGCATGGCCACCAACATGGCGCCGCACAACCTCGTCGAGGTCGTCGCCGCGGCGCGCCACCTCGTCGCGCACCCGGACGCCGACCTCGACGCGCTCATGCGGTTCGTCCCCGGCCCCGACCTGCCGACGGGCGGCAAGATCGTCGGTCTCGACGGCGTCCGCGACGCCTACCGCACGGGCCGCGGCACCTTCCGCACGCGCGCCACCGCCCGCGTGGAGAACCTCACCCCGCGCCGCAAGGGCATCGTCATCACCGAACTGCCGTACCTCGTCGGCCCGGAGAAGGTGATCGAGAAGATCGCCGAGGGCGTCAGGACGAAGAAGATCCAGGGCATCACCGCCGCGACCGACCTCACGGACCGCGAGCACGGGCTGCGGATCGTCGTCGAGGTGAAGACGGGCTTCAACCCCGAGGCGGTGCTGGAGCAGCTCTACAAGTTCACGCCGCTCGAGGACTCGTTCGGCATGAACAACGTCGCGCTCGTCGACGGGCAGCCGCGCACGCTCGGCCTGCGCGAGATGCTCTCGGTCTGGGTCGACCACCGCATCGACGTCGTGCGCCGGCGCTCCGCCTACCGGCTGCGCAAGCGGTCCGAGCGGCTCCACCTCGTGGACGGCCTGCTCATCGCCATCGTCGACATCGACGAGGTCATCCAGGTGATCCGCTCGTCCGACGACGCCGCGACGGCCCGCGGACGCCTGCAGACCGTGTTCGACCTCTCCGAGCCGCAGGCCGAGTACATCCTCGAGCTCCAGCTCCGCCGCCTCACCAAGTTCTCGCGCATCGAGCTCGAGAAGGAGCAGGAGACGCTGCGCCGCGAGATCGAGGAGCTCCAGGAGATCCTCGGCAGCGACGCGAAGCTGCGCGCCGTCGTGTCGGCAGAGATGGCGGACGTCGCCAAGACGTACGGCACCCCGCGCCGCACCATCCTCCTGGAGTCGGCCGGCGCCGCGCCGACCACGACCGCGGCCGTCCCGCTCGAGGTCGCGGACACGCCCTGCTGGGCGCTGTTCTCCGCCACCGGTCTGCTGGCCCGCACGAGCGACGAGACGGAGCCGGCGCGCTCCGGCCCGCGCGCCGCCCACGACGTGCTGCGCGCCGCCGTCCGCACGACGGCGCGCGGTGAGGTCGGGCTCGTCACGAGCCGCGGGCGGATGGTCCGCGTCTCCGTGCTCGACCTGCCCGCGCTGCCACCGACCGACAGCGCGCCGAGCCTGTCCGGCGGCGTGCCGCTCAGCGAGGTCGTCGCGCTCGCGCCCGGCGAGGAGGCCGTGACGATCGCGTCGCTCGACGCGGACGCTCCCCCGCTCGCCCTCGGCACCGCGCAGGGCGTCGTCAAGCGCGTCGCCCCGGGCGACGTTCCGAGCAACCGCGACGACTGGGAGGTCATCGGCCTCAAGGACGGCGACACCGTCGTCGGCGCAGCGCCCGCGACCGACGCGGACGAGGTCGTGTTCGTCAGCACCGACGCGTCGCTGCTGCACTTCGACGCGTCCGCGGTGCGGCCCCAGGGGCGTGCGGCCGGCGGCATGGCCGGCATCCGGCTCGCGGACGGCCACCGGGTCGCGTTCTTCGGCGTCGTGCCGGCTGACGTGCGCGACCTCGGGGTCGTCGTCACCGTCGCCGGGTCGTCGGGCGCCCTCGCGGGCACCCAGACCGGGGCCGGCAAGGTCACGCCGTACGAGCTCTACCCCGGCAAGGGCCGCGGCACCGGCGGCGTCCGGGCGCAGCGGTTCCTCAAGGGCGAGGACGCGCTGATCCTCGCGTGGGTCGGGCAGGGTCCCGCCCGTGCCACGGGCTCCGGCGGCCAGGCCGTCGACCTGCCGGAGGTCGACCAGCGCCGCGACGGGTCCGGCACGCCGCTCGCCTCGCCCGTCACGGCGGTCGGGTAGCCCCCGGTCGACGGCCGCCGGCGAGGGCGCCAGGGCGTCCCGAGCGGGACGTCGCGGTCGCCCGCCCTTGCGAGTACCGGCGATGGGCGCAGGCTCGTGGTGTGGCAGGGAACCAGGGGGGCGCCGTCCGGACGCCTCGCGACGCGGACGGGGCCGCCGGCCCCGTCGACTACCACGCCGTCTTCGCGGTCCTCACGGCGCCCAAGGCCGTGCTCTCCCCGGACCTCACGGTGCTCGACGCCAACGAGTCGCTGCTGCGCACGATCGACGTGCCCGCGAGCGCCGTCGTCGGCCGCCACTACCTCGACGTGTTCCCCGCTCACGGCCCCGACGGCAGCTCCGTCGAACGGGTCGTCCGGTCGCTCGAGAGGGTCGCACGCACGGGCCGCCTCGAGATGATCGGGCCGCACCGGTACGACCTGCGCCGCCCCGACGGCAGGTGGGCCGAGCGGTGGTGGATCACGACCAACCTCCCCGTCCTGGACGCGGGCGGTCGGGTGTCGGCCGTCGTGCACCGCGCCGAGGACGTGACGAGCGTCGTGCTCGCGCGCGGCCCCGCGGCGCCCGACACCGGCCGGGGCGAGGTGAGCGACTGCCCGGACGCGATGTCGCTCGTCGACCGCGGGCTGCTCCTCGGCTCGTCGGTCGACCGCTACGCCGAGGTGATCACGCGCGAGCGGAGCGCGTCGCTCGCGATCCAGGACTCGATCCTCACCCCGCCCCCCGACATCCCGGGGCTGGCGATCGACGTGCGTTACCGGTCGGCGGTCCCCGAGGTGCACGTCGGCGGCGACTGGTACGACGCGTTCGTGCACCCCGACGGCGAGACGACCGTCGTCGTCGGCGACGTGACCGGGCACGACGTCGCCGCCGCGGCCCACATGGGCCACCTGCGCGGCGTCCTCCGCTCCGTCGCCTTCGCGACCGACGCCGGCCCTGCCACCGCGCTCGACGCCGCCGAGCAGACCGCCGAGGGGCTCGGCCTCCAGGCGCTGGCGACGGTCGCCGTCGCGCGCATCGGCGCCCCCGGACCTGCCGGACGGCGCGCGGTCCGCTGGGCGAGCGCCGGGCACGTCCCGCCGGTCGTGCGCCGCGCGGACGGGACCGCGCACCTGCTCACGGCGCGCCCGTCGCCCATGCTCGGCGTCGGGCTGGGCGGCCCGCGCACCGAGCACGAGGCGTCGCTCGACCCGGGCGACACGCTCCTGCTCTACACCGACGGGCTCGTCGAGCGCCGGGACCGGTCGTTGCGCGAGGTGCTCGACGAGCTCCCGGGCCGGGTCGAGGGGCTCGGCGACGTGGCCCCCGAGGAACTGCTGGACGCGCTCCTCGCGGAGCTCGTCCCCCACGGCGCCCAGGACGACGTCGCCCTCGTCATGGTGCACGTCGACGACGGGGAGCCTTCCACCGGGCCCGATGTCTGACCGTCCCCCGGTCGCTGCACCGATCCGGTCGTGGGAGGTACTGCCAGAACCCTGTAGGAGCGGGACTCCCAGGAGTACGCGCACCCGGTGTCGAATGGTGATCGCACCCAGTTCCCCACCGGCAACGGAGAGCTCCTTGAAGGCCACCGTCATCTACGGCGCGCGCGACGTCCGCGTCGAGACCCGCCCCGACCCGACGATCGTCGAGCCGACCGACGCGATCGTGCGCGCGGTGCGCGCGTGCGTGTGCGGGTCCGACCTGCACCCCTACCGTTCCATGCCGCACACCGACCAAGGCGTCCCGATCGGGCACGAGCTCCTCGGCATCGTGGAGGAGACCGGTTCTGCCGTCACGACCGTCCGCGCGGGCGACCTCGTGATCGCGCCGTTCGCGTGGTCGGACAACACGTGCCCCGTGTGCCGCGACGGCTTCCAGACCGCGTGCCCGCACGGCGGGTTCTACGGCAACCCCGGCGACGTGGGTGGCCAGCAGGCCGAGCTCGCGCGCATCCCGCTCGCGGACGGCAGCCTCGTCGCCGTGCCGGACGTCGACGAGACGAGCCCGCTCCTCCCCTCGCTGCTCACCCTCTCGGACGTGTACCTCACCGGCTACCACGCGGCGCACATGGCGCGCGTCTCCGCGCAGACGACCGTCACCGTCATCGGCGACGGCGCCGTCGGGCTGTCCGCCGTGCTCGCCGCACGGCAGATGGGCGCCGAGCGCATCATCCTCATGGGCCGCCACACGTCGCGGACCGACCTGGGGCGCGAGTGGGGCGCGACCGACGTCGTCGCCGAGCGGGGCGCCGAGGGGATCCAGCGGGTCCGTGACCTCACCGGCGGCCTGGGCAGCCACGTCGTGCTGGAGGCCGTCGGGCACATGCCCGCCTACGAGCAGTCCTACGGCGTCGTGCGCGCGGGGGGCGTGATCAGCCGCGTCGGCGTCCCGCAGTACGAGGACGCACCGGTCGGGTTCGGCTCGCTCTTCGGCCGCAACATCACGCTCACCGGCGGGCCCGCACCCGTCCGCGCGTACCTCGAGGACGCGATCCCGCAGGTGCTCCGCGGGGAGATCGACCCCGGCCGGGTGTTCGACAAGACCGTCGCGATCGACGACATCGCCGAGGGTTACGCCGCGATGGACCGCCGCGAGTCCCTCAAGACGCTCGTCGCGTTCTGAACGACGTCCTGACAGGAGGAGAGACATGAGCACCGAGAGGCAGCCGACGACGCCGACCGTGAAGGGACCCGCCTCGTGGTTCACCGGTGACGTCTGGTTCAACTCCTACTACGCGGGCACGGAGCCGTCGCGGGCGCGCCTGAACCTCGTCCGCTTCGCCCCCGGCGCGCACACCGCGTGGCACCGGCACGCCGTCGGGCAGACGCTGCACGTCACCGAGGGGTTCGGCTACGTGCAGTCGCGGGGCGAGGAGGTCGTCGAGCTCCGGCCGGGCGACACCGTCTACACGCCCCCGGGCGAGTGGCACTGGCACGGCGCGAGCGGTGACAGCTTCCTGTGCCATCTCGCGCTGTGGGAGGCGCCCGCGCCCGGCGTCGACGAGCCCGAGACGACGTGGGGCGACCTCCTCGCCCCCGAGGAGTACCCGGGCTGACGTGCCCCCGCGCGGGTGGGAGGCCACGGCACTCCCGCCCGCGCGGCCCGCCGTCGTCCCGACGTACCGTGAAAGACGTGGAGGCCATGGACAACCGTTCCGAGGTGCGCGAGTTCCTCATGAGCCGCCGGGCCCGGGTGACCCCCGAGCAGGCCGGCATCGAGACGTTCGGCGGCCGTCGCCGCGTCGCGGGACTACGCCGCGACGAGGTCGCCCGGCTCGCCGGCGTGAGCGTGGACTACTACACGCGGCTCGAGCGCGGAAACCTGCGGGGCGTGTCCGACGTCGTGCTCGAGTCGGTGGCGCGTGCCCTGCTCCTCGACGCGGCCGAGCGCGAGCACCTGCTCGACCTCGCGCGCACCGCGAACCCCGTCGGCGCCCGCCCGCAGCGCGGCCACGGCGACACCCCGGTGCGCCCCGAGCTGCAGTACCTGCTCGACGCGATCACGACGGCGCCCGCGTTCATCCAGAACAACCGCATGGACCTCGTCGCGGCCAACGCGCTCGGGTACGCGATGTACGCGCCGATGACCGCGGGCTCCGCGGGCCCGGCGAACTTCTCGCGGCACATCTTCCTCGACCCCGCGTCGCACGACTTCTACCCCGACTGGGACCGCGCGGCGTGGACGAACGTCACGATCCTGCGCCGCGAGGCCGGCCGCAGCCCGCACGACCGGCGCCTCCAGGCCCTCGTGGGCGAGCTCTCGACGCGGAGCGAGCGGTTCCGCGAGCTGTGGGCGTCCCACGACGTGCGCCGGCACTACGCCGGGCAGAAGACGTTCCGCCACCCCGTCGTCGGGGACCTCGAGCTGCACTACCAGACGCTCGAGCTCCACGGCGACCCCGGGCTCGGCATGACCGTGTACACCGCGACCCCCGGCTCCCCGACCGAGGAGTCGCTGCGCCTGCTCGCGTCCTGGGCGGCCGCCGAGGCCCCGGCCACCGCGCCGTCGCGCACCGACTGAGAGGAACCCATGGACCTGGACGACCTGCTGGCCGAGCTCGACGCCGGGCGGACGATCCCCGGCGGCTCGCCGCTGCACGCCGTCATGCACCGCACGAGCCAGGAGGCGCTGCGCATCGCCGGCGAGCTCAACGGCGCGTACCGCTCGCCCGAGCGCGTCCGCGAGCTCCTCGCGGAGCTGACGGGCAGGCCCGTGCACGAGTCCGTGACCCTCTTCCCGCCGTTCACGGCCGACTTCGGCAAGAACATCACCCTCGGCCGGGACGTCTTCCTCAACTCCGGCTGCCGATTCCAGGACCAGGGCGGCATCACCGTCGGGGACGGCTGCCTCATCGGGCACAACGCCGTCCTCACGACGCTCAACCACGACCTCGACCCGGCCCGGCGCGCCGACATGCACCCCGCGCGCGTCGTCCTCGGCCGCAACGTGTGGCTCGGCGCCAACGTGACCGTCCTTCCCGGGGTGACGATCGGGGACGACGCCGTCGTCGGGGCCGGCTCCGTCGTCACCCGGGACGTCCCCGCACGCACCGTCGTCGTCGGCACGCCCGCGCGCGTCGTCCGCTCGCTCGACGCCTGAGGTCGGATCAGCGGCAACCGGATCAGCGGGCACCGGCGAGCGTCACGTCGATGCCCACGCGGCGCCGCCCTTCTCCTCGACGGGGGCCGCCGTGGCGCGCTCCCGGCGCAGCACGCCGAGGACGAGGAGCACCTGCCCGACGACGTAGGTGAGCATCACCCAGAAGCCGTGCGCGGGCAGGGCGTACCACGGCGCGAACGCGCCGAGGGCGATGAGCGCGTCGGACACCAGGAACACCGCCCCGCCGACGGCTGCGAGGCGGTCGACGCCCGTCGCCGTCACGGCCATCAGCACGAGGCACGCGCCGTACACGACGACCGGGACGAGCAGCGACCCGGCACCGGGCGCGCACGCGACGACGAGTGCGACGAAGGCGAGCAGGTACGGCGCGAGCGCGAGCGGGCGACGCAGCACCGACCCCGCGCGGAAGGGCCAGAACGCGAGTGTGTACGTCACCTGGGCACACAGGAAGAACCCGACCATGACGAGGAACGCCGTGTCGCCGTCGGCGAGGTCGGGGGCCGTGTCACCGAGCCACGAGAAGCCCAGCGCGACGAGCGTGAGACGGACCAGCCGCGAGCGCCGGCCCGGACCGTCGCCGTCGCGTCGTCCGCCGTCGCGTCGTCGCGTGGCGAGCCACAGGCAGGTCGCGAGGAGGGGCATGAGGAACCACTGCGACGCGTCGGCGAGCGTCGAGGCGCCCGCGAGCTGCGCGGCGAGGTGGACGAGGGTGAGCAGGGCGAGCGCGCCCCACGCGGCGAGCATGGGTGTCGGGACTCCTTCGGTGGTGCTGCCGGCGTCGTTGCCGGGACGAGCGATTGTAGGCCCGGACGTCCTCACCACCGGGCCACGTCGTCGGAAGCCTCCACGACGACCGCCTCCATCGCGGCCCGGCAGCGGGCGAGGAGCTCGGCGATGTCGGCGGGAGCGGTGCCGCGGGGATGCTCGCCCGGGAGGATCGTCAGGTGGATCGGCGGCCGGGGGCGCCACCACGGCCGGCGGCCGTAGGTGAAGACCATCGGCACGACAGGCACGCCCAGCCGGCAGGCGTACACGAACGCACCGCGCCGGAACGGCCGCAGCGTCGTGTCGTACATGACCAGCGCGCCCTCGGGGAAGAAGTGGACGCCCTGGCCGGCGTCGACGGTCCGCCGCAGTCGCGCCTCGAACGCGGAGAGCTCTCCCGGCCCGCGGGGCAGCGGGACGGCGAGCAGGTGGCTGACCAGGACGCCCGCCACGGGCAGGTGGAAGTTCGAGGGCTGCGAGACGACGGCGGCGCGCCGGCCGCGGTGCTGCCCGGCGACCCACGGGCCGTCCAGGTAGTGCACGTGGTTGGCGACCGTGACGACCCCGCCGCGCTCGTCGGCGAGGTGCTCGCGCCCCGTGACCCGGAGCCCGTGGACGACGTACCCGTACCACCGCACGACGGCCATCGCGACGTCGAAGAAGACCGCGTCGAACCGGCTCCAGAGCCGCGGCGCCGCCGACCCGTGACCGCGGTCAGCGCTCATGCGAGCGCCCCGGCGCCCGGCCCGCGGCGTCGTCCCGGTCGACCGGCGCGGGGTCGACCGCGCCGCCTCCCTCGAGAACGGCCTGGCGCAGCATCTCCTCGATCTGCGGGACGCACACGTCGAGCGCGTGCTCCCGGCCGACCGCCGCGTACGCCGCACCCATGCGGGTCCTCTCCTCGTCGTGCTCGATCCAGTAGTCGATCGCGCGCGCGAGGTCTGCGGCGTCCCCGGCACGGAAGAGGCTGCGCTCGTCGAGCGCGAACTGCCCGGTCGCCGACGCACGGGAGTCGGAGATCACCGGGACGAGACCGGTGGCGACGGCCTCGAGGCAGCCGAGCGCCTCGATCTCCGCGTCGGCGGCGTGCACGTACAGGTCGCTCATGGCCAGCACGTCCCGCAGCGAGTCCTGGGCGAGGAAGCCGATCCGCGGCGGGTGCAGCAGGCTCGCGCCCTGCTGGGCGTACCTCTCCGCGAGCGGACCGCGCCCGGCGAGCACGAGCTGGATGCGGTCGGCGTGCCGGGACCGGCCGACGGCGTCGAGGAGCACGTCCTGCCGTTTCTCGCGCGAGAGCCGCCCGGTCATGGTGATGACGAACCGGCCGGCCAGGTCGGCGCTCTTCGGCAGCGTGCGCGGGACGAACCCGGGGTCGACGCCGTTGGACACCACGTGCAGCGCCGCCCGGTAGCCGTGGTCGCGCAGCTCCCCGGCGATGAACCGGCTGGGGCAGTGGACGTGCCCGAACCGGTCGTAGAACGGCCGGAACACCGCGTACACGAGGTGGTTCAGCGGCGCGACCCGCCCCAGGCCGAGGCTGTAGGTGACGTTCTCCGGCTGCACGTGGAACGCGGCGGTGGACGGGACACCGAGCGCGTCCGCGAGCCGCTTGGCCCGGGAGCCGAGCCAGAACGGCGACATGACGTGCGCGACGTTGGCCCACCCCAGGGCGTCGCGCAGCACGTCGTCGTCGGGCTGGGCGAGCACCCACCCCTGGCCAGCGATCACCCGGTTGAAGCCCGGGACGCCGAGCGCTTCGAGCCGGTAGTGCACGACGTCGTCCGCCGAGGTCTCGTGGGCGGCATCTCCCGGGCGGACCGCGCCTCGGCAGCACGCGACGCGCACCTCGTGGCCGCGCTCGCGGAGGGCGACCGCGAAGCGGCGGGCCGAGATCGTGGTCCCGTTGGTGGGATCCTCGAACTGGTCGATGACGAGCAGGACGCGCACCCGCGGCTCCCTTGCGACGCGCGGCGCGTGGTCCGCGCCTGCTGACGGGGATGCCGTCAGGCTAGGGGATCACCCGTGGTCTGGGCCGGACCGCCGGGCGCGTGTCGTGCCGTGCTCGCGGGGCGACCTTCCGCGCGCGTGCCCGCCGGTCAGGGCGAGGGCGCGGACGCCCCGGGCGCGGCGGCGACCAGGACGCGACCGTCGCGCACGTGCGCCGCGAAGACCGTCAACGGCCTGCGGTCCTTGCCCCCGGCGTCGAGCACCTCGCCGGTGTCGACGTCCCACACCTGCTTGAGCATGGGGGTGGTGACGGTGTCGACGTCGCGCTCCTCGCCGTCGTCGCCGGTCACGCGGTGCGTGCCGACGAGGCCGCGCGACATGACGTTGGCGCCCGAGTACGGGTCGCGCTGCTGGACGGCGCGCACGGTGCCGTCGGCGAGCCGGAAGACGGCGACCTGGGTGTCGCCCAGGAGCGCGCCGACCCCCCGCTCGGGGTCGAGGTCGTCCAGCGCGCAGATGTCGACGAACGTGCTCATCGGGCGTCCTCCGGCTCGGCACGGGCCGCGGCGAGCGCGACGTCGCGCGCGGCGCGCGGGTCGGGGTAGGCGACGGCGTCGCCCTCGTCCGCGGGACGGACCTGGCCGCGCTCGGGGACGAACGCGAGGTCGCCGTCGATCGCCTCGGGCGCGTTGACGAACGGCGTGAACTTGCGCAGCTTGGCCGGGTCGGCGAGCGTCGCGCCCCACTCGTCCTCGTAGTCGCGCACGTGCTCGGCCATCGCGGCCTCGAGCTGGTCCGCGATCCCGAGCGAGTCCTCGACGACGACGCGCCGCAGCTCCTCCAGCCCGCCCGCGCGCTCCGCGACCCACGGCGCCGTGCGCTGGAGGCGGTCGGCCTCCTGGACGTAGAGCATGAGGAACCGGTCGACGTAGCGGACCAGCGTCTCGTCGTCGAGGTCCTCGGCGAGGAGCTGGGCGTGCGCCGGCTGGGCCCCGCCGTTGCCGCCGACGTAGAGGTTCCAGCCCTTGTGGGTCGCGATGATGCCGACGTCCTTGCCCCGCGCCTCGGCGCACTCGCGCGCGCACCCGGAGACGCCGAGCTTGATCTTGTGCGGCGAGCGGAGCCCGCGGTAGCGCAGCTCGAGACGGACCGCCATCGCCGACGAGTCCTGCACGCCGAACCGGCACCACGTGCGCCCGACGCACGTCTTCACCGTGCGCAGGGACTTGCCGTACGCGTGCCCGGACTCGAAGCCGACGGCCGTCAGGCGCCGCCAGATCTCCGGGAGCTGGTCGAGCCGCGCGCCGAACATCGCGAGCCGCTGGCCGCCGGTGACGCGCACGTAGAGCCCGAAGTCGTCGGCGACCTTCGCGAACTCCAGGAGCTGGTCGGCGCGCACCTCTCCCCCGGGCATCCGCGGGATCACCGAGTACGTGCCGTTCTTCTGCAGGTTCGCCATGACGTGGTCGTTGGTGTCCTGCAGCGCGGCCTGCTCGCCCTCCAGGACGTGCCCGCGACGCAGCGTCGAGAGGATCGACGCGACCGTCGGGCGGCAGACGGCGCACCCGCGTCCCGTCCCGTGCGCCGCGACGACCTCGGTGAACGTACGCAGGCCCTCCTCGCGGACGAGCCGGTACAGCGTGGCGCGGGACATCGCGAAGTGCTCGCACAGCGCGTCCGAGACCGTGACGCCCGCCCGGGAGAGCTCGGCGTTCAGCAGCTTGGTGAGCGCGGGCACGCACGACCCGCACACCGTGCCGGCCGTCGTGCACTCCTTGACCTGACCGATCGTCCGGCACCCGTGCTCGGTCACGGCCGAGCGGACCGTCCCGGCGTCGACGTTGTTGCACGAGCAGACGACGGCCTCGTCGGGCAGCTCGGTGTCGGCCGGGCCCTCGCCGTCGGGCGCGATGACGGCGGCGGGGTCGGCGCCGAGCGGGCGGCCGAGCAGGGGACGCAGCGCGGAGTAGAGCTCGATGTCGCCGACGAACACGCCGCCGAGCAGCGTCGTCGCGTCGTCCGAGAGCACCAGCTTGCGGTAGCGGCGGTGGATCGGGTCGACGAACGACACCTCCAGCGCGCCCGCGCTCACCGCGTTCACGTCGCCGAACGACGCCGCCTCGACGCCCACGCCCTTGAGCTTCGTGCCGTCGTCGGCACGGCGGTGCACGCGCTCGCCGCCCAGGAAGCGGTCGACGACGACGTCCGCCATGTCGTTCCCCGGCGCGACCAGGCCCGCGCACACGCCGTCGACCGACGCGCACTCGCCGATCGCCCACACGCCCGGGTCGGAGGTCTGGCACGCCTCGCCGACGACGACGCCGCCACGCTCGCCGATGGCCAGGCCGGCCTCGCGCGCCACGCGGTCGCGCGGGCGGATGCCCACGGAGAAGACGACGACGTCGGTCGGCAGGGCGGACCCGTCGGTCAGCTCGACGGACCCCACGGACCCGTCGCCCGCGGGCAGGAACCGGTGGGCGCCCGCGCCCGTGCGCACCGAGACGCCGAGGTCCTCGATCAGCAGGCGCAGCATCTCACCGCCGCCCTGGTCGAGCTGGACGCTCATGAGGCGGTCGGCGAACTCCACGACCGTGGCCTCGGCACCCAGCCGCTGGAGCGCCGCCGCGGCCTCGAGACCCAGCACGCCACCGCCGACGACGACGCCGCGCACCGCCCGGCCCAGCGTCCGCTCGCGCAGGCGCACCCACTCCGCCAGCCGCTCGACGTCGTCCAGCGTGCGGTAGGTGAACAGCCCAGGCAGGTCCGTGCCCTCCGCGCGCGGCGTCCACGCCCACGATCCCGTCGCGAGCACGGCGCGGTCGTAGTGGACCTGGCGGCCCGAACGCGTCGTCACGACGCCCGCCGTGCGGTCGAGCGACGCGACCGCGTCACCCGTGACGAGCGTGACGCGCGGGTCGTCCCACACGGCGCCGTCGAGCGTGAGCGCCTGGGCGTCGCGCGTGTCGAACCACTCCGACAGGTGCACGCGGTCGTACGGCTCGTGCGGCTCGTCGCCGATCACCGTGAGCGACCAGCCGCCCTCGGGGTCGCGCGAGCGCAGGCCCGCGACCAGGCGGTGGGCCGTCATGCCGGCGCCGACCACGACGATCCGGTCGCCGTCCAGGGGACCGCCTGCGGCGGGCGCGTCCGCGTCCGACGGGGCGTGAGAGAGGGGGGCCACGGGGAGCACTTTCGAGAGGCGGGGGCTGCGTCGAGGTCCCGGTCGGTGTGCGACCGGAACCCTGCTCCCGACCCTAGGGGAGGTGGTCCGACCACATCAGCCGTCTGGGACCAAGGTCCTCACTACCCCCATCGAAGGCCATCGCGTGCTGCCCTGGTGCGGTCGGGACGGCACGACGCCGCGCCCCCGGGACGGGGGCGCGGCGTCGGTCGGTGGGCGCGTCCGGCGTCGGCCAGGTGGCCGGACGGGCGGGCGCGACGACGTGCGTCAGGCGTTCGCGAGCTCGCGGTCGTCGTCGGCCACGGGCCGCTGGTCCTCGAAGCGGCGCACGACACGGCTCACGGTCGACCGCGACGCCGAGACCTTCTGGGCGATCTCGCCCTGCTTCATGCCCTGGCGGGCGAGCTCGACGATGCGGCGGTCGCGCTCCGCGGTCGGGTCCTCCTCGCCGACGGGGGTGTCGTCGGCCTCCGTCGCCGGGGCCGACGCGCCGGTCGATCCGCCGACGAGGTCGAAGACCTCGACGCGCCGGGTGTGACCCGTCACGGCCGGAGGCTCCACGACCGGCGCCGAGGTGTCCTCCTCCGGGACGGGCTGGTCCCAGGGGAGCGGCTGGGCGCGCCCGAACAGCTCCTTGACCCGCGCCTCGAGATCGGGGAGCGCCTCGAACGCCGTCTGCGGCACGTAGGGCTTCTCGTCGTCCGCCTCGTCCACCGGCTCGTCGTCCTGCGCGACGGCGGGTGCCTCGACCGGCGCGAAGGCCTCCGGGCTCTCCTGGTCCGACGCGGCGGAGGCCTCGTCCGGGACCGGCTCGGCGGCCGGCGATGCCTCCTCCGCCGCGAGGAGCTCGGCGTCGCGCGCGGGCTCCAGCGCAAGGGTCTCCTGGCGGTGCGCCTCGACGAGCCCCTCTGCGGGTGCCACCACCGTCCGAGCGACCACCACCGCGGGAACCTCCGACGCCGCAGGCGCCTCGGCCGACCCGCGCGCGGTGCCGCGCTTCACGGAGCTCGCCCCGATCAGGTCGAGACGGTTGCCGTGGCGCTCCGCGGCCTCCAGGCGGTCGACCCAGACCTGCATGCGGCGCTCGAAGTCCTCGACCGTGAGCAGCTTGAGCGCCGCGTCGCGCGCGGCGCGCTGCCGCTCGTGCGCGGCCCGGACCTTGCGCAGGTCCGCGGGCGAGCCAGCGCTGTCGGCGCGCGCGTCGCGCCACTGCTCCAGCGCGGAGACGTACCCGTGGACGCGCAGCTCACGACGCCGCTCCTCGAGCGTGTGACCCGTCACCATGTGCCGCTCCCCCACGAGGGCGAGGTGCCACATGAGCGCCGCCACCAGCGGCGGCACGAACCGGAACACCACCATGTACGGGGTGCTCGCCGTCGGGACCGCGACCTCGTGCAGCGCGGCGAACAGACCCGACGTGCCCGAGAGCACCCACGTCAGCGCGAGGAGCACGCCGTACGGGCGGCCCTCCAGCGCCGCGTTGCGCGCCATGAGCGCCACCGCGACGAGGCTGATCTCGAGGAAGCCCGCGAGCCCGTACGCCTCGAGCGGCGACATGTGCGCCACCTCGAGACCGAACAGGACCATGCCGCTGTACGCCAGCGCCGTGGCGATGGTCGCCGCGATGACCACCGCGACCATCGGGAGGTGCCGGCCGCGGTAACGCACCTGCCGCGGGGAACCGCCCGCGCCGGTCTGGTCCTGCTGTGTCACGTCATCCTCCGAAAAGTGGTGTGGGCGCACATATCCCAACACTCAGGACCTTCCTCGTCAACGCACCGGAAGGATCGCAATCGGATCGTGAGCAGCGGCGCCGCGGGACGGCACGCTCGCGGGCCGCGCGCCCCGCTCCGAACAGCACGACGCCGCGCCCCCGAGGGGACGCGGCGTCGGTCGGCGGAGGGGCAGGTCGTCAGACGTTGAACCCCAGCGCGCGGAGCTGCTCCTTGCCGTCGGCCGTGATCTTCTCCGGGCCCCACGGCGGCATCCAGACCCAGTTGACGCGGAAGCCGTCGACGAGGCCCTCGAGCGCCTGGGCGGACTGGTCCTCGATGACGTCGGTCAGCGGGCAGGCCGCGGACGTGAGCGTCATGTCGATGACGGCGTGGTTGTTCTGGTCGATCTGGATGCCGTAGACGAGGCCGAGGTCGACGACGTTGATGCCGAGCTCGGGGTCGATGACGTCGCGCATCGCTTCCTCGACGTCGGCGACGTTCGGCGGGCTGGGCGTGACGCCCTCGGCGGGCGCGCCGGTCTCGGTGGTCATCGGTTCTCCTCCGTCGTTCCCCGCGCGGCGAGCGCCGCGTCGGAAGCTGCTGCCGTTGATGCGTCGCCCACGGCGCTCAGGGCGCCCGAGGTGACGAGCGAGTCGCGCAGCGCGGCCCAGCCGAGCAGGGCGCACTTGATACGCGCAGGGTAGCGCGACACGCCCGTGAACACGGTGGCGTCGCCGAGCTCGTCCTCCGCGGCCTCGTCGAGGCCCTTGCCGCGCGAGCCCATGAGCTCGCGGAACACCTCGCCGAGGTGCTCGGCCTCGGTCACGGGCCGGCCGGACACGAGGTCGGTGAGCACGGACAGGGACGCCTGCGAGATGCTGCAGCCCTGCCCCTCCCAGCTCACGCGGTCGATCGTGTCCCCGGCGAGCTCGACGCGCAGCGTCACCTCGTCGCCGCACGTGGGGTTCACCTGGTGCGACTGGCCGCTCGCCGCGCCGTCCGCCACCTCGACCAGGCCCCGGCCGTGCGGGGTCTTCGCGTGGTCGAGGATGACCTGCTGGTACATCTGCTCGATCGAGCTCATCGGGTCCTCTCTCAGTCCACCGAGAAGAACGCGCGGACCCCGGCCAATGCTTCCCGGAACGCGTCGACGTCCTCGCGCGAGGTGTACACCGACGCGGACGCGCGCGCGGTCGCGGCGATGCCGAACCGGCGGTGCAGGGGCTGGGCGCAGTGGTGACCGACGCGCACGGCGATGCCCGCGTCGTCGAGCACCTGGCCGACGTCGTGGGCGTGCACGCCGTCCACGACGAACGACACGACGGCGAGCCGGTCCTCGGGCTCGCGCGGGCCGATGATGCGCACCCCGGGGATCTCCCCGATGCGCAGCAGCTCCGCGGCGAGCTCGTGCTCGTGCGCGGCGACGCCGTCCATGCCGAGCTCGTGCAGGTACTTCGCCGCGGCGCCGAACCCCACGACCTGCGCGACGGGCTGCGTGCCCGCCTCGAACCGCTGCGGGGGCGCCATGTACGACGACTCGGTCATCGTGACGACCTCGATCATCGACCCGCCGGTCGTCACGGGCGGCAGCGCCTCGAGCAGCTCGCGCCGCCCGTACAGCACGCCCACCCCCGTGGGCCCGAGCATCTTGTGCGCCGAGAACGCGGCGAAGTCGACGTCGAGCGCGGGCAGGTCGACCGGCAGGTGCGGCACGGACTGGCACGCGTCGAGCACGGTGAGAGCGCCGACCTCGCGCGCCCGGGCCACGATCGGCTCGACGGGCGTGACCGCGCCCGTCACGTTCGACACGTGCGCGAACGCGACGATCCGCGTGCGCTCCGTGATGACCGTCGCGGCGTCCTCGACGCGCACGCGCCCGTCGTCGTCCACCTCGAACCAGCGCAGGACGGCGCCCGTGCGGGCCGCGAGCTCCTGCCACGGCACGATGTTCGCGTGGTGCTCGGCCTCGGTGATGACGATCTCGTCGCCGGGCGCGAGCGCGAAGCGGCGGGCCGCCTCTCCCCCGCGGCCGAGCGTCGCGTTCGAGATCCCGTATGCGACGAGGTTGATCGCGGCCGTCGCGCCGGACGTCCAGACGATCTCGCCCGGGCGCGCGCCGACGAACGCCGCGACGTCCGCGCGGGCGTCCTCGAACGCCTCGGTCGCCTCCTCGGCGAGCTGGTGCGCGCCGCGGTGCACGGCCGCGTTGCGCTCCTCGTAGAAGTCGACCTCGGTGTCGAGGACGACCTGCGGCTTCTGCGACGTCGCCGCGGAGTCGAGGTAGACGAGCGGACGACCACCGCGCACGGTGCGCTCGAGCAGCGGGAAGTCGGCCCGCACGGCGGCGAGCTCGACGTCGGTCAGGCGCGCCGGCGGACCGGCCTGCTGCCCCGCTGGATGCTCCGCGGGGTGCGCGGTGGTCGTCATGGTCGTCTCCTCGAACGTGGTGCGACCGCTCAGGCCGAGGCGGCCGAGGCGGACTCGACGGCGCCGGAGAGGTAGCGGTCGTAGCCCTCCTCCTCCAGGCGGTCGGCCAGCTCCGGGCCACCCTCCTCGGCGACCTTGCCGTCGACGAAGACGTGGACGAAGTCCGGCTTGATGTAGCGCAGGATGCGCGTGTAGTGCGTGATGAGCAGGATGCCCGCGTCGGTCGCGCCGTGGACGCGGTTCACGCCCTCGGACACGATGCGCAGCGCGTCGACGTCGAGGCCCGAGTCGGTCTCGTCGAGGACGGCGAACTTCGGCTTGAGGAGCTCCATCTGGAGGATCTCGTGGCGCTTCTTCTCGCCACCCGAGAAGCCCTCGTTGACCGAGCGCTCGGCGAAGGAGTCGTCCATGCGCAGGCGCTCCATGGCGCCCTTGACGTCCTTGACCCAGTGGCGCAGCGCGGGCGCCTCGCCGTCGATGGCCGTCTTCGCGGTGCGCAGGAAGTTCGACACGGAGACGCCGGGGACCTCGACCGGGTACTGCATGGCGAGGAAGAGGCCCGCGCGGGCGCGCTCGTCGACGCTCATCGCGAGGACGTCCTCGCCGTCGAGCGTCACGGTGCCGCCGGTGACCTGGTACTTGGGGTGGCCGGCGATCGAGTAGGCGAGCGTGGACTTGCCCGAGCCGTTCGGGCCCATGATGGCGTGGACCTCGCCGCTGGCGATCGTCAGGTCGACGCCGCGCAGGATCGGCTTCGGCCCTTCCTTGGTGTCGACGCTGACGTGCAGGTCGCGGATCTCGAGAGTGGACATGTGGTTCTTCTCCAAGAGGTTCTGGTGAGCCGTGGGGCGCGCTCGGCGCGCCAGTTCAGGATGTAGGTCAGGTGGGAGCGACGACGCGGTCGACGTCGACGAGCACCTGCTCGCCGTCGACCGTCACCGGGTACACGGGCACGGGCCGCATCGCGGGCAGCGCGGTCGGCATGCCGGTCCGCACGTCGAACTGCGAGCCGTGCAGCCAGCACTCGACGAAGCAGCCCTCGACCTCGCCGTCCGACAGGGACACCGCCCCGTGGGAGCAGATGTCCGAGATCGCGTGCCAGTCGCCGTCGCCGTCACGGATGACCGCGACCTCGACGACGCGCCCGTCCTCGGCCGGGAGCTCGACGCGGAGCGCCTCCTCCGGGCCGAGGTCGGACGTCGTGCAGGCGGGCTGTGCGGTCACGCCGTCGCCTCGGCGAGCTCGGCGCTCCCGTCGATGATCGACATGGACTTGCTCAGCTCGCGCTCGATCGCCTCGAGCAGGCGCTCCTCGACCGACGCGACGCCGATCTCCTGGATGAGCTCCGCGAAGAAGCCGCGGACGACGAGGCGGCGCGCCTCGACCTCCGGGATGCCGCGGGCCTGCAGGTAGAAGAGCTGCTCGTCGTCGAACCGGCCGGTCGCGGACGCGTGACCCGCGCCCTCGATCTCGCCCGTCTCGATCTCGAGGTTCGGCACCGAGTCCGCGCGCGCGCCGTCCGTGAGGACGAGGTTGCGGTTGAGCTCGTACGTGTCGGTGCCCTCGGCCTCGGCCTGGATCAGCACGTCCCCGACCCACACCGCGTGCGCGCCCTCGCCCTGCAGCGCGCCCTTGTACGTCACGCGCGACTTGCAGCGCGGCACGGCGTGGTCGACGAACAGGCGGTGCTCCTGGTGCTGGTCCGCGTCCGCGAAGTAGAGGCCGACCATCTCGACGTCGCCGCCCTCGGCCGTGAACGTCGCGTCCGGGGTGATGCGCACGACGTCGCCGCCGAGCGTCACGACCACGTGCTTGAGCCGCGCGTCGCGCCCGATGCGGGCACGGTGCGACGACGCGTGCACGGCGCCGTCGGCCCAGTCCTGGACCGAGACGACGGTGAGGTGCGCACCGTCCTCGACCACGATCTCGACCGTCTCGTTGAGCGTCGCGGTCCCGACGTGGTCGAGCACGACGACGGCCTCCGAGTGGCGCTCGGCGCGCACGAGCACGTGGCTCGCGGTCGGCGTGGAGCCGTGGCCCTCGACGCGCACGGACGTGACGTCGGAGGCGACGGCCTCCTTCGGCACGGTGACGACCGTCGACTGCTCGAACGCGTTCCACGACGTCACGGCGGTGCGGTCGCCGGGCTTGCCGGCGGTGCCGAGCCGCTCGTCGTCGCGACCGACGATCGCGACCTCGACCTCGGGGGCCTCGACGACCGTGACGCGCACGTCACCGCCGCCGCTCTGCCCGACGAGCTTGTCGTCGAACAGCGGCGCGAGGCGTGCGACGGGCGAGAAGCGCCACTCCTCCTCGCGCCCGGAGGGCACGGGGATGTCGGCGAGGTCGAACGACGTCAGCCGCTCGGCGCGCGAGCCCTGCGGCACCACGCCGTGGGAGTGCGCCCCGTCGGCCTGCGCGCGCGAGTGGTCGGTGGTCAGGCCGGCCTCTTCGGGAATGGTGGTGGTGGTCATATCAGCCGACGGACCCTTCCATCTGCAGCTCGATGAGGCGGTTGAGCTCGAGCGCGTACTCCATGGGCAGCTCGCGCGCGATGGGCTCGACGAACCCGCGCACGATCATGGCCATCGCCTCGGTCTCCTCCATGCCTCGGGACATGAGGTAGAACAGCTGGTCCTCGCTCACCCGCGAGACCGTCGCCTCGTGCCCCATGGACACGTCGTCCTCGCGGACGTCGACGTACGGGTAGGTGTCGGACCGGGAGATCTGGTCGACGAGCAGCGCGTCGCACAGCACGGTCGAGGCCGAGTGCGAGGCGCCCTCGAGGACCTGGACGAGGCCGCGGTAGGACGTGCGGCCACCGCCGCGCGCCACCGACTTCGACACGATGGACGACGACGTGTGCGGCGCCGCGTGGACCATCTTGGCCCCGGCGTCCTGGTGCTGGCCTTCGCCCGCGAACGCGATCGAGAGCGTCTCGCCGCGCGCGTGCTCGCCGAGCAGGTAGATCGCCGGGTACTTCATGGTGACCTTGGAGCCGATGTTGCCGTCGACCCACTCCATCGTCGCGCCCTCGGCCGCGGTCGCCCGCTTGGTCACGAGGTTGTACACGTTGTTCGACCAGTTCTGGATGGTCGTGTACCGCACGCGGGCGTTCTTCTTGACGATGATCTCGACGACCGCGGAGTGCAGCGAGTCGGACGAGTAGATCGGCGCGGTGCAGCCCTCGACGTAGTGCACGTACGAGCCCTCGTCCGCGATGATCAACGTCCGCTCGAACTGGCCCATGTTCTCCGTGTTGATGCGGAAGTAGGCCTGCAGCGGGATCTCGACGTGCACGCCCGGCGGCACGTAGACGAACGACCCGCCCGACCACACGGCCGAGTTGAGCGCCGCGAACTTGTTGTCGCCCGACGGGATGACGGTGCCGAAGTACTCCTGGAAGAGCTCCGGGTGCTCGCGCAGCGCGGTGTCCGTGTCGAGGAAGATGACGCCCTGGCGCTCCAGCTCCTCGTTGATCTGGTGGTAGACCACCTCGGACTCGTACTGCGCGGCGACGCCCGCGACGAGGCGCTGCTTCTCCGCCTCGGGGATGCCGAGCTTGTCGTACGTCTCCTTGATGTCCTCCGGCAGGTCGTCCCACGAGGCGGCCTGCTTCTCCGTGGAGCGCACGAAGTACTTGATGTTGTCGAAGTCGATGCCCGTGAGGTCGGAGCCCCAGCTCGGCATGGGCTTCTTGTCGAAGAGGCGCAGGGCCTTGAGCCGCGTCTTGAGCATCCACTCGGGCTCGTTCTTCAGCGCCGAGATGTTGCGCACGACGTCCTCGGACAGGCCGCGCTGCGCGGCCTCGCCGGCGGCGTCGCTGTCGTGCCAGCCGTAGCCGTAGGCACCGATCGAGGCGATGATCTCGTCGTCGGTCTGCTTCTCACCGGTCGGCTGGGCCGTGCCGGTGGCGTCCTGGGTGGGAGCGCTCATGGTCGTCCTTCCACTGTCCGTCGTTGCGGGCGGGGGCAGTCGGTACAAGGGTTCTTGCGGGGGATGTCGTTCGTGGCCTCGGGGCGGCGGCGCGCCCCTCGGGTCAGGTCTCGCCCGACGTCGGGCGGCCGCGCGCCCGGACGGGGACGTTCGTCGTGCACGCGTGCGCGCCCGTCGCGAGCGTCGAGAGCCGCTGCACGTGCGAGCCGAGCAGCCTGGCGAAGACCTGCGCCTCCGCCTCGCAGAGCTGCGGGAACTCCTCCGCGACGTGCTGCACCGGGCAGTGCCCCTGGCAGAGCTGCACCGCGGACGTGCCGGGGACGGGGCGCACGCTCGCCGCGTACCCGTCGTCCGCGAGCGCCGCCGCGAGCTGGGCGGCCCGGCCCTCGACGTCGTCCGCGTCGAGCCGACCCTCGTAGCGGTCGGCGAGCTCGGCGAGCCGGTCGTGGGCGAACCGCTCGACGGCGTCCGGCCCGGCGACGTCGCGCAGGTACCGCAGCGCCTGCGTCGCGAGGTCGGCGTAGGTGCCGCTGAGCTCGCCCTGTCCGGCCGATGTCGTCACGTACCGCCGCGCGGGGCGGCCGCGCATCCCGGTGGGGTGCCCGGCGTCGTGCACGGCGACGAGGTCGTCCTCCTCGAGGAGGGCGAGGTGGCGCCGGACGGCGGCGGGCGTCAGCCCGAGCGTCGCGGCGAGGTCGGCAGCGCTCACGGGACCGGCGCTCGCGACGAGCTCGAGCACGCGCTCGCGCGTGCGGCGGTCGGCGTCGGTGGCCGGGACGGTGCTGGGCGCCTGCCCGACCGCGGGGGTGGCAGCGCGCAGCGCGTCCGGTCGGACGGGTCCTGCGGCCATGCTCACCTCCCGTGGTGCGTCCCGTGGGCGCGCGTGCGCGTGGCGCGGCCTGTAACGGGGTGACAGATCTGGAACCGATATAGACAACATGGTTGTTCCCTAATTGCCCGAACGCAAGCAAGGCGACCCTCAGACCGCCCCGGAGGCGTCGAGATGTGGCGTACGCGACACCCGTGCGGTCCGGGCCGGGCCCGGGTCCTGAGCGGCAGACCCGCCCCCTACAATCGGCCGGGTGCCCGCCCCCGCCGTGCTCGTGCACGACCTCGTCAAGCGCTACGACGGTCGTGCCGTCGTCGACGGCGTGTCCCTCACCGCCGAGCGCGGCGCGATCACCGCGGTGCTCGGCCCCAACGGCGCCGGCAAGACCACGACCGTCGAGTGCTGCGAGGGCCTGCGCTCCCCCGACGCCGGGCGCGTCGAGGTCCTCGGCCTCGACCCCCTGACCGACGCGCGCGACCTGCGCCCGCGCGTCGGCGTCATGCTCCAGGACGGCGGGCTCCCGACGGGCGTGCGCGCCCTGGAGATGCTGCGGCACGTCGCCTCGATGTACGCGCGGCCGCGCGACGTCGGCGAGCTCACCGAGCGCCTGGGGCTGGAGAGCTTCGCGCGCACGACCGTGCGACGGCTGTCCGGCGGGCAGCGGCAGCGCCTCGCGCTCGCCGCGGCGATCGTCGGGCGCCCGGAGGTCGTCTTCCTCGACGAGCCGAGCGCGGGCATGGACCCGCAGAGCCGGCACGCCGTGTGGGAGCTCGTGCGCGAGCTGCGCGCGGAGGGCGTCGGCATCGTCCTCACGACGCACCTCATGGACGAGGCGGAGGACCTGGCCGACCACGTGTACGTCGTCGACCACGGCAAGGTCATCGCCGCGGGCGCGACGCGCGACCTGCTCGAGACCGGGGCCGACGGCGAGGCGGACCGCACCGTGCGCTTCGAGGCCACCCCCGGGCTCGGCCTCGCCGGCCTGAGCGAGGCCCTCGCCGGGGCGGGTCTGCCCGACGGCGCGGGCGCACCCGCCGCGTGGAGCGTCGCCGAGCCGCAGCCCGGCTCGTACACCCTCACCGGGCCCGCCGACCCCGCGACGCTCGTGGCGCTGACGACGTGGCTCGCCGCGCGCGGCGTCCTCGCCTCGCGCGTCACCGTGGGCCGCCGCACGCTCGAGGACGTGTTCCTCGACCTCACGGGACGGCACCTGCGATGAGCGCGACCCCGAAGACCACGTCGGAGACCCAGGACCCGAGCCAGACCCCGAGCACGGAGCTCGCCGCTCCCGCGTGGCGCCGCGTCGTCGCCCAGACGGCGTTCGAGACGCGCATGATCCTGCGCAACGGCGAGCAGCTCCTCGTGACGATCATCCTGCCCGTCATGCTCCTGCTCGGGCTGGTGCTCACGTCGTTCGTCGACCTCGACACGGGCGGCGCGACGCGCGTCGACTTCGTGACGCCCGGCGTCCTCGCGCTCGCCGTGATGTCGACGGCGTTCACGTCGCAGGCCATCGCGACCGCGTTCGACCGCCGCAACGGCGTGCTGCGCCTCATGTCGACCACGCCGCTGGGCCGCGGCGGCCTGCTCGCCGGGAAGGTGCTCGGCGTCCTCGCCGTCGAGGTCGTACAGGTCGTGGTCATCACGGCCGTCGCGCTCGCGCTCGGCTGGCAGCCCGACCCCGCCGGGATCCCCGCGGCCCTGCTCGCCGTGCTGCTCGGGACGGCGGCGTTCACGTCGCTCGCGATGCTGCTCGCCGGGACGCTGCGCGCCGAGGGCGTGCTCGCCGTCGCGAACCTCGTGCTCGTGCTGCTCACCGTCGGCGGTGGCGTCCTCGTCCCGGCCGACCAGCTCCCCGGCCCGCTCGAGCACGTCGCGCTCCTGCTGCCGTCCGGGGCGCTGGGCGAGGCGATGCGCGGCGCGCTGCTCGACGGCGCCGTGCCGCCCTTCTCCGTCGTCGTGCTGCTCGGCTGGACCGCGGCGCTCGGCTGGGGCGCGGGCAAGCTCTTCCGCTGGACCTGAGGTCCGGGCGCATCTCACACGCGCTGGGTTCCGGGGCTGCACGGTCGTCCCGATACCGTGGGACCGTGAGCACCCCGCCCCCCGCGCTCGACCCCGCTCCCGCCGACAGCCCCGCAGGCGCCGCCGGTGGCGGCGCCGCACGACCGGACCGGCTCGCGCCGCTGCGCCGCTGGACCCGGCCGGTGCTCGTCGCGAACCTCGTGGCGCAGATCGGCATCATCGTGACGGGCGGCGCCGTGCGACTCACGGGTTCGGGGCTCGGGTGCTCGACCTGGCCGCAGTGCGAGCCGGGCCAGTTCGCCGCGAAGTTCCACCCCGAGACGACGTACCACCAGTTCGTGGAGTACGGGAACCGCACGCTCACCGGGGTGCTGAGCGTCATCGCGATCGCCGCGCTGGTCCTCGTGTGGACCGACCGGTCCCGCGTCCTGTCCTACCGGCTCCTCGGTGCCGTCCCCCTCCTCGGCGTCGCCGCGCAGGCCGTCATCGGCGGCGTGATCGTCCTGCTCCACCTGCACCCGGGCTGGGTGTCGCTGCACTTCGTCGTCTCGGCCGCGCTCGTCTCCGTCTCGCTGCTCCTCCTGCACCGGTCCGGGGAGGGCGACGGGCCGCCCGTCCCGACGGTCGCCCCGCGCTCGCGCACGCTCGCCTGGACCCTGTACGGGCTGACGGCGCTGGTCGTCGTCCTCGGCGTCGTCGTCACGGGGGCGGGCCCGCACAGCGGCGACGAGGAGGTCGGGTACCGCCTCGCCGTCGACCCCGCGCTCATGAGCAAGATCCACGCGTGGGCCGTGTGGGTGTTCGTCGCCGTCCTCGTCGCCTACCTCGTGAGCGTCCGTCGCGGCCCCGAGCAGGTGCGCCGCGCGGCCTGGATCCTGCTCGCCATCACGCTGGGGCAGGGCCTGATCGGATACGTGCAGTACTTCACGGGCCTGCCGGCGCTCCTCGTCGGCCTGCACATGCTCGGCTCGGCGCTCCTCGTCGCCGGCTCGACGCGCGTCGTCCTCACGACGCGCACCCGCGCCTGAGCGGCCGGTGGCCCGGGCCTGACCGGCCCGGGCCACCGCTGGGTCAGCGCCGGTCGGCGCCGGTCAGCGCCAGAGCGCGGCGACGTGCTCCGCGAGCGCGGTGCCCCGCTCGTACCCGGCCTCGGCCGCGGCCGGCCGGAGCGACAGGTCCATTGCCTGCGGGCCGAACAGGTGGTCGGCCGCGGGCCCCGGGACGATCACCTCGACCTCGCTCCCCCGTTCCCGCAGCTCGTCGACCTGGGCCGAGAGCTGGAGGCCCCAGTCCAGCGGCGCCCGCGTCCTGCCCCCGAACGGCGACAGCACGAGCACCCGCCGGTGCCCGACCGCCAGGTCCGCGTTCTCGTTGCGGCGGTAGCCGCCGTCGAGGTACTGCCGCTCCCCGATCCGGTAGGCGAACCCGCTCGCGCAGCTCGCCGCGACGGCATCGACGAGGTCGACGCCGCTGTGCCGGTCGAAGACGGCGGGCTCGCCGGTCCGCGCGTCGACCGCCGTGAGCAGCACCGACCGGCCGGGCCAGGACGGGTCGGGCAGGCGCGCACCGACGGTCGCCCGCCACCGCGACCGGGCCGCCCCGTCCGACGCCCCGGGCAACGCGAGCGCTGCAGCCCCGAGCCTGCGGCGCATGTCGGCCGCGTCCTGGGCACCGGCGATGATCGCGGCCGTCCGCGCCATCTGGTCCGCCGCCTGCCGCGTGCGGTCCCCGCCCGCGTCCGGGCCGCCCGGCCCCGCGGGCGGGCGCGTCGGAGCGACCAGCGCGGCGGCGTACAGCTCCGCGGGCGTCGCACCGGCGAGCTGCGCCGCCGTCGTCGAACCGGCCGACGTCCCGACGGTCAGGTCGGCCGTCGTGGACACGTCCAGCCCGGCGTCGGCCAGACCGGCGACGACGCCGATCAGCCACGCGTTGCCGGTGGACCCGCCGCCCCCGAGCACGAGGGCGCGCTCACCCGTCGTCGGGACCGGATCGGACGGCTGGAGGTCAGGTACCGGGAGGCCTACGGCAGAGGTACCCGGTGCAGAAGAAGGTGTGGTGGTGTTCATGGGAGTCGCCTCTCGCGATGATGCGGCGAGCGCTCCCGACGACGACTACGGCCGTCGCGCGATCGTGGGCAGCGAGGGAGCGCCCGGTACGGACACAGCGTTCACGGGACTCACCCCCTCGGCTCGGTTCACGATCGGCCCCGACGCTAGCACGCCAGCCCGCCCCGGCACACGGCCTTTGCCGCCGTCGGGAGGACGTTCACCGGGCGGGTCTCAGGCCCGCGCGGCACGAACCGCACCTGCCGAAAGAGAGCCGTCGTCGCACGGGGTAGAGCCGTGGTGGACCGGGGTAGAGCCGTGTCTGCAGATGGAGGGCCGTGGTCTGCCGAGGAAGAGCCCAGGCCGTGCCCGACGAGTCGGTCGCCCCGACGGTCGGGCCCACCCGTGGGCCAGCACGGCACAGGCGGGCCGACACCGCGGGCAGTCGCCCGAGGTAGCGGAGACCAGGGCGAGACGACGCCGGGCGGGGTGGGTGGTGGTGCCGCGTCGTGGCGGGCCTGGCGGGAGCCGCGAGGAACGAGCGGCGGATGGTAGACGCGGCACCACCACCCACCCCGCCCACCCAGGGCAACCACACGCCGTCGGGCACGGTGACCACGCCTCTACCTCGGCCGACCACGGCTCTACTTCGGCAGGTGCGAGCGTGACAGCGGCGTGACAGCGGGTGGTGCTCCGCTGACAGCGCGGTGCGAGGGCGCGCGTCGAGCCTGGGTGGTGAACCCACCGACCAGGAGGACACATGACCACCCCCGCGATCGAGGCCCACGGCCTCGTGAAGGTCTTCGGCGAGAACCGCGCCGTCGACGGCGTGGACCTCACCGTGCGCACCGGCACCGTCTACGGGGTCCTCGGGCCCAACGGTGCCGGGAAGACCACGACCATCAGCATGCTCGCGACGCTCCTGCGCCCGGACGCGGGCACCGCCCGGGTGTTCGGGCACGACGTCGTCGCGCACCCGCACAAGGTGCGCCAGCTCATCGGCGTGACGGGCCAGTACGCCTCGGTCGACGAGACGCTCAGCGCGACGGAGAACCTCGTGATCTTCGCGCGGCTCCTCGGGCTGTCACGCACGCAGGCCCGGCGCAAGGCGGTCGAGCTGCTGGAGGCGTTCGGCCTCACGGACGCGGCGTCCCGCCCGTTGAAGAACTTCTCGGGCGGCATGCGCCGCCGTCTGGACCTCGCGGCGAGCCTCATCGCGCAGCCGCCGCTCATCTTCCTCGACGAGCCGACGACGGGTCTGGACCCGCGCACGCGGGCCCAGATGTGGTCGACGATCCGTGACCTCGTCGCGAGCGGGTCGACCGTGCTGCTCACGACGCAGTACCTGGACGAGGCGGACCAGCTCGCGGACCGGATCGCGGTGATCGACCGTGGGCGTGTGGTGGCCGAGGGCACCGCGGACGACCTCAAGGACGCCGTCGGCGACCAGTCGCTGCAACTCGCCCTGGTCCACGCCGCCGACGTGGCGCCCGCGCTCGAGATCGTCGAGCGCACGCTGGGCCTCGCCGCGACGGTCTCCCCCGAGGCGCGGCGGCTCACCGTGCCCGTCTCCGGGCCGGACGTCGTGACGGACCTCCTCGTGCGCCTGCGCGAGGCCCGCATCGAGGTCGGCTCGCTGAGCATGGACAAGCCGAGCCTCGACGAGGTGTTCCTCACCCTCACGGGGCACGGCGCCGAGCAGCCCGACGCGGCCGCCGGCGACGGCGCGCCCGGATCCACGGGCAACACCCCGGGCGCGCGCGAGGACCGCGCGGCCGCGACGCGAGAGGCGGCGCTGCGATGACCACCACGACCACGACCTCCGGCCCGACCGGCGCGGCGGTCGCGACCCGGCCCCGCATCCAGGCCGGTGCCGACCGCGCGCTGTCCGACCGCACGTCGCTGCGCGCCACCGCCGACCACACGCTGACCATGGCGTACCGCGGTCTGCTGAAGATCAAGCGCACGCCCGAGCAGCTCTTCGACGTGACGCTGCAGCCGATCCTCTTCACGCTGATGTTCACGTACATCTTCGGCGGGGCGATCGCGGGCGACGTCACGAGCTACCTGCCGATCATCATCCCGGGCATCCTCGTGCAAACGGTCATCACCACGTCGGTCGTCACGGGCACGCAGCTGCGCGAGGACATGGACAAGGGCGTGTTCGACCGCTTCCGGTCGCTGCCCATCGCGCGCATCGCGCCCCTGTCGGGTGCGCTCCTCGCGGACACGGTCCGCTACCTCATCGCGACCACCCTCACGTTCGCGATGGGCTACCTCATGGGCTACCGGCCGGGCGGCGGGCTCGGTGCGGTCGTGCTCGCGGGCGTGCTGGTCATCGTGTGCTCGTGGGCCGTGAGCTGGATCTTCGCGTTCTTCGGCGTCGTCGCGCGGACGGCGTCGAGCGTGCAGGGCATCTCGATGATCGTGCTCTTCCCGCTGACGTTCCTCTCGAACGCGTTCGTCCAGCCGGAGACGATGCCGGGCTGGCTCCAGGGCTTCGTCACCGTCAACCCGGTGTCGCACCTCGTCACCGCGGTCCGGGAGCTGGCGAACACCGGGACGCTCGGCTCCGACGCGGCGATCTCGCTCGTCGGTGCGGCGGTCATCGTCGCGGTCTTCGCGCCGCTCACCGTGCGTGCGTACATGCGCAAGGCCTGACGGGCCCCGGCGCCCGACGGTGGTTTCCCGCAGGCGGGGCCGGCACCCGAGCAGGTGCCGGCCCCCCGCCGTCAGGCGTCGTGGGAGCGGTCCCCGCCGGCGTCGCCCTCGAGCTCGGCCTCGGCCTCGTCGAGGAGCGCGAAGCCCCGGCGCGCGAGCTCGCCCCGGTCCAGGTCACGAGCCTCGGCCCGTGCGCGCTCCGCGACCGCGGCACCGGCGACGTCGGTCACCCGCGCCCAGGCGTTCTCGTGCCGCAGCGACGGTTGGTCCTGGCGCGAGCCCATCCGTTCGGCGAGCGCGACGAGGAGGGCCCCGCGTGCCGCGCCCGCGTCCGGCGTGCCCTCCGCACCGGGTACGGAGGCGACGCCGAGCGCGAGGAACGACGTCCCGACGACCGGGTAGTCCACGAAGTGCGGCCGCGCCCGGTGCATCCCGAGCACGAGCGACCGGAGCTCGTGGGCGACGGTCGGGACCAGCGCGGACCTGGCCGCCGCGAGGCGCACGAGCCACGACGAGACGAGCAGGACGTACCAGGGCGACCAGCGCGCCTCGTCGTCGAACGAGGCGGCGGCCTCGCCGTAGAGCGCGAGGGCCGCGTCGTCGTCACCGTGCATCGCCGCGACCTCCGCCCGGCCCATGGCGACGACGGACCGCGTGTCGGGCGGGACGTCCGTGCCGCCCACCGTGCCGTCGAGCGCCGCGAGCATCCGCTCGGCGCGCTCCGTCTCGCCGAGCGTCACCGCGGCCGACATCTCCACCCAGTCGAGCTGCTGCAACGTCGCCGTCGCGCCCAGCGCGCGCAGGTGGTCGCGCGCCGCCTCGGCCCAGCGTCCGACGTCCTCCGCGTCGCCCGCCTCGCTCGCGCACGAGGCGAGGAACATCGCCGTCGTCGCGCGCGCCGCGACGTCGCATCGGGCGACCGCGCGCTCGTGCGCGAGCGCGCCCCACAAGCGCGCCTCGGCGAGGCGCCCCTCGTTCTCCGCCATCTGTGCCGTCGTGAACTCGGCCAGCATCGCGACGAACGCGTCGTCGTCCGCCCGCAGGCTCGCGAGCGTCGCCTCCATCTCCTCGGTGCTGCGCACCGTCAGGAGCCGCGCGAACGCCCGGGTGCGTCGCCCGACGTCGGGCCAGCGCAGGAGGCGGCGCAGCCTCCCCAGCGCCCGGGCGGTGAGCTCGGGGCGCGCGAACGCCCCGGCGCCGGCGACCGCGGCGAGCGCGAGCGCCGCGGGCTGGACGTCCTCGGGCGGGACGGCCCAGCCCACGACGGAGTCGAGCACGACCTCCACGAGCCCGGCGGCCTGGTCCTCGATGCCGAGGAGGAGCCAGGACCCCATGAGCGCCGCGAACACCCGCACGACGACGTCGGGTCGCCCGTCCTGGACGGCCTCGCGGAGCGCGAAGAGGAGGTTCTCCTGCTCGCGCCGCAGGTCGGTCGCGGCGGCGGCCTGGTCGCCCCCGACGAGCGCGTCCGCGCAGCGGTCCGCGAGCGCGGCGGCCCAGCGCTGCACGGCCTCGCGCGCCGTGGCCGTGGTGCCCGCGTCCTGGAGCCGCAGGGCGCCGAACTCCCGCACGGTCTCGAGCATCCGGTAGCGCACTACCCCGTCGTCCTCGGTGACCCGCAGGAGGGACTGGGCGACGAGCCCGTCGAGCGCGTCCAGGATCCCCCACGCCGGCGCGCCGAGCACCGCTCCCGAGGACGGGCCACCGGCCACGGCCTGCGCCGCCTCGGCCGAGAACCCGTCGGGGAACACGGCCGCACGGCACAGCAGGTCCTGCTCGGTCTCCGCAAGCAGGTTCCAGCTCCACTCGATCACGGCCTCGAGCGTGCGGTGCCGGTCGGGGGCGAGCCGGTCGCCGGAACGCAGCAGCGCGAAACGCTCGTCGAGGTGCCGCTCGACGTCCTCGACGCTCATGGTGCGCACGCGGGCCGCGGCGAGCTCGATCGCGAGCGGGAGACCGTCGAGCCGGTCGCACAACCGGGCGACGACGTCAGGGGGCAGGCTCGCGCCGGGCCGGACGGCGCGCGCACGCTCGACGAAGAGACGCACGGCAGGCCCGGCCCCACCGTCCGCTCCCAGGGCGTCGAGGGGGTACACGTGCTCGGCCGGGAGCCGCAGGGGCGACCGGCTCGTCGTGAGGACGGCCAGGTGCGGTGCGGCGCCGAGCAGGTCGGCGGTCCAGCGCGCCGCGCCGTCGAGCACGTGCTCGCAGTTGTCCAGGACGAGCAGGACGTCGCGCCCCCGCACGCGCTCGAGCACCTGCTCGCGCAGCTCCGGCGCCGCCAGGCGGTCGGCGAGCCGCCCCGTGCGCGCGGGTGGCGAGATCCCCAGCCCGTCCGCGAGAGCCACGACGACGTCCTCGTCGGACCGCACGCCCGCGAGCTCGACGACGACCACGAGGTCGGCGGACCCGGTCGCGGCGGCGCGACGCGCGACCTCCTGCGCGAGGCGCGTCTTGCCGAGCCCGCCCGGACCGAGCACCGTGACGAGCCGCGACCGGGCGAGCGTGTCCCACACGCGGTCGACGTCCTCGTCCCGGCCGACGAGCGCGTCGGGCGCCACGCGCACGCCACGCACCTGCGTGACGCGGGCGCCCGGGGCCCTGCCGGGCACCGGGGCCGCGGCGTCAGGGCCGCCGGACGGTGCCGCGGCAGACGACGGCGCCGGGGCGCCCGCACCGGACGGAGGGTCGAGCAGGGCGGCGGCGAGCCGCTGGAGGTCCGGGGCCGGGTCCGTGCCGAGCTCGCGGACGAGCGCGTGGCGGACGCGCGCGTACGCGGCGAGCGCCTCGCGCTTCCGGCCCGACGCCGCGAGGACCGTCATGAGGTCGCGCGCGGCGTCCTCGTCGGTCTCGTCGCGGTCGAGCGCCGCCGTCGCGAGCGCGACGACGGTCTCCTGGTCCCCGGCGGCGGCCGCGGCCGACCGCAGCGCGGCCGTCAGCCCGTCGTGCAGCCGCGCCGCCTCCACGCGCAGCGCGTGCCCGACGGGTCCGGGCACGTCGGCGCCCGGCTCCTCGTCGTGCCACAGCGCGAGCGCGGCCCGCAGGTCGGCGACGGTCGCCGCATCCCCCGCGTCCCCCGCGGCCCGGCGCGCGGTGCCGGGACGCGTCCCGGTCCGGGCGTCCGCGAGCGCGCGACGGGCGTGGTCCAGGTCGCTCGGCACCCCGAGGGCGTAGCCGCCCGCGCGCGAGAGGACGGTCCCGGGCGCGGCGTCCCGCCGGAGCCGGGAGACGAGGCTCTGGAGCGCGGCGCGCGGGTCCTGCGGCGCGTCGGGCCCCCACAGGTCCTCGACGAGCGTCGTCACGCCCAGCGCCCGACCACCCGCGAGCGCGAGCGCGGCGACGAGCGCGGACGCCCGCGACCCGCGCGGGACGACGGACGCGCCGTCCGCTCCCGGGACCCGTACCGGTCCGAGGACGCGGACGCGCGCGTCCCCCGGTGGGGTCGGGGTGTCGGGTGCGGGCACGTCGTCAGAGCCTAGTCCTCGGCACCGACGACGGCGGCGGCGTCCCCGGCGGCGGGCGGGAACGTCAACGGCGTCCATCCGAGCGGCAGGAGGCCGGGGACGTGCGCCCGGGCGCGGTCCGCCGCGTCCGACCAGCCCTGGGCGACGGGGACGCCCGGCTCGCCCACGGCGCCCCGCGCGACCCGCAGCCCGACGTCCTCGATCCGCGCGTCGGGCGCGCTGCCGCGGCGCACCCCCGCGCGCACGCTCCACGGCCGGTCCGCCCAGCCACCGCCGCGCAGGCTCCGGTACTCGCCGTAGCGCGCCGTGTCGGCGTAGTCCCAGCACCACTCCCAGACGTTGCCGAGCACGTCGTGCAGACCGAACGCGTTCGGGAGCCGCGTGGCGACGGGCCGAGGACCGTCGGCGTCGTCGTCCGCGGTCCAGGCGACGTCACCGATCGGACCGTAGCGCGGACCGGACGTCCCGCCGCGGCACGCGTGCTCCCACTCGGCCTCGGTCGGGAGCCGGTAGCCCGCCGACCGCACGTCCCAGCGCACGTCCCGACCCTCGACCCGGTACGCGGGGTCCAGGCCCGCCACCCGGGAGGCCGCGTTGCACCAGAGCACCGCCTCGAACCACGTCACCCCGTGCACGGGGACGTCGTCCGGCTCCCCGGACGTGCGGTCCTGCTCCTCCGCCGTGGAGCGTGGGCGCCCGTCGGCCGACGGCCCGCGTCGAGGCCGGAGCGGGTCGGCGGCGAGCACGGCCCGGTGCTGGCCGACGGTCACGGGGGTGCGAGCGACGTGGAACGGTTCCAGGACGACGGGTCGTGACTCCCGGGTGCGCGCGTCGACGACGTCGATCCGGCCGCCCGGGACCGGGACGAGGTCGGGAAGAGGAGAGCCCACGCCCCAGGACGCTACCGGAACCGGTGCGGGGGCCGGCGGCCGGCGCCGCCGGGCGCGTCAGCCCCCGCGGCGCTCCGGCCACGGCGCGTCGGCCGGGCGCAGCGACGCCCAGCCGCCCGCGCGCGACGCGGCGGCGGCGAGGATCCCGACGACGGCGGACGGGTTGTGCAGCTCGCCCGCGAGGACGCCGCGCAGCGCCTCGTCGAGCGGCACCCACCGCAGCTCCATGTCGAGCTCCTCGGCCTCGCGCTCGAACCGCTCGTCGTCGGGGACGGGCGACAGGTCCCGCGCGAGGAAGACGCGCAGCGCCTCGTTCGAGCCGCCCGGCGTCGTGAAGTAGTCGACGAGGACGTCCCAGCGCGCGGCCTGCAGGTCGGACTCCTCCGCGAGCTCGCGGGCCGCCGCGAGCCGCCCGTCCTCCCCCACGACGTCGAGCAGGCCCGCGGGCACCTCCCACAGCTCGCGCCGCACGGGGTGGCGGTACTGCCGCAGCAGCAGGACGCGCTCCTGCTCGTCGAGGGCGACGATCGCGACCGCCCCGGGGTGGTCGAGGTACTCGCGCGTGACGCGGCCCCCGTCCCCCAGGTCGACCACGTCGGACCGCAGGTCGAACACGCGACCCGCGTGCACGACCGTCGTCTCGACGACGGGGCGCGGGGCGAGGGCGTCGACGACGGGCGCGCCGCCCGCCGCCTCGGCCGGCACCGGGCCCGGCTCGGCGGCCACTCAGTCGGCCTGGTTCTCGAGCGCGGCGCCGACGAGGCCGGCGAACAGCGGGTGGGAGCGCGTCGGGCGCGACTTGAACTCCGGGTGGGCCTGCGTGCTCACGTAGTAGGGGTGCACGTCCGCGGGCAGCTCGACGAACTCGACGAGCGACGAGTCGGGCGACGTCCCGCTGATGACGAGGCCCGCCTCCTCGAGCTGCTTGCGGTAGGTGTTGTTCACCTCGTAGCGGTGGCGGTGGCGCTCCGTGACGCGCTCCGACCCATAGGTCTTGGCGACCACCGATCCCGGCGCGAGCGCGGCCTCGTACGACCCGAGGCGCATCGTGCCGCCCAGGTCGCCGTCGCCGCCGACGATCGCGAGCTGCTCCTCCATCGTCGCGATGACGGGGTGGGACGTGCCCGGGTCGAACTCGGTCGACGACGCGTCGTCGATGCCGAGCACGTTGCGCGCGTACTCGATGACCATCGACTGCAGGCCGAGGCAGATGCCGAGCGTCGGGACCTTGTTCTCGCGCGCCCAGCGCAGCGCGCCGAGCTTGCCCTCGATGCCCCGCACGCCAAAGCCGCCCGGCACGAGGACGGCGTCGACGCCGTGCAGCGCGTCGTCCGCGCCGGCCGGGGTCTGGCACTCGTCGGACGCGACCCAGCGGATCGTGACCTTCGCGTCGTTCGCGAATCCGCCCGCGCGCAGCGCCTCGGTGACCGAGAGGTACGCGTCCGGGAGGTCGATGTACTTGCCGACGAGCGCGACCTCGACGCGGTGGGCGGGCTGGTGCACGCGCTCGAGGAGCTGGCTCCAGCCGTCCCAGTCGACGTCGTGGAACGGCAGGCCGAGGCGGCGCACGACGTAGGCGTCGAGGCCCTCCGCGTGCAGCACGCGCGGGATGTCGTAGATGCTCGGCGCGTCGATCGCGTTGACGACCGCCTCGTTGTCCACGTCGCACATGAGCGCGATCTTGCGCTTGACCGGCTCAGGGACCACCCGGTCGGCGCGCAGCACGATCGCGTCGGGCTGGATGCCGATCGAGCGCAGCGCGGCGACCGAGTGCTGCGTCGGCTTCGTCTTAAGCTCGCCCGACGGGCCGATGTACGGCACGAGCGACACGTGGAGGAAGAAGACGTCGTCCCGGCCGAGCTCGTGGCGCACCTGGCGCGCGGCCTCGAGGAACGGCTGCGACTCGATGTCGCCGACGGTGCCGCCGATCTCGGTGATGATGACGTCGACGTCCTCACCGGCCTGGGCGCGCATGCGCGCCTTGATCTCGTCGGTGATGTGCGGGATGACCTGGACCGTGTCGCCGAGGTACTCGCCGCGCCGCTCGCGGGCGATGACCTGGGAGTACACCTGGCCGGTCGTGACGTTCGCGGAGGCCTCGAGGTCGACGTCGAGGAAGCGCTCGTAGTGGCCGATGTCGAGGTCCGTCTCGGCGCCGTCCTCGGTGACGAACACCTCGCCGTGCTGGAACGGGTTCATCGTCCCGGGATCGACGTTGAGGTACGGATCGAGCTTCTGCATGGTGACGCGCAGGCCGCGCGAGCGGAGCAGACGACCGAGGCTGGATGCCGTGAGGCCCTTGCCGAGCGAGGAGGCGACGCCGCCGGTGACGAAGACGTGCGCGGTGCGGTGCTCGGTGCGAGCGCCCGAGGCGTTGAGGCGGGAGGAGGGCCGGTTCAGGTGATCTGCCACGGAACTCCATCCTAACAGCGCCCCCGACGACGGCACGCTGGCCGGCGAGTGCGACGCGCCACGTCCGTGGTCACCCCGAGGACGCCTCCGTCGTCGGCGTGCCCTCGCCCGGTCCTCGGCGCAGGACGCCCAGCAGCGCGGGACGGTCGCCGACGAGCGACACCCCGACCACGACCGCGCCCGCCACGAGCGCGGCGAGGGCGCCGACGCCGACGGCGGGCAGCCAGCCCGCGTCGTCGGGCAGCAGCGCGCCCGAGACGGCCGAGCCGCCGAGCGCGCCGAGGGCCACGCCCGCGGCGACGACCAGGAGGGTCCGCGGAACCCCGTGCGTCGCCTCGGGCCCCGCGTGGCGGCGCGTCGCGAGGAGCAGCCCGGCGCCCGCGACCGACATCCCGACCGCGGTCGCGAGCCCGAGCTGGAGCAGCACCCCCGCCTGGTCGCGGACGCCGGTCACGGCGGGCAGGACGTAGGCGGTCGCCGCGACCACGAGCCACCCCGCGGCGGTCACGACGACCGCCACGCGCTGACGGTCGATGGCGTACAGCGCACGCGAGAGGTGCAGGATGAGCGAGAAGCCGACGATGCCGACGGCCATGCCCGCGACCGCCCCCCCGAGTCCGGCGACCGATCCCGTCGCGATGTGCGCGAACACCGCCTCGACGGCCGCCGAGGCGGCGATCAGGGCCGCCGCGCCGAGGCCCGCGACGACGATCAGCGTCCGCGTCGTCGTCGCGAGGAGGCGTCGGTAGGCGTCGTGGCGCGCGTGGGCGACGTGCTCGGCGAGCCGTGGGAACGCGCTCGTCGCGAGCGGGAACGCCAGCACCGCGTAGGGCAGCAGGTACACCTGCTGGGCGAACCAGTACGTCGGGAAGGTCTGCTCCGGCCCGTACCGGTAGGCGGCACCCATGATGGCCAGCACGGAGAGCTGCTGCGCGACGAGCGCCCCGATCCCCGCGAACGCCAGGTTGCGCGCCCGGACGGCCTCGCCGCCCGGGAACCGCAGGGTGGGCCGCAGCCGGACGCCCAGCCGGTGCACCGGCAGCACGAGCGGCAGCGCGAGGACCGCCACGCCCGCCGTCGTTCCCCAGCCCAGCCAGGCGATGGCGTCACCCGACAGCGCCGCGACGTCCGCCTGGTCCCCGTCCGCCAGCCGCGCGAACACGAGGAAGACCACGATGACGGCGAGGCTCGACAGCAGCGGCGAGAACGCCTGCCAGAAGAAGCGCTTGTGCGCCTGGAGGATGCTCCCGAGCACGACCGCCAGGCCGTACAGCGGGACCTGGAGCGCGAACACGCGCACGAAGGTCGCCGTCACGTCGACGAGCTCGGGGTGCTTCGCCAGCATGAGGAGGGACGCGATCGGCTGCGCGAGGAGCGCGAGGAGCGCCCCGAGCGGGACGAGCACGACGAGCGTCCACCCGAGCAGGGCCGAGGCGATGCGCGAGACGTCGGTGCCCGCCCGGCGCGCGATGGGCCCGGCGAGGAGCGGCACGACCGCGCCTGCGAGCGCGCCACCTGCCGCGACCTCGAAGAGGACGTTCGGCAGGAGGTTCGCCGCCGTGTACGCCGACCCGACGCCCTCGGTGCCGACCGCCGCGGACTGCACGAGCGACCGGGCGAAGCCGACGAGGCGGCTCGCGATCGTCACGAGCGTGATCATCGCGGCGGCGCCCGCCAGGGTGCCCGTGGCGGCGCGCAGCCGCCCCGCCCGCGCGCTCACGCCGGGCGCCGGCCCCACGCGTCCACGCGCCGCAGCACGTCGTTGCCCTCGATGACCTTCGAGAAGCTCACCTTCTCGCTCGCCAGGGTCAGGCCCACCACGCCGGCGAGCGCGAGCCAGCGCACCGAGCGGGGCGCCGCGAACGCGACCTGCGAACCGAGCGCCGCGCCGAGCGCGTTCGCGCCGCAGTCTCCGAGCATGTCGCGCTCGCCCAGGTCACCCGGCGCCGCGGCGACGGCCGCCCCGAGGACGGCGCCCGTCGTCGGAGCCGCCGCGGTGCCGAGGTACGGCACCGACGCCACCCCCGCCGCCTTGAGCGCACGGCCCGGGCGGAGGTCCAGGAGGTTGAGCAGGTTGGCCGTCCCGGCGATGAGCGCGCCGTTCACGCCGATGTCCACGAGGTGGCCGAACGCCCCGCCCGTGCGCCGCGTCCCGACCGCCGCCGCGACGAGCGAGACGCCGCTGATCCCGAGGACCTTCAGCGCGCCCGTGGTCACGCGGCCCTCGGCGAGCGCGCCGAGGTGGCCGCGCAGGCCCTTCGTCCGGGTGGACGTGTCCTCCGCGAGATCGTCGACCAGGCCGAACGCGCCCGCGCTCGCCGTCGCGAGGGCGACCGCGCCGCGCGTGCGGGCGGCGCCGCCCGTCGCGAGCGTCCCGGCGACGAGGCCGGCGGCGACCGCCGGGCCCTCGAGCAGGCTGATCGGCTCGCCGCGGTGGTTGGTCCGCGTCCAGCGCTCCGTGCCGCCCGGCGGGCGCGAACCGGCCGCGCGGCGCGCCGTCGCGGTCACGACGGCGGCGACCCCGGCCGCGGCGAGGGTGCGCAGCGCGCGCGCCACGTCAGCCCTCCCCCGCGCCGGCGGTGGTCTGCTCGACGTCCGCGGAACCGCCGTCCTCCGTGCCGCCGGAGGTGCCGCCCGAGGTGTCGCCCGCCGCCGCGTCCTGAGCGCCCGCGTCGGACGACGTCGTGCGCGTCACCGGCGGGAGCTCGACGGCGGGCGGGAGGACCGCCGTCGCGCTCTCCTCGAACCCGAACTGCCCGACCTGGTCGGCGACGCGCGCGGCGAGGGCGAGCGGGACGTTGATCCGGCCGGGCTCGGCCTCGATGCCGCTCACCGTGGACAGCGTCGCGGCGAGGTCGTCGTTCGCGCGGATGCTGGAGACGACGTCGCCGCTCACCGCCGTCGGACCGGCGACGAGGGCCGCCTCGGCGACCTCCTGGGCGGCGACGGCCACCTGGACCTCGATGTCGACGACGTACGTGTCCGGCGCGGGGGCCTCCTCGCCCTCCCCCGTCGGGGCGGCCTGCTCGGGCGCCGGGCCGCTCAGCAGCAGGACGACGTCCGCGGGGAGCGTCTGCTCGGACACCACGTCCACGAGCGCGAAGCGCTCGAGGAGCGCCTCGAGCTCGGTGGCCTCCGGGCTGCGCTCCTCGGAGCTCGCGGGCGTCGACCCCGTGAGCGCGAGCGCGAGGGCACGGGCGAGCCGCTGCTCGGGGGTGGCGTCCTGCGGGACCTCCCCCAGCTTCTCCCCGAGGCCCTCGGCCACGGTCTGGCGCGCGCTCTCCTCGTCCTGGTCCGTCCACGAGTCCGTCAGCCGGACGTGGCCGACCACGGAGGCGCCCGCCAGCTCGAGCTGCTCCGCGATCGCGTCGTCGCGCTCCTTGTCCGCCCCGTCCAGGTCGACGACCGCGACGCGACGGTCCTGGAGCGACCCCGCGACGAGCTGCGGACCCGCCGCCTCGATGTACCGCGAGTCGTTGCCGAGCGTCACGTTCGCCTCGTCGAGCTGGTCGCGCAGCTCGTTGCGCTCGGTGCGCAGCTGCTCCACCTGCCCGGTGAGCTGGTCGCCGATGGCTCCCTGGAGCGGGCCGGCGCCGAGGATGATCCCGACGGCCAGGGCCAGGAAGACCGAGATCAACGAGACGATGTGGTACCTGAAGTCGATCACTGTGCGGTGGTGTCCTTCGGTTCGGGCTGCTGCGTGCTGGCAAGGTCAGGGTGCGCGGGAGCGCGGGTCGAGCGCGGTCGGGAACGACGCGCGCGGGCCGACGACGGCGGCCCGGTCGGGTCAGCCGCCGCCCGTGAAGAGCGACCCGACCCACGACCAGAGGTCGTCGAACCGGGCGCCCACGATCCCGAAGAACGTCTGGCCCGCTGCCGTCGACCACAGCGCCGCGACGACGGCGAGGAGCCCCGCGATCGACAGGAGCCAGAGCTGGAGGTTGGAGATCCGGTGCCGGTACAGGCGCGAGACGCCCTTGGCGTCGACGAGCTTGCCACCGACGCGCAGCCGGGTGAGGAACGTGCTCGCCATGCCCGCGCGGCCCTTGTCGAGGAACTCGACCAGCGTCGCGTGCGTCCCGACGGCGACGATGACCTCGGCGCCCTTGTCGTCGGCGAGGAGCATCGCGATGTCCTCGCTCGTGCCCGTCGCCGGGAAAACGACCGGCTCGACGCCGAGCTCCTGGACGCGCTCCAGCCCCGGTGCCTTGCCGTCGCGGTACGCGTGGACCACGACCTCGGCCCCGCTGCTCAGCGCGCGGTCGGAGACCGAGTCCATGTCGCCGACGATCATGTCCGGCTTCCAGCCGGCGTCGAGGATCGCGTCCGCGCCGCCGTCCACGCCGATGAGGACGGGCCGGTACTCCGTGATGTAGGGGCGCAGCGTCGCGAGGTCCTCGCGGTAGTGGTAGCCACGCACCACGATGAGCACCTGCCGCCCGTCGATCGGGGTGCGGATGTCCGGGACGCCGACGCCGTCGAGCAGCAGGTCCCGCTCGCGCCGCAGGTAGTTCATCGTGTTCTCGGCGAACGACTCGATCTCGACCGAGAGGTTGGCGCGCGCCTCCTCGAGGCTGCGCGCGACCGTCTCCTCGCTCTGCAGGACGCCCTCGGCCACCAGGTCGTCGCCGAGGTAGACCTTGCCGCCGTCGAGCCGCAGCTCACGGCCCTCCGGGACGGCCATGATCGCCGGGCCCAGGTCGTCGACGAGCACGATCCCCGCCTCGACGAGGACGTCGGGCCCCAGGTTCGGGTAGCGCCCCGAGACCGACTTGGCGGCGTTGAGGACGGCGGACGGCTTGGCCGCGACGAGGGCGTCGGCGGCGACGCGGTCGATGTCCACGTGGTCGATCACCGCGACGTCGCCCGGCTGGAGCCGCTTCGTGAGCGCCTTGGTGCGCGCGTCGACCTTGGCCGGGCCGAGCGTGCCGGACCCGGCCTCCGGCAGGGAGGCTTTGCGCAGAGTGAGTCTCATCGTGCCCTATCGTCCCACGACCGAGGACTCCAGAAGCTCCACCGCGTGGCGGCGGGCCGCGTCCGAGTCCTCCTGCCCGGAGAGCATCCGCGCGAGCTCGCGGACGCGCTCGTCCCCCGTGACCTCGCGCACACCGGTGACCGTGACGGCCGCGGCCGGGTCCCCGTCGTCCGTGCCCGACGACGAGTCCGAGGACTTCGTCACCACGAGCTGGACGTCCGCGAACGCCGCGACCTGCGCGAGGTGCGTCACGACGACCACCTGCGCGCGGGTCGCGAGGGACGCGAGCCGGCGCCCGACCTCGACGGCCGCCTTGCCCCCGACACCGGCGTCGACCTCGTCGAAGACGAACGTCGGCAGCACCTGTCCGGTGCCGTCGACCGCCGCCGTCGCGAGCGCCACCTCGATCGCGAGCATCACGCGGGAGAGCTCGCCGCCCGACGCGCCCTTGCCCAGCGGCCGGGCCGGCGCGCCGGCGTGCGCGACGAGCGAGAACGTCACCACGTCGACGCCCCACGGTCCGGGCTCCTCGGCGCGCTCGACGTCGACGACGAGGCTCGCGCCACCCATCGCCAGCCCGCGCAGCTCGTCGGTCACCGCCGTCGCGAGCTCGGCCGCGGCGCGCTCGCGCGAGGCCGTGATCGCGGTCCCGAGGCGCTCCAGCTCCGCGTCGAGCTCGTCGCGGCGCGCGGTCGCGGCATGGAGCCGCTCGCCGCCGTCGTCCAGGTCCAGGAGCCGCAGCCCGGCGTCGCTCGCCCAGGCGAGCACGTCGTCGACCGTCTCGCCGTAGCTGCGGGTCAGCGTGCCGAGCTCGGCGAGGCGCGCGTGCGCGGTCTCGAGACCCGCGGGATCGGCGGCGAGGTCCTCGACGTAGCCGGAGATCTCCGTCGCGACGTCGGCGAGCACGTAGCCCACCTCCGCGAGCCGCTCCGCGAGCCGGGCGAGCACGGGGTCCGTGCCCGCCACCGCCTCGAGCGCGCGCCGCGCTCGGTCGACCGACACGACCGCGTTCTCCTGCGGCTCCACGGCCTCGTCGCCGGCCACGGCGTCGTGCGCGAGCTGGGCCGCGACCCGCAGCTCCTCGACGTTGCCGAGCCGCGCGACCAGAGCCGTGAGCTCGACGTCCTCGCCCGGCTGCGGCGCCACCCGCTCGACCTCGGCGAGGCCGAGGCGCAGCAGCTCGGCCTCCCGGGCACGCTCGCCCGCGCGCGCCTCGATGTCGTCGATCTCCGCCTGCAGCGCGGACCGCTCGGTCCACGCGTCGCGGTACGCGGTCAGCAGCTCGGCGTGCGGTGGACCGGCGAACGCGTCCAGCGCGCTGCGCTGCCGGCTCGCGGTCCGCAGCCGGAGCTGGTCGGACTGTCCGTGGACCGTCACGAGGTCGTCGGCGATCTCCGCGAGCACGCCCTGCGGGACGCTGCGCCCGCCGAGGTGCGCGCGCGACCGGCCCTCCGCCGCGACCGTGCGCAGGATGACGACCGTGCCGTCGTCGTCCACCTGGCCGCCCGCGTCGTCGACCCGCTGCGCGACAGCCGGACGGTCGGTGACGCGCACGCGCCCCTCGACCACGGCGCTCGCCGCGCCCGGGCGCACCGTCGCCGGGTCCGCCTTGCCGCCCATGAGCAGGCCGAGCCCGGTGAGCACCATGGTCTTGCCCGCGCCCGTCTCGCCCGTGATCACGGTCAGGCCCGCCCCGACCGGGACGCGGGCCGACCGGATGACGCCGAGGTTCTCGATCGCGATCTCCTCGAGCACGCTCACTCCTCCTCGTCCGTGACGTCCGGCTCCCCCGGTTCCCTGCCCGCGGTCGCGGCCGCGCGCTCCGCCGTCGTCCCTGCCGTCGCGGCAACGCTCGCCGCGCGCTCGCGCCACCCGACCACGGGGAGCGAGAACTTGGACACCAGCCGGTCCGTGAACGGGGCCGTGCTGAGGCGCGCGAGGCGCAGGGGCGTGTCCGAGCGCCGCACCTCGACCCGCGAGCCGTTGGGCAGGTCGATGCGCCGACGGCCGTCGCACGTGAGCACGCCCGACGACGCCGAGTCCGGCAGCACGTCCACCGTGATCGTCGAGCGCGGGCCGACCACGAGCGGCCGCGCGAAGAGCGCGTGGGCCGCGAGCGGCACGACGAGCACCGCGTCGACGTCCGGCCACATCACCGGACCGCCCGCGGAGAACGCGTGCGCCGTCGACCCGGTCGCGGTCGCCGTCACGACGCCGTCGCACCCGAACGACGACAGCGGCCGACCGTCGACGCCGAGGACGACCTCGATCATGCGCTCGCGCTGCGCCTTCTCGACCGTCGCCTCGTTCAGCGCCCACCCCACGAGCGGCTCCGGCTCGCCCGGGAGGAAGGCGCGCACCTCGACGATCGTGCGCTCCTCGACCGTGTAGTCGTACGCCGCGAGCCGCCCCACGGCGGCGCGCAGGTCCTCGCGCTCGCTCTCGGCGAGGAACCCCACGTGCCCGAGGTTGACGCCGAGCAGCGGCACCCCGGTCCCGTGCGTGAGCTCGGCGGCGCGCAGGATCGTGCCGTCGCCCCCGAGGACCATGACGACCTCGGACTCCGCGACGCCCTCGCGCGCCCGCGTGCGCGCCATGTGGTCGCCGAACTTCTCCGCGAGGTCGTCGTCGTGCAGCGTCACGGTGAACCCGGCGCGCTCGAGCTCGGTCACCGCCTCGTGCAGCGCCACGACCGCCTCGGGGCGGCCGCCGTGGGTCACGATCAGCACGCGTCGCGTCACGGTGCTCCTCCTGTCAGGGGTCGGTCGGGCGTCGTGGCGTCGCGCGTCGGAGCCGGTCCGTCCGCGGCTGCCCGGGCGACGAGGACGACGGGCGGCAGGCCTCCGTCGGGCGCGGGTCGCCACGCCACCGCCGCGGCGGCGGCGTTCTCCAGCGCGGAGTCCTCGAGCCCGGTGCCGTCGGCACGGCCGGGATCGCCCGCCCGCAGCCACCAGAAGTACTCGCGGTTGCCGCTCGGTCCGGGCAGCGGGCTCGGCACGACGGCGAGCGGGCGCAGCCCGACGACCGCCGCGTGCCGCGCGACCGCGGCGACGACCTCGACGTGGAGCGCGGGGTCGCGCACGACGCCGCCGCTCCCCAGGCGTTCCCGGCCGACCTCGAACTGCGGCTTGACGAGCAGCAGCAGGTCGGAGCCCGGGCCCACCACCCCCGCGACGGCGGGCAGCACCATCGCGAGCGAGATGAACGACAGGTCGCCGACGACGAGGTCGGGCACCGCCCCGACGTGCTCGGGAACCAGGTCGCGGACGTTGAGCCCCTCGTGCACCTGCACCCGCGGGTCCGCGCGCAGGGCCGGCACGAGCTGGTCGTGCCCGACGTCCACGGCCACGACCTCGCGCGCGCCCCGGCGCAGCAGGACGTCGGTGAAGCCCCCGGTCGACGCCCCGAGGTCGAGGCACCGCGCGCCGTCGACGGCGGGCGGTCGCAGCGGCGCGCCCGCAGGGTCCAGCGCGTCCAGCGCGTCGAGCACCCCGGCGAGCTTGAACGCGGCGCGCGAGGCGTAGCCCGGGTCCTCCGGGTCGGGAGCCACCGCGAGCAGGTCGTCCGGCCCGACGGCGGCCGACGGCTTGGTCACGACCGTCCCGCTGCGCGTCACCCGGCCCGCGGCCACGAGCTCGGCGGCCTGCCGGCGCGACCGCGCGAGCCCGCGCCGGACGAGCTCGCCGTCGAGGCGCGCACCGGTGCGCTCGGCCACGCTCAGTCCTCCGTGCGGGCGAGCTCGGCGACCAGCGCGTCGTGCACGGCCTCCAGCACCCCCACGTGGTCCGCGGTGGCGAGCCCGTCCAGCTCGTCGAGCCGTCCGAGCGCGGCGTCGAGCGGGCTGACGACCGGCGACGGCGCCTCGCCGTCCTGCCCGGCTGCCGGGCTCGCCGGTCGTCCGCCGGGAGGCGGTCCGGGAACCGGACGCAGCGGACCGTCCGTCATGTCCTGCCTCCTGTCTGCTGGGCTGCGCGAACGTCGCCCGGCCGTCGCCGGGCATCCCGGACCACGCTACCGGTTGCGTCCCACGGACGGGCACGACCGGCGGCCTGCGCCAGGCGGCGCGTCGCGCCGCCCGACCATCGGGCTCAGTGCGTCCCGACGGGCAGCTCCGGGACCGTCGACGGGTCCACGGGGAGCCCCGCGTCGGCGGAGGCCCACGCCGCGGCGGCGGCCGCCCGGACGGTGTCGACCGTCGCGGTGCCGCGCACGTCCAGGCGCAGCGCGCCGTCGTCGACGCGCGCCGCGCTGTCACCGCACGACCACCAGCCGGCCTCGGTGCGCACGGGCACCGGGTGCGGCTCGAGGAGGCTGCGCAGGTCGGCGCCCACGTAGTGCGGGCGCAGGTGCGGCTCCGCCAGGATCGCGTCCCGCGCCGTGCTCACCCCGGTCAGGACGTGCAGACCGGGATAGCCGCCCGCGCGGGCGCCCGCGAGGTCCGTGTCGAGCCGGTCCCCGACGACGAGCGGCGCCTCGGAGCCCGCACGCTCGATCGCGAGCCGGTACATGGTCGGCGACGGCTTGCCCGCGCTGTCGGGCTCCACGCCCGTCGCGGCGCGGACCGCACCGACGAGCGACCCATTGCCCGGCGCGAACCCGCGCGCGGTCGGCAACGACAGGTCGAGGTTGCTCGCGACGTGCCACGCGCCCCGCTGGACGGCGTACGCCGCCTCGGCGAGCTGTGCCCAGCCGAGCTCCGGCGCGAAGCCCTGCGCCACGGCGTCGGGCTCGTCGTCCGCGCTCTCCACGAGCACGAACCCGGCGTCGTGGACCGCCGTCACGAGACCCGCCCCACCGACCACGAGGACGCGCGCGCCCGGCTCGAGACGGGTCCGCAGCAGCGCGGCGGCCGCCTGCGCGGCGGTCATGACCTCGTCCGCCGAGGTGGGGATGTCGAGGCCCGTCAGCTGCTCGGCCACCGAGCCGGGCTCGCGCGACGCGTTGTTCGTGACGAACACGAGACGCATGCCGCGGGCGCGCGCCGTCGTCAGGCCCTGGGACGCGTGCTCGATCGGCTCGTGCCCGCGATACGCGACGCCGTCGAGGTCGACGAGCGCGAGGTCGTACCGGTCGGCCAGCGCGACGTCGCTCCCGAGCAGCCCGGCGCTCACCGGTCCGCCCCGTCGGACGGCGCGGCATCCTCCGTCGCCCCCGGACCCTCGTCCGCGAGCTGCTCGGACTCCTCGAGCTCGTCCGTCAGGTCGTAGACGACGACGTCGTCGTCCTGCTCGCCCAGCGCCGCAGCGAGCAGGCTCGCGTCGATGCCCGCAAGGATCTCCGCGGCCTCCTCGGTCCGCCCCGCGACCTCGAGCACCGATGCGCGCGCCTGCAGGACGCGTGCGCCTAGCTCGCCGCGGGTCCCGACGGCGGGCACCTGCTCGAGCGCCGCGAGTGCCGCGTCGAGCTCGCCGAGGTCGACGCGCGCGCCGCTCACGACGATCGCGAGCTCCGTGCGCCCCACGTCGTCCAGGGTCGCGACCTCCTCCGACGCCGCGAGAGCGAGCGCGCGCTCCGGCCGCCCGAGCCCGCGCTCGCAGTCGGCCATGATCGGCAGGTGCTCCGACGACCCGTTGAGGCGTCGCACCGTGCGCAGCTCGCGGAGCGCCTCGGCGTACCGGCCGGTCGCGTAGGCCGTCAGGCCCGCCGCCTCGCGAGCGACGTCGACACGGCCGGCTCGACGCACGGCGGCCTGCGCGTGCTCGTAGGCGAGCTCGGGGTCGGAGTCGATGAGACGTCCGGCCATGACCAGGTGACGTCCGACGACCTCGGCGGTCTCCTTGCTCAGGGTCCGCAGGCGCCCGCGAGCCGCGCGGTCGAGCTGAGAGATCTGCACCTCGTCGGGGATCGCCGGCCCTGCGGGATGACGCGGCTCGGGACGACGGTCGAAGCCGTCGCGGTCCCGGCCCGCCCCTGCGCGGGGTGCGTGGCCGCGGCGGTCGCCGCCCCGGCGGTCGTCACGCGGGCCCGTGCCGCCCCGACGGCGGTCGGTCGCGTCCCGGTCGTACCGCCCGCGGTTCCCCTCGCCGGCTCGCGCGGGACCCTGGTACCCGTCGCCGCGCGCCCCGGACGTGGCACGCCCGTCACGAGCGGGTGCCCGGTCGTCACGGCGACCCGGACGGTCGCCGGCGCGACGGTCGCGGTCCGCGCCCCCGTACCCGCGCTCGGGGCGGCCCCTTTCCCCCCGGCCGCGCGTGCCGTCGGGCTTGCCCCGGTAGCCGCCGTCCTGACGTCCGCGCGACTCGCCTGCGCCGCGCCGGCCGTCGTCGCCACCACCGCGGCGACGGTCGCGGTCGCCGGAGCTCGTGTCGCCACCGGACCGTCCGGGCCCCGCCCCGCGCGCGTCGCGCGAGTGACCCTGTCGCCCGTCACGGTCGCGGCGACCACCACGGTCGTCGCCCGACGACGGGCGGTCCGACTCGGGATCGTGGGAGGTGTCGTTCACGGGGTGACCTCTCGTTCTGGAGTTTGCGCAGGCCATCTTCCCACGTCGGCCCCACCGTGACACGTGACGGAGGGCGCGGGGAGCACTGCGGCGCGACGTCCGCACGGGCCGGCCCCGACGAGGGCGGTCCGGCGTGACGGTCTGGAAATGCCGAAGGCCCACCCCGTGTGGGGTGGGCCTTCGGTGAAGGGTTGTCCGGCGGCGTCCTACTCTCCCACCCCGTCTCCAGGGCAGTACCATCG